>JAZUKZ010000034.1:0-63087 GCA_045643545.1 Candidatus Aphodosoma sp. | reverse complement strand
CTCGCTTACGTGGATGAGACCCTCAACGCCTGGGATAACCTCGATGAATGCTCCGTAGTCTGCCATAACCACTACTTTGCCCTTGATGTGGTCACCTACCTTGAGGTTAGCGTCAAGTGCATCCCATGGATGTGGAGTGAGCTGCTTCAAACCGAGTGCTACGCGGTTCTTGTCATTATCATAGTCGAGGATTACGACATTGATCTTCTGGTCGAGTGATACGATCTCTTCTGGATGGTTTACACGGCCCCAGCTGAGGTCTGTGATGTGGATGAGTCCGTCTACACCGCCGAGGTCAACAAATGCACCGTAAGAAGTGATGTTCTTGACAACACCCTCGAGCACCTGTCCCTTCTCGAGCTTGGAGAGAATCTCGAGCTTCTGCTGCTCGATCTCTGCCTCGATGAGAGCCTTGTGAGATACAACCACGTTCTTGAACTCCTGGTTGATCTTCACTACCTTGAACTCCATTGTCTGGTCTACATATACATCGTAGTCGCGGATTGGCTTGACGTCAATCTGTGAACCTGGCAAGAATGCCTCGATTCCGAATACATCTACGATCATACCGCCCTTAGTACGGCACTTGATGTAGCCCTTGATGATCTCGTTGTTCTCGAGTGCCTCGTTAACGCGCTCCCAAGAACGGCTATTGCGTGCCTCTTTGTGCGAAAGAATCAACTGACCTTTCTTGTCTTCCTGACTCTTGATGAGAACCTCTACCTCGTCACCGATCTTGAGGTCTGGGTTGTAACGGAACTCGCTCATTGGAATAACACCGTCCGACTTGAAACCGATGTTTACCACTACCTCGCGCTTGTTGATCGAGATGATGCGGCCCATAACTACCTCTTTCTCTTTTACTTGGTTGAGTGTTCCAGCATAGAGGCTTGACTGCTGCTGTTTCTCTTCTTTTGACTGTACATCGCCATTCTCATAGCTCTCCCAATCAAAATCTTCCTGTGGAAGGATTACATTTTTCTCCATTTTTTTAGTTTGTTTTAATCAATTAATGGGTTAGACATTATGTTGTGTAAAAAACGCTGCAAAGGTACGACTTTTTTTCCATATAGCAATGGTTTTCAATGACTTTTTTATGGTTAAATTATGTTAAGAAAACCGACTCGGCCTGTTAGTAAATTGTTAGGACTTTGTTGGTAAGTTTTCTCTCGTTTTTTTTCGTTATCTGACCAAAATTTACTACCTTTGCAACCTCAAATTCATAATCTATTTATGCCTGTTTCTAATAAAAAGAAAGCGGCGGAGCATATCGATATCCGCCAGATCAATTTCGGCCACGTCCAGCCTCAAGCGCTGGATGCTGAGCACAATGTGCTCGGTAACATGCTCAACAACAAGAATGTTGTCAGTGATACCATCAACGCACTTAAGCCCGAGTATTTCTACGACTCGCGCAACGAGAAAGTATTCGTTGCTGCCCAGCATCTGTTCTCAAACAAGATGCCCGTGGATGCCATCTCAATTGTTGAGCAGCTGAAAAAGGACGGCGAGCTCGAGAACGCCGGCGGCATAGAATATGTGGCCGACCTCTCAAACAATCTTCATAGCGCGATGCACCTTGAGTATTACTATAATGTAATCACTCAGAAATATCTCGCCCGCGAACTCATCAGAATCGCTGTTGAAACACAGACTCGCGCTTTCGACGACAAAACTGATGTTGAGGACCTTATCCAAGACGCTCAGGGCCAGGTCTTCCAAATCAGCCAGCAAAATATCAAGAAGGACGCAAAGCAGATCAACCCTTATATCCTTGAGGCCGTGGAGCGCATCCGCGAGGCCAACAAGAATTCTGACGGTCTGTCCGGAGTATCTTCGGGATTCCCTGAGGTGGACAAGATCACTTTCGGCTGGCAGAAATCTGACCTCATCATCATCGCCGCCCGCCCTGCAATGGGTAAGACGGCTTTCGTGCTCTCTATGATCAAGAATATCGCTGTCGATGGCGTGATGACTTCCAAAGGCAACACCCGTATCCCTTGCGCCATGTTCTCTCTTGAGATGAGCTGCGTGCAGCTGGTGAACCGACTTATCATTAATGTGTGCCGTCTTTCGGGCGATAAAATCAAAAGCGGAAACCTCGACAAGTCTGAATGGGACATCCTCGACGCTGGCGTGAACCGCCTTCAGGATGCGCCTATCTATCTGGACGATACGCCTCAGCTTTCCGTCCTGGAGTTCCGAACCAAAGCCATGCGTCTCGTCCAGGAGCATAATGTGAAGATCATTTTCATCGACTATCTGCAACTTATGAATGCACAGGGTATGAATTTCTTCTCTCGCGAGGGTGAGGTCTCTCTGATCTCGCGTTCTCTCAAGGGTATGGCCAAGGAACTGAATATCCCTATCATAGCACTTTCACAGCTTAACCGTAACACTGAGCGCCGCGGCGCCGACACCGACCCTATCGAGGGCAAGAAGCCTCAGTTGGCCGACCTCCGTGAGTCCGGTGCCATCGAGCAGGATGCGGATATTGTGGGATTCATCCACCGTCCTGACTATTACAAGATTACGCAGGACAAGGATGGCAATGACCTCCGCGGAATCGCTCAGCTTATCATCGCTAAGCATCGTAATGGTGCTACTGAGGACATCAATCTCCGCTTCCGCAAGGAGTATGCGCAGTTCCTCTCGGTCAATTCTTACGATGAGACGCCTATGCCCGACAATTCTATGCTGATGCCTTCGAGGACTAACGTTGATTATAATTTCGAGGACCCTAACGATTTTCCTTCGGCTGAACTTGATACTATAAATAATAACTATTAATAATCATGGACGAAAAAAAGAATGTTTCTCTTCCTGAGAATGCGGCACGCGAACTGAAACCGGGCGAAAAATACGAACCGGTTATGGCTGCCGACCAGGTCGTGCCTGAAATAAGCGCATATTCTGTGACGCTTGGATTGGTCATGGCTGTAATATTCTCAGCAGCAGCCGCTTATCTTGGCCTTAAGGTAGGTCAGGTATTCGAGGCTGCTATTCCTATCGCTATCATTGCGGTGGGCCTTTCTTCTGCCTTGAGGCGCAAGAATGCTCTCGGCGAGAATGTGATAATCCAGTCTATCGGTTCTGCCTCTGGCGTCATCGTGGCTGGTGCAATCTTCACTCTGCCAGCACTTTACATCCTTCAGGACAAATATCCTGAGATTACGGTCGACTTTTTCCAGGTGTTCCTGAGTTCTCTCTTAGGCGGCATCCTGGGCATTCTGTTCCTCATCCCTTTCCGTAAGTATTTCGTTAGCGACATGCACGGCAAGTATCCTTTCCCTGAGGCTACGGCTACCACACAGGTGCTTATCTCCGGCGAGAAGGGTGGTGGTCAGGCGAAACCTCTCCTTATCGCAGGTGCAATCGGCGGTCTCTACGATTTCGCTGTCTCTACTTTCGGTGCCTGGAGCGAGATTCTCTCTACTCGTATGACTGCCTGGGGCGAGGCTGTGGCTATGAAACTCAAGATGCAGCTTTCTATCAACATTTCTGCTGCCACTCTTGGTCTTGGATTCATTATCGGCTTGAAATACAGTATGATAATCTGCGCCGGCTCTCTTTTCATCTGGTTTGTGGTCATTCCTCTTCTTGGCATGACGACTCTTGACGGCTATGTGATGCTGAGCGAACTTGACCCTCAGGTGATTTTCACTCAGTATGCACGCAACATCGGCATAGGTGCCATCGCTATGGCTGGAATCCTCGGAATAATCAAGTCTTGGGGCGTCATCAAGCAGGCTGCAGGTCTGGCTGTCAATGAGTTCTCTAAGGGTAAGGCTATCGCCGGAAACATCGCACGCACTGAGCGCGACATTTCTATGAAGATTGTGATTATCTCTATCGTGTCGGCTCTTGCCATCGTGCTGCTGTTCTTCTGGCTGGGTGTTATCGGCAATTTCTTCCAGGCTTTCATCGCTTGGGTGGTGGTTGCCGTGATTGCTTTCCTTTTCACCACTGTGGCTGCGAATGCTACTGCAGTCGTAGGCTCTAACCCAGTTTCGGGAATGACGCTGATGACTCTTATTCTTGCTTCTGTAATCCTTGTGGCTGTGGGTCTTAAGGGCACAAGCGGCATGGTTGCTGCTATGGTCATCGGTGGTGTTGTCTGCACTGCGCTCTCTACTGCAGGCGGTTTCATCACTGACCTTAAGGTGGGCTACTGGCTTGGAACTACCCCTGCTAAGCAGGAGACGTTCAAGTTCCTTGGCGCACTGGTCTCTGCTGCCACTGTTGGCGGCGTGATTCTTGTGCTTAACAAGACTTACGGTTTCTCAGGCGACAATGCGCTGGTTGCTCCTCAGGCTAATGCAATGGCTGCTGTGATTGAGCCTCTTATGATGGGGCAGGGTGCTCCTTGGCTCCTCTACGGTGTGGGCGCAATCCTGGCTCTTCTACTGAATTTCCTCGGGGTTCCTGTTCTGCCTTTCGCTTTGGGTATGTTCATTCCGCTTCAACTGAACTTGCCTCTGCTGGTGGGCGGCATCATCAGTTGGTTTGTCTCTTCGCGCTCTAAGGATCAGGAGGTTAACAATGCCCGCACTGAACGCGGTACTTTGATTGCCTCTGGTTTCATCGCTGGCGGCGCGCTTATGGGCGTGGTTGCTGCGGCTATCAAGTTCGCGGGTGCCGACCTCTATCAGACTGCCTGGGCACAAAGCACTGGTGCTGAGGTGCTTGGCATCTTTATGTATATCGCTCTTATGGCTTATCTGATTATCGCTTCGCTCCGCGCTAAGAAATAATCTTCCCGAAATATTATCTGAGTTCCATCCGCCGAAACGGGTGGAACTCTTTTTTTGCCGTTTCTCGGCGCTCTGCTACGAGTCTCTTCCATGGCAGCACTATGGGCAGGAGGTGGACCATACAGGGCATGCATTGATTACCAGGCACTTACATAACCACCAAAAATTTATCGAAAAACGATAAATCTGACTTCTCCGCCATTTTTCTACATTCACAACCCGCTGTCCATCAGCCACTTGCATCCACCACCGCATTTCCCATGAATTTTTCTTGCCGAAAAACTTGTTTTGGCTCTTTTTATGTTGTACTTTTGCAATGTCAAATCTAATTACTATGTATTCCGTCCCATCATACATCATCAGCATCTCTGGCCATACGCACCATCACGCGGAAATGAGTTTCCGCACGTATTACCGTGGGAATAAGGCTGTTGTCCAGCGCTATGCCATCATCAATCCTTTCCGCGGCAAATATTCCGCGGCTGTCATCTCGGTCCGCAAGAGGCTGACTGAGGCAAATGTCTATGCGCGTGAGGATTACGCCGTTCCTTCCCGGCGCCGTCGCTGGGAGGCTGTTATGCGTATCCATAATGTTGCCGCCAAAAAACTGCGTAATGCGCTGGGGCTGACGGTCTGGCAACTGAACAAGCACAATGACCCTACTCACGAACTGCGCGACTATAATATGCTATATTACTATATCACAGCGTTTTACTCTCGCGCCCTTGCCCGTATGGAGCGTGAGGGCTGCCGTATGCCTGTCCGTCTGATGGTTGAGAGGATGCTCTCTGAGATTCTTACTGACTATCAGCCTATTATCAAGCGTCTGTCCCCTTATCTGCCCCCTGTCGAACCCTCCGACGGCTGGATTTTCTCTGTCTCGCCTTTCCTCGCGTTCCTCTCGCTGCGAAGGGTATATATATAATAATGTGTAATTTTCTTAAAAAAATTTGGCGGTTTACAAAAATATTCTTAACTTTGCACCTCAAGAATATTGGGCATTATGAAAAAATCTTTTTTTCTGATTCTGGCATCTGCCGTCTTAATCGTCACAATGGGCTGCGGCCGTCACGAGCGCATCGACCCTAAGGTTAAGCAGGATTTCCAGGCAATCAAGGCTGCCATCAGCAGTTATCATCCGTCAGATGAGGTGGTTATGGTGAATGAAACAAATGGCTCTATGCGTCTCGGTACCCCTTATAAGTACTACTATGAGTGTATGTCCAATAGGTACTTGGACTGTGTCAGAGGGGCTTTCATGTCTTCTACTATGAAGTGCGAGGGGCTCGGCGGTTTCTACGAACTGGAGATTGGCACTGACTATTTCTACGACGATAAGGAGGTTCATGTCTATTGCACGCTTTTCAACTCTGAGGCGGCAAGTCTGCATTTCGTGCTGACTGACTATCTCTACGCGCCTGTTGACTCTCTTCCTGACATTCTGCCTGACTCTCTGTGTCTTACGGACTCGGACAATGGTCAGAATCACATCACTATCTCCCGCGGCAAGGGGATTGTGGAACTCTCAATCGACTCTCTGCACTGGACGAGGAAATAATCGCTTCCGGGGAAAATTTGTTTCTTGACAACTTTTAAATTTATTGATACTATGCGCAAAGTTCTGACTATCTTTTCATTGGCTGTCTGCTTGGTGCTTCTCGATGGGTGCATCAAATACGACGGGAGGGTGCGCTGCGATGTCTCTCAGGATACGCTCCGCATCGGCGACACTTGCACTGTTTCTGTGGTGCCTGGCAACTATGAATGTCAGTTCCATGGCTGGGAGGTTTACATCCCTAAGGAAAATGCGGATTCTCTCAACGATCCTCACTACCGTATCGTGGAGGAGAAGGACTACTATGTCTTTTTCGTGGCTGAGGCTCCAGGGCACTTCTATATCCGCCCTCATCTGCTCGACTACAATGGCCATGGTGTCTATGATGGCTACTTCCTTGGCTATCACATCACTATCATTAACGGATCTAACGAGGGGGAGGATAATTTATGAAAAGGTTGACTGTTCTTTTGTCTTTGGCAATGGTGCTCGTTGCCGCGCCTTTATGCGCTCAGTCTCAGGAGGGTAGTGCTGAAATACTCACTTTTTCTAAGCATAGTCTCGGCGGTCAGATCGGGGCGCCTGTGCTCTCTGCGGGTATCTCGTGGAAGGCTCGCCCTACGAAGCATTTCGCTGTGCAGACTGATTTCTCCATCGGGTTCGAGGAGTTGAATCTGACTACCTACATCCCTGGCTTTGACTATATGATTATGAAGCCAACACCTAATGAGTATGCTCTTCAGCATCTTTTCTGGGGCGGCTCTTTGTTTGTCTTCTCGCTTAATACTAATTTTGTATATCAGAGCCGTGATTTCAATAATTTCGAGATTTTCATCGGCGCCGGTCCTCAGATTAGTTACAATCTGATGTCTTCGGTGAGATTCGGCGGTTCTGTCATCTTTGGATTTGACTATCACTGTCCTAAGATTCCTCTGGATGTCTCTCTCGACATCCGCCCGACTTTGCTCTGCGGCCTCCCCGAATACCCATACATCGGTAGAAGAGATGATACTTTCGGCAATTACCTCATCACGACAATGCCTCTGACCATCTCCCTCCGCCGCCGTTTCTGAAAAAACATTCCAATCCGCAAAAATAAAAAAGAGAGCCGGATTTCCTTCAAATCCGGCTCGCTTTTTTCATCACCCTTCAGGGCAATATACATATCACCCTTTTATTGCCTTGACGTTCTTTTCTATCTCTCCGCCTTTGAACACTGCATTGCCTGCCACAAGGCAGTCTGCTCCTAACTCATAGAGTTTCTGCGCATTCTCGGCATTGACACCTCCGTCTATCTGTATGAGGGCTTTTGAACCGCTCTCATCACGCATTTCCTTGAGTCTCACCAACTTGTCGTAGGTGTGCTCTATGAATTTCTGCCCTCCGAAACCTGGGTTGACGCTCATCAATAGCACTAAATCTAAATCTTGGATTATGTCTCTCAGTACTTCTACAGGTGTGTGGGGGTTGAGCGTAACTCCTGCCTGCATGCCTGCCGCATGGATGTTCTGGATGGTTCTGTGGAGATGGGTGCAGGCTTCGTAGTGGACGTTCATGATTTTGGCTCCGTTTTCTTTGACTTCGTTGACGAATTTGTCGGGGTCAACTATCATGAGGTGTACGTCTAATGGCTTGTTGCAGAGTTTGTTGACGTATTTGATGACTGGAAAGCCAAATGATATGTTGGGAACGAATACGCCGTCCATCACATCGAGGTGCAACCAGTCTGCGTCGCTTTTGTTTATCTTTTCTATGTCTCTCTCGAGGTTGCCGAAATCGGCTGAGAGTAATGATGGTGATATGAGTTTCATTTCTTTAATGCGTTGAGTTTGTTCTTTATTGCTTCTATCTTGCTCTCTGCGTCGCTCTTTTTCTTGCGCTCTTTCTCTACAATCTCTGGCTTGGCGTTGGCGACAAACTTTTCGTTGCCGAGTTTCTTCATGACGGTGGCGAGGAAGCCTTCGTAATATGCTATCTCTTCTTCGGCTTTCTTTATCTCGGCTTCTATGTCTATCTGGTTGCCGAGAGGCACTGCATATTCTGTGGTGCCTACCATGAAGGTGAGGGCTGTGGCGTCTGCCGCTTCTGCTCTCTCTATGGCACTGAGGTTGCACATTTTGGCTATTACGCTGTCATACTGTGAGTTGTGCTGGCCTTTGGTGACTTGGAGCTTGAGTTGTTCTTTGTTGGCTATGTTTTTCTGGAGTCTGATGGTGCGGACGCCGGCTACAGTCTCTTTTACTGTCTCAAACTCTTCAACCAACTGTCTGTCAAACTCTTCTGCCATTGGATAACTTTCTGTCATGATGCTCTGGCCTTCTTTTCTCTCTCTGAGTTCATGCCATATCTCTTCTGTTATGAATGGCATGAATGGATGGAGCATCTTGACCAACTGCTCGAAATATCCGATGGTTGCCTCGAAGGTGGCTCTGTCTATCGGCTGTTGGTATGCTGGCTTTATCATCTCGAGGTACCATGAGGAGAATTCGTCCCAGAAGAGTTTGTAAACATTCATGAGGGCTTCGCTGATACGGTACTTTGAGAAGTCGTCGGCTACTTCTATTGCTGACTGTCTGAGTTTTGCCTCGAACCATCTGATGGCTGTCTTTGAACTCTCTGGCTGTTCTATATCAGCCACTTGCCATCCTTTTATCAGTCTGAGGGCGTTCCAGATTTTGTTGTTGAAGTTTCTTCCTTGCTCGCAGAGGGCTTCGTCAAAGAGGATGTCGTTGCCTGCCGGTGCTGAGAGCATCATGCCCATTCTTACGCCGTCTGCTCCGTACTGGTCTATGAGAAGGAGTGGGTCTGGAGAGTTGCCGAGGGATTTGCTCATCTTGCGGCCTAACTTGTCTCTTACAATGCCTGTGAAATATACGTTGTTGAATGGCATCTTGCCTCTGTACTCGTATCCGGCCATGATCATTCTGGCTACCCAGAAGAAGATGATGTCTGGTCCGGTGACGAGGTCGGCTGTAGGGTAGTAGTAGTTTATCTCTTCGTTGTCTGGGTTGTTGATTCCGTCAAAGAGGGAGATTGGCCACAGCCATGAGGAGAACCATGTGTCAAGGCAGTCTTCGTCTTGTCTTATGTCATTGATGGTGAGTGCGTTGTTGCCTGTCTTTGCTTTTGCTTTCTCTAATGCTTTCTCTGCTGTCTCGGCTACTACATAACCTCCTTCTGGCAGGTAATAGGCTGGTATTCTGTGTCCCCACCACAACTGACGGCTGATGCACCAGTCTTTGATGTTCTCAAGCCAGTGACGGTAGGTGTTCTTGTATTTCGCAGGGTAGAACTTGATGTCGTCGTTCATTACTGGAGGAAGGGCTATCTCTGCAAGGTGTCCCATCTTGAGGAACCACTGCATTGAGAGTTTTGGCTCTATGGCTACATGGGTTCTCTCTGAGAATCCTACTTTGTTGGTGTAGTCTTCTACTTTCTCAAGGAGTCCTGCCACCTCAAGGTCTTTGACAATCTGCTCTCTTACGTCGAAACGGTCCATGCCTACATACATTCCTGCTGCCTCTGATATGGTGGCGTCGTCGTTGAAGATGTTGATGCTCTTGAGGTTGTGTTTCTCTCCGAGCATGTAGTCGTTTACGTCGTGGGCTGGAGTGACTTTCAGGCAGCCTGTTCCGAAATCGGTCTCTACATATTCGTCTTCAATAACTGGTATCTCGCGTCCTACAAGTGGAACTATGACATGGCATCCTTTGAGGTGCTTGTTTTTCTCGTCTGTAGGGTTGATGCACATGGCTGTGTCACCCATGATGGTCTCTGGTCGGGTGGTGGCTACTATGGCGTATCCGTCTCTACCTACTATCTTGTATCTGAGGTAGTAGAGTTTGCTCTGCTGCTCCTGGAAGACTACTTCTTCGTCTGAAAGGGCAGTGAGGGCTTTTGGATCCCAGTTTACCATTCTGACGCCTCTGTATATCAGGCCTTTGTCATAGAGGTCGCAGAATACTTTGATAACTGACTCTGAGCGTTTTTCATCCATTGTGAAGGCTGTGCGGTCCCAGTCGCACGATGCTCCTAACTTCCTGAGCTGCTTGAGGATTATACCTCCGTGCTCGTGTGTCCAGTCCCATGCGTGCTCAAGGAATTTCTCGCGGCTGAGGTCTGTCTTCTTGATTCCTTGCTCTGCGAGTCTTCCTACGACTTTGGCTTCTGTGGCTATCGACGCGTGGTCAGTTCCTGGCACCCAGCAGGTGTTGTATCCGCACATTCTGGCACGTCTTACTAATATATCCTGTATTGTGTTGTTGAGCATGTGGCCCATGTGGAGAACTCCGGTTACGTTTGGCGGCGGTATCACGATGGTGTAGGGTTTGCGTCCGTCAGGTTTGCTGCTGAAGAGATGGTTCTCTATCCAATACTCATACCATTTTGCCTCAATCTCTTGAGGTACATACTTGCTTTCCATATATCTTTATGTGTTTTCTTTCTTTTTCTTTCCTTTGGCTCTCACCCTCTTTTTCCACTTTTCCGCTTTTCCGTTTCCGCTCAGTGTAGCCACCGCTTTTCCGTTTTCTCAGAATAGGACGGCTTTCCGTTTCCGAAGAGCTGCCCGCTTTTCGATTTCAGCAGAATAGCCCGGCTTTTCCATTTACGCAGGGTGGGGTGAGTCTCTAACTCGTTTATTCTCTGACTGCTACTATGCTGTCAACTACAAACTCTGATACGCCTCTCCACATGATTGGCTTTTTATACTCTTTGTAGTGCAACTCTACCTGTCGGCCTGAACAGTGCATCAATGAGTCTGCAACAGCCTCGTTCTCAACTGAAAATTTGAATTCGTAACTTTGAATGACTGCATTTCCGCTGGCACTTTTGCCGCCTTTGTATCCTGCCTGGATGAGTTTTCCTTCATAGGTCTTGAAGATGTAGCCTTTGTAGGTTATGTAGTTCAACTCACCGGCTTTGATGCCTTCTGCAAATACGAAGTAGTAGTTGAAGTAAAATATCATGGCTGCTGCCAGTATTATGACTGCGCTGCCTATCCAAAGTGCTTTTTTCCAGGTCATTGTCTTATTTTTTTATTGTTTGTATTCTTCTGTTATTTTAGATAATTGCTGTTGTTCTCTGATTGAATCTGAATCTTTTTTCAATCCAAATCTTTCTTCAGCATCGAGCGTCAACTCTCCCGCCGGGAACTTTTTCCTTCAGCAATGGAGTAGGGGAGTGAACTGTCTCGCTATGAACATCTTAAATGTCCAGTCTTTCTCTCTTTTCACTCTAAAAAATTCAGCCTGTATCCAGCAATCACCAAACTATCAGTCTCTTAGACTTATCTCCCGATGTCCGCTCTGGCACGAATTTCACCGCTGCAAAATTACTAATTTTTTTTGAATTATCCTCGCGTTTCTGCTTTTTTATACACACATTATATATATTGTCTCTTTTTATTGATTCTGTTGGCTTATCGGATATCCAAAGCAAATCGGTGCTACAGGTATGTTGAGTTTAGGAGTGCCGTCAGGATTCATATTATCTGCCATCATCTTGTCTCTCCATTTGCTGTACCTTTCAAAATACTGCATCATACTCTCTCCTAAATGATCTGCATCTCTGTACTCCGGCATCTCATCGTCCTCAATCTCTATCGCCGACTGCAGGGCATCACTGCTCTCTTGTGAGTCAGTGGTGGAGTATCTGATGTCTTCTTCTATATCTCCCTGATTATCAACAATGTTGGAATTTTGTGAATTTTCTTGCGAATTTATTTGGTCAGTTGGAGAATTTGTTGTACCTTTGCCAAAAGAAATTATTGCATCCGTAGCGTTAGATTCCTCATTGCCGTTATTACTTTGTTGAGGTGTAGGACGAGCGGAAAATGATGCGGCTTCATTTTTGAAGGGTTCGCTCCTTCTGGCAATAATCTCAAATTTTTCATTATTCAAGAATCCCTTTCTTCTATTTCCTACGGTTTCAACATTATAGTAGTCTCCATAGTCGCTAAGATATAATCTTAATATAGCGGTCTTATCTGGGTCATTCTCCACTTCAACTGAAACATATACTGATGTGTTTGTTGTCTTACGCATCACATTTGCATTTTGCAATACATAGTCAGTATATTCAATCACATCTCCTATATTTTTGAAAAAATCGTTATGATTTTTCAATGTGTGATTCACATTTTTATCAGTCAAACGAATAGGCGCAATCTCTCTCCCAGCCTTTCTAAACAAATCATCAAGTCTCCATAAGTCGATTGTACCGTCTTTTTCAAAGAATCTGTTTCCATTGTTATCTTTTTTATCGCCAAGAATCACACTATACCTTATATCATCACTCTCCGAAAACCTCTCACTCAATGGTATAACATTGCCTTCATCATCATAAGTCACAGGTTCTGCACTCTTGATTTGGTTAGGTTGAAAGGCTATAAATTCATCTGTTATTTCGTGATTGCTATGTGGGTAAGACCCATAATCATCTATATTTGTAAATATTGCGCCATCATATCTTCCAGAGGATATTGCTGAATCAATATATATATTTGTTTCTTTTAACCCATCAACAGGTTGTTCATATCGTCTCGATGACACGTCATGTCCTTCTGATTTGCGCTCGTTCATCCATTTTTCTCTTTCTTCTTCAGTCTTAAATTGAGCATCTTCTTCTTCACTCCAATCTGTAGCCTCATAAATCATCTCTGTGGCTGACCAATTATTGCCTTTATAATCAACAATTAAAGGGTTTGTAATATTAAGAAAAACTGAATATATACCACCTTTTATGTCTTTTATTTCTTCATACTCGCCATTGTTGTTAAGAACTTTTCTTGTACCTATTTTTTTAGGATTAAGTTCAACAGAGCCTTTTTTACTTGTATAACTCTGTGCGTTATCGCGAAGTTTGGAGAAGAAATATGCACCTTCTGGAGTGTTTATATTGTTAGCATGAGAAGTTTGTGGCTTAAATTCAGTAAACCATCGCGGACTTCCATGATACACCACTAACGGCTCCCCATTCTCATCCACCACCTTTGTGTTAGGATATGCAGCCTTGAATGCCGCCTTGACCATCTCCCCTGCCTTCTCCATATCTCCGCTATTCACAGCATCCATATACTCTTGGTCTTGCTCTGGAGTGATGACAGAAAACATCACCTGTCCTTCCATGACCGACTCTTTCATTTCAGGAGTTATGTCAACCGACCACATTTTTCGGTCAGCCTTGTTAGGCAAATTGAGTTCCACCTCTCCAACTTTAAATGCTCCAAAAACACCGCGAATGGCACCAGCAACAAATTTTCCGGCCCATTCGCATCTATGATTTATCATAATATCTATTATACTATATAAAGACCTGATTTACAGCACTCTACCGTTTAACATTAAAAAAGGGACTTTTCCAATTTTGGAAAAGTCCCTTTTGAATATGGATTTTTGTCGTTTTTATCAGAGGAACTGTGGGTACTTTGGTGAGAATGACTTGTCGTCACGCTGTACTCTGTAATAGAGTCTGCGGAGCATCATCTGAGCATCGCGGTCTTCTTCATCAAGTTCATATGCCTTCTCGATGTATGGGATTGACTTCTTCAACATGTCAAGCATTTCTGCTCTCTTCTGTTCGATGAGTACAGGATTCTTGATGCTCATGATTTCTTCTTCTATGAGAATGCCAAGTGTATAATATGTGTCTCCTACGTTGTACTGTGCGAAAGCGAAGTTTGGATCCATCTCTACGGCCTTCATGAAGTATGTGAGCGCCTGATTGAGTGTCTCTATGTTTTCTGCCTTGTTCTTGTAAACTGTTCCGAGCACGTTGTAGAGCTGTGGAGTTGGGTTGTTCTGGATGGCGATGTTGAGGTAGTTGATTGCCTTGTCGACTTCCTTGCGCTCAATGTAAAGGTTGATGAGGCTTCCTACAAGATACTGTGAAGATGGCATTGCTGCTGCTCCTTCTGCAAGGGTATTCTCGTAGTTTACCATGTCACCACGACGCTGATAGATATCTGCAATAAGCTGATACACAACGTCCTTCTTCTTGTAGTTTGAGCTTCTCATCTCCTGGAGCATCACCATTGCTTCGTCATACATTTCTGCGTTGTAGGCAAAGATGGCTGCATAGTACTTGATTTCGTTGTAACTGTCGTTCTTGTGGAGCATTGTGTCTGCTGCAAAGCTCTTTGCGTCTGCCTGCATTGCTGGCATGTCAACAATAGAGATATGTGTAGCAAGTGCACGGTATGCCTGGGCGAACTTTGCCTTGTACATTGGATCAGTGTCTTCGATCTCTTGTGTCTCTTGCTGGAGACTTACTCCTGCGTTCACAAGCATGAAGCTCTTGTAGATCTCTGTGAGTGATCCGTAGATCTTCTTGCTGTACTTTGGCTTGATCTTGCCCTTTGCATTTGGCTGGTTGTCCATCTCATAGGCTCTTGAGTAGTACTCGCATGCCTTGATGGCGTCGTTTCCTGTCTCTACAGGATCGCCGCTGTTGTTTCTCTTGTTGAACGCTGCCTTATCATATACATAACCGGCTGTCCAGACTGTCTCTGTCAGGTCCTTGGTGTCTGGACTCTTGAGGGCTGCCTCGATGAGTTCCTTTGCCTGGTCGAAGTCTGGGTTCTCTTCGGCATTAACAAGCACCTTTGCCTTCTTGACGTTGCCCTTCTGCGCAAAGCAGAATGTGCTTACCATTACGAGGGCAATCAAAAATAATGTTTTTCTCATAATTATTCTATTTGTTTATTATTCTAATGTGATTTGTTTTTTAGACTGTTATTGTTCGTCTTGGTTTAATGTCTCGCTCTCCCCTACCGCTGGCTCTTCTGTCTCTTCTGGCTCTGAGTCAACAACGCATACGGATGCTATCTGGTCATTGCGCTTGCCGAGGTTGATGAGTTTAACACCCTGGGATGCACGGCCGATGACGTTGAGTGTTGCTACTTCAAGACGGAGCACGATGCCTGACTTGTTGATTATCATGAGGTCATTGCTGTCGTTGACGTCTTTGATGGCTACGAGTCGGCCTGTCTTTTCGGTGATGTTGATGGTCTTGACGCCCTTTCCGCCTCGGTTGGTGATGCGGTATGTGTCTATGTCAGAACGTTTTCCATAACCGAATTCACTTACTACAAGCACGTTGTCGGTTGAGTCGACTGGCATTGTTATCATGCCTACTATCTCGTCGTCGCCTCCGTCAAGCTGCATTCCGCGAACTCCGGTTGCTGTACGGCCCATCACTCTGACTGTCTGCTCGTTGAAGCGGATTGCTCGTCCGTTCCTGTTGGCAAGGATTACTTCGTCGTTGCCTGATGTCAGACGTACTTCCACTACTCTGTCGTCTTCGCGTATGGTGATGGCGTTGATGCCGTTCTGGCGAGGTCTTGAGTATTCGCTGAGGCAGGTCTTCTTCACTACGCCTTGCTTTGTGCAGAATATGAGGTAGTGGTTCTCGTTGAATTCCGGATCTTCAAGCTGTTTTACCCAGATGAATGCGTTGATCTTGTCGTCTGAGTCGATGTTGAGGACGTTCTGGATTGCTCGTCCTTTGCTCGACTTGTTGCCCTCTGGTATGTCATAGACTTTCATCCAGTAGCAGCGTCCGCGCTGGGTGAAGAACATCATTGTGGCATGCATAGATGCTGTGTAGATGTGCTCTATGAAGTCTTCGTCTCTCGAACTGCTGCCTTTTGAGCCCATGCCTCCGCGGTTCTGTGCCTTGAACTCTGCAAGCGGTGTGCGCTTGATGTAGCCGAGATGGGAGATGGTGATCACCATGTCGTCGTCTGCGTAGAAGTCTTCTGGATTGAACTCTTCGCTTGCGTATATGATCTCTGTGCGGCGTTTGTCTCCGTATTTCTCTTTGAGCTCGATTGTCTCGTTCTTGATTATGTCGTAGCGGCGTGACTCGTGGGCGAGTATGTCTTCCAAGTCTGCGATTTTCTTCATGAGGTCTTCGTACTCTGCGCGGAGTTTGTCCTGCTCCATGCCAGTCAACTGGCGGAGGCGCATCTCTACAATGTAGTCCGCCTGTCGCTGGTTGATGCCGAATCTTGCCATGAGTCGCTGTTTTGCCTCGTCTGGCGTCTTTGATGTCTTTATTATCTCTATGGCTTCGTCAAGTCCGTTGAGGATTATGATGCAGCCTTCAAGCAGTTCTGCTCTCTCTTGCGCTTTCCTGAGCTCGAATGCGGTGCGGCGGGTGACTACCTCGAAGCGGTGCTCTACAAAGTACTTTATGAGGTCTTTCAGGTTGAGCAACTGCGGACGTCCTTTCACAAGGGCTATGTTGTTTACGCTGAAGGAAGACTGTAATGCGGTCATCTTGTAGAGTTTGTTGAGTATCACTGATGCGTTTGCATCGCTCTTGACATCTACCACGATTCGCATTCCGTGACGGTCCGACTCGTCGTTTACGTTTGAGATGCCTTCGAGTTTCTTGTCTTTTACGAGATCGGCTATCGAGCAGATGAGTTCTGCCCTGTTCACCATGTATGGTATCTCGGTGATGACGATTTTGTCGTGTCCCCTGTCGCTTGTCTCAATTTCTGCCCTTGAACGGATCACGATTCTTCCGCGGCCTGTCTCAAATGCTTCTCTTACACCGGCATAGCCGTATATGAAACCGCCAGTAGGGAAATCTGGAGCCTTGATGTACTGCATCAGGCCGGCTGTGTCGATATCCGGATTGTTGATATAGGCCACGATGCCGTCTGCTACTTCAGAGAGGTTGTGCGGAGCCATGTTGGTGGCCATTCCGACCGCAATACCCTGCGAGCCGTTCACCAGCAGGTTTGGCAGTCTGGTAGGCAGCACCTGAGGCTCTTTGGTGGTCTCGTCGAAGTTGGGATCGAAGTTCACGGTGTCTTTGTCGATGTCCTTGAGCATCTCCTCGGCTATCTTCTGGAGTCTGGCCTCGGTGTATCGCATCGCTGCAGGTCCGTCACCGTCAATGGAACCGAAGTTTCCCTGCGGCTGTACCAGCGGGTAGCGGAGCGACCAGTCCTGGGCCATGCGCACGAGTGTCATGTAAATGGATGAGTCTCCGTGTGGATGGTACTTACCCATGACTTCTCCGACGATACGGGCTGATTTCTTGAATGGTTTGTCGTTTGTGTTGCCCAGCTCGTTCATTCCGTAGAGCACGCGGCGGTGCACTGGCTTGAATCCGTCTCTGACGTCTGGCAGGGCACGTGAAACAATGACTGACATCGAGTAGTCGATGTAGGCTTGTTTCATCTGTTCTTCCACATTTATGTGAATGATGTGTTCGTCTTTGTCAAGCATAGATAATGTTTTTGTTTTCGGGTGTAAAGTTACGCTTTTTTTCTGACATGGCGAAATCTTTGATGCCTTTATTTTCCACTTTAAGGGGGTTTTCTGCCACTTTTAACTTTTGAGCACCGAAATATTATATTTCATTAACATTCGTTAGCAGTCTCCTTGCGAATGCTCTGATTTACGCGTTTCCCAACTGTTTTTCCTCATATGGGTCTCATACATCCCTGATGGTAATCTGATATGTATTCCATACAGGGCATGCATTGAGTGTCAATATGTTACGTATTGTTATTTTTGCAGCGTCTCGTAGGTGCCGTCGTCATACATTATTATGACTTGTCTTACGTTTCTGCCGGTTTTTGCCGGTTTTACTGCCTGGTCCTGGATGTTTGCGACTGTTTCTACTGGTTTCTGTGTGTCGGCGGTCATTTTTTCTATGAGCGGCTCTGTTTTCTGCTGCTGATGGCTGACGTATTCTGCGGCTTCTTCGGTGCGGAGCTGCAATGGTGTTTCTTCTCTGAGCATTTGGTCTTCTGCTTCGGGCTTGGTGTTTATGTACATGTTTCCTTCGCCTGTGAACAGCCATTCGAGGTTTACATCTGGATAGTTGTTTTTGATGTTTTCTATTACGAGCAGGGTGGGATTTGTGCGTCCGCTCCTGATGCTTGAGAGTACGGCATTGCTGATCTGTATGCTTTCTGCAAATTCCGACTGGTTTTTGCCTTTGCTCTTCATGAGCTCGAAGATTCTGTTTTTCATTTTTTTGTTCTGTATTTGTGTTTACGTTTGTTTTTGCAAATGTAGTGCTTTTTTTTCATTTGGCAAAATGTTTGTGCGTTTTTGTTTCAACATTTGTATTTACATTTGCAAATGTTGCGTTTTGCATTTGTAAACGGATATTTTCCGGCGAATCGGTCGGTGGTATTTTTGTTTTTGTTTATATGTTTATGTCTAATGCGTTGATTTTATGCATTTTACATTTGTAAAGTATTTGTTTATGTTTTTATATTTATTCTATTGGTTTTTAGATGTTTATTTTTGTTTTTGGTCTTTTTGTCTTTTTGTTGAGGCTGTTTTTACCGGTGATAGGATTTTATCTTGTGTTTAAGATGATATTTTTGAACTTATTTTATTGGGTTTAAGAACTATATGTTACTTTATATTTCATTTGTTAATGGCTTTGTTCTTGGGTTGTCTACCCTACTCTGTTTTTGCTGTTTTGCATTTGTAAATAGTAATTCTTTTGTTTGTTTTTTGCTGTATGTATTTTGCAAATGTAGATTATTTGTTTGTTTGTATACATAGCAAGGGCTGGTTTACAAATGTAAATCAGCCCTTGCTATTTTGGGGTTTTCTACCCTATTTTGTCTGTTTCTTTATGCCTGTTCGTCGTCGAGGATTTTGTCGTCTACCAGGATGCGTCCGCAGTATTCGCATACGATGATTTTCTTGCGCATCTTGATGTCAAGCTGTCTTTGTGGCGGAATCTTGTTGAAGCATCCTCCGCAGGCATCGCGGTCTACTGTTACTACTGCAAGGCCGTTTCTTGCGTTTTTGCGGATTCTCTTGAATGCTGTCAGGAGTCGCTCGTCAATCATTGGCTCGAGGTCTTTTGCTTTCTGCATGAGTTCCTCTTCTTCCTGTCTTGTCTCTGCGATTATCTCGTCGAGTTCTTTTTTCTTGTGCTCGAGGTCTTCGCGGCGCTCTGCAAGTTTTGTCTCTGCCTCTGCCTTCTCTGTCTCGCGTTTCTGGATCTCTGCAGTTGCGGATGCTGTCTTCTTGTCAGCGAGTTCTATCTCGAGTGTCTGGAACTCTATCTCTTTGCTGAGTGCGTCGTATTCACGGTTGTTGACTACGTTCTGGCGCTGTTCTTCTTTCTTGGCGATGAGGTCTTGTGCCTCTTTTTTCTTGATTCTGTATCCTGCGATGTCCTGGTTGCAGACTTTGATGTCGGCCTCGCATTTTGCGATTCTGGTCTCAAGTCCTGCTACCTCGTCCTCAAGGTCTTGTACCTCGAGAGGCAACTCGCCTCGTGTGATGCGGATCTTGTCGATTTCTGTGACTACTTTCTGCAGTTTGTAGAGGGCGCGGAGTTTGTCTTCTACGCTGAGCTTCTTTGTTTCTGCGTTTTTCTGTGTGGTTGCCATATTTCTTGTTTTGTTTTGTTATTTTCAATACACGCACAATGCGCTGTGCTTCTGCATTTTAACTGTAGTGCACAACGTTTTGCTCTCTTTGCGAGATTCGAACTGCAAATTTAGGAAAAATTTTTGATATTTGTTCTTTAAAAATCAATTTTGTTGCACTTTCACACTCAAAATGCCCAATATCCGCTATAACTATCTGATTGTCAGCTTCAAAAAATTTATGATATGTTATATCTGCTGTTATATACAGGTCTGCTTTTAGTTCTTTGGCACGGTTTATGTAGTCTGAGCCTGAGCCTCCGCAGACTGCTATCCGGCTGACTTTCTTTCCGAGGAGTGCTGTGTGTCTTATACTTTTTGCTCGGAATATCTCTTTTATTTTGCTGAGGATTTTTGTCTCTTCTGTCGGCTGGCTGAGGGTTCCGATGCATCCGAGTCCTTCTTCTGGGTCGTTTTTCTCGGGGTTCAGCACTTCTATCTGTTCCAGTCCGAGCATTTCTGCCATGCGGTAGTTTATTCCGCCGCGGCATTTGTCGAGGTTGGTGTGGGCTGCGTATATCACAATGCCGTGTTTTATGGCTTTCATGACTATGCGGCCGGTCATGTCGCTGTTGGTTATTTTCTTCAGTCCGCGGAATAGGAGCGGATGGTGTGTGACTATGAGGTTGCAGTTGTGCTCTATCGCCTCATCTACAACGTCTTCTGTTGCGTCAAGCGATATCATCACACCTGTCGCTTCTTGGTCCGGATCTCCTACCTGGAGTCCTGTGTTGTCGAAGTCTTCTTGAAGTGACGGGTTTGCAAACTGCTCTATTTTAGCGGTTATTTCGGATATTTTCATTGTTGTGGAATATTTTTTGCAAAAGTACTAATTTTTTTTGTTGTGAATGGTATTTTTTTTGTAATTTTGCAGGTTAAATTTTCACATGTCGTTTTTGACTGTTCTTTTGTCAAAATAAACACATTATATATATGTATAGATCTCATACTTGTGGCGAGCTTCGTATCGCCAATCTTAACGAGAAGGTAACGCTGGCCGGTTGGGTGCAGCGTACCCGCAAAATGGGAGGTATGACTTTTGTCGATCTCCGCGACCGCTACGGCATCACTCAGCTTGTGTTCAATAATGAGGTTGACGCTGACCTCTGCGAGCAGGCTAACCATATCGGACGTGAGTTTGTCATCCAGGTTGAGGGAACAGTGGCTGAGCGCAGCTCTAAGAATGCCAAGATTCCTACCGGCGATATCGAGATTATCGTGAGCCGTCTTGTGGTGCTCAACTCTTCTGTCACTCCTCCTTTCACTATCGAGGATGAGTCTGACGGTGGCGATGACATCCGTATGCAGTACCGTTACCTTGACCTCCGCCGTCAGTGTGTCCGCAGGAATCTCGAGCTTCGCCACCGCATGGCTTTCGAGGTTCGCCGCTATCTCGACTCTAAGGGTTTCCTTGAGGTGGAGACTCCTGTGCTCATCAAGTCTACTCCTGAGGGCGCGCGCGACTTTGTCGTTCCAAGCCGCATGAATCAGGGGCAGTTCTATGCTTTGCCTCAGTCGCCTCAGACTTTCAAGCAGTTGCTTATGGTGAGCGGCTTCGACCGTTATTTCCAGATCGTGAAGTGTTTCCGCGATGAGGATCTCCGTGCAGACCGTCAGCCTGAGTTCACTCAGAACGACTGTGAGATGTGGTTCGTTGAGCAGTAGGATATCCTCCAGATGTTCGAGGGCATGACTCGCCATCTTTTCAAGGAGATCAAGGGCATCGACCTTCCTGTGCTTCCTCGCATGACTTGGCACGATGCTATGAAGTATTATGGCTCGGATAAGCCTGATACTCGTTTCGACATGCGTTTTGTCGAGCTTATGGATGTTCTCAAGGGCCATGGTTTCTCTGTATTCGATGACGCTAAATATATCGGCGGTATCTGCGCTAAGGGTGCCGCTGTTTATACCCGCAAGCAGCTTGACCAGCTTACTGATTTCGTCAAGAAGCCTCAGGTCGGAGCCAAGGGTATGGTCTACGCCCGCGTGGAGGCTGACGGCAATGTGAAGTCTTCTGTTGATAAGTTCTATTCTCAGGAGGTTCTTCAGCAGTTGAAGGCTGCTATGTCGGCTGAGCCTGGCGATCTTATCCTGATTCTCTCCGGCAACGACGCCAACAAGACCCGCAAGCAGCTCTGTGAGCTTCGTCTTGAGATGGGTAATCAGCTTGGTCTCCGTCCTAAGGATAAGTACTCTTGTCTTTGGGTTGTCGATTTCCCTCTCTTTGAGTGGAGCGAGGAGGATCAGCGTTTCTATGCTATGCACCATCCTTTCACTTCGCCTAAGCCTGAGGATATTCCTCTTCTTGACTCTGATCCAGGTGCAGTCCGCGCTAATGCCTACGATATGGTGATCAATGGCGTTGAGGTCGGCGGCGGTTCTATCCGTATCCATGAGAGCAAGCTTCAGCATAAGATGTTCGAGCTTCTTGGTTTCACGCCTGAGAAGGCTGAGGAGCAGTTTGGTTTCTTGATGACTGCGTTCAAGTTCGGTGCGCCTCCTCATGGTGGCCTTGCATACGGTCTCGACCGTTTTGTATCTCTGTTCGCTGAGCTTGACTCTATCCGCGACTGTATCGCATTCCCTAAGAATAATGCTGGACGCGATGTTATGATCGATGCTCCTGCTGCTCTCGACCAGTCTCAGCTCGATGAGCTCGCCCTGATTGTAAAACAGCACATCAATAATTGATATATGAGAAAGGTTAGAGTTCGTTTCGCTCCATCACCTACCGGAGCGCTTCATATCGGCGGTGTCCGCACTTGTCTCTATAATTATCTGTTCGCTAAGCAGAATGGCGGTGAGCTTATCTTCCGTATCGAGGATACTGACTCTACTCGCTTTGTCCCTGGTGCTGAGCAGTATATCATTGAGTCGCTTGAGTGGCTGGGCATCAAGTTCGACGAGGGTGTCTCTTATGGAGGCAGCCATGGTCCGTACCGCCAGTCTGAGCGTCGCGAGATCTATAAGAAGTATGTTGACCAGCTTCTTGAGTCTGGCCATGCGTATATCGCATTCGATACTGCTGAGGAACTTGAGGCTAAGCGTAATGAGATAAAGAATTTCCAATATGATGTCTCTACCCGACTCCAGATGCGCAACTCTCTCAGTATGAGCACGGAGGAGGTTAAGTCTCTTCTTGACAATGGCGCTAAGTATGTCGTGCGCGCCAAGATTGAGCCTGACCAGGAGGTTGTTGTCCATGACATTATCCGCGGTGATGTTCATGTGAATAGTTCAATCCTCGACGATAAGGTGCTCTATAAGTCTGCAGATCAACTTCCTACCTATCATTTGGCTAATATCGTGGATGACCATCTGATGGAGGTGACTCATGTTATACGCGGTGAGGAGTGGTTGCCTTCTGCTCCTTTGCATGTGCTTCTTTATCAGTTCTTTGGATGGGAGGATACTATGCCTGAGTTCGCTCATCTTGCTCTGCTTCTTAAGCCTGACGGCAATGGCAAACTTTCTAAGCGCGATGGCGACCGTCTGGGTTTCCCTGTGTTCCCTCTTGAGTGGCACGATCCTAAGACCGGCGCTGTATCTACTGGCTATCGCGAGAGCGGCTACCTTCCTGAGGCTGTGATTAACTTCCTTGCTCTTCTTGGCTGGAATCCTGGCAATGACCAGGAGTTGATGTCTATGGATGAGCTTGTTGCTCTTTTCAAACTTGAGCGTTGCTCTAAGGCTGGCGCTAAGTTTGACTTTGAGAAGGGTAAGTGGTTCAACAAGGAGTATCTTCAGAAGGCTGACAATCACATGATTGCCGAACTGATGATGAAGGATATCAGGAATGCTGGCGTTGAGACTTCCATGGAGATGGTTGAGGAGGTTGTCAAATATATGAAGAGTCGTGTTAGTCTTGTAAATGAACTTTGGCCTTTGTGCTCGTTCTTCTGGATCGCTCCTACTGAGTTTGACGAGAAGGCTGTCGCTAAGCGCTGGAAACCTGAGACTCACGATATGATGTGCGAATTACGCAACAAAGTTGCGGAGTGGACCGATTTCGCTGATCTTGAGGGCTTTGAGGCATTTATCAAGGCTTGGTGCGAGGAGAAGGACTATGGCCTGGGTAATGTGATGAATCCTTTCCGTCTTATGCTTGTCGGCGAACTTAAGGGTCCTGCTATGTTTGAGCTGACTTCTGTGCTTGGCAAGGAGGAGACGCTCCGCCGTATGGATTATGCCCTTTCTAAATTATGAATTATAAGAAACTGACTTTTAGGATATTGTCAGATGCTGATTTCGTCCAGGATGTCTTTATGGCTTTCCTGGGCGAAATTGGTTTTGACAGTTTTGAGGAGACTGACCGCGGTTTCAACGCCTATATTCCCGCTGATCAATATGATGTTTCTGCTTTGTCAGATGTTGTATCTAGGGTGTCGGAACTGAATGGGTACGAGATTTCTTATCGTGAGGAGGATGTGCCCGACCAGAACTGGAATGCTGTGTGGGAGCAGACTGGATTTGAGCCAATCTTTATACGCAATGATATTGCGCTATTTCCAACCTCAAGGAAATCAGAGGTTTGCACTGACCAGTATCACTACTCTATCGAACTGGATCCTGTCCAGGCTTTCGGCAGTGGCTACCATCAGACTACGCGCATGATGCTTGATTTTATCCTTAATGCGGATATGAAGGGCAAGAAGGTGCTGGATATGGGTTGCGGTACTGCCGTTTTGGCTCTTTTGGCTAAAATGAGGGGGGCTTCCGTGGTTACGGCTATTGATATCGACCATTGGTCTACTGAGAATGCGGTTCGTAACATGGAGTTGAACCATTTGTCTGATATTCATGTGGTTCTCGGTGATGCTGATTCTATCGCACCGCTGCGAATTGAGTATGATTTTATTTTTGCCAATATCAATCGCAATATTTTGCTGAATGATATGGCTAAATATGTGGCTTCTCTTCGCAAGGGGGGCTCGCTTTTCATGAGCGGTTTCTTTTCTGAGGATCTTCCCCTCATTGACGCGGAGGCCGCCCGCCTTGGTCTCTCAAGGGTCGAGACCAAGAGCGACGACAATTGGACTGCTGCCTGCTATCAGTAATCTTTTGGCATTACAATCAGGAGTATGATGTATATCAGCACTCCCGGAAATCCGCCGATGCATACTGATGCTATCGCGTAGATGGCTCTGACGAGTGTGGTGTCAAGGTCGAAATACTCTGCAAGTCCTGCGCATACGCCGCCGAGGACTTTGTTGTTCATTGATCTTTTAAGTTGCTTTCCCATTTTCTGAATATTTGATTTAATCACCGGTTGCCGCTCTGGCTGCCGGTGTTTTTATTTTCTGCAAAATTACACATTATCTTCGGTCTGTCCAAAGTTTTTCGGAAAATCTTTTCCTCATTCTAATAAAGCGGGGCTGTCCAGTCTCTTGTCTGCTCAGCCCCGCGCCCTTCATTTGATCAACAATTTATATAACTAAAACGATTTTCTATTCTGTCGGGCATCACATTCCGCCGATGCCGCCGCCTCCGTTGCCGCCGGTGGAACCGCCTACACGCGAGCTTTCTTCTACGTTGCCCACTTTGCGGTACTTGTGGTATTCGGCTTTTCCGAAGTTGTATGTGAGTCCGATAGACACTCTCTGCTGGAAGAATTCTCCTTTGTTTTTATACACCAGGTCATCATGTCCGAGATACTCTGAGTCGTAATTCATGCTTCTGAGTATGTCTGACACATGGAGGGTGAGCGCGAGGGATTTCTGGAGGAACTGTTTCTTGAAACTGAATCCTGTGTACACGCCCATGCTGGTTTTATAGAATCCGCTCTCGCTTGGCGATCCCCAATATACGTCTGCTGCCATCTGTATGTCTTCTGGCAGATAGAGTGTCAGCGAACCGTAAACTGTCCCGCTCCATGTCTTGCTGAGGTACTCCTGGCTTCTGTTTATCTGGTGTCTTGCGGAGAGGTTTGCGGTGAGTGTCAGCCAGTTGATGCCTTTTTCTTTGTTGCGCACGATTGGCACTTCGGTGAGGTTGAGGAGTATGGAATGGGATGTCGATGATCCGAAATTGCCGTATGTGTACATTACGTCGCCGTTGTCCATTGGCTGTCCTATCACCGACTTCAAGCCGTTTACTGTTCCGAAGTCAAAGGTCAGTGTGACGTACTGTGAGTATCCGAAGCTCATCTGAACCATATGAGCGAAATCTGGCTGGAGGTCAGGATTTCCTCTGTTGAGCATATGGGTGCTCTGGTACTGGACGAATGGGTTGAGCATGTGGTAACTTGGTCGTCCGATGCGTCTGGTGTATGAGAGCGACATGTTCCAGTCTTGGGTTGGGGCATAGCCGACATAGGCTGTAGGGAAGAGGTTGAAATATGGTTTTCCTCCTGTCACTGTGTCTAATGTGATCCAATCTCCTACTGCATGTGTCATCTCTCCGCGGAGTCCGAGTTTTGCAGTCCAATGTTCGTTAAACTGCTTTCCTGCAGAGATATAGAGGGCTGCGATTTGCTCTCTGTATTTGAACGCTGTATGTTCTGAGCCTACACCGGCAGTATCTCTGTCCATGGTGTTGTTGGTGGTGGTCATTGCCCATTTTGCACCGCACTCGAGCATTGCGGTCTTCCAGAATAATGTCTGGAAGTCTATTTTGGCTGAGTAGATGTTCACTGCCTGCCATGGCTTTATGCTGACGTCTAAGTCTTCACGGCCGTCTTCGTACTGGAAGAGCATTCTCTGCGCTGATTTTGAGCTTGATCGGTTGTAGTCGAGGTTTACTGTGATTTCCTGCATGAGTTCTGGCCTGAAGGTATGGGTGTAGTTGAGGTTTATTGAGTGCTGCGGCATCATTGTCCTGTTGTCTTGGAGTGTGCCGACTCTCTCGACTGTATCGCTGCCGATGGTTGTCATTGATGTCATTTCGCCTGGATTGGTCTTTGAGTTGTTGACTATCAGTGGGGTCTGGACTATGAAGCCGAGTGTGTTCTTATCGTCTATCATCCAGTCGTTTGAAACGCGGAGCATGTAGTACTGCCATGAGTTGTTCAGGCTTTGGTTGCGCTCTTGGATGTGCATCTCTTTTTCGCCTACTTTCTGCTTGGTGTTTGATTCTAAGGCCATTGCATACTGTCCATAGGCCTGGAAGAGGTTGATGGCAGTGTAGGTGTTCTTGCCTCTGTAGTTGAGGTTGAGGGAGATATGGTCGTCGTTCATGTATTTGCCGATGGACTTGAAGTACATTCCGCCATACTGGAGGGATACGCTTCCGTTCAAACCGGCGGAGGCGTTGCGCTTCAACTTTATGTCTATCACGCCTCCCTGTCCCGCGGCATCGTATTTGGACGATGGGTTGGTGATTATCTCTATTTTCTCGATGGATGTTCCGGATGTTCCGTCGAGGAGTCCTTTGAGCTGGTCGCCGCTGAGGTATGATGGCTTGCCGTTGATATAGACTTCTACTGATCTGCCGTTTACGGTCACGTTTCCGTCTTTGTCAACGTTGACGCCTGGGGCTTTCTTCAATAGGTCGCTTCCGTTGCTTCCTGCCGCCAAGGGCGATTCTGAAACGTTGAGCACTATTCGGTCTATCTGTCTCTCTACCAACTTCTTGTGACTTATCACGCTTATCTCCGAGAGTTCTTTTGATTCTTCTTCAAGCATGAACTCTACCCCATCGATGTTTTTGTCGATTCGTATGTTTTTGTATTGTTTGGCATAGCCCATGAAGGATGCGGAGAGGATGTAATCTCCTGTGGCTATGTCTTTTATCTCCCATGTGCCATCCATCTCGGCTACCGCTCCGCCTTTGAGTGTGCTGTCTGGCGTCATGAGGAATACTGTGGCGAATGATACTTCTTCGCCGTTGTTGGCTTTGACTGTCCCTCTGACTGTGTATGCGGCTGCCAGGCTCCACGATGTCTGGATGAGGAGGATGATGGCTGCAATGGCCAGTCGTTTTTTACTGATTTGCATATGTTTTGTTGTGTTTGTTGGTCTCTCACTTGTCTGAGTCGCTGCTGTCTGTTATGCTGACGAATTTTGCACGACGTAGTTCTATGTCTGCGCCTGATGATGCGTTCTGCATCACTGCTCCGAGGTTTCCGTCTATCTCGATGTCTGCTCCTGATGATGCGTCAAGCATGGTTGTCTTTGACTCACAGTTGTTTATCTCGACATCGGCTCCGGACGATGCATTCACTTTCAGGCATAGGGTGTTCGCTCTTTCTATCTCTGCATCGGCTCCGGAGGAGGCGTCTATCGCGATTGTGTCGGCTTTGACTTCACTTGCATCTATTCCAGCGGCCGACGAGAGGCCTATGTCGAGTCTTTTTCCGTTGATGCGGCCTGCATGCATCTCTGATCCGGCTGAGAGTGTTATTGCTTTGAATTCTCCAGGGCAATGTACTGTCACCCAGGTGTTTGAGATGCGTCTCTCGTTGCAGTCTATGACGAGGGTTCCGTCTGGCGTCACGTGTGTCTCTACTTTGCCTATCAGTCTCTCCGGTGCACTGAGTTCTACATAATACTGGGTGTCTAATGTGAGGTAAACATCTAATTTTGTGGCGTCTATGCGGTCGAAAATTTGATCTTGGCAACGGATTTCTGTCATTTGCGAACCAAAGTCTTCGTCAAGTTCAGCATCGTCGAGTCTTTCAATGAGTTGGTGGATGGAGTCTGGATTTCTCCTTATCTGCTGCACTGAGTAGATGGCTGCGAAGATGGCTGTGAGGGCTATGACTATCCATACTGCAAGGCTGGCGATGTTAATCGGTTTTTCTTCTGTCGAACGGCCGCGGCGTATGAGTTTCACAATATAGACTATTGCTATTATCATCACAACCAACAGGCTGACTATCAGGAGCAACACGTATTTCAATGCTCCGAGTTCCGGCATCTCTACTATATTCCCGAATGCCACTGCGGACACTCCGAAGAGGGCCATGATTGTCACTATCACTGTGAATGCTACTATGGCAAGGAGCATCACTACGAAGAGCACTCCCATTATGTAGAACATTGTGGCTATCAGGCCTCTGCCTTTTGGCTTGGTCTCTTCCTGGGGGTTGTTCCTCGAATAGTCGCTTATGTTCTGCAGCGATGGCTCAACACCCTGCATCTCAAGCTTTTGGGCTACGGTCTTTGCCTCAGGAACCGCCATCCAGAGAACTGCGTAAATCACCATCATGAAGCCGAATGACATGCAGAAAAGAAGTATGGTGAGGAGTCTGACGCCTACTATGCTCCAACCAAGTCTGTGGGCCACTCCAGAGCAAACGCCGGCAACGACTTTATTCTCTTCATCTCGGTATAACTTGCTGCTTTTCACCTTTTTATCATCGTTCTCATCCCTACGCTCTTCTGAACTGCTTCTTTTTGCCTCACCGAAGGTGTCCGGACTGCCCAAACGCTCCATAACTGCCTGTACGTCATCTATTTCCACTACGTTGCGATAGCGTCCGAGGCGCTCTGTGAAGAGTTCCCCCACTCTTGCCTCTATGTCTCTCATCACTTCGTCGGCGTCTTCGCTGTCAAGGCGGCTGCGTACGTCGTCGAGATATCCTTCGAGTTTTGCATAAGCGTCTTCGTCAATGCTGAAGGCTGTTGAGTTGAGGTTTATGTTTATGGTCTTTTTCATATCGTTTTCTTTTAGTTAGACGTTTTTCACTCTGTTTTACTACAGTTTTTTATGAAATTTATCATGTCTGTAATCTCTTTGTAGGCGGTCTCCATTTCCGCCAGTGCAGCACTGCCGTCTTCGGTCAGGCAGTAATACTTCCTCGGTGGCCCCTGGGTGGATTCTTTCCAGTTGTAACCGAGCAACCCGTTGTTTTTCAGTCTCGTGAGAAGTGGGTACAGTGTACCTTCCACTATCTCGAAGCCGCCTTTGCTCAGGGTTTCCATTATGTCGAGCGCATAAGCCTCGCCTTTCTCGAGGCTCAGAAGCACCGAGTACTCGAGGAAACCTTTCCGCATCTGCGATTTTACGTTGTCCGATACGTTTGTTGCCATTGTTCTGTTTGTTTATCGGTGCACCCTGGTGCTGCACCCTATGTTCGACGATGCAAAGGTACAACTTTTCCAGTACTATGCAATACAAAGTACTAAAATATTTTCAACTTTAACTCTTATTAACTATACCCCAACCACCCTTATCACCAAAATCGACCACTTATCCCCCTATATTTCAATACATTAACCACAAAAACAACCCCCAAATACCCGCAACACGAAGTCCAAAGCAGGGATGATCGAACCATGGATTGAGTATCAGCAAGTTACAAGCCCTTCAATTCTTAATTTATGTTAATAGAATATTGCTGAAAAATCAATGGAAAAAGTGGGATTTGGTCTGTTTCTGTCTATATCACTTCATAAAAGAACAAAAATTCTGGGACTGGAGGAACAGAAACTAAAGAAGATGGTCTGCAGATTCATGCAGACCATCTTCGAAAATATCACAGTACTAAGTTCTATACGACTATAATTAATATCCTACAACTCAATATTTTACTTTACTCTTAGTCTCTGCCCTATCTGGAGGTACTTGTTCTGGTTGATTTTGCTCAACTTGCAGATGGCGGCTACTGTGGTATGGTATTTTCTTGCTATGGACGACAGGGTGTCGCCTTGTTTTACTTTGTAGTAAACTGGCTGTGGCTGAGGTTTTTGCTCTTGCTGAACCACTGGTTGCACTGGAGCGGCAGCAACTGTGTCTGAAACAACAGTCGGCTCTGACACATTATTATATATAGTGTCTGGCTCAAGAGGTCCGTCATATTTGTTGAAGTCTGGTATGACTCTCCTCACTGATACGAATCTTCTGGCGTAATAGTCTTCGCGGGAGTCGGTTATGACTATGCCGCGGGAGCATGATGAGTGGATGAATTTGAATGAGTTGGTGGCTGTGTCTATCTCGGTCACTATGCCGACATGTCCTATGGAGCCTCCTACCTTTCTGCCGTTGAAGAAGCATAAATCTCCTGGCTGGTAGGCTTTTATGCTTTTCGGCAATGGCCGGCTGTCGTTGGTCTGTCCGGCTGACTGGTGAACGAGGTTGTAACCGAATTTGCCATAGACGTAACTTGTGAAACCGGAGCAGTCAAATCCGGACGGGGTGGTTCCGCCTCGTCTGTACCTGAGTCCGAGGTATTTGCGACCGTATTTTATTATCTCTGCCGCGAGTTTCTCGGCTGCCATGGCGTTGTGGTCTATTATGATGCCATCGTCTTCTTCTATGCCTGCATCTACCGCTGATGCTGCCTCGGGCACTATTATTGTGTCCTGAACTTGCATTGCGCTGACACTTGCACTGATGCCTAAAACAATCAATATTATCGCTATTCTCTTCATTCTCAATACTTTTTTCTTGGCGAGAATCTCCATACTCTCTTGTAGTTCTGCTCTTTTCCTCCGAATCCGCGGTAGAATCTTGCCACTCCGGGCAGCATGGAGCCTTCGCAATCCGTAAGTCTGTCGCTGTTGTCGCTTATGACTCTGTCCATTATTCCGAACATGGCTGAGCGTGCTTTCCCTTCGTCGTTGCTTACTGGAGCAAGGAGTATGACTCGCTGTTCTGTCTTTACGGCGAACATGGCTGCCACTAATCTGTCTTCTGAATAAGCACCATAAAGCAATGCCATTCCCCGCTCTTTACAGGCCTGAACCAACTCTCCCAACATCCGGAAATACTCCTGACCCATCTGCTGGTTCTCTGAGCGCCACAATGTTTTAAATTGCTCTGCTTCAATATCTTTATATATCAACGCAGATGCTTTGCGCACGTTCCTTCGGGTGTTTTCGTCGCGTTGGGAATCATGGTCTATGACGTAGTTGGTATGGTCTTTGCCTGTATGTTTTGACTGGTTTTTGTGGTTGAGGTTTAAATCGTATGACAGAAATGGGATTTTGCTCAGGAATCTATCGGTGTCTGCGGAACCGAAAACTCCTAACTGTTGTGTCCATTTTGGCTGTACTATATACCTTATTCCAAGCTTTTTCTTAATAGTTAATGGCATAATGGCCTGGTAGTCATCTTCTACCAGCACCTCCCAGTTGGGCGAGACTATGTCGAGCCACCAGCTGAGGCCGTATGGCTGTCCGGTCGCTGCCAGGACTGTCTGGTCCCAGCGCTGTCGGTCTATCTCGCTATGTCTGAGGTGTTTTATCATTGGAGTCTCCAGTCTCTGAGGTCATAGCCGGCCTCTATGTCGTTCTCTACTGAGTCGGGGAGGTTGTAGAAGAAGTCTATGCCAGTCTGCTGTTCTATCTCGTCAATGGTCCTGGCAAAATGGGCTATGCCGAGTTTGGTGCCTTCTGATTTGTTCTCCATGACGAAACCGATGGCTTTCCATTCGCCTTTGTCCTGTCTGAGCAGGACTTTGAAAAAGGCCTGTGGCACAACGATTTTGCGGTCTCTGCCTATGGTCTGGTCGGTGTTCTCTACTATTGGTCCGGTGCAGACATAGATGCACTCTGATCTGCTTGCGAGGTATCTGACGTGCTGCTCGAGGCTGTTCCAGCTTTTTGAGTTGAGGTTGTGGTTCTGCGGACAGATGTTTGTGGTGTAGAAGCTTTCGGTCATCGATTCTACCGACCATCTCATGTCGGCCGCCGGTGCCATGTGTCCTCTGTCATAGCCTGAGTTTGAGTAGTCGTAATGCTGCACTGGATCGCCTTTGACCATGGGGTCTGGCGTGAAGGAGGTGCATCTCTCCTGGTCGCCGTGGGTCTCTTCTTCTGAGAATTCGTAGGCCACCCAGTTGGGGATGTTCCACTCTGAGTTGTAGGATACTGTGAATCCTGTGTGTACTATTATCTGTTCTTTACGTCCATTGGGTATCTTAGCATACTCTAATTGTGCGGGTATATCTTTTATAACTTTCTCGTTTGCAGCGGTTTGACTTGCATCACTCTTTTCTTGAGCGTTGATGAAGAAATATACTCCGCAGGCTAATGCGACTGCTACTAATAATGCTATCGTTTTTTTCATCTTTCCAAATTTTTGCAAAGTTACCAAAAATTCGCGGTTTTTCGTCACTTTCTTAATAAAATTTATCCCCAAGAGTCATTTTTCTGCCGAAAAAGCAGTAACTTTGCAGTCTGAAATTGGGCCGATACTCTATGAATCGGCTTGTAATGGTTGTGATTTATGGTTGAGATTAAGGATACTGTGGTCTCTTTCGATTTGTTCGAGGAGATGTTTTGCTGCGATATTGCTGAGTGTAAGGGGGCTTGCTGCATCGAGGGTGACAGCGGCGCTCCTCTGGAGATGGACGAGATTGCTGAGATTGAGGAGGTGCTTCCTGAGATTATGGATATGCTCTCTCCTGAATGTCAGGAGGTTATTGAACGAGATGGCGTTGCAGCAATCGATGAGCAGGGTGATCTTGTCACTCCTACTCTGAACGGACGTGAGTGCGTTTTCTCTTATGTTGATGCTGCGGATGGTGTCCGCAAATGTGCTATCGAGAAGGTTTTCCGTGAGGGTAAGACGGATTTTATGAAACCTGTCTCTTGTCATCTCTACCCTGTCCGTCTTGACAAATACGAGAAGTTTACTGCGGTGAATTATCATCGCTGGGATCTATGCAACTGCGCTGCGCAGTGCGGTAAGAAGATTGGTCTGCCTCTCTATAAGTTCCTGAAGGAACCGCTTATACGCCGTTTTGGCGAGGATTGGTATCATGAACTGGAACTGGCCGCTGATGCCTACGAGAAGGCTTTTTCTAAATTCGGCAAGAAATGAGTATTCTGGAACTTTTTCTCCTTGGAATTGGTCTTGCTATGGACTGTCTGGCGATTTCTATCGCGGGCAGTATCGCTTATGGCAAGTATAATTGGCGCCGTATTTTCTTGATTGCTCTGTTTTTCGGTGGATTCCAGGGACTTATGCCTCTTATCGGTTGGGGCGCCGGCGTTAGTTTTTCTGATTTTATCGACCGTTATGACCATTGGATTGCTCTTGCTATTCTTGGTTTTATTGGGGGTAAGATGATTGCTGAGGGGTTCTCTGGCGATGAGGAACCGAAATATACACCTTATGGTTCGCTGAAGATGCTTGTCTTGCTCTCTATTGCGGACAGCATTGACGCTCTTGCTACTGGTCTTCTTTTTGTCTCTTTCCCTGCCTGGCTGTTGATTGTCGCTGTTCTGATTATCGCTGCCATGAGTTTCATTTTCAGCATATTTGGTTGCGTTATCGGCATTGAGTTCGGTAAGCGTTTCCGCGTTAATGTGAATCTTATCGGTGGCATCATCCTTATTGCCATCGGTCTTAAAATATTTATTGAAGGGATACTATGATTATCACTCTTTCGCCTGAACAGGCTGCAAATAATGAGGAGATCAAGAGGGCTATGTCGCGCGAACTTGGCCATAAGCCTCATGAGTTCCGAATCATCAAGAAGTCTATTGATGCCCGCGGCCGACAGATATCTGTCATTCTGAATGTTGAGGAGAGCACTCCGCTTAAATACGAGAATGAGTATCACTATCACGATGTCTCTAATTGCGAGGAGGTGGTCATTGTGGGCTCTGGACCTGCGGGACTTTTCTGTGCTTTGCGTTTGATAGAACTTGACTATAAGCCTGTTATACTTGAACGTGGAAGGGAGATTCTGCCTCGTAAACAGGATATCGCACAACTGAACCGTAATGTGGCTCTTGACGTTGAGAGCAACTACTGCTTCGGTCAGGGAGGTGCCGGCACTTTCTCTGACGGTAAACTATATACCCGTTCTAAGAAGCGCGGCAATAATCAGCGTGTCTTTGAGATTTTCCATGCGCATGGGGCTCAGGATGAGATTCTCTATGAGGCTCACCCGCATATCGGAACTGACCGTCTGCCGGAGGTTATCCGCCGGATGACTGAGACTGTCACTGGCTGCGGGGGTGAGATTCATTTTGAGACTCGCTTAAGTGGGATTGAGATTTCCTGTGGTCGTGTCGCTGGTGTCAGTTGCGCTAACGGTGACCGTTATTCAGCACGGAATGTTGTTCTTGCCACTGGTCATTCTGCCCGCGACATTTACCATCTTCTTAACAATCAAGGTATTGCTCTTGAGGCTAAGGGTTTCGCTCTTGGTGTCCGCGCTGAGCATCCTCAGGAACTTATCAATTCTATTCAGTATCACCGTCAGCAGAGCAAATTCCTTCCTTCAGCATCGTATAGCCTTGTCACTCAGGTGGATGGACGAGGTGTTTACTCTTTCTGTATGTGTCCTGGCGGCTATATAGTTCCTTCTGCCACTGAGGCTGAGCAGATTGTTGTTAATGGTATGTCTTCTTCTCACCGTGGTTCTCCGTTTGCGAACTCTGGTATTGTGGTGGAGGTGCATCCTGAGGATCTCCCTGCTGAGTATCAGCAGTATGGTGCCCTGGCTGGTCTCTATTTCCAGCAGAATCTTGAGCACATGGCTTTTCTTAATAATGGCGGCGGACTGCAAACTGCTCCTGGACAACGAATTGCTGACTTTGCCCGCGGGAAGATGTCTTTCGATCTTCCTAAATGTTCTTATCTGCCGGGTGCAACGTCTTCTCCTCTGCATTTCTGGATGCCTGACATTATCTCTAAGCGTCTGCAGCAGGGTTTCAAGGATTTTGACCGCAAGATGCATGGCTATCTAACTAACGAGGCTGTGATACTGGGAGTTGAGAGTCGTTCTTCTTCTCCTGTCCGTATTCCTCGCGATGCCGAGACTCTCTGCCATATCGAGGTTGATGGTCTCTACCCTGCCGGCGAGGGTTCTGGATATGCAGGAGGTATCACTTCATCGGCAATCGACGGTGAACGGGTCGCTGAGGCTATCGCTTCCCGCAGATGATTTCGTCTATTTCAATGCTGTTTTTCTCCAGAATCGGATATTTGAGCAATGATTCAGTTTTCTTACCAAATATTCGATTCTGACGGATTAGAGGCTTAATCTAGAGGCAACTTAAAGCACTGACTTTCAAATCATTGACTCATCACTCAAAACACAGACTCAAAGTCCAAATTTTTCTCCTTCAAGTGCACATTCCAACCCACTGATTATCAATTGTTTCAAAAACCGTATTTTTAAATAAAAAACAGCCTTTCCAAAATTCCGGAAGGGCTGTTCTTACATTATATATAATGTGTATTTATGCCAACTCTATACGGAGTCCTCTGCCTTTGGCTCCTTTGAAGGCATAGAGCACTTTCTCGACTTGATCTTCATAGACATCGAAGAAGGTGTATTTCTGAGTGATTTCTATGTCGCCGACAAAGATTGTCTTGTCGTTGGTGTAGTTGTTCACTATGCCTAACACTGCACGGGGAGTTGCATTGTTTCTTGCTCCGAAATGAAGTTTCATGCGCACTTTCTTGCCGCGTCTTGGCTTGTCGCCTTTCTTCTCTCCTTTCTTTGCGTCTTTCTTTTTGTAATCACGCTTTTCTGCAACTTCTTTGTTTTCCGCCTTCTTTGCCGATCTTTTCTTGTCCTTTGTCTCTTCTTTTGGTTTTTCTTCTTTTTTCTTCGGCTCTTTGACTTTGATATTTATGTCGTCAGCGTTTTTGTAGTATTCTGCAAAGCGGTTGAACTCCAAAGAAACGAATCTCTCAATTATCTCTTCTTTCGAGAGGTATGAGAGTTTGCCCATGATGTCTGGCATGAACTGGGATATTCTCTCTGTATCTACAGAGGCGTGCTCCATCTTTGATATCATATGGAAGAGTTGCTTCTTGCAGATATCCACTCCAGTTGGAACCATCGCCCTGGTGAAGGATTTCTTGATTATCTTCTCTATCTTGCGTATTCTGTACTGTTCGCGCTGGTGGATGATGGCGATGGAGACTCCTTTCTTGCCGGCACGGCCTGTTCGTCCGGATCTGTGGGTATAGACTTCTATGTCATCGGGCAGGTTGTAGTTTATGACGTGGGAGAGGTCACTGACGTCCAGACCTCTGGCTGCTACATCCGTAGCCACAAGCACCTGAAGGGAGCGGTGACGGAATCTGTTCATCACGGTGTCTCTCTGTGCCTGGGTCAGATCACCATGCAATGCATCTGCATTATATCCGTCATGTATGAGGTTGTCTGCCACTTCTTTTGTTTCTTGACGGGTGCGGCAGAAGACTATCGCATAAATATCCGGATTGATATCAACTATTCTTTTGAGCGCCAGATAGCGGTTCTCGGCCTTTACCATGTAATAGACGTGCTCGACGTTCTCTGCTCCTGCATTTCTTGTGCCGATGGTTATCTCTTCATGGTCGCGCATGTAGGTGGAGGCTATCTCTGCTATCTCTTTCGGCATTGTGGCTGAGAACATCAGTGAGCGGTGTTCTTCAGGCATCTGCTGTAGTACAAACTCGAGGTCTTCTTTGAAGCCCATGTCGAGCATTTCGTCGGCTTCGTCAAGAACGAGTGTTCTTACCGTATCAAGCATCACTTTGCCTCGTTTTATCAAATCGCAGAGTCGTCCTGGAGTGGCCACCAATATATGTGGCTGCACGTCAAGTTGTTTGTACTGGGTTACTATATTCTCTCCTCCATAGACCGGCACTACTTTGACACCTTGCAATTGTTTGCCGTAATTTTTGATGTCTTTGCATATCTGCATGCAGAGTTCGCGGGTCGGCGACAAAACAAGAGCCTGGATTCTTTTTTCTCCAAGCTCGATTGTATTCAATATCGGAAGTCCGAATGCTGCTGTCTTTCCTGAACCGGTCTCTGCCAACGCTACGAGGTCACGGGTGCTGTCACCGAGCAGGAACGGTATCACTTTCTCCTGTACTGGCATTGGCTGTGTGAATCCCAATTCTGCCACGGAGTCAAGCAGTTCCTGTCGTAATCCTAATTCTTCAAATGTCATTAATTATCTTTGAGTTTTTGAATGCATTCTTTGAGCGAGTCTACCCAGTATGGCACTTCTACTCGGAATGTCTCTTTGATTTTCTTTTTGTTGAGTACGCTGTAGAATGGTCTTGGCGTACGGCATTTGTATTCTGCGCTGGAAATTGCATTGACTTTGCAGTCTATGCCTGAGAGTTCGAATATCATCTTGGCAAAGTCGAACCATGAGCATACTCCTTCATTTGTAAAATGATAAACGCCAGGAATCCACTCGCTCTCAAAAAGTATATGGACTATTGTCTTTGCCAGGTCTGCTGCGTATGTTGGCGAACCGACTTGGTCAAAAACAACAGAAATCTCATCTTTCTCAGCGCCAAGTCTGAGCATGGTCTTCACGAAGTTGTTTCCATAGGAGGAATACAGCCATGCTGTCCTGATTATTATGGCGTTGCGGCACTCTGACATCAGAACCTGCTCGCCTCCGAACTTGGTCTTTCCATATACTGTGCCTGGCATTGCGGGCATGTTCTCTGTATATGGCTGGCATGACCTGCCGTCGAAGACATAGTCTGTGGAGATGTGTACGAGTTTCACATTATGGTGTGCTGCTGCCATCGCCAAATTGTGCACTGCGTCTATGTTGAGTTTGGCTGCCATGATGCGGTCGTCTTCTGCTTTGTCCACAGCAGTATATGCCGCGCAGTTGACTATGTGGGTCACTTGGTTCTGTTCAATGAACTGTTCTACGTTCCACATATTGGTGATGTCGAGTTCTTCGACATCGGTGTATATCACTTCGGCTTCGCGTCCTGCGAGTGCCTCTCTCATCTCATTGCCCAACTGGCCTTTGCAGCCTGTAATCAAAATTTTCATAGGCGTCTTTTTAAAATACAATCTCCAATTCCTTGAAGTATGGATGACGGGTGTCTTTCTCTGAGGTCAATGCCTCTTTGAGGTCTATCCGCCAGTCTATGTTCAGTGTCGGGTCGTCAAAGCGGACTCCGCCTTCCGACTGTGGGTTGTAGAGGTTGTCACATTTATATGTAAATACTGCCTTTTCACTCAGTACGGAGAATCCATGGGCAAATCCACGTGGTATCATGAATTGCCAGTGGTTCTCTCCGGTGAGTTCTACGGCATACCATTTTCCGAAAGTCGGCTGGTCATGACGGAGGTCAACGACTACGTCGAGCACTCTGCCTTCTATCACTTGAACCAGTTTTGCCTGGGTGTACGGAGGACGCTGGAAATGAAGACCTCTGACTACTCCGCGCTGTGAACTGGATATGTTGTCCTGCACGAAGTTATAGTCTATTCCTGCGTCTTTGTATCTTTTCTCGTTGTATGTCTCGAAGAAAAATCCTCTTGCGTCTTTGAATACTTGCGGCTTCACTATGAGGAGGCCTTCAAATCCTGTCTCTTCTATTTCCATCTCTTCTATTTATGAAACTCAAATTCTTTCCACGTGGCCAGTATCTTCCTGGTGTATTTCTTTGAATGGGACGATGCGTAGTACTTCTCTACCACGAGCCAGTCGTTTTTGTCTTCATTCTTTGATGCTGCCCTGGCTCTGGCTTTATCAACCAATCCCGAGCCTGAGTTGTAAGATGCTATGACAAAATATCTGCGCATCTCTGGGTCTTCGACTTCGCTGTACTTTTTGTCGAGATACGAGAGAACTCTCGCTGCCGCCCTTATGTTTTTCTCCGGATTGAGCAACTGACTCCTTGGGGTACCGAACTTGGCTGCTGTACCTCCGGCGAGTTGCATTATGCCTGATGTTCCTCCGCTTGCCACTACTCTTGGATTGAAGCGTGACTCTACAAATCCTATCGCTGCAAGCAACTTCCAGTCCATGCCTATGGAATCACCGTAGAACTTGAAGTATTGGTCGTACTTGGATATTTTCCTCACATTGACATCATACCATGCGTTGAGGGTGTCTCTCAGGGCATCGCAGTTGTCTCTCACGGTCCATGTATACCCTTTTCCTGCAGCATCCATGACATCGGCTTTTCCCGTCAAGAGGGCAATCCAGGTCTGCTCTTCGTTCTCATAGAACTTGCATTCGCATCTTAGTCCTTTGGAATGAGCAAAATGGCGGATATTCTTCTCAAATGACGTGTCTTTGACCAAAACCGCTGCACGAAGCACTCCTGACTGGGAAATTTCTTTCCAGTCATATGGCACACCGAACATTGAGAAGCGAAGATCGTAACACCCTATCAATAAGAGCAATACAACACTCACCCCTACCATGACAACTGTATTTCTGACAAACGTAAAGCGCACGTCTACTGACAGTTATTTATTTGCTGGCAAAGTTACGAAAAAATTTTTGAAAAAAAACACTTCTATCCAAAAAAAATAAAGTAAATTTGCCAGCGGAAAATATAATCCTAAAAAATTATGACTATTCAAGATCTTCAACCTGCTGCTCTGTGGCGTAATTTCGCCCGTATCTGCAGCGTGCCTCACCCTTCACACCATCTCGAGGCAATCACCAAAATGCTCGTTGATTTCGGTCACGAGAACAATTTAGAGACTATCGTTGACGAGGCTGGCAATGTGCTTATGCGCAAACCTGCCACTCCTGGCTTCGAGAACCGCACTCCAGTGGTCATGCAGGCCCACATGGATATGGTTCCTCAGAAAAACAACGATACTGTTCACGATTTCGAGAAGGACCCTATCTCTACCTGGGTCGACGGTGAATGGCTCCGCGCTAAGGGCACTACTCTCGGCGCTGACAACGGCATGGGCGTTGCTGCCGGAATGACTGTCATGGCAAGCAACGACATCCAGCACGGCCCTATCGAACTTTTCATCACCGCAAATGAGGAAACCGGCATGTTCGGTGCTTTCGGCATGAAGGAGGGCACTCTCAAGGGCAAGATTCTTCTCAATATGGACTCTGAGACTTTCGGCGAACTCTACGTTGGCTGCGCCGGCGGTGTTGACGCAAACATCTCTTGGGACTACAAACCAGCTCCTGCTGAGGAGGGTGATGTTGCTGTCCGCGTTTCTATCAAGGGTCTTAAGGGCGGTCACTCTGGTATGGAGATCAATGAGGGTCGCGCTAACGCCAACAAACTGATGTTCCGTTTCCTCAAGGAGGCAGTCTCTCAGTACGAGGCTCGTCTCGCTGCTGTTGAGGGCGGCAACATGCGTAATGCTATTCCTCGCGAGGCTTGGGCTATCGTCACAGTTCCTGAGGAGGATGTTGAGGATATCATCGGCTTGGCTAAGGAGTATCAGGACCTCTTCAACGAGGAGTATCATATCAATGAGAATGAGATCCAGATTATCTGCGAGCGCGTTGAGACTCCTGCAAACCTCATTCCTGAGGAGATTCAGGACGACCTCATCAATGCCATAACTGCTTGCCCTAACGGCGTATTCCGCATGATTCCTTCTATTCCAGATACAGTGGAGACTTCCATGAATCTCTCTATCGTCCGCGCCAACACTGAGCATATCGACGTTCAGTGCCTGCTCCGCAGCTCGGTTGACAGCAAGAAGGAAGAACTTGCCTCTATGGTTGAGAGCGTATTCACTCTCGCTGGCGCTAAGGTTCAGTTCGACGGCAGTTATTCTGGCTGGAATCCAAACTTGGACTCTAAGATTCTCAACACTATGAAGGTTGTCTTCAACCGTGAGTTCGGCCATGAGCCTGACGTTAAGGTCATCCACGCAGGTCTCGAGTGCGGTATTCTCGGCGCTATCCAGACTGACCTCGACATGGTCTCTTTCGGTCCAACCATCATGAGTCCTCACTCTCCAGACGAGCGCGTGTTCATCCCTTCAGTCGGTGAGTTCTTCAAATTCCTTGTAGCAACACTTAAAGAAATCAAATAAATTATGAAAAAATTATTAGTTCTTGCGGCTGCAATGCTCTTCATGGGCATCTCCGCTCTTCAGGCTCAGTCTGTCAGCATCGCTTATGATGACATCACCACCACTTCAATTACTGCCACATACACTCCTACTGGCTGCGACTCATATTATTACTACACTGCAGGTGTAGGTGAGTCAGACATGTGGGTAATGATGATGGGTGGCATTGAGAATGTAGTTAAACAATTCGGTATTCATGCAACTGCTGCCGAGACTCACACTTTCACCGACTTTACTCCTGGCACCGACTATGTGTTCTACACTCTCGCCGTTGCAGGTGACAACGAGGTATTGGCAACCGACACTGTCGCTACTCTCTCTCAGGGTGGCGCTGGTACAGCCGAGTTGACCATCTACGTAGGCAGCGTAATGGATACTTCTTGCATCACAGTAGTTAGTCCTAACGAGAACACTCTGAAGTTCAAATACTTCATCATCATGAAGGATACTGCCGACAACCTCGGCGACGACGCTGTCATCGACATGCTCATGGACTATCCTTACGAGTTCTACGAGGAGGACATCTGGACTTGGCTCACTCTTACCGAACTCACTGAGTACTATGTTGTCGGAATCGCCCAGAACTCAGCAAACGAGTGGGGTCCTCTCGCAAAGGAGTACTTCAAGACTCTCTCTACAAGCGAGATTGAGGCTGTTGACAATGCGAAGGCACTCAACCTCAGCATCTACCCTAACCCAACAGCCGACATGGTCTATGTCGAGGGTATCGCAGAGGGCGAGAAGATTGCAGTTTACAACGCAGGCGGTCAACTTGTTGCAACTTCCAGCAATGGAACAGTCAACATGAGCGCTGCCGAGGATGGCATCTACTTTGTATGCGTCACCGGCACAGGTCGCGCTAAGGTTGCGAAACTGACTGTTAAGCACTGATCATTACTTTCCAAACATAAAAAGAGGTCTGCAGAAATGCGGACCGCTTTTTTTGTATCCCCACCCAAATCCACACCAAGCAGTCTCATCCAAGCCAGCAGACAACCCCATCCTTTTCCCATACAGGGCATGCATTGAGAATCAATTAATTACAAAGGTGATTTTTTCTCTTTCATTTACCCTCACAAAATTTTGCGGTTTGCAATATTTTGTGTACCTTTGCACGCTAAATATTATCTTGGACGATTATGCTATTTTATCCATGCCGCTCCGGCTGGATGATTTCTAAAAAATGAAACAGAACTGGCTCGACAAATTTCACGAATGGAGAATCCGCAAGATCGATGAGCGTCAGATGGTCTATGTGCTGTCGCTTGTCACGGGCGTCGGCTGTGCCTGTGCAGCATGGATTCTCAAGGCCATTATCCACTTGATTCAGAGCGGAGTGACTAATCTCACGCACAACGAGATAAACTATTGGTATCTTATCATGCCGGCTGTAGGTATCGCCATTGCCTCTTGGTTTGTCAAGAAGATTGTCAAGGACGACATCTCGCATGGTGTGACGAAAATCCTTTACGCCATTTCTCAGCACAAGGCCATCATCAAGGTCCACAACTGCTGGTCTTCGGTGATTGCTTCTGCCGTGACCATCGGTTTCGGCGGTTCTGTCGGTGCTGAGGCTCCTATGGTGCTCACCGGCGCTGCCATCGGCTCTACGCTCGGTCGCAAGTTCCGCCTGGACCAGCACACTCTCATGCTTCTCGTCGGATGCGGTGCCGCCGGTGCTATCGGCGGAATCTTCAAGGCTCCTATCGCGGGCGTGACTTTCGTAATGGAGGTTCTGCTCATCGATTTCACAATGAACTCTATCATTCCTTTGCTTATCACTTCTGTTACGGCTACTGCTCTTGCCTACCTTTTCTCTGGCGATGAATGTCTCTTCCGCTTCTCCGACTATGAGCCTTTCACGCTCGAGCGCGTTCCTTTTGTGATTGTACTTGGAGTTGTCTGCGGACTTGTCTCTCTCTATTTCACCCGCGGAATGAATCGCCTGGAGGGAATGTTCAAAAAGATAAAATCCGCTGGAGTCAAATGGGCTGTGGGCGGTGCTATGCTTGGTGTGCTGATTTTCTTCTTTCCACCTCTCTACGGCGAGGGATATGACACTATCACCATACTTCTCTCCGGCGACGCTGCCGAGACATTCAGTCAGTCGCTTTTCTCCGACTATAGTTCTGAGCACTGGGCCATCATCTGCTATCTCGGTCTCATCGTCTTCTTCAAGATTTTCGCTACCGCTGCCACCAATGGCGCAGGCGGTACCGGCGGTGTCTTCGCTCCTTCTCTCTTCGTTGGCTGTCTCACTGGATTCATTGTCGCAGAGGGTTTCAACATGATGGGTTTCCATATTCCTTATCAGAATTTCGCTTTCGCCGGAATGGCAGGACTGATGAGCGCCGTGATGCATGCTCCTCTTACAGGAATCTTCCTTATCGCCGAACTTACCGGTGGCTACGACCTTTTCATGACTCTGATGATAACTTCTACGGTGGCATATATCACTATTGTGATTTTCGAGCCTCACTCGCTCTATGCCATGCGTCTTGCCCAGAAGGGCGAACTCCTCACTCATCACAAGGACCGTTCTGTTCTTACGCTGATGAAGATGGACAATGTCATTGAGACTGACCTTCTTACTGTCAGCCCTGAGATGACTCTCGGCGAACTGGTCAAGGTTATCTCCAAATCGCACCGCAACATTTTCCCTGTTGTTGAGCACTATACGAACAAACTGGTTGGCATCGTACTTCTCGACGAGGTACGCAACATCATGTTCCAACCTCGGCTCTACGACCGTTTCACTGTCTACAAACTTATGTCCATACCGCCTGCCAAAATAACGCAGAATATGCCGATGGATAAGGTGATGGATATTTTCGAGACTTCCGGAGCATGGAACCTTCCAGTGGTCGATGAGCGTGGCACTTATGTGGGATTTGTTTCGAAGTCTAAGATTTTCAACATCTACCGCGATTTGCTCGTCAACTTCTCGGAGGAGTGATTTTTTTTGAAAATAAATAAAAACAATTAATACGATTATGAAAGATTTTATTGAGGAACTTAAATGGAGAGGCATGCTCCAGGATATGATGCCTGGCACTGAGGATCAACTTAAAAAAGAGATGACTACGGCTTATCTCGGAATTGACCCTACTGCCGACTCTCTTCATATAGGACATTTGTGCGGCGTAATGATGCTCCGCCATTTCCAGCGCTGCGGCCATAAGCCTATCGCTCTCATCGGTGGCGCTACTGGTATGATTGGCGACCCTTCCGGCAAGTCTGCCGAGCGTAACCTTCTCGACGAGGAGACTCTCCGCCATAATCAGGAGTGCATCAAGAATCAGTTGACCAAATTCCTCAATTTTGAGGGTAAGGAGGCTAACAGCGCCGAACTGGTCAACAACTACGACTGGATGAAGGATTTCAGTTTCCTTGAGTTCTCAAGAACTGTGGGTAAACTGATTACCGTGAACTATATGATGGCAAAGGATTCTGTCAAGAAGCGTTTCAGCGCTGAGAGCCGCGAGGGTATGTCGTTCACCGAGTTCACTTACCAGTTGCTTCAGGGCTACGATTTCGTCTGGCTGAACAAGAACAAGAACTGCAAACTTCAGATGGGCGGTTCTGACCAATGGGGAAATATCACTACAGGCACTGAACTTATCCGCCGTATGGGTGGTGGTGATGTTTATGCCCTCACTTGTCCGCTTATCACCAAGGCTGACGGCGGCAAGTTCGGCAAGACTGAGAGCGGTAATGTATGGCTCGACCGCCGTTACACATCGCCTTACAAGTTCTACCAGTTCTGGATGAATGTCTCTGACACAGATGCCGAGAAATACATCAAGATTTTCACCGCCATTGAGCGCGAGGAGTGCGAGCAACTCATTGCCCAGCACCGCGAGGCTCCACACCTCCGTCTTCTTCAAAAACGCCTTGCCCACGATGTGACTGTCATGGTTCACTCTGAGGAGGATTTCCAGGCTGCCGAGGCTGCTTCAGGCATTCTCTTCGGCAATGCTACTGCAGATGCTCTCAAGAAACTTGACGGGGCTACCCTCCTCGATGTTTTCGAGGGTGTTCCTACTGCCGAGGTCGCTAAGGCAGACCTTGAGGCCGGAATGGGCGTTGTTGACTTCCTTGCTTTGGCAGGTGGTCTCTTCGGTTCTAAGGGCGAGGCTCGTAAGACTGTTCAGGCTAACGGCGTAAGCATCAACAAGACTAAGGTCGGCGGCATTGACGATAAGGTCACTTGCGATGCTCTTATCGACGGCAAGTACATCATCGTACAGAAGGGAAAGAAAAATTATTGTCTCGTTAAAGCAATCTAAGTCATGTCTCTCAATGTTTGGCAGAAAATAACCTACTATCTGGTTATGCTTCTGGCTGTAGTTGCAGCCATGGTTTGTTATAAGGTCTGCATCTCAGGCGGTTATGCCGTATCAGAGAATGTTGCCCATATCCTTGAGTATGTGATGATAGGCTATACACTTCTCTCTGTACCTACAGCCGTTTCGCTGATGAAGGGCACTGAGTCTCTCCGTCTCGGACGTATTGTCATCCTTGGCGTAGGTCTCATAGGAGCGGTTGTCTGCTTCTATCTTACAAGAATCAACTCCATGATCTGGATTGCAGGTATCCTTGCCATCGCTCTTGTGCTCTGCAAACCGAAGAAGGCAATGGAAGAGGAGATTCCTTTGGCTGAGGTGGTTGAGGATGAGACTGAGAGTGACAAAAACGAAGAAAACAACTAAAATTTCCGCTATATGTTAATCGCAGTAGATTTTGACGGTACCATTGTCGAGCATGCTTATCCGCTGATTGGCAAACCGATACCATTCGCCATCGATGTTCTCAAGAAGTTGCAGGAGGAGGGTCACGACATCGTATTGTGGACCTACCGCACTGGCGACATGCTCAACGAGGCTGTTGAGTATTGCCGCAGCAAGGGACTTGAGTTCTACGCGGTGAACAGAATGTTCCCTGAAGAGGATTTTCAAGAGGGAATGCCTCGCAAGATTGACGCCGATATCTTTATCGACGACAAGAATCTTGGTGGTCTGCCTGACTGGGGAGTGATTTACAGAATGATAAAATACGGCGAGTCGGAAGACGCCGCCTACGACAACAACAATATCGCCAACAGGATGCCAAAGAAGAAAGGATTCTTCCAGCGTCTTTTCGGTGAATAATATGCTACATTATGATTCAGAGAATACAAAGTTTATGGTTCCTGCTGGCAGGCGTGATAATGGGACTGATGATTTTCATGCCATGGGCTGCAGTAAACAACGGAGAAAATATAATGCTTTTCTCCTTCAGAGGATTTGCCTCTGAGGGCACATGGTGCTGGATGCCAGTCTATTGGATAGCACCAGTGATTGCAGCCATAGTAGGTCTGCTCTCTCTCGGAAACATTTTCCTTTTCAACAACCGCACTCTTCAGGTCAGGGTTTGCCTTTTCAACATAATCCTTTCCGTCCTTTGGTATGCCGTCATGGCAGGAGTGGTGTTCTTTGCCTTCAAAAAGGGCAACATGGAGTTTGGAGCAAATATGTTCAATGTCCTCATTGCAACTGCATTCCCTCTGGTTGCCATCATTCTGACTTGGCTTGGCATGCGTGGTGTGCTTAAGGACGATGCTCTTGTAAAATCGCTCAACCGACTTCGCTGATTCTTTTTCCGGCAAATGGAGAAACACATTATATATATAGTGGGTATGATGGGTGCCGGGAAGAGTTTTTACGGCAAAAGGCTTAGCATGGAGAAAAACTGGCAGTTTGTTGAACTCGACTCTTTGATTGAGTCCGCTGCCGGTATGAGTATTGCTGAGATTTTTGCAACTGAAGGCGAGGAAAAATTCCGTTCGCGTGAGCGTCTGGCATTGGAATCCACCTTCTCCATGACCGATACAGTGGTCAGTACTGGCGGCGGAACTGCTGCCTGGAGCGATAATATGGACCTCATGAACCAACACGGCCATACTATCTGGATAGAGTGTGACATTGACACTATGGCTGAGAGAATCATCAACGACGGCATAGACAAACGACCTATGATTCAAAAAGTTGATGATATCAAGAAAAGACTTACAGAACTGTTGTCTGCAAGAAAAGCATACTACAGTCAGTCTCAAGAAAGAGTGAAAAACTGAACCTGTTAGTAACTTAGAGGTCTCTGTGTAAAAAAAGTCATTAAAAAATTTGGTGGGGTGCGGAAAATGTTGTACCTTTGCACCCGCAAAAAGGGAGATAAAATCTACCAAGCCCAGATGGCGGAATCGGTAGACGCGCTGGTCTCAAACACCAGTGGATTCACTTCCATGCCGGTTCGATCCCGGCTCTGGGTACTTCGAAAAAACTCTGTTATCACGGAGTTTTTTCTTTTTATATACTATTCACTTATACAATCATCAGAATATGGTCTATTCGCTTTTCTTCAGTCCAACCCGCACTACAGAAAAAGTGTCAAAACGTATTGCCGGCAAAATCAGTCCTGACTTCAAGGCAATAAACATTCTGACTCCAGAGTCAAGAACCAGCGAGCAGGTCTTCACTGCCGATGACATCGTAATCGTTGGTTTTCCTACTTATGCCGGCAGAATTCCGAACTTACTTCTGCCCTATTTCGGTAAACTTGAAGGAAATGGAGCAAAAGCGATTGCTTTGGTTACTTACGGCAACCGCGCCTGCTATGACTCTCTGACCGAACTTGTACGACTTCTCCAGGACCGTGGTTTTCAGACCATAGCCGCTGCCTCTTTCATTGGAGAGCATTCTTTCTCTACTACTTTGGGAAAACACCGTCCGGATGATGAAGATTTCAAGACGGCTGATGATTTCGCACTGAAAATCAGTGAGAAGATTGAGAAAGGAGATAATTTTCTTCCTAAAGGGATTGATATGGAACGAGATATCAAACCATACTACAGACCTCAGGACCGCAACGGAGCATACATAAACATACTAAAAGTCAAGCCAAAATTCAATCTTGACCGCTGCGTCTATTGCAAAGCATGCGTTGAAGTCTGTCCTATGGGCTCAATCAAGGCTGAGGATATCTCAACTGTCAACGGCATCTGCATTAAGTGCAATGCCTGCGTGAAACGCTGTCCTGAGAATGCAAGATATTTTGACGACGAAGGTTATCTCTATCACAAACAGGAACTTGAGTTCCTCTATGAGACCCCACGCAAAGAACCGGAACTATACTTATAAAAAGAACTTTTTGTATTCACTTTCAAAATTAGGAGTAAAGAATCCAGTACCCATACGTTCCTGAATCTCCTCCAAAGTGAAAAACCTGCCCCCATCCAACTCCTCGCTTGGGGTAACTTCGCCATCCCATACAGCACGGTTCACATAAACCAGTTCTCTTTCGCGCTGGTTTTCAAAGACATACATACCCATTGAGTGCATATCAGCACCGGTAATGCCCAATTCCTCGCGGACCTCACGACAGAGAGCATCATTGACATCCTCTCCATAATCCACATGACCGCCGCAGCCAGTATCCCATTTAGAAGGCTGAATGTCCTTCCATGCCGGACGGTGCTGCAGATAGAGTTCTCCCCTACTGTTGAAAAGATGAAGATGAACCACTGGGTGAAGACGTTTAGTCCCACTATGCGCCTCTCCCCTGGTCATTTTTCCGATTGTACGTCCCTGCTCGTCCACTTCAGGGAATAACTCCTGTTGATTATCCTGCATAGTTCTATTGATTGTGTTTATTTTGGTGCAAAGTTACAACTTTTTTCGCTTTTATGACCAATAATTCAATTTTATTTAGTACCTTTGCAGCAAATTGAATCCTTTATGAAAAGAGAAATTGCCCCTTCGGAACTGATTATCAATGAGGACGGAACAATATTCCATCTTCATCTAAAGCCAGAATGGCTTGCCGACACCATTGTGCTTGTCGGCGATCCAGAGCGCGTAAATATGGTAGCATCCCATTTCGACAATATTGAGATAGACACACAATCGCGTGAGTTTCACACTATTACAGGCACATGCAACGGCAAACGCATATCCTGCGTATCTCATGGAATAGGTACTGACAACATCGACATAGTCATGACCGAACTCGATGCCCTCAAGAACATTGACTTCGCCACCCGCACAATAAAAGACAAACATACAGAACTTACCATCGTCAGAGTCGGCACATCAGGAGGAATGCAAGAGTTCTGTCCGGTAGGATCTTATGTAGTCTCTCAGAAGTCAATCGGCTTCGACGGCATGCTCAACTACTATAAAGTGCCTGACAGTGTGCTTGACAGCGAGTTTGAAGAAGCATTCAAGAAATATGTTTCATGGAACAAGCGACTCGCAGCGCCATACGTCGTAAGTGCAGACAAAGGACTTGTAGAAAAGATAGGTCATGACATGGTGAAAGGAGTGACAATCTCAGCACCGGGATTCTATGGTCCTCAGGGAAGATACGTAAGAATCGAGATCGCAGATCCAGACCTCAACCGTAAAATCATGGAGTTTGAGTTCAAAGGTCAGAAAATCACCAACTACGAGATGGAAAGTTCTGCAGTAGCCGGAATGGCAGCACTGCTCGGGCACAAAGCCATGACCGTCTGTGCAATCATAGCTGGACGAGTTGCCAAAGACATGAACACCGAATACCACGGCAGCATGGAGAACCTTGTAGAGACCGTACTCCAGCGACTAACCTCAATAAAATAAGAAATGCAAGATACCATCACAGCCATTGCCACCCCAGCCGGAACTGGTGGAATAGCAGTCATCAGAGTAAGCGGACCGCAGTCAATTGAGATTGTAGACAGACTTTTCATACCTGCGAAGACAGGCAGAAAACTCGTCAACACACCGTCTCAGCAGACCATCTACGGTCATTTCGGCGAGATAGACGAAGTGATGGTTACAGCATTCAGAGCACCTCATTCCTTCACCAGCGAAGAGATTGTAGAAATTTCTTGTCATGGCTCTTCGCATATACAGAAAAGCATAATTAAAGCACTGATAGACAACGGTTGCCGCATGGCAGAACCAGGAGAATTCACCAAACGCGCTTTTTTGAATGGAAGAATTGATTTGGCACAGGCTGAAGCAGTTGCAGATTTGATAGGAGCAAAGTCAGAAGCAGCCCACAAACTGGCATTGAGACAACTCAACGGTGCAGTATCAGAAAGACTTGCCATGCTAAGAGAAAAATTAGTTCATCTCGCATCACTCATAGAGTTGGAACTCGATTTCTCAGACCACGAAGATGTAGAGTTTGTAGATAGAAGCGAACTCACCGCACTCGGCAAAGAGATAAAAAGCGAGATTGAGAGACTCTGCCGCTCGTTCAGCCAAGGCAATGCCGTTAAGAACGGAATCCCAATTGCCATAGTCGGAGAACCCAATGCAGGAAAATCCACATTGCTCAACAGACTCATAGAAGACGACTGCGCCATAGTCAGCGATATAGCCGGGACAACAAGAGACACCATAGAAAGAGAGACCATCATAAACGGAGTACTTTTCAGATTCATTGACACTGCCGGACTCCATGAGACAGAAGACACCATCGAGAAGATGGGAATAGAGAGAACCCTGAAAGCCGTAGAGAAAGCCATGGTCATCATAGAACTCTCCACACCATCTTCAGTCAGCAGCCTTGATATCAGTGACAGACTCCGCGAAGGACAGCATCTGATAAAATGCATGAACAAAAGCGACCTCATAAATACAGCAACCAAAGAAAACGACACATTATATATATCTGCCCTCAAAGAGCAGAACCTCGACCAACTGCGTCAGCGACTCTATGAGATTTCCGTTTCAGAAGAGACAGAAGACGTAACGATTACCAACAGCCGTCATTACGAGGCACTTATGCATGCAAAAGAAGATATCTGCCGAGTGCTCCAAGGCCTTGAAATGATGATGCCGACCGACCTCGTAGCACAAGACCTCAGAGAGTGCACCTACCACCTTGCAGAAATCACCGGTGGAGAAATCACTGCAAACGAGGTGCTTACGAATATATTTTCACATTTTTGCATCGGAAAATAGTTCAATTAACCATATATCATACAAATAATTTGGCGACATCTATGAAAAAAGAAGAAATCAAACAATTATTCGACCGATTTGAGGCTATAGCATGTGAATACAACGGCATCGAATGTTGGAGTGCTCGTGAACTATGCGGTTTATTAGGGTATGCCAAGTGGCAGACATTTGAAAACGTGCTAACAAAAGCGCAAGAAGCATGCCAAAACGCTGGCATTCAAATATCCGATCATTTTACTGGCGTCAGTAAAACGATACCTATGCCCAAGGGAGCAAGCAAGCAAATTGAAGACTTCATGCTCACCCGTTATGCCTGTTACCTTGCAGCTCAGAATGGTGACCCTCGCAAACCCGAGATTTCCTTTGCTCAAAACTATTTTGCCGTTCAGACACGAGTAGCAGAGATGGTTGAACGTCGAGTATTGGAATACGAGCGTGTTAAAGCCCGTCACAAACTTGCCGAGACCGAGAAACAATTGTCTGGTGTACTCTATGAACGAGGTGTTGACGACAAAGGATTTGCCATTATCCGCAGCAAAGGCGATCAAGCATTGTTCAATATGAATACCGCAATGCTCAAGCGCAAATTAGGTGCTCCAAACAATCGTCCTGTTGCCGATTTCCTTCCAACCATCAGCATAAAAGCAAAAGATTTTGCTGCTGAAATGACAAGTGTAAACGTCCAGCAGAAAGACCTTCAAGGGATGTCGTCCATCGAAAAAGAACACATAGACAACAACAAAGCAGTTCGCGATATGCTCATCAGCCGAGGAATTGCGCCAGAGCGACTTCCCGCAGGCGAAGATGTCAAGAAAGTAGAACGCCGACTTCAATCAGACGAAAAGAAAGTGCTGCCGAAAAAGTAACGATAGAATATCATGAAATCAGAAGAATGCATTATCTGCGGAGCACCTTTGGAGTATCTCCAAGAACCAGTAGAGATGGAATGTGCCATCTGCCACAGGAAATTCACAAACAACGTACGCTGCAAAAATGGTCATTATGTATGTGACGAATGCCACACTACAGGCATAGACAGCATAGTAAGAATCTGCAAGACAGAGACATCCACCAACCCCATCGATATACTTGAGAAAATGATGACACTGCCGACATGCCACATGCACGGGCCGGAGCATCACATCATGGTAGGAGCGTCACTGCTCACGGCATACCACAATGCCGGCGGAGAAGTAGAGATGGAAAATGCCATAAACGAGATGGTAAGACGCGGCAAGCAAGTTCCAGGAGGCGTCTGCGGCAACTGGGGAGCATGCGGAGCAGCCATCAGCGCAGGCATATTCGTAAGCATAGTGACCAAAAGTTCGCCATTAGCGACAAAAGCCTGGAGCCTCTGCAACCTCATGACATCAAAAGCATTAGAGCAGATAGCAAAGAACGGAGGTCCAAGATGCTGCAAACGAGACTCATACATCGCCATACAGACAGCCATTGACTTCTCAAGAGAAAACCTTGGCGTAGAAATGACAAAACAATCAACAACCTGCACAAGAAGTTCGAAGAACAACCAGTGTCTCGGTTCAGACTGCATATTTAACAACTAATACATGGCTATAATTTCAGACAAAATAATACAGAGGTGTGCCCAAAAAAGACGCTTATATTGATGTGGACGGCAAGAAGATGCCATTCCTCGGATTATTAGCGAAACTGATACGCAAAGGCGTAGCAATCAGACTCATTCATGCAAAAGAGCCTGGACCGGCATTCAGGGAAGTCTTTGACAAATACACAGTGAGACAGTAGAACAGGCGATGAACCAGTTTGATGAAGTCTGGATCGGCCATAAATGTAAAGAGTGCAAAAGACGGGAGTTCTGCGGAGATCCGATAAAGAAGAAATAACCATTTCCATCATAGAGGTATGCAAGAGAAGCATACCTCTTTTTCAATAACACACAAAACATTGCAAAAACAAACACAAGAAAAAAATGACGTTATGCTGGCAAAAAAACAAAAAACAGAAGAAAAAGCAAACACAAAAATCGGCAATAGAGAACACAAAAGAAACAACAATAATAACAATATAATTGCAATAAATCACTAATAATCAACAATTAAAACAATTGTCAAAAAAAAAAAAAAAAAAAAAAAAAAAAAAAAATGATTGTAAATTTTGTCTTTCATCAAGAAAATTTTGTAACTTTGCAGTGTCATTGTATGCGAATAAATTGCCTTAAATCCCATTAACATGATGACAGCAGCAAATATGAGTGTAAAAAAGATGAAAAGGATCATTACAACAGCCATTATAGTTTGCATGATGTCCTCATGCAAAAGCGTATATATAGCCATATCCCATCCGACAGAGAATTTCGAACCATATAGCGAGGCCATTTTTGTAGAACAAGCGCCAGAAGGGTCAACTTATATAGGAACAATCAAAGTCGTGCCCAGCGATTTTTTCAATCCCAGAAAAGACAATATAGACAATGCGAAAGCAAAGATGCTTGAGGCAGCCGCAGAGAAAGGGGCAAAATACATAGTGATAACCAATATAGAATATCCCTCCAACGAATATTTAGGACTCTTCGGAAAAACAGTCACAGGACCGCTCCATCTTGGAGACGGAATCACCATCAAAGCAGATATGTACAAATAAGCAATAAAAACACATAAAAAGCAATATGAATATGAAGAAAACATTATCAATTTTAGCAACAGTCATGGTTTTATGCATGACAAGTTGCGTAAACGAGCCAAGTCATCCAATAGTAGGGAATGCGTATGGTCCAGACGACGATGACGAGCAAATGTATTTCGCATTGAGCGGTAAAGCAAGACTCACCTACTTTGACGCAAGCATGAACTACCACTCCTATGACCATTACACCTACAAAATCTACGACAATGTAGTGAATGTGTATTGTGACAAGAGCAACTTCTGGAAAGACTCCGCAAAAGGATCTCTCTTCACATCATTTGTCTATGTAGCAGAAAGAGACGTTCTTTTGGACGAGAATGGTTATCCATGGAAAAGACAGAAGCCACGTAAGTAATTAAATTAAAAGCAGAGAATTATGAAAAAAATATTATCAATTATAGCAGTTGTTGGTTTGATGTTTCTTGCAAGTTGCGGAGGCGGAAACAATGCAAATCACCCAATTGTTGGACACAGATATGCAAACGCTGTAGAACAAATAACATTTCACTATGATGGAACTGCAGACGTTTGGCAAATAGACGAAATCGGAGATTGGTACAGTTATCCATACTTCACATACACAATCAAAGGCAAGACAATTAGCGTATACTGGGACAATAGCGACAACGTCAAAGAGGAAACCAGAGGTAAGCTCGCTAACACAATGACCTACAGGTCAAAAGATGACACCATAGAAAGTGAAAACGGAAGTATTTTTCACAGAGTAGAATAACAAAAATACAAGAAACATGAAAAAGTCATTATCAATCCTGGCATTGACAGTCGGCATTTTTTTGCTGACTGGCTGCGGCGATTCCAATTCAGCCAACCACCCTATCATTGGTCATTCGTATTGCAATCCATATACATCTGCAAACGAGACCTATGTATTCCTTTATGATGGAATGGCAAGATATTCTTATTGGGATTACACATACCAATACAACGAGTACGGTCATTTTGTGTACACCATCAAAGGAAAGAGAGTTGAAGTAAGATATGAAAACAGCGATTATTGGGAAGCCAGTCTTCGTGGCACACTCCTTCGCGGATTCACATATCATTCGAAGGACAACACTCTCGTATCTGATGACGGCGTAAAATTCATCATGCTACTTGACTAAAAATAAAACAACTAATAAGAGCAATATGAAGAAAACATTATCAGTTTTGGCAACAGTCATAGTTTTATGCATGACAAGTTGCGTACTATTAAATCCAGCACAAAATACGATAGTTGGGAAAACATATTCACATGATAGAGAAAAAATCTATTTCAATGATGAAGGTGAAGCAAGAACCTTCTACAAAGGTGATGATGGCGAATGGAGAAAAGTCATGACATACGATTATGAAATAGAGGACAATAAAGTCAAAATCATCTATAATGACGAACATTCAATAGAAGAGAAAAGAGGAACAGTCTCATTCACATTCACCTACAATCAAAAAGAAGACACATTGACCGATGAAGACGGCAATATATGGCGCAAGTATAATGAATAAAAACCAATCAATAAATCAATTGTTATGAAGAAAGTATTTATCGCAGTAATTGCAGTAGTGGCTCTAATGTTAACGAGCTGCGCCACTGGTGCTTACATTCCAGGCACCACTGGATACGGACTGACCACAGAGGTAGTTCTCAGCAAAGCGAACTATCGCATTGTCCGCAACATTGACGTAACAGTCGAAATCAACAACTCGAATGCAAAAAAAGAAGATGTTGAGAAGAGTGCATACTCAGCATTGCTCAAAGAGGCAAATTTAACAGGCACTCAAGCACTTGCAAACGTTGTCATAGAGCAAGTACGCCGTCAGAAAATTGTTTATGTATTCGTGTCAAATGAGAAGCAGTATGTGACTGCACATGCAACAGTCATTGAGTTCCTCGATGAATAATAATTTTGATTCAGAACAATCAAATAATTTATCAACAAATTAACAAGGAATAGATATGAAAAAGATATTATACTCATTAGTTGCCATTGCAATCCTCACATTAGCGAGCTGCTCGACAGCCCTTTATGTTCCAGGCACAAACAATTACGGTTTTCAGACACGTGTAGTGCTCAGCGAAGCAAACTACCGCATTGTGAAGAACGTTGAAGTAACAGTAGAAGTAAACAACACCAACCTAAAGAAAGAAGACATTGAGAAAAGTGCATATGCAGAGTTGCTCAAAGAAGCAAATCTCACAGGATGCCAGGCACTTGCAAACGTAGTAATCGAGCAAGTCGTTACGAATGGAGCAGATGCTTCTCTTCTCAATCCAGGAAAGCAGTATGTCTCCGCACGCGGAACTGTGATTGAGTTCATCAAGAAGTAAACATTGTATAACCAAAAGTCATAAATATGAAAAAGATATTTACTTTAGCATTTATGGCGTTGGCATGTTTCATCACAGCCAACGCAATCAATTTCGGCATCAAAGTTGGTAATACAGAAATCACGAACGAGAACTTCCAGAACGTAGTTGACCCATCAATCACGTCAGGAACAGTGTCGTACGACCCATCGACCTACACACTCACCCTGAACAATGTCATGATGCAGACTACGGAAGGCCTCATCTATATCACTGCAGTTGAGTCAGACGTAACCATCAACCTGGTAGGTTACAACCGTATTGGAGGTCTTAGCGCAATACAAACCAATCCAGTCAATACGACAATCACAGGTGACTCGCTCAACGCAATGATGATCATGATGGCCTTTGGATGCAACCTAACAATCAAAGACGCGTACGTCAGCATCAACGAAAATGCAGAAGATTTGTATACGTGTCCTATGAATGGTTATAACGGCAACAGCAGTCTTACGATTGACAACTCTGAAATTCATGCAAAACGCATCAGCGGCGCTGAGTACGGAGCCATTGACCAGTGGGCAAACATCACATTGATCAACAGTGCCATTGTAACACCAGCAGGAGGAGGCATAGACAGCGGATGCGTAAAAGCATTTGACGGCACACGGGCTGACGCAGTAGATATTCTGCCAGCAGAGTACTACGGCATAACCTTGGTCGGAACAGAGCTTTTTGCATTCAACGGCAGTGCCAGTGTAAACAGCCGCAACTGCGACAACGTAATTCTGGCAGGACTGGAAGGCACCATCACATTTGACCCTGACAATTACGTCCTCACTTTGGACAATGCAGCATTGATGGCAATCAATGTAGACAGCTGCAAAAGAGACCTGACAATAGTATCAGACTCAAGCGGCGCATTAATAACCGGCATCGGAAATACCACTCCAATCAACACAACAATCACAGGTACTTCCTTCTCCTCACTTGGAATAGTCGTTACCACCAACAACAGCCTCACAATCAGCGAGACAACCGTATCGGCACCTGGAGGCATCGTAGGTGACGGCACACTGACGAAACTCACTGTAGATCACAGCAACGTCTTCGTGGAAGTCTCAGCAGGTCTGGACACAACAGCAGGCATCACCGGTTTCAATGAGATAGAACTCATCAACTGCGAGATAACAAAGCCAACAGATGCAATAATCGCAGGCGGAAGCATCAAGCATTCCGATGGAACATTGGTAAGAGACACAATAATCATAGTTCCAACAGAGATTATCGATGGCATTGAAAACGTAAAAGACGCAGAGTTCGGACTCTACCCTAACCCAGCAGTTGACGAAGTGGTTCTTCACCTCGACAATGCAGAAGGCATGGCAGAAGTCAATGTGATAAGCGCTGAAGGCCGTGTGGTAATGACCGGCACATTCAACGCAGAGACAGAAGGACGACTCAACGTATCATCACTTGCAGCAGGCGCATACATAGTAAATGTAAAAGCGAACGGCAAGAGCCACAATGCATCGATGATAAAGAAGTAAAAAATTGCCACTCATATCCAACTGAAAAACAAATCAGTTAGAGAAAAAGAGACAATTTGTTGAAAAATAATTCAAGGGTGTGCCCTTAAAAGGCACACCCTTTTTGTATCTTTGCACGTGAAAATTCGCGGGAAAGTTTTTGGAGAGGAAAGACACATTATATAATATATATATCATGCCACTGAATCAGACTAACAAACTCACCTGGATTGTAGAGACCCTGCTGAAATCAGGAAACCTGACATTCGAGGAACTCAACCAGAAATGGATAGACAACACCGACATGAGTGAAGGCAAGAAGATGCTCAAACGCACCTTCCACAAATGGCAATGGAGCATACTCGACACCTTCGGCATCCTGATAGAGTGCCAGAAAAACGCGCCATACAAGTACTACATAGCCAATCCAGAAGACCTAAAGAACAGAGGCATAGAAAGTTGGCTCTTCAGTACAGTCAGCGTATGCAACTCACTGGCAGAGTGCAAATCCATCAAAGACAGAATATTATTAGAAGACGTTCCGAGCGGAAGAGAGTATCTCGAGCAGATAATAGAAGCCATGAAAAAGAACCGCGTGCTCAAGATGACCTACAGAAGTTATTGGAAAGACTACCCCACCCGGCATGAGATAATGCCACTGTGCGTCAAACTCTTCCGACAGAGATGGTATGTTTTGGGAAGGGCTACCGAAGGAAAGAAAGACTCCATATTCTGCCTCGACAGAATAGCAGACATGGAGATGACAAAGAGAGAGTTCGAGTACCCCAAAGAGTTCAGCACCAAGAAGTATTTCGACGGATGCTTCGGAATAATAGCAGCCGAAGACGTACAGCCAAAGAAAGTTCTGCTCAAAGTAGCCGCAAGCCAGGCCAACTACATGCGCGACCTGCCCATGATGGAAGACCAGAAAGAAGAAGAAAAAAACAAAGAATACAGCATCTTCAGCATGAGAGTCAAACCCACCTTCGATTTCGTACAAGAATTGCTCTGGAACAGAGAATACCTCCAAGTGCTCCAGCCCGCATGGCTCAGGAAAGAGATAGCAGAGACCATCAAGAAGATGCTCGGCAACTATAAGAAAAGATGACTCAACCCTAAAATAAAGCCTTAATCTTTGAAAAAACGCAACCTTAAATCTAATACCATGATTTTTTTGAAAGACACATTATATAATATATGAGAGATTTTGCGGCGATAGATTTCGAGACAGCCAATTCAGAGAGAAGCAGCGTGTGCTCGGTAGGAATAGTGATTTACAGAAACGGCAAAAGAGTGGATGACTACTACTCACTAATCAAGCCAGAGCCAGAGTATTACACCTACTGGTGCAGCAGAGTTCACGGACTGACGGCAGAAGACACAGAAAATGCCGAAGTATTTCCGAGAGTCTGGGCAGAGATAGCGCCAATGATAGAAGGACTCCCCTTGGTGGCCCACAACAAAGCCTTTGACGAAAATTGCCTCAAGTCTGTTTTCGAGACCTACGGGATGGACTATCCCGATTACCAGTTCCATTGCACCCTCCAGGCATCAAGGAAGAAATGGCCAGAGATGGAGAGCCATACCCTTGACGCAGTGGCAGAAAGATGCGGGTATGACCTCAAGAACCATCACAACGCCCTGGCAGATGCCGAGGCATGCGCCGTGATAGCGAAAGAGATACTGTAGGCGAGTGGATTTTTTACGAGAACATATTTGTTATTCCGAGAATAAGTGTTACCTTTGCAGAGAGATTCAGCCGTCAGGCTGAAAAAGACAAACGATTGGTTATGAGCAAAGTAAGAATCACGGCAATTCGCAAAGTGCAGCATGACGACCTCATGGCTAAGTATGAGAACCCCATTGAGCACACCTGCGATGTCTGCGAAGGACAGATTTGGGTCAGCACAGACGGCAAGATGCCCGAAGGAATGTGCCCAGAGGCATGGAAAAGCATGCGAGAGTTCGTAGAGGCGCTTGCGAGAGGCGAAGGCAATTTCTATGACGGATGGATGAAAAACCCCAAAAGCGCCATGATAAGCTGCAACGACGGATTCCGTCCCGTCAGTTTCTACATTGAGACTATAGAATAACAAATAACACAAAAATGAAAACATTAAAAACAGTATTGATTATTGCAGCCGTATTGCTTTGCGGCTGCGTCGAGAAAGAGAAAGAAGAGACGCACAAAGTCATTGCCCCACTGCCAGCAGGCATAGAGGCAGACAACCTCCAGGAGTGCACAGTGCCGGCGTCATTCAAGATTGAAGATTTCAACTGGAGAGGCAGCAACCTCACCATGACAGTTTACAACAAAGACCTCTATGACGCAGTGGAGATTTCGCTGATGCAGCCAAGCGACACCCTCATTTACGAAGGCAAGCCAATGATAGTCAACACAATGGAAGAAGTCAACGGTTATCTCGAGATAAACGGCGGACTCGAGGAAGGCGGCTGCTGGCTGGCAGGTTTTGAAGGCGGCACATACATTGCAAAAATCTTTGACGACCACGCCACATACACAGAACTCGGCAAAGCAGAAGTCATGCTCGCTGACGATTTCGTGATTATAGATTGCGGAAGCAACCCAGAAGACCCAATCGACACCATCCGCAGCGAACAGAAACTCTATCTCGAAAGCCTCGAAGAAGGACGCAGAGATTTCTTTGTACTCAACACTGTAGTCAGAATCGAGAACGGAATGATAAAAGAAATCAACCGACGTTGGATTCCATAACACATCATTTCAGATAAAGATTACAAAAGAGTTCAATTTTTTTGGACTCTTTTGTAGTTTTTGGACATTCAGATTCGTCTAAATGATTACCTTGACCTCATCAGAATACACATGAAAAAATCGAAAGAATTGAAAAAATTGAATTTCCAGTCCCAGAAACAGTTTCCACTCATTTTAGAGAAATTTACAAAATTTATCGATAAACGATAAATTTTGCCCTCGTAAGTAACTGATACTCAATCCATGGTTCGATGGAGGCTCGGATGGGCTTGCTTAGAGGCTTGGAAATCAGTTGATTATGAGACATTTTGACAATTTTGGAGCAAAATGGGGAGATGAATTGTTAAAAATGTTAATTTTAGTGAGACGGGCGGGAGATGGAGATGAGAGATGCGGGGGATGGTAGTTGTGAGAGCGAGGGAAAAAGAAAAGAGCATCATTTTGGGGTGATGCTCCTTTATATTGGGATTTATGAGAATCGGGTTTGCCGGAGACAACAGTATATATATTATATAATGTGTAGCCCGGGCGGATTATGAAGTTTGTCAGCGGAGGTCGTTTACGGTGACGTTAGGATACTCCGTTTTGTTGAAGACGAAAAGTTTAGGGTTGTAGTTCACCTTGTGCAGGTCGAGGAAAGACATCGTGATTCGGTCGCCGTTGCGCTGGCGGAGGATTATTTTGCGAGGGAGATAAGTTTTGTTGTCGATGTAGAGCGTTATCTTGATGTACTCCACCTTCTTAGGCTCGTTCGGGATGCAGTGGACGACATAGCAGCCGCCGACCTGGAATTTCTCGTTGCTGACCAGGCGAGTGGTGGTGAGAGTTAACTCGATCATCGACATTGGGTTTGACTCGCGGAGGTCCGCCTGCGATGGCTGCGTGACGGTAACCTCATTATCGGATGCCACATAGTTCCACTGCGTCTTGCCGTTGAACTTGATTTCCGTGTCGCGGAACTCGATGCGGAAGAAGCGGCCCTTCATGTCGACCGCGCCCATCTGCGTCTCTGTTTTCTCGTCCACGTCGATGTAGTATTCCAGTGAGAAACGCGACGAGTAGGTGTTTTTGCTCAGATTTGCCACTGCGGCGCGAACGACGTTTTCCGCAGCGGGGTCGTTGCCGAACTGCTTGGTCTGGGCAATTGCAGATACGGCAATCAGAGTGAAAAAGGTGAGTAGTATGTATTTTCTCATATTCCTATATTTTCAGATTATTGAAGCGAAGCGATTCTTCGGATTATTGAAGCGAGGCGATAAGAGTTGCCAGTTCGTCAAGATTCTTGATGAGCACCTCGCGAGGCTTGCTGCCACGGGCTGGGCCGACTACTCCAGCAGACTCCAGGTCGTCCATAAGTCGTCCGGCGCGGTTGAAGCCGATGTCAAAGTTGCGCTGAATGTTAGAAGTCGAGCCATTCTGCACCTTGACAACATATTCAGCGACCTCGTTGAACAGTTTGTCGCAATGCATGATTGAGAACTCACGCTGAGCCTTCTCGGAATCGCCCTCCTCCACGTCTGGCTCCGGAAGTTCGTAAGCCTCTGGGTAGGACTGCTGCGAATGGATATGGTCAACGATTGCCTCCACCTCAGGAGTATCGACGAAAGCGCACTGAACTCGCTCAGGCACATCTCCCTTAGAGTAGAGCATGTCGCCGCGGCCGATAAGCTGGTCAGCGCCAGCGCAATCAAGGATAGTCATAGAGTCAATCTTACTGATTACGCGGAATGCGATACGCGTTGGACAGTTAGCCTTGATGACACCCGTGATGACATTGACTGAAGGACGCTGAGTGGCGAGAATCATGTGGATACCCGCAGCACGGGCTTTCTGAGTGATTCGCTGGATTGGAGTCTCGATCTTCTTGCCCTCAGTGGCGATAAGGTCGCCGAACTCATCCACAATCACCACGATGTAAGGCAGATAGCGGTGACCGTAAGCCGGATTAAGTTTACGCTCCACGAACTTGCGGTTGTACTCTACGATATTGCGCACCTTCGCTGTAGAGAGAAGGTAGTAGCGGTTCTCCATCTCCTTGCAGACAGCCTCAAGAGTTGAGACCACCTTTTTAGAGTCGGTGATGACAGCCTCAGTCTCCTCAGCCAGTTTAGCCAGATAATGACGCTCGATGGCGCTATAGATACTGAACTCCAGCTGCTTAGGGTCGACAAGGACAAACTTCAGCTGAGACGGATGCTTCTTGTAGAGCAGAGAAGTTATGATAGCATTCAGACCTACAGACTTACCCTGGCCAGTGGCACCGGCGACTATCAGGTGAGGAGTCTTAGAGAGGTCGAACGTAAAGATATCGTTAGTGATAGTGCGGCCCATAACCACAGGAAGCTCTGCTGTAGAGTTCTGGAATTTCTGCGAGAGGATAAGGTCGCGCATGCCCACAGTGCGTGGCTGAGCATTAGGCACCTCGATGCCGATAGTACCCTTGCCAGGCATA
>JAZUKZ010000033.1:0-55533 GCA_045643545.1 Candidatus Aphodosoma sp. | reverse complement strand
CCCCGAAACACCCACCATATATCCCTCCAAGCAGCCCCAGACGCTATTTGAACGCTATCTGAACGCTATCTCAACGCTATCTGGACGCTATCTCGAGCCCCATACCTCAATAAAAATCCACACAAAAAATTCTACGTTTCTACATTTCTACGTTTCTACGCTTCTCTCTCCGTAGTGAAATTTTCCCTCAATAAATCAACTTACTATTTGTTGCTATATATATTCTCTAAATCAATAATATTTAATATAATAATTGTATTGTATTAGTAATCAATTATTTATCTTATTTATTGCTAATTTGTGTTACAACTCTTCGCTTAGTATATACTGCTAAAACCCATTTTTTAGCCCTATTTTTCTACAACCGTAGAACGTAGAATCGTAGAAACGTAGAAACATAGAAAATAGTCCAAAAATCGTGCAAGTCCCACTTTCCAGTTAAGTCAATATATAAACTTCTGCAAAATTATTCATCAAATTTTCCCCATCATTCAAAAAAAATAACTACCTTTGCAACCTCAAAACAATTGCAAATACACATTATATATAATATAGTCTCTCTCTGACTCAAAAGAGAGCTCCGTCCTCTTTGCCGACGTAAATTCGCAAAGGACATATCGATAAATTAAGCATTAGCTATTATTTCGCGTTTACCGAAAACCCGCCAAGTTTTAAGGAGATAAACAACTGAAATAAATAGTTAGGTTTCCGTGTAGGGATACCTATATCTTCTCGTTAATAGAATGCTTACACCTTTAGGTGTGAGTTTCTTAGAGAAGATAAGGTCTCCTTGGCGGGTTACCTTGGTACGCGATAAGAGGCTCACACCTTTTTTGTCGCCGTGGATGATAGTGATGCAACAAAATAACTATCACGCCATGGCAGGAAATTCGGATTTGCATGCAGCTGCAAAGGCAAAAAAGGACGAGTTCTATACACGATTAGAAGATATTCAGTTAGAACTCAGTAATTATCGACAGTATTTCAAGGATAAGGTCGTGTTTTGTAATTGTGATGACCCTTACGAAAGCAATTTTTTCAAATACTTTGCACTTAATTTCAATGCTCTTGGATTAAAAAAACTTATAGCTACTTGCTATGATGGTTCACCTGTCTTGGGTAATGAACTACTCCTTAATTTTGGAGATACAACAAACGAACCAAAGAAAATTGCCTACAAGGTGGAAATCTCTGAGGTGTCTGATATAAATGGTGACGGTGCTGTTGATTTAGCAGATGTCCGCTATCTTATGCAGAACGACAAAAATATCATTTCTATTCTTAAGGGGAATGGCGATTTTCGAAGTGCAGAAAGTATTGCCTTACTGCAAGAAGCAGATATTGTCGTTACTAATCCTCCTTTTTCATTATTCCGCGAATATGTTGCCCAGTTAGACCGCTATAATAAGCAGTTTATTATCATGGGAAACACAAACACGCTTGTCTGCAAAGAGGTGTTTGTAATGTTTATGAAAGACCGTATTCGAACTGGATACACCCATTTCAATACTGGAATGTTCTTCTATGTTCCTGATGATTTTGAAAAATACCATCACTTGGAGAACGGAAGGAAACTGGCTCGTGTTTCGACATCTTGTTGGTACACGAATTTACCTGTAAAGAAACACCAAGAGAAATTAGTTTTGTATAAGCACTACACTCCTGAAGAATATCCCAAATACGATAATTATGATGCTATCAATGTGAATACCTATATTGATATTCCTTGCGATTATGATGGTATTATGGGCGTTCCTATTACATTTTTGGATAAATTTACACCAAGCCAGTTCGAAATTATTTGGCAAGCATCTGGCAATACAAGAGCTTGTGCACCAACTGAGGTAATTAAGGAAGTGGGTTACAGAGTACATCCTGAAGATAGAGGAGGATGTGCCATACTAAATGGTCAACGTTGCTATACTCGAGTTCTCATCCGCAAAAAACAAAAATAATCATGGAAATACAACTGCACAAAATTACTATTGGAGATTTAGTCAAGGACTATGTCGATAATGCCGAAGCCGGAGTGAAAGCGTACGGCGGCTTGCTTGATGTGCGTCCGCCTTATCAGCGAGAGTTTGTTTACAACGATAAGGAACGTGATGCTGTGATTGATACAGTTACGCAGAACTTTCCTCTCAACGTGATGTATTGGTCTGACCGCGGAGATGGAACCTATGAGATTATTGATGGTCAGCAACGAACCATCTCTATCTGTCAGTATGTGAATGGTGATTTTGCCCATATATTCCGATATTTCGGTAATCTTACTGCCGAAGAAAAGACGCAGATTCTTGATTACGAACTTTTTATCTATATCTGCAAAGGTACGGATAAAGAGAAACTCAAATGGTTCCAAACCATCAATATCGCTGGTAAGAAACTGACGAACCAAGAACTGCTCAATGCTGTCTATGCTTCCCCGTGGCTCAGCGATGCCAAACGCTACTTCTCCAAGTCCAACTGTGGCGCTTACCTTATGGGCAATAAGTATGTGAGTGGTTCGCCTATTCAGCAGGATTATCTGGAAACCGTTCTCAAATGGATTTCTGGCAACAAAATTGAGCAATATATGGCAGAGCACTCAATCAAGGACAAGGATGCTGGGGCGTTGTGGATATATTTTCAGACTGTCATTACTTGGGTGCAGACAAATTTCATCAAATACCGTAAGGAGATGAAAGGTCTGGACTGGGGTGCAATCTACAACAAATACAAGGATACCCATATAGACCGCGAAGATTTAGAGGCGGAGGTGGCTCGTTTGATGCGAGACTCGGATGTGGAAAACAAACGTGGCATCTATTGGTATGTCTTCGACCACGATGAGCACCATCTCGGCATCCGCGCTTTTGACGACAATACAAAACGCGAGGTGTACGAAAAGCAGAAGGGCATCTGTCCTATTTGTGGTGGACATTTCGAGATTGAGGAAATGGAGGCTGACCATATAACACCATGGAGCAAGGGCGGCCGTACAATCTCAGAGAATTGTCAGATGCTTTGTCAAGAGTGTAATCGCCGCAAATCTAGCAAGTAAATATTTCCCAAATCAGACAAAGAAGAAATCTTTCATAATCTTCATTATAGAAAACCAAAAGAGCAAATGCACAAAACGTGCATCTGCTCTTTTTCTTATTTGATGTCAAAAAATATACTTATTCTTTCTTCGTCTTGTTCAGTATGAGGTAGTTGCAGCGCATCATGGTGCCGTCTGAATTCCTCAGATGCATGCCGCCGCCCTGGCAGAGTCTCCATGCTTTGCAGTCTTTGCAACTTCCATTCTTCATCCACTTGCGGTTGCGGTAGTTCTTGAAACCATGCTCCCAGACATCAACGAAGTTGTCGCCTTTGAACACATTCCCCTGATGGTACTCTGAGCGTATGCTGAGACATCCTGATATCGAACCGTCGGAGAGAATCGATGCCACGTTTACTCCCGCCATGCAGAAGAATGGATAACTGCGCACTTTGTTCTCATACTTACCGAGATAACCCTCGCAACTGAACTCCAAATGTATCTTGCCTTCTCTGTTGGTCTCGACAATGAAATCCATCAGCGGACGGAAGAGTTCATCTGGCAACTGCAACTCTGGATTGTTGGCAGCACGGCCCATCGGCACTACTGTGAAGATGCGCCAGCGGCGTACTCCTATGGATATAAGGTAGTCGCGGAAGGCTGACAGGGTAGGGTAGTTGCGCTGGTTGACGCAGGTGATGACGTCGGTGGTGAGATGCGGAACCGCTAATATGGCTTTTATTGCTCTCTCGGCACGGCGGAAACTCTCCGGATGATTCCTAAACCAGTTGTGGTCTTCCTCAAAACCGTCAAGGCTGACGGAGATGGAGCGGAGTCCTGCTGCCACCATCTTATGGAGTTTCTCTTCGTCAAGGAGCATGCCGTTGGTTACCATTCCCCATTTGAAGCCCATCTGGCTGATTTTGCGTCCGCACTCCACTATGTCGGGCCTCAGCAGAGGCTCGCCTCCAGTGGTTATTATCATTATGCGGTGTGGATCGTATGTGGCTGCCACATCACGCAGAACAGGCTCGAACTTCTCAAATGGCATATCTGGCTCCACACTCTGCAGTCTGCAGTCACTGCCGCAATGCAGGCAGTTGAGATTGCACCGCAAGGTACACTCCCAGAACAAGGATGTCAGTCTGTGACCATGTCTGTTCAGAAAAAAATTGAGTCTGAGGTTGCGCATGACTTATTCTGGATTATCAACACCGGTGGAGTCGTTTGGAATGTCCACATCTGTGGTGTCTGAATCTTGCTTTGTGGTGTCCTGGGCCTCCTGACCTGGGTCTTCATCATAAGGAAATGGTCCGTACAATACTGGTCCGTAGATGTCACAACTTGAAAAAAACAATGATGCAAAAGCCGCAAATATTATGGCTGACAGAGATCTGCGATGTTTCATGACTATCATTTATTCAGGGATTTCAGTGGAATCGTTAGGAAGGTCTATGTCTGTCGAATCTGTTGGTTCTGTGATGGTTGTGTCGGCGGGATTGTCATCTATATCTTCCCATTTGTCAATATCAGGGTCAGGACAACCGTACTTCACCATCGTCCAACAAGAACTCAAAAACAAGGACGCCAAAGCCGCACAGACAATGGCAATCAATGACCTTCTGTGTTTCATAACTGTATTATTTATAAACTTACTTTATTCAGGAATTTCAGTGGAATCGTTAGGAATGTCAATGTCTGTCGAATCTGTCGGTTCTGTGACAGTTGTGTCGGCAGGATTGTCATCAAACTCCTCCCATCCGTTGTCGTATGGAGGCGGTGGCGCCGGTGCATAGAGTCCGCACTGGGTGAGACTCACTGTGGCGAATGCAGCGCAGATTACTGCAATGATTGAACGATGCCTTTTCATAATATTATATAATGTGTTTGGTGCTGCAAATATACGAACTATATCTGACTCATCCAAATAAATTTATATGTTCTTCTTTATCTTTTTCACTGACAGCCCTCAGTCGGATTGAACCAGCTTGGAATGTTAAAGTTCTTGTCAACAGAATAGTTGAGAGATTTGTCGTTATAGACTTTATTCATATAGATGCCCCAGATTGGCAATGCCATTGAAGCACCCTGTCCCTCTGCCATGTTGGTGAAGTGAACGGAGCGGTCTTCCCAACCTACCCATACACCTGTGACAAGTTCCGGAGTGAAGCCCATAAACCATCCGTCTGAGTTCTCCTGGGTGGTTCCTGTCTTGCCGCCGCATGGTGCCTGGAAATTGTATCTGTAGCGTACGCGTGAACCTGTTCCGCCGTTGACTACCGCCTGAAGCATGTCAAGCATCTTGTAGGTGGCCTCTTCTGAGAGAACTTCTTCGGTCTTTGGAGTGAACTCTGCTATGCGGTTGCCTACATTGTCTTCAATATGGGTTACTATGAGCGCCTCAGTGCGGATACCTCTGTTTGCGAATGTGGTATAGGCATCTACCATCTCGGCAACAGTAACTTCGCATGGACCAAGGCAGATTGATACGACTGGAATGAGTTCGCCTTTGATGCCGAATGAGCGCATGAGGTCAACCATGGCCTGTGGTGTTACGAGCGACATGACGTATGCAGTAATCCAGTTGGATGAGTTCTGAAGTCCCCAACGGAGTGTCACTGTCTCTCCCTGGCGCTTGGAGTCGTTGCGTGGAGTCCATGCACGGCCTAAGTCATCATAGAGGGTGTATGGCTGGTTGATGGTGGTCTGGCATGGCCAGTAACCATTCGACATGGCAAGGCTGTAGAGGTATGGCTTGACAGTCGATCCTACCTGACGGCGTCCGGTGGTGACCATGTCGTACTGGAAGTAGGAGAAGTCAGGACCTGAGGCGTATGCCTTGACATGACCTGTGAGTGGGTCGATACTCATCATACCGCAGCGGGCGAAATGCTTGCTGTAGCGGATGGAGTCCATTGGTGTCATTGTGGTGTCTATCTGTCCGTCATAGGAGAAGACGAGCATGTCGGTAGGTGTATTGAAGGCTTTGATAATCTCGCTTTCTGACTTGCCTGCAAGTCGCATCACACGCCAGCGCTCTGACTGTCGCATTGCCTTGTTCATATACGATTCTATCTGCTCGTCGGTGGTGCGTGGCGAGAATGGCGCTTTTACACGGCCTTCGCACGACTTGAAGAATTTAGCCTGAAGGTCGGTCATCTGCTCAAGTACTGCCTCTTCTGCATATCTCTGCATGCGGGAGTCGATGGTGGTGTATATCTTGAGTCCGTCTCGGTAGATATCATATTTTGAACCGTCGGCTTTTGGGTTCTTCTCAATCCAGCCGTAAAGCGGATTGTCTGCCCATTCAATAGAGTCGAGGTAATACTGCTGGTATGGTTTCAATTGCCACTCTGCATAGTTGGAACGCTTAGGCTCTTTGGCTGTGAGCATCTTGCGGAGGTATTCGCGGAAGTATGGCGCCATGCCGAGTTTGTGGTCAACTTTATGGAAGTTGAGAGTGAGAGGTATCTGTGTGAGTGAATCGTATTCTTCTTCGGTGATGTAGTCGGCTTTCTCCATCTGCTTGAGTACAACGTTGCGGCGCTGCTCGCTTGCCTCACGGCGGCTCTGGCGTGCTGGGTTGTAGAGGGATGGGTTCTTGCACATACCGATGAGCATGGCGGACTGCTCTATGTTTAGTTCATCGGCATTGCATCCGAAATAGACATTGGATGCTGTGGTGATGCCTACGGCATTGTTGAGGAAGTCAAACTTGTTGAGGTACATGGTTATGATCTCCTCTTTGGTGTAGAGCCGCTCGAGTTTGACTGCGATAACCCATTCTATCGGCTTCTGGAAAGCACGCTCGAATATGTTGCCTGCTCGAGGGGAGAAGAGTTGCTTTGCCAACTGTTGGGTAATGGTGGAACCTCCTCCGGCAGATTTGCGGTGGAAGATGCCTCGCATGACGAAAGCACGCAGAAGGGCTTTGCCGTCAATGCCTGAGTGCTCGCGGAAACGGGCGTCCTCAGTGGCTATGAGGGCGTCTATGACGTATGGTGAGATTTCGTTGTACTGGGTGTTGATACGGTTGTCCTGGGCAGTGTAGAATGTGCCGAGGAGTTGTCCGTCGCATGTGATAATCTCAGAAGCAAATTTGTTCTTTGGATTCTGAAGTTCCTCAATAGGTGGTAGGTAGCCGATGGCTCCGACGTTGATGAGAATGAAAATTATGGCTATGAGGGCAACTCCGATAAAATAGAGTCCCCAAAGCCATTTGGCGAACTTGGATTTCTGTTCGCTTGTCAGTTCGTCTGACTTGTTAACCTTTTTTGCCATATATAGCTGTTGTTGTGGTGTCTTGTTTCAACCATTCGATGAAGAATGGTGCGATAATCAAAGCGCTTGCGATGCCTATCACTGAACCTGCTGCGGTATCGGCAAGGAAGTGCTGTGAGAGGTAGATGCGTGAGTATGCCGTCAGAACGGCAATGAGAAGGCAGATTGTTTTCTCCCACCATTTAGGCAGCATGACCGATATGCACATCATCAGTGCGAATGCTGCTGATGTATGGCCTGAGGGAAAACTGAGCCATTCGTTCATCTTTATGCCCTCAACCAGGGGAAGGTCTATGCCTGCCTCGTGGAAGACCGTGACTGGACGGGGACGGTTGAATATGTATTTGAGCGGGGTGGTGATGATGGTGGCTGCCAGTTGGGCTGCCAGAACATAGGCCCCTGCCCACATTTTGTACGCCAGAAGGATTATTCCTAATATCCATGGAAGGTTCCCGCCGACATGGGTGACAGTCCTGAAGACAAGGTCAAGCACTTGGCTGTGAGTTCCGTTGAGCATCATGTGCAGTTCAATCTGTGGTATTGATGCCATCAGAACAAGACTTGCAGTCATGATTGCCGCCCATGGAATGAGGAATCCCGCTTCGCGTTTCATCTCTTGAAGTATTCGTCAAGAACTTTGCCGGCAGCAATGAAAGAGGTCATCTCGTTGCGGTTGACTTTGTCTTCCATCTCGAGAAGCATTTTTGCAATCTCCGGGTTGTGGTAGAAGTGGTTTTTGATCTGCTCGTCGATGGTTTCGTACATCCAGTATTTGCTCTGCTGAGCGCGCTTGTAGTCGAAATATCCGTTCTTTGAGGTAAAGGCTATGTAATCCTCTACCATCTGCCAGACTTCGCCGATATTGAGTTTCTCGAATGCAGAGCATGTTGTGACACGTGGTGTCCATCCGGATTCTGGAGTAGGGAAGAGGTGGAGTGCGTTCTGGAACTGGCGCTTGGCGAGCTGAGCCTTTTCGATATTGTTGCCGTCGCACTTGTTGATGGTGATTCCGTCTGCCATCTCCATGATTCCGCGTTTGATGCCCTGGAGTTCGTCACCAGTGCCTGCAAGTTGGATGAGGAGGAAGAAATCGACCATGGAGTGCATGGCTGTCTCGCTCTGACCTACACCGACTGTCTCCACAATGATGGTGTCGAAACCTGCAGCCTCGCAGAGTACGATTGACTCTCTGGTCTTACGGGCAACACCGCCGAGTGAGCCGGCTGATGGCGAAGGGCGGATGAAAGCGTTCTTCTCGACAGAAAGTTCTTCCATACGGGTTTTGTCTCCGAGGATGGAGCCTTTTGTCTTCTCTGAACTTGGGTCGATGGCGAGTACTGCGAGTTTATGGCTGTCGCGGCAGAGGTACATGCCGAGGGCCTCGATGAAAGTACTTTTGCCAGCACCAGGGACTCCTGTGATGCCGATGCGGATGGATTTTCCTGCGTGTGGAAGACAGCGCTCTATGACTTGTTGAGCGATTTCCTGATGCTCTATGAGGTTGCTTTCGGCGAGTGTTATTGCGCGGCTGAGAATGGTTCTGTTGCCGGCAAGTATGCCTTCGACGTAGTCGTCAACGGAGAGTTCTTTTGGTTTGATTCTTTTCTTCAGGTATGGGTTGACTATTGGAGCGTCTGTTACTCCGCTGTTGACTGTCAGCCCTTTATATTCTGCGCTGTTCTCTGGGTGTTCCATATCTTATATAATATGCATAAAGGGACCTCTTCCGAAGAAAAGTCCCAGTTTAGGTGTTTACAAAAAAGGTGGGGTCAGTTCTATGGAACCAACCCCTTCGGTGATATTGTAATAATTATTTGTTAGTTGCCTGAGTTACCTGAGCACGTGGAGTGACCTGACCCTTGATGTAGAGTACTACGGTGAAGTTCTCTGTGCCGTTGCTCAAAGTGACTGTGATAGACTTGTGGAAGTTGCCTGGACGGCCGGCAGCGCTGTAAGTTGCTGTAACTACGCCCTGCTCGCCTGGCATTACAGGCTGGCGGCTCCAGTTAGGAGTGGTGCAACCGCAGGATGCACGAACGTTTGTTACTGTGATAGGAGCCTGAGAGATGTTGGTGAAGGTAAATACGTGTGATACCTTGCCATCTTCCTCTTTAACTGTTCCGAAATCGTAAGTGTTCTCTGTGAACTCTACAACTTGTTTCTCCTGTGCTGCTACATTCAAAGCCATCAAAAGGGCTACAGCAAAAAATAACAACTTTTTCATATCTGTTTATGTGTTTAGTTTCCTTTGATTTATAATCGCCGCAAAATTACTGCTTTTTTTTGAATCTGCCAAATTTTTGGCGTATTTTATTTTCTCATTAATTCGGCAAATGTTTTCCGTTTGCTTATATAGACCTTGAGGATTAGTAGGAAGTTTAATCTGCCTTCAATATTTTTTGTGGTGCGGTGTGTAATATTCTCTGTTTTAGATGCTTTGAAGGATTTTTTTGTTTTGATGAAATCGCGCCATGCTTCGAAAACAGCCTTGCAGTTGGCTGTTTTGCCCTGAGCGAGAAGGTGGAGCGCTGCTGCGATGTCGAGGAAAAATCTCATTGTCAGCACCCAGGCGTACTCCGGTCCGTCGAGGTTTTTGTAGAGCATGAGTTGGTTGTTGCGGAAATTGAGGTATGTTTTGCGTGGAGATTCGTAGCCGAGTGAGCCTCCGCCGAGGTGATAGACTTCTGAGTTTCCGATGCAGGCGATGGACCATCCGCGGGCTTTGATTCGCCAGCAGAGGTCGATCTCTTCTTGATGGGCGAAGAATCGGGCGTCGAGTCCGCCTGTCTCGATGTAGAGGTTGCGGCGGATCATGAGGCATGCTCCTGTTGCCCAGAAGATTTCGATGTTTGTGTTGTATTGTCCGTGGTCTTCTTCGACGTTGTCGAGGATTCTTCCGCGGCAGAATGGATATCCGTATTTGTCGATGAATCCTCCGGCTGCTCCGGCATATTCGAAGTGTGTGCGGCGTTGCTCAGCAATGATTTTTGGCTGGCAGGCGGCGCAGCGGTCATGGCTGTCCATGTATTCTACCAGTGGTTCGAGCCAGCCGTCAGGGGTCTCGACGTCGGAGTTGAGGAGGACGATGTAGTCTGCCTCTACTTCGGCAATGGCGCGGTTGTAGCCTTCGGCGAATCCCCAGTTGCGGTCCATTGCTATCAGTCGTATGGCAGGGTAGTGATTTCTGAGCCAGTCGACAGAGCCGTCGGTGGAGCCGTTGTCGGCTATTACGAGTTCCCATCCCTCGCGTCCTTCGATGCTGCGGATGACGCTTGGGAGGTATTTGTCCATCAGGGCTATGCCGTTGAAGTTCAATATGACTACTGATACTTTCATGAGAGTCGTGGTGTGTTGTATGATAAAAAAGAAGTCCGTTTCAAACTTAAGTGAAACGGACTCCATGCTATGTTCAATCCCCTAAGCCTTATTTCTTGTTGCGGCTTACGCGGTTCTGATATCTGCTGAGGAACTTATCTACACGACCTGCTGTATCGACGAGCTTAGTCTTACCTGTGTAGAATGGGTGAGATGAGCTTGAGATCTCAAGCTTTACCAAAGGATAAGTTACCCCATCGATATCGATGGTTTCTTTCGTAGCAACAGTTGAACGAGTGAGGAACATATCATCGTTCGACATGTCTTTGAATACTACGGGACGATAGCTTTCTGGATGAATCCCTTTTTTCATTTTACTTAATTCTTTAATTGTCCTTCCGGACTTTTGATTTATTGGCGGAGAGAGAGGGATTCGAACCCCCGGTACCTCTCAGTTCGTCGGTTTTCAAGACCGATGCAATCGACCACTCTGCCATCTCTGCAATGCTACTTGAGACTTCCTCTCTTTTGCGGGTGCAAAGGTACGACTTTTTCTGCTACTGACCAAACATTTCTGGAATTTTTTTTCAAAAAGTTTGTGTATTTGTGTGAAGTGATTGATTTATAGTGATATGCATGTTTTATGACTGGTTGGATGCGGTGTGCAGCGGGTGTGTTTGGGGCTCGTTAATGTTACGGCAATGTTGCGGCAATGTTACGGAGCAGCCTTGTCTGCGGTATATATTATATATAATGTGTGGATGGAGGGAATGAAAAAGGACAGCCTTTTGGGGAACTGTCCTTGATCTATTTCCCGTATGGAGGGTATTACTCCAAGAGGTCTGTAGCGTTGCCGAGAGCGATGCAGCCAGCCTTTGTCTTGTAAGCTGGAACTTCTTCTGCTGTGATTTCGGTGTAGCCTTCGCGCTCGTATCTCTCTTTCTGAACCTGGAGCTCAGCGTCTGAGAGCCACTCGTATACTGTCATTTCTGTGCCTACGCCGAGTGCGCCTGCTGTGTAAGTGATTTTCCAGCATTTTCCGTTCTCGTTTTTGCATGAAGACATGCCCAAACCAAGCATTGCAACTACTGCAACTGCAAAAAGAATCTTTTTCATTTGTCTTAAGTTTTTTGTATTATTGATTTTTTCCTAATTCGTAGTTTTTGTCCTGGCAGTCCGCTTCTGTGCGGGCGTCGTTTGGATTGATTGTGACGTTTTTGTACAATCCGTTGAGGTAAATGAGGTTCATTTCTGCTTTTGTGCCCCATTCGTAGACGGTTTCGGTGTATCCGTCCATTTTATCGGTATAAGTGATTTCCCAGCATCTTTCTACGCCGGTGAAGCATGAATTCAGTCCCACGAGCATCAGCACAGCTACTGTTATGAATGTCAGTTTCCTTTTCATAATTGTAATTGCCTTTGGTGCGTTTTTTTATAAATGAGCCAAGAACTGCCTTGGGCAGGTTCCTGGCTCTTTTTGATTCTATCGATTAGAGATCGAGGTTTGCAGCAACGCAGTCAGCAGCAGTTTTGTATTTGCTTGCAACAACGTAGGTGAAGCTGATTTCGTCAGTGACTTTGTTCTTCTCCTCCTTGATAGCCTCCATCTCGTTCTGAGTAGCCCAAGTGTAAGCAACTACCTCAATACCACCTGTTTTAGTAGTAGTCTTCCAGCATTTGTACTCATCTTTGTTGCATGAAGCCATGCAAGCGATTGTAGCTACGAGAGCTACAGCAACGAAAATCTTTTTCATAATTAAAAGTTTTTAGTGTTATTATTAGTTATAGTTTATTTCATAGACAGGGCTGCATCCCAGCAATCTTCTGGAGTTTTGTACTTCATGGCTGGAGTAGTCTTGATGTCAACATAACCGAGGGCTTCAAGACGTGCAGTCTCTTTGTCGAGTGCTGTACCGGTTGCCCACATGTATGTCTCAACGACCTGCTCGCCGATAGTGTATCTGATTTTGTAGCACTGCTCTTTGTCCTTGTTGCAGGAATTCATTGTGAAGAGTGTAGCCACAACAGCCAATGCCAATAATGTCTTTTTCATAATTTGAGTGATTTTTACTTATTATTCCTCAACGGTTCCCATTGCCCAGCAGTCTTCGGGTGTTCTGTACTTGCTGGCTGCAGAAACCTTGACGTCGGTGTAGCCCTCGATTTTGCTGAGACGCTCTACCTCGTTCTCCATGGCAAGACTCGTGGCCCAGAAGTATGTGGATACTTTCTTGTCACCCATTTTGTATTTGAGCTTGTAGCATTTTGCTTTGTCTTTGCTGCAAGAAGTGATGCAGCAGCATGCTACAGCCGCGAATAACAACGCGAATGCTGCTTTTCTCATAAACAGGAATATTATGATTATTACTTAACCTCGTTTGCGAGACAGTCGTTCTCTGTTCTGTATCTGTAATCCTCGTCGTTCTCAGCAACCATCTTGGTGATAGAGATCTCCTGATAGCCTGCCTCTTTCCACGCTTTCTCGAGAGTCTTAGTGTAAGCCTCTGTGCACCAGCGGTATCCTACGAAGTGGATGGCCTCGCGAGCCTCGCGTGTTACATTGCCAAGAGAGTCAGTCTGCTCAGGCTGGTTAGGAATAGTGTAACGAACCTCAAAGCAAAATTTTGAACCTTCGTTGCCACAAGAAATGATGCCGAAGCATACGATTACAGCTGCTACAGCTGCGAATAATACTTTTTTCATATTAGTTTCTTTTTTAATTATTATCTGTTTTTTTGTCCAAGATGCAGTCCGGACATTTCCGCTGCAAAGTTACTTATTTTTATTGTGTTGGCAAAATAAAAACAAGTTTTTTTGCTAAATATTTACAATGTGTATGCTCAAAGGCGTAACAGATAATGATTATATTCTGAAAATGAGTCTTTTATATTGTCCGTATCGAATATTCCGAATATGGAGGAACCGGAGCCAGACATTGCTGCATAGAGCGCGCCAGCCTGATAAAGTCGGTTTTTGATGAGAGCGAGTTCGGGATGGGAGGAGAAAACTTGCTTCTCGAAGTCGTTGACTATCTCATTGCGCCATTCTGAGATGGGCTCGAGGAGCAGTTCGCGAATGTTTTTCTCCCACTTGTGCGGCTGGCATCCACTATAGGCTTCGGCGGTCGAGACGCGAACTGATGGTTTGACCAGAAGAAGATGCTTGCCGTTTAATCGTAAGTCAACATTTTCCATGATGTCTCCTATGCCTTCGCAAATCATCGGTTTGTTCTTGATGAAGAACGCGCAGTCAGCGCCAAGACGTGCGGAATAGCGCTCCATCTGCTCGTCGGAAAGATTCAGTCGGAACATTTCGTTGAGCATTCTTATGGTGAAGGCGGCATCGGAAGAGCCTCCTCCCAGTCCGGCGCCAGACGGAATGTTTTTTTCGAGATTTATGCTGACGTTAGGAATTTTATAGTCATTGGCGATAAGGCGGTAAGCCCTGAGGACCAGATTCTCCTTGCCATCGTCCTCGAGTTTGATGCCGCTGATACTGAAACTGAGTTCTTCGGCTGGCTCGATGGTGAGTTTGTCGCAAAGAGGAACCGGATACATCAGAGTGCTGACGTTGTGGTAACCGTCAGGACGGCGGCACTCAATGTTGAGACCGATGTTGATTTTGCAGTTGGGGTAGGAGGTCATAGCAGACTTTACGATGGTGATAAAATAAAAAAGGTAACCGTTTAGGAAGGTTACCTTAGCGGAAGCTGGGGGATTCGAACCCCCGGTACGGTAACCCGTACGTCAGTTTAGCAAACTGGTGGTTTCAGCCACTCACCCAAACTTCCTTTTTTGCGACTGCAAAGGTACAAACATTTTCTGGAATAATCAAAGAAATTTCTGCCTTTTTTTCAAAAAAAAATTCTACCTTTGCAGCGTCTTTTGAAATACACGGACTTATGAAGAAGGAAACAGAAAAAATAATATTGTGGTTTTTATTGACAATATTGGCTATTGGTTTGATTATTAGTGGTTTGGTTTGGTGGCTTATGCTGAAACCAAATACGAATAACGAGTCGTCCTATCTGTTTTATGTTTATCCCGAGGATGATTTTGATGACATTGTTGACCGTCTTGACAATGAAAAAATGCTCGGCAACTCATCGTCACTTGTGCTTTTTGCTGATGTCTCGAACCGAAAAAATGCCCGGCAAGTAGTACCAGGGTGCTATACATTGCGTCCTGGAATGAGAAATATTGATATAGCGCGAATGGTTTTCCTGGGTTGGCAGACACCGGTAAGGCTGACCTTCAACAGTATGCGACTGTCGGAGAATTTTGCTGCAGCCGTATCTCGTCAACTTATGGTGGATTCGCTTGAAGTGGTGCGTTTTGTGAAAGACTCTGCAAAAATGGCGGAATTGGGCATGACATACGAAAATATGTTCACCATGATAGTTCCGAATACCTATGAAGTATGGTGGAGTGTTTCTGTGGATGAGTTGATGGCAAGACTGGTCAAAGAGAGAAACGAGTTCTGGAATAAGAACAATAGATTGCAGAAGGCAGAGCAACTGGGACTTACGCCTGCGGAAGTTGCGACATTGGCAAGTATAGTTGACGAAGAATCCCATTATGGACCGGAATTGCCGAGAATTGCAGGTCTCTATCTGAACAGACTTAAGAAAGGAATGCTGTTGCAGAGTGATCCTACAGTGAAATATGCATTGAGAGATTTTGGCAAGACCAGAATCTTGAATGAAGACCTGAAGGTGGAGTCGCCATACAACACCTACAAATACAAAGGTTTGCCTCCTGGACCGATTCGATTGCCAAATACGGGGACTATTGATGCTGTGCTGAATGCCGAGACACACAAATATATATATATGTGTGCCGATCCGTCATTCAATGGAACCCATCGTTTTGCGGTGACCATTGGAGAGCATAATCGCAATGCTGCGGCATATCATTCGGCCCTGTCAAAATTAAATAAAAAGTAAATTGGTTTTTGTTTGGTGGTCTGCATTTTAATGACTACCTTTGCACCCAGAAATTCAAACTAAAAAAATACACATTATGAAAGTTCTTGTAGCTACTGAAAAGCCATTTGCAAAGAAAGCAGTAGATGGCATCCGCTCTATCATTGAGGGCGCTAAAGGAGAGCTCGTTCTCCTCGAGAAGTACACATCAGTTGATCAGTTCTATGCAGCAGTTGCTGACGTTGACGCTCTCATCGTTCGCTCTGACAAAGTTACTGCAGAGGTTCTTGATCATGCTAAAAACCTCAAGATTGTTGTTCGCGCAGGCGCTGGTTTCGATAACCTCGACCTCGCTGCATGTACAGCACACAATGTAATCGCAATGAACACTCCAGGTCAGAACTCAAACGCTGTTGCTGAGCTCGCACTTGGCTTGATGGTCATGATGGCTCGTAACCAGTACACTCCTGGTACAGGCTGTGAGTTGAAGGGCAAGACTCTTGGTATTCAGGCATACGGTAACGTAGGCCGTCTTGTTGGCAAACTCGCTATGGGCTTCGGTATGAATGTAATCGCATTCGACCCATTCCTCAAGGCAGAGCAGATTGAGTCAACCGGCGCTAAGGCAGTCAACAGCCTCGAAGATCTCTATTCTAACTCTGACTATGTATCACTTCACATCCCTGCAACTGAGCAGACTAAGAACTCTATCAACTATGCTCTTATCTCTCGCATGCCAAAGGGTGCTACTCTCGTTAACACAGCCCGCAAAGAGGTTATCAACGAGCCAGAGCTTATGAAGGTTATGGAAGAGCGCGAGGATCTCAAGTATGTAGCAGATGTTGCTCCTGCTTGCGCTGCTGAGCTCAAAGAGAAATTCGGCAACCGTTTCTTCGCTACTCCTAAGAAGATGGGTGCTGAGACTGCAGAGGCTAATGTTAACGCTGCTTGCGCTGCTGCAAACCAGATCGTTGACTTCCTCCTCAACGGTAACGAGCGTTTCCGTCTCAACAAGTAATTCATTACTTAACAGATAAACCGGTGCTCTTGCCTTTTATAGACAGGAGCACTTTTTTTAACAATAATCCTTATGAGCGAATTTGCTGAACTTGACTATTCGAGTGTAAAGACCCCTTGCTACTTGGTGGAGGAGAAGTTGATAAGCAGAAACGAGTCGTTGATAGCCGAAGTTGCGCGCAGAAGCGGAGCACAGATAATAATGGCCTTCAAAGCCTTTGCTGTTTGGAAACTTTTTGACATTACGCGTGACTATGTGCCATATTCCACGGCATCATCTCTGAATGAGGCGAAACTGGCATATTATAAACTTGGCTCAAAACCGCATACCTATGCTCCAGTCTATCGTGATGACGAGTTTGAAGAGATAGCGCAACTCAGTTCGCACATAACATTCAATTCGCTCACTCAGTTTGAGAGATTCAAATCGATTGCGTTGCAGAAAGGCGTGTCATGTGGTTTGAGAATTAATCCTGAGTTCTCGGATGTAGAGACAGACCTTTATAACCCATGTGCTCCCGGTTCCAGGCTTGGAATAATAAGAGATCTGTTGCCGGATCAGTTGCCTGATGGAGTGGAAGGATTGCATTTCCATACACTCTGTGAGTCAACTTCATACGACTTAGAGAATACATTGCGCGTTGTAGAGGACAAGTTCGGTTGTTTCTTTGACCAGATTAAGTGGATCAACTTTGGCGGAGGTCATTTGATGACAAGAGAAGGTTATGATACAGAGCATCTTATTCGCGTTATATCAGAATTCCGTCAGCGTCATCCTAATTTGCAGGTGATATTAGAGCCAGGTTCAGCCCATATGTGGAGAACCGGTTCCCTTGTTGCATCAGTGCTTGATGTGGTTGAAAACCACGGCATTAAGACCGCTTTGCTTGATGTCTCATTTGCCTGCCATATGCCTGACTGTCTGGAGATGCCATATCAGCCATATATTGTTGGTGCTGAGAGTCTTGAGGAAAATGAACCAGGATTTACCTATAGAATGGGAGGCTGCAGTTGTCTGAGCGGAGATTTTGTAGGATACTGGAGATTTGACCGTGAGTTGAAAGTGGGGGAGAAGATAGTGCTTGAGGATATGAATCATTATACAAATGTGAAAACCACCATGTTCAACGGTGTTTCCCATCCATCGATAGCATTAAGACATCAGGATGGCAGTATTGAGATGCTCAGAGAGTATAGTTTTGAGGATTATCTGGCGCGGATGTGTTGATTCTTTGATTATTGTTTGAAATAAAAAAGTCCCAAGAGATTGGGACTTTTTTTGTTTTTTTCTTGTCAAAATCTGACTGTTTAAACAAATTTTGTGACCACGTTCCACTTAACCACCGAACCATTTTTGAAAAAAGTGGTAGACTGTGATCAAAAAGAGTCAGATTTTGACAGAATAATAGAGTTAGATGTAGAAATTTCGCTTTCAATTTTGGCGTTTTGGGGAAGAAAATTTGGTTTTATGTCTACAAAAAAGCTCGAGTAAGTTACGAAAACTAGGTCCGATTGTCCATGTAAGACAGTTTAGAGCACCTCCATGTTTTTTTATGAAATCTTGCATCTGTACTTGATAGATATTGTCTTTGTAGTCAGGAGATAGTTGCTGGTATTGTCTAAGAGCCTCCTTGTCAGTTGTGGAATTTCCAATACCAGGAATAATTATAAACTTTTCGGTTTGAAGGCAGTTGATATAAGCCCAACTCAGTTCGTCGTACTCACTCAACTTTAGATCGACTACTTCAAAATGCTGACAGAGAGCGCTTCTCATCTGTTTTGCCGTGTCCTCATCGTATAATTCAAGATTAACTAAGACTTTAGGTGTGCCATTTTTTGTTATTCCAACATATTTAACAATGCCATCACTATGGCCGAACGTATCTTGTTTGTCCCAAGGCAACCATACAATTGTTAGATTTGGTTCGTCAAAAGCAAGTTTTAGGATACATTCAATAAGTTCTTTGCTGATTCCGGGGTTTTCTGACAGAATTTTTTCTGTCATTACGACAAAATCAGTCCTATCGTCTTTGTTACATCCATAACAAAATACTATATTTCCTCCATCCAAGACTATAGGTACATTTGTTATATCGATTATTTGTGTAATCCGACTGTGTACTAACACCTTGTCAACATTGGTAATGTATTTCTTGCTGTTTTGCAAGTAGTCTGGATTGTAGGTAAATTTGACGAAACGGTCAAAATTGATCTGTATTGGCATAAAGTCGCGTACCCAATAATCTTTGGTGTGACTGATTTCGCCGAAGCCTCTGTAATAATTAGACATGATTTTGGCAAGTTCCTTGTAAAGTTCAGGATAATCTCGCACAAATAGAGTTGAAAACACAACTATACATTTTTCTTTTTCTGTGTATATCATATTATAAATTAATAAGTTAATAAGTTAATTGTATGATTCGTCGACTAATCACACTGCAAAGGTAGATGCTTTTTTGCTCACGAATGCTGTTTGTTAAGTTAAAAATAGTTAAGACAGAGGAATGGGTCATATTAAAATTTTGTATTCTATGTATGTATTTTATGTGTATTCTTATGTGATTATAAAAATGTGTTATTGTATAACCAAATGTTTGAAATACAATGAGTTTATAAAGGGAAATGGCTTCAGAACAGAGAAAGGCAGGTCAACGACCTGCCTTTCTCTGTTCTGAACCTTGAGACTTAACGATTGTGAATAGCGGTTAATTTACTACTCTTTTATGGGGGTTACTTTCTTACCTTTGACAGTAAAACGCCATAGTCTTTTATCTGCGAAGGTCTTTCCGCCTCTGACACGTGGTGTTGGATCATTAATCTCAACATCTCTATGTTCTTGTTTTATTATTGGATTAGGGCTGTTTTTTTTGAATGCGCTGACAGTTTTGGGCCATATCTCATTGATGCAATTTATTGGTCCGATAGTGGGCTTGCCATTTTCATCTTCAACAGACCTTATTAGAATCCCTCCGCCGTATTTTTCTGTGTCATTATTAATACTTTTGAAAGTCAAGTCAACGCCATATTCATGGAAGAACCATTCTCCAGCATTAGACGACCTTTGGTAAGTTACTGTTTTATTACTGTTTTCTCTTAAGTCTGGATAGTTGTTGCCATAGAAATAAAATTCTATCTCGTTCATGAAGTACTTTTTGTCGTTGATAGAAATACAATAGTTGCGCATGATGTATTTGGCTAGTTCATTAAATTTCGCATCCAGTTCCGTATCTTTCATATTTTTGTTGACTTCACTGAGCTTGTTGACTAATTGATTTTCCATATGTTATAAAGTTAAAATTTGTCTTGTAATAATGGTGTTTTTTCCAGGCCTACTTTTTCTTTCAGTTTGAGGCTTGGTGTAAAAGAGATATTATTCTAAAGGACTATCAAGCACCCGATAAGCATCCGACAAGCACCCGATTGGGGCTTGTATGGGGTTGAGAGGTGGGGTAGAACATTGGTGGAACAGGAGCATGGCAAGGGTGGAGGAGGAAAGGAAGGACGGGAGATGCGGGAGAATCAGTCCTCCCACTCAGCGTTGAGTTCCTTGCAATCCTGGCGAGAGAGATGCTGGTCCTCGTAGGCTACAACATTGTGCTCAATGCGGTTAACATACTCAAGCCAAGACTCAGAGCAGTACATATAGACAACATAGTCGCCTTCTCCGTCATTGTCGTTGAAAGTGACCTTCCAGCATTTAGACTCTGTTTTCTCGGTGCATGACATCATGCTGATACCCAGTACGATAGTGGCTGCGATAGCAAAAATAATCTTTTTCATATTTTGTCAATTTAGTTTTTTCCCGTTGTTGCGTGGATGGAAGTTGATGATCTCCTCGCGCATGCGCTGATTGTCGATGTGAGTGTAAATCTCCGTAGTTACGATATTCTCGTGCCCGAGAAGCATCTGGATTACTCGGAGATTGGCTCCGCCCTCGAGCATTGAAGTTGCGAAACTATGGCGGAAAGTGTGCGGAGATATGGTTTTCGTGATTCCGGCGCGCAGGGCAAGGTCCTTGACCATTATGAGAATCATGGTCCGCGTCAGGTGACTTCCGCGCTGGTTAAGGAACACATAGTCCTCCTCGCCCTTTTTTATTTCCAGTGAATTCCTGAATTTCAAGTATTTGTCGATTTCCTCCAAAGAGAGGTTGGAGATTGGCACCATCCGCTGCTTGTCGCCTTTGCCTCGGATGATCATGAACCCCTCCTCGCGGCGTATGTCGCTGAATTTCAGAGTGACCAGTTCGGAGACGCGCAGTCCTGAGCCATAGAGCACTTCGATTATTGCTCTGTTACGGCGGACAAGTCCCTCGTCAGTGCCGATGGCATTTTCTTCAAGAGTCGTGATAATCTGTTCTATCTCGTTGTAAGTCAGCACAGAAGGTAGATGACGACCGGTTTTTGGGGCGATGAGTCGCTCGGAAGGGTCGAAGTCCATTTTCCTGGTGTAAATCAAGAACTTATAGAACGAATGGATGCCCGAGATGATGCGGGCCTGTGATTTAGGCGACATTCCGATTTTGCCAAGGTCCACAACAAACTCCATCAGGTCGTCGAGATGCACCTCCTTGTAAGTGATGCTCCTTTCGTCCAGGTATTTGAGCAGCATGTCCACATCGTGGAGGTAAGCCTCGCGCGAGTTGACAGACAACCCCTGTTCCAGCATCAGGTGGTTTTTGTAGTCCGATATTATGCCATTCTCAGAATTCACGGTGCAAAGGTACACTTTTTTTGCGAACTTTACAAGATTTTCTGCGGATAGTTATGTTAGAGTTTTATAAGAGCGTCTGGTTGATAATTTTTTGCGGATTTTCTTGTCAAATTCAAAAATTATTGTTATCTTTGCAAATTGTTACAGAAGTATATTTTTGGAATGGACAATATGAGAAACAAGACGACAATAGCGGTTATTGCCTTGATAATCGGACAGATATTTTGGGGAACCTCGTATATACTCTCGGAGTATGCGCTGAATGTCTTTCCGCCAGCAACCTTGGTGGCTATAAGACTGTCGGTGGCGGCAATAGTGCTTGGAGCGATAGCATTGGCGACCGGCAAACTGGTGAGGATTCCTTGGAAACATTTCAGATGGTTTTTTGTGGCTGCACTGTGCGAGCCGTTTATCTATTTTCTGTGTGAGGCCATGGCCCTGCAGAGAGTGAGTTCGATGGTGACATCAGTCATATTGGCATTCATTCCGTTGCTTACGCCATTTTTGACATATTTCTTTTTGAGAGAACGCATCACATTGAAAAATATCATAGGAATTGTCATTTCCATAGCCGGTGTGCTGATGGTCATTGTAGAGAAAGGCGGTGAGATAAATGTGAGTGTCGCAGGCGTGATACTGCTTGTAATAGCAATGGTTGCTGCAGTAGGATATTCGCTCATAATCCGCAAGGTGCCAGAAGAATACAACACATTGTCGGTAGTGTTCTACATGTTCTGCATAGCATTGATGTACTTCATTCCAACAAGTTTGATAACTGAATGGGATCAGATTTCGGCATTGCCTTCGGTTGATCCGGTGGTAGTGAGAAATGCATTGTTGGCTATTGTGGGTCTGGCAATTACGGCATCCTGCATAGCATTCCTTTTCTATTCTTATGGAGTGCGTGTCATTGGACCAAACAAAGCGTCAGTGTTCAACAATATCCAGCCAGCGGTGACAGCATTGTTTGCGTGGATGTTCCTGTCGCAGCCGCTCAACTGGATGAAAGTGCTTGGTATTGCGGTGGTTATTGTAGGTTTGCTTGTGTCACAGTATAAAGGAAAAGAAAATGGTTGAGATTGTTGAATCGGCAAAGAATGTAGTAGTTACGGCTCATATCAGGCCAGACGGAGACGCTATTGGCTCAACATTGGCATTTGCCAGATATTTGGAGAAAAAAGGCAAAAACGCGCATGTAGTATTGCCAAACAGATATCCTGATTTTTATTCGTGGGTAATTGGTATTGAGAATGTTGTGATATTTGAGGAAGAGCCACAGAGAGCAACACAGTTGATAAAAGAGGCTGATTTGCTTTGTTCGCTTGATTATAACCAGATGGGGAGAATCAGTGCGGTAAGACCTATTTTTGAGGCAAACAGAAGTGCCAAGAGACTTGTGATAGACCATCATATAGGGATGGAGATTGAGGCAGATTATATTATGTCCGACCATACTGCGGCTGCTACATGTGAGTTGGTATACAGGTATATACGCGATAACGGAGATGAGAATCTGATAGATTTGCAGATGGCGGAGAACATGCTGATGGGAATACTGACTGATACCGGCGGACTTTCCTACTCATCCAATAATCCTGAACTTTATTTGACAGTGGCTGCGCTGCTGAAGTATGGAGTTGATAAAGACGCACTGTCAATCAAGGCATTCCACACCTATTCAGAGTCAAGATTCAAGTTGATGAACTATGCTTTGTCGAAAATGGAGATTTTGCCTGATGGACATACTGCATTGATAGTACTTTCCAGGGCAGAGTTGATAAAGTTCGCTTATTCCACTGGAGATCTGGAGGGAGTGGTTAACATGCCGCTTCAGATGCTCAAGGTAGACAGGTCGGTGCTGATGAGAGAAGATTTAAAGAAGAACCAGATAAACGTGTCGCTGAGGTCCGAGGGTGATGTTCCAGTGAATGTCGTGGCCGAGCATTTTGGCGGCGGCGGACATAAAAATGCTGCTGGTTTTGAGAGTGAACTGCCGATGAGTGTGGCAGTCAAACAGTTGTGTGACGAATTAAAAAAACATTGAGACATATGAAAAAGACGCTTTTGTTTCTGGTGGCAGTGCTTTTTGCCGCTGTGGTTTATGGTCAGGAAGAGAAAGACCTGAAAGGTTGTGCCATTGTGAGAATTCAGACCAATTACGGAGCGATGAAGGTTGCTCTTTATAATGAGACTCCATTGCACCGCGACAATTTTCTGAAGTTGGCGAAAGAAGGTTTTTATGATGGTTTGCTTTTCCACCGTGTGATTTCCTCATTCATGATTCAGGCCGGTGATCCAAATTCGCGTGACACTACATATACTGGACCTTTTGGAGCAGGTGATATCGGTTATAAAGTGCCTGCAGAGATAACTTGTCCGCAACTTTTCCACAAACGCGGAGCCTTGGCGGCTGCGCGTCAGGCGGACAATGTGAATCCTGAGAAAGAGTCAAGCGGCTGCCAGTTCTATATTGTGCAGGGAAGAGTGTTCAGGTCAGAGGAACTGGATGCGCTGGAGCGCAGACTGCAGATGATGTATGACGATCCTTATTTCCAGTTTACCACAGACCAGAGACTGACATATATGACTTTCGGAGGTGCTCCTCATCTGGATGGTGCATATACTGTATTTGGTGAAGTGATTGAAGGACTGGATGTTATAGATAAAGTTGCTGCTGTGAAGACTGGTGCGAACGACAGACCAGTGGTGCCAGTGAGAATTTTGGAAGTTACAGTCTTGAAACAACCTAAGAAATAATTTTTGTATGGATTCAATTCTTGAGTATAAAAATGTTGATATATGCCAGGCAGAGATGACCGTGCTGAGCGATGTGTCATTCTCAATGTGTCCTGGAGAGTTCGTCTATCTGACTGGACGTGTGGGGTCTGGCAAAAGTTCGATACTGAAGACAATTTATGCGGAACTGCCTATTGCTGCCGGAGAGGCGAGACTTTTTGATTATGACTTGAAGAGCCTGAAACGTTCGGATATTCCGATGCTGCGCAGGAAAATAGGTATTGTGTTTCAGGATTTCAGACTTTTGTCCGATAGGAGTGTGAATGACAATTTGGAGTTTGTGCTTCGTGCGACTGGTTGGAAAAACAAGCGTCAGATTGCAGACCAGATTGATTTTGTGCTTGATGCTGTCGGAATGTCGACCAAAGGTTATAAGTGGCCTCATCAGTTGTCTGGAGGAGAACAGCAGCGAATCGTGATAGCACGAGCATTGTTGAATTCACCTCAACTTATTGTGGCAGATGAGCCTACGGGAAATCTTGACCCTGATACTGGCGCGGAGATCATGCAGATTCTGCATTCGATAAAGGACAGCGGTACTGCTGTGCTGATGGCGACACATAACATGAAGTTTGTTCAGCAGTTCCCAGCCAAGCGGTATCATTGTGAAGACGGAAAGTTTTACATTGCTGAATGATGTTTTTTGAGCCTTTTTGGAGGGCTTTGTAACTTGCTGATACTCAATCCATGGTTCGATCATCCTTGCTTTGGGGCAGAGATGGCGGGCAGGGGAGTAAGGCAGGGTTGATATTATAGAAAAATGGCAGGTTCCATTGGTTGGGAATCTGCCATTGTTTTGTATCTAAAGGGATTTGTTTTTTGTATCTGAGGAAATTTGTTGTTGTGTTTCGGTGGAGTTAGTTGTTGAGTTTCAGAGGGTTGTATTTGCTCCATCGTTGTCGGTCCTCGGTGGACTGGCGTGGGTAGATGATGAGGAAGCTGAATTCGCCGTGCTGGCTGAGGAACTGAGGGACGCGGTCCATTTCGTTGCGGTAGGAGATGGTGTTTCGGCGGGCCATGACGACTGTGAGTAGGTCTTGGTCGGTGAGTTCGTTTTCGAGTCTGTGGTCTTGGTCCCAGAATTCGACTGCGGTGCCTTTGAATATGTCGCTGAGTTGGCGGAGTGTCTGGAGTGTGGAGCCGGTGGAGTGGAATATGAGTTGCATTTTGGATTGGACGGCGAGGTTTCGGATTCGGTCGAGCCAGATGCGGAATCCGAGTTCTTTTTCTGCTCTGAGCGGGACGTGGACGATTATGCGGCGCATTTCTTCGAGTATGTTGCGGGCTCCGAATACCATGAAGTTTCGTTCGGCGGAGTTTTCGATGAGGGAGTTGATTGTGGATCCGAGGAATGTGTCGATGAGGTTTGCTTTCTGGTGGATTCCGACTATTATGTCGCTGATGTCGTATTCTTTGGCGGTTTCGGTCATGCAGTTGGCGATGTTGATGTCGTTTTTGATGATGCGTTTGAGCGGTGTGTCGGTTTCGGCGGCTATGATTTCTGCTTTGAGGAGGTCGCGTTCGCCGTCGAAGCGGTCGTCTTCGGAGCGGATTATTTTGAGGGCGTAGAGGTTGTCTTTGATTTCGCGGCGTTTGACGAGGCAGCCGAGTTCGATGAGGCTTTGCATTGTCTGTGGGTTTCCGATGGAGATCATGACGCGTTCGACGCCTATTTCGTTGTCTGTGTTTGTGTTGCGGATTTTTTGGGATGCGATTTTGCGTGCTGCGCGGTCGGTTACGGCTGAGCTGACGAGGACTGTGACGAGGATCATGATTATGGTGCCGTTGAGGATGTTTTCGTCGAAGAGTCCGGCTTCGCGTCCTATCATTACGGCTGCGAGTGATGCTGCTGCTTTGCCGGAGGTGAGTCCGAAGATGAGGTTGCCTTCGTGGTGTGTGAGGTGTGCTGTGATTTGTGTGATTTTGGCTGCTCCCCATTTTGTGCTTATGGCTATTATGCTCATTATCACTGCGGTGAGTATTGATTCGTGGCCGTGGATGAATGCGCTGATGTTGATTTGCATGCCGATGGAGATGAGAAAGAATGGGATGAAGATGGCGTTGCCGACGAATGTGATGCGGTTCATGAGTGCGGAGGTCGGCTTGATGTAGCGGTTGAGGACGAGTCCGGCGAAGAATGCTCCGAGGATGCCTTCAAGGCCTGTGGCTTCGGCGATGAGGGATGCTGCGAAGACGGCTGCGAGGACGTAGATGTATTGTGAGATTCCGTCGCTGAATTGTTTGAAGAAGGCTTCTGATATTTTTGGAAGGATGAGGAATACGAATATGCAGAATAGGATGATTGCGACTACTTTGGTGGTGATTATCAGCCATGTGGGCGCTGAGTTGTGGACTGAGCCGGTGCTGCCTACGACTACTGCTATCATGAGCAGTGAGATGGTGACGGCGATGATGGTGCCTGTGATGACGATGTTGATGGCTCTGTTTTCGGTGATGCCCATTTTGCCGACTACTGGGTATGCGAGGAGTGTGTGGCAGGTCATCATGGCTGAGAAGAGGAGTGACTGGAGGAGGTTCATGCCGAGGAGGTAGTGGCCGCCGAGGAGGGCGACTGCGAGCGGAAGGCAGAGGGTGTAGATGCCGAAGAGTATGCCTTGGCGTTTCTGGAGTTTGAATGTGGCGAGGTCGACGTCAAGGCCGACTTGGAACATGATGTAGAGGATGCCCACTTTGCCGAAGAGGAGGAAGCTTTGGTCGTTGTCGAGTACGCCGAAGCCGAACGGGCCGAGGATTACTCCAGCCACGATGAGTCCTATCATCTGGGGTATGTGTATCCTGTTGAGCACTGTGGCGAGCAGGATGACCAGCAATACCGTGAGGAAGATTGGAATTGGGTCGGTGAATGGCAATGTGAACATTATGGGGTGTTTTTATAAAAAAGGTGGGACATCATTCAATCTGCGTCCCACCTCTCTATTCTATTTCAGTATTGGTTGTCAGGCTTGGGCATTAATAGTATTTGTATCTGAAGTCCTCGATGTTGGCTGCTTTCTTGAGTGCCTCAAGTCCGAAGTAGCCGAGTGAGTAAGCTTCGCGAGCCTGGAGCATTGTGGCTTCTTCCTTCTCGTCGAATGGACGGTCGGTCTCGCGGCTGTCGAGAACTGTGAAGATGTATGCGGAGTTTGTTCCCTTGATAGGCTCGGAGGTCTTGCCGACTTCTGTCATTGTAGCCCATGCAACGAGCTGAGGCTCGTTTCCGAGAACGCCTGCGTAGCTGTTGGCGAATGATACGTTGGTGATTGTGTCTGTGTGATAGCCCATTGCTTCGAGCTGAGCGGCTGTCTTGCCTTTCATCTCAGCAACGAAGTTGTCGCCTTTCTTGTCCTTGCGAATCTCAGCAACGATGACATCGCGCATTTCCTCAATAGAGCGGTATCCCTTGTCGTTGAGTTTCTCGACTGCAACTGCGATGATGTATTCGTCACCTTCGAAGACATTGCTTACCATTCCCTCTTTTGTCTTGTCGTCGAACACCCATTTAACTGCCTCTCTCATTTTCTTGAGACCGTTGATTTTGTTGGCGTTGATATCGAGACCCTTCTGAGAAGCGATAGGCATGCTCTGCTTGCCAGCCTCTTCGATAAACTTGTCGAGTTTGTTGTTTGTTGCGGCGAACTGGTTGAGCTTGTTGTAGATAGCGGTGCGGGTGCGAGAAGAAGCAGTTACTGTCTGCTCAACAACAGCGAGCTGAACTTTAGCAACCTTCTTGCCGACTGTCATAACCTTGAAGATTTGGATTACTCCATTCTCCTCCATGCGGAAAGTTTTGCCTTCAGCGGTGCTGAATACTTTCTCAGCGAGGTCGCGGTTTGCAGACATGTCAGCATCTGTAACCCAACCGATCTCACCGCCCTGACGTGCATTCTGTGCGAGAGAGTTCTCAGCAGCAACAGCGGCGAAATCTGCGCCTGATGCGAGAAGTGCCTCAATGCTGTCGGCTTTGGCTGCGGTTTTCTCCTCAGTCTCCTCGTGGAGAGCAATAACGCTGAGTTTTACAGAGTCTGGAGCGACGATGCCGCGTTTGAGAACTTTTGCCATTTTGAATGTATTGCCGAAGAGAACTGGTCCATAGACGCTATCAGACTTGCTGTCGAATGCGAATCCACGGAGAGCCTCGTCGACCTGATTGTCAAATACATATCCCTCAATGAAAGGAATCTCAGAGTTAGAGTTTACGATTATTGCAGCTTCCTCAGCGTCTGCGGCAGCAAGTTCGTTGCGAACCTCCTGGATTGCAGCAGCAGCCTCGTTGAAGTCCTCTTTAGAAGGCTCGATAGCATAAGCGATATACTGGATGTCAGCTGTGCGGGTATCTCTCTTGTACTGCTCTTTCTTTTTGTCGTAGAGTTCCTTGGTTTCCTTGTCTGTAACTGCGATAGTAGAGTCAGCTACAGTGAAATAACTCTTAGATGTGCAGAGGATGTCAACTGTAGTCTTAGTGTTGTCGTAAGAATATTTCGCCTCGAGAGGATTGACTACCATAGACTTAGTGAGCAAACCGAAGTATTTCTCCTGCAGACGGCTGGTTTTGACAGCGCTCTCCCAATATTTCCAAGTGTTGCGGAGAGATTTCAAGTCTTCTGGAGAGTAGTTCTTTGCTGCCTCCTCGTTGTCGATAGTAGCAATAATCTGCTTGACAACCAGAGGGTTGAACTGACCGTTCTCGTCAACGAAAAGACGTGAACTGCGGAGGACTGGACTGATGTGATTGCCGAAGAGCATGTCTGAAAGCTCGTCCTTTGTGACCATGATGCCGAGCTCATTGCATTCGTCGCCGATAACTTTCTCAGCAACAGTGCTTTCCCAAACCATTTGATGAATTTGCTCTGACATTTCGTCATTGTTAGCGTTGTTGCCATATTCAAGTTTGACAACATCGTTCATCTGATCCATTCTGTCAGCATAATCCTGAATTTTAATCTTGTCGCCGTTGATCTTAGCTACATTGGCCTTCTGCTGCTGGAAGAAAGAAGAGCCTGAGTTGATGAAGTCACTGACGATAAAAAGGACCATAGCTCCACCGATAATGATAAGGAGGAGTACGCCTTTGCTTCTGATTTTTTCTAAAACTGCCATTATATTTGTTGTTTATTTTCCTTGCAATTTTCAAGCTGCAAATTTACTATTTTTTTTTCACATACACACTATTTTTCACTCATTAATTTTCATCTTTACCAAATCAATTCTGTTGTTGTGTGCTTCGAGTATCTTAAATGTATGATTTTCAATGGTTATTGTTTCGTTGAGTTTAGGAAATTTTTGGTAATGATAGAGGATATAACCGGCAATAGTGAGGTAATTTTCGTCCTCTGGGAGCTCTGTTTCGAATCTGTTGTTTATCTCGTCAATCTCAAGTCTGCCTGAGATTATGTACTCATTATCGCTGATTTTCTCTGCTCTGTACTCTTTTGTGTCGTGTTCGTCTTCTATTTCTCCGAAAATCTCTTCCATTATATCCTCAAGAGTTACGATGCCAGATGTTCCACCGAATTCGTCGACAACTACGGCGATGCTCTTTTTCTGTTGCATGAAAATGTCCATCAGTTTGTTTGCTGCCATTGTTTCAGGCACGATAGGCATTTTTCGGATGTATTTGTGCCAGTCAAAGTCGCAGCCGTCTTTAGCTTTTTGGAAAAGGTCGCTTGAATGAACATATCCTGTGATATTGTCTATGGTGTCTTGATATATAAGTACTTTGGAGAACCCGGTGTCGATGAATGCCATTTTGAGTTCGTTCTCGTCTGCGTCAACTGAAACTGCCACGATCTCTGTTCTTGGTACTGCACATTCCCTGAGCTTAACTTCAGAGAAGTCTAGGGCATTCTGAAAAAGTACGACATCATTTTCTACTTCTCCCTCGTTTTCTTCGGCCTTTTCTATAGATTCATTGACGAGATAGTCCAAGTCTATTTTGTTCAGTACGTGTGTCTGCTTGGCCGGATTGTATTGTCCTAAGAGACGAAGAATGCCTTTGGAAACAAGCGTTGCAAACATGGTGATTGGGTAGAGTATGATGTAAAAGAAATACATCAGCGGAGAGAAAATTTTCAGCCAGAAATTCGCAGCTGAACGAAAAATAGTTTTAGGAATAAACTCGCCGGTGAACAATACGACTACAGTTGATATTATTGTCTGCAGAGAAACAAGGACTATAGGATTGCTTGATACGTAAGTGGTGAGTGGATCATTCAGCAGTTTTGCTGTTTGAATGCTATAGATTACCAATACAATGTTGTTGCCGACAAGCATTGTGGTAATATATTGCTCGCTGTGGTTGTAAAAAAAATCCAGGACTTTGGACCAGATTCCGCTGCCTTTTTTTTCCATTTCGAATCGCAGCTTACTCGAGGACACAAATGCTATTTCCATACCCGAAAAGAGTGCGGAAAAAAACAAAGAAACTATTATTATTATGACTTCGTTGCTCATGGATGAACTATTAGAGCCGTGTTGTCTTGTTCCTTATCGCTATCCTCAACAGGGAAAACGCCTGTAGGATGGTGTATTATGTATTTTGTGAAAGTTTGGTTCGACTCAAAGCCGATCCCGATTATTTTTTTGTCTTCCTGAATTATGGTGATGAGCGAGTCGCTTCGCACCATCTCGTTTTTTTTGTCCCAGAATAACTCTTCCGTGTAGAACCTTTCTCCGCTCAAGTTCTTAGCCCTCACATTGCCCCAAAGATGCCATCTCTCCTCCTCACTATAAAATATTGCTCTGTTGCATTGCACGGCGGCATCAATGTTGTAGTTCACGTCAAAACGCTCAAAACGAAGTCCTGATGGAAAATCCCAGTATGGAGTGTCTGCTCTGTCGTAGATATACCAGCTGGCAGCCGTCAGTCGGTACCTGATCACTCCGGAGTCGGAAATAATAGTGGTCACAGAGTCCTCAAAAAGTACTGGCGTCTTTTTTCGGTCTTGGACCGAGTCTGTCATGACATGCTTTTCACGACAAGAAAATAAAACAAGTGAAGCGATGGCCATGAAAGCCACCGCTACACATTGTTTAATTATATGAGTTTTTCCACTCAACTTCTTACTTAGTCCTAACTGTTGTAGTCTCGCTGACGATGCCGCCCACGAAATATGACTTGCCTGCCTCGACTTCGTTGTGCATGAACACCTGTTCCTTTGAAGGGAACTGAGCAGAATACTTTGATATTCTGTCGTTGACCATGTCAAGCTGAGCTGCAGTGATGCCGTTTACGTTGCGCGCCTTGAGAAGCTGGTCTACTGCTGCCCAATATACTGCGCGCTGGAGGACAGGATCATCACTCACTCTTGCACCTACATATATTGCTGCCAATTGGATGTAAGGCACCGCTTGGTCAGGATTGATCTCAAGAGACTTCTTGTAGCTTTCCTTAGCCTTCGCATCGTTTCCGAGCTTGTCGTAGCTGAGTCCCAGCAGGAGATACTGACCATCTGTCTTCTCACCATTGGCAAGCTTGATGCTCTCATATAGATAGTCAACTGCCTTCTTGTAATCCTTGTTGTTGTACCACATCTTGGCAAGAGTGTATGCTGCGTCGAATGTTGGCTCAATATTGTAAAGATAAGTTGCAAGGTTGCGGTAAGCCTCTGTCTCATAGCATTCTCCATTGTCAAAAAGTGCGCGGACAGTCTTCAGATACTCTGCATTGTCCTTGTTCTCCTCAATCTTCGCGCCGAACACTTCGTTCATCTTATCGCAAGTAGCAACGCCTGATGCTGCGAAACGTGCGTCTGCATTTTCCTTAACCAACTGATAGTTCGCTCTGTTCTTGAGACCCTCGTTGCTCGAATTGGTGCTCAGAATATCGCCAACCATTGTATAGTCATTGATGTACTGCTCAGCCAATGAGTTGTCCTTACGGTAAAGTTCCTCAGAAACAATGATGTATGTGAGCAAGTGAGCAGGATCGGTAGAAAGACCGAGAGTCTGGATGGCTTCCTTCATCATCTGATAGGCTGTTGCTCTGTCCTCAGGGAAATACTCTGCATAAGAGTTAGCCTTCTTAGCCTTGATGGCTGCTGCCTGAGCTTCTGTCTGACCATAGTATGTGACCTGATCGTCATAAACCTTCATCAGCTTGTTGATGAGCGCTGTTCTCTGAGCGTCGTCCTGAGCCTGGCTGATCTGCCACTCTACGATTCTTACGCCATAAATGTAGATGTTCTTGGTAGCATTAGGACAATCTCTATAGACAGCCTCCCAGAACTCTAATGCAGATGCGTAATCCTTTGCCTTTGCATAACTTGTAAACAGGCTGGCGTTTTCCATGCACTTCTCAGTGCTTTCTGCCTCCTGAGCCATGATGCCTGTGAAAGCCATGGCTGCTGCCACTAATGTGCAAAAAATCTTCTTCATATCTTATCTAATTTTATTTTTTACGAACCATGTTTCGTTGAGTGCGAAACTGAATCCAAATTTAAAATAATTCTCTTTGAGCGCTGTGAACTGTCCAGAACCGATATTGCCGTACTCCATGTTGAAATGTATGATGGTCTTGGACGACCTCAGCGGGAATCCTATTCCCATTGTTAGCGAAAAATCGCGTGTCGACTGATCCCCGACTTTTATATATGAGTTGCGGTAGTTGGCTCCGAGTCTCCAGTACATTCTGTCCACATACCGCCTGCCCATCGGATTGTTTATGTATTCCGCGCCCACCGAGATTTTCATCCTGTTGGAGAGTGTGTCGGTCACTCCTGCGAATTTAGCGTTCTCGAACTCATGCATCGTGAAATCGGCTCCCACTGTCAGCCGGTTGTCGTATGTGTAACTGAAACCGACTCCCCACATCTGCGGCATCTCGAAATAATCCTTGCTCTTATAACTGGTCGTAAGAGTATCCACTCCAGTCATAGTCATTGAGTAGTCGCCTGTGAGTCTGGTCTTGAACTCATAAATAGCACCAAGATTCAGCTTGTGGCTCTTCCCGAACTTCTGGTGGTACTGCAATCCGAATCTCACGTTGAAATTGCTGATGTGCTCCTGCGTCTGATTCACAGTCGGATAACCCGAAAGGTCCGAACTGGTGTATTCCATCGATCTGTAGTGATTCAGGTTGCCGAACATATAATAACCATTCGCTCCGAATGTCACATAGTCAAGTATGTTGAACGACAAGCCTAAATAAACCTGGCTTATACCACCGTTTCCCTGAAAATTCTGGGTGTAGAGGTTCTGATTCTCAGTGCCGCTCAGCGCTATCGAGTCCGAAACCTGATAGTTGTATCCGACATAAGAGTAAGGAATCAGTCCCGCGCTTGCACCCATCCATTTCGTGATAGGAGTCTGAAATGCAACATAGTCCAATGTTCCCGTGAATTTATTCGTGCTGGCTCCATTGCTCCTGAAGTTGGACACCAACCCTGAAATTCCAATCTCAAACAGGAAGGTCGTCGAGTCTGTTGATGTGTATGTCGCTGGGTTTACGGGATTTATCTGAGTCGGAGAGTAAATTCCTATCGCCACATCGCCCATCGCCTGACTTCTGCCGAAGGTTCCATCCACCAGCTGACCGTAACCGTATCTCGTAAATGGAGAATTAGTACTCATCTGTCCGCTGACCGGTCCGGCAATTATCATCAGCATTGCCATCGTCAGCGCCCTCAAAGCGTCTTTGTACCTTCTTCTGCTTTTCATATCCTTTGACTAATTTCTTGCTAAAAAGTTTAATCCTTCAGGCACCAGCATCGGGTCATATTCCACAGGTTCATCGGTTTTCCCGATCATCAATTCGCCATACCCTCCGGTTAAAATACACAAACCATTGGGTGCCAGTTGCTTGAATCTTCTGATGTGACCATTCACCTCATCGGCCATTCCGAGCATCGCACCGCAAACCATCGCCTCTCTCGTGCTCTTCCCACTTATCTCGGTCAACTCGCCTGCTCCTGATTCACTTATGTTTATCATAGGCAGTTTCGCCGTATAATCATGCATCGCCCTAAGTCTCATCTCAATCCCTGGAGCAATGTTCCCGCCAACGAATTTTCCCCCGATCACAGAGTCATAAGTATTGCATGTCCCGAGGTCCATGACCAGAAAGTCTCTCTCTCCGTGGCACTTGGCCCATGCCCCTATCATTCCCGCGATTCTGTCAAGCCCCAATGTCTCAGGCGTCGAGTATCCGTTTTCAAAAGGCAATCTCGTCTCTCGCGTCAGTCTCACGATCTCCAAACCGCTCTCTTCAGCCTCTTTTTCCATCGCGTCTGCGCGCCCGACAGAGGAAATCGCAATCTTCTCAACCTTATCCCTATCCACAGTTTCCCAAAGTCTGCGGCTTTCGCTCTTGTGCGCCAATATCCTTTCTTTCAGTGTGTTACCTTCAAAAAGTGCTATTTTTGTATAACTGTTTCCTATGTCAATCGTCAAAATCATACCAATGCACAAAATTCAGCTGCAAAGTTACGAATTTTTATTCTCACCACCAAACTTTTTTCTGCTAAAAAAACATAATTTTATACCCATATTCCCAAAACAAACCCTATGACCAGTCCGCTCCGTAACATTGCCGTAACATTGACGAGCCTCTGATTTGCCCCAAATTTATCGAAAAACGATAAATGCCAACCAAAAATCTTCTTTGTGAATGCCTTCCTACCCAAAAATTTTGCCATGTCAAAAATAATTCATACCTTTGCACCCAAATATCTAATTTATGGACGAGAAAAAAAACATAGGCTCTCTTTTCAACCGCATAGCCCCTAATTACGACAAGTTCAACCATCTTCTCTCTTTCAATATTGACCGCCGTTGGCGCCGTCAGGCAGTATCGTCAGTTCCTTATTGTCATGATACTCTGGATGTTGCCACAGGTACTGCTGATCTTGCTCTTGAAATTTTCCGTCAGCATAAGACCGACTCTCTCCTCGGCGTGGACCTCTCTTCTGAAATGATGTCAATCGGTCAGGAAAAGGTGGCAAAGGCTGGTCTTTCCGACAAAATCTCTTTCCGCCTCGCTGATTGTGCTGCTCTCGATCTCCCTGATTGCTCATTCGATCTTGTGTCATGCGCCTATGGCGTGCGCAATTTTGCTGAACTCGATAAATCTCTCTCCGAAATGTTCCGCGTTTTACGCCCTGGTGGCCAACTTCTTATACTTGAATTTTCTTACCCTTCCAACGGTATAATTCGTTTTTTCTATAATCTGTATTTCTCTGCTCTTGCCCCTCTGCTTGGCTCCATGCTCGGCAATAACCGCAAGGACTACGACTATCTTCCCCGCAGTGTGAAGAATTTCATCTGGGGCGAGGATTTCCTCTCTCATCTCCGTCAGGCTGGTTTCTCCGAAACTAAGTTCAAAACTCAGACTTTCGGAATATCAACTATTTATACTGCCGTAAAACATTAAATACTTTACGTAAAACATTAAATACTTTATATAATATGAAACAGCGCGGACAATTCGCATCAAAATTTGGTATTCTCGCCGCAGCAGTAGGCTCTGCCGTGGGACTCGGTAATATCTGGAAATTCCCTTACATCGCTGGAGCAAATGGAGGCGGAGCTTTTCTTCTCGTCTACATAGGATGTGTATTGTTGCTTGGTTTTCCGGCACTTATGACTGAGATGGCCATTGGCCGTATGGCTCAGGTGAACCCTGTCGGCGCTTTCAAAAAACTGACTGGCCATCATGGCTGGACTTTCATCGGTGTAATGGGCGTACTTGCCTCTTTCCTGGTTATGGCGTTCTATTTTGTAGTCGCCGGATGGTCGCTCGAATACATCTGGCAGTCAGTCAGCACTCTCTCTTTCAATGGTTTGTCCACAGAACAACTTTCTGCTAATTTCACTGATTTCTCCACAGCATCTACGCGACCATACATCTGGCTTGCAGTTTTTGTCTTCATAACTGCATTCGTCATCTATCTTGGCGTAACTCAGGGTATTGAGAAAGGCAGCAAAATTCTGATGCCTCTACTTTTCCTCGTGGTATTCTATCTTATGATTCATGCTTTCTTCCTCCCGAATTCAGGCGCAGGCTATTCTTTCTATCTGAAACCAGATTTCTCAAAAATCACTCCATCAGTTGTGCTTCAGGCACTTGGACAGTCTTTCTTCTCTCTTTCTATAGGCATCGGCATCATGCTCACTTACGGTTCTTATATCAAGGAGGGCAATATCGTGACTACTTCTTTCCAAATCTCAATACTTGACACTCTCATCGCTTTCATGGCGGGACTGGTAATCTTCCCTGCTGTATTCGCTTATGGAATTGAGCCTGGCCAGGGTCCTGAACTTGCATTCATCGCTCTCCCTGCCGTCTTCTCTCAGATGACAGGCGGAATAATCTTCTCTGTTCTCTTTTTCTTCCTTCTTGCAGTTGCTGCTCTTACTTCAACAATCTCTCTCTATGAGGCGGTTGTTGCCACTTTCAGCGAGAATTTCAACATGCGCCGTGGTTCTGCCAATGTGCTTACCGGTGTACTTGTCTTGATAGCATCGCTCATCTGCTGTCACTCTCTCAGTGGTAACTCTACATTTGTCTTCTTCGGCAAGGGGGCATTCGATTGGTGCGATTATCTTACTTCTGACTTCCTTCTCCCAATAGGCGGCTTCTTCATGGCGATATTCCTCGGATGGTTCTTCGACCGTGAGCGTCTCCATGAGGCTCTTGTCTCTTTCGGCATGAAGGAGTGGTTCTTCCGCATCTATTTGGCTTTCATTAGATTTATAATACCAATACTGATTCTCTTCGTGATGCTTCAGCAATTTGGTATCTTTGGCTGAAACTGATGGTTATCAGGAATATCCAAAATATCGACCGCAATGCATGGAATGCTCTTCTTGAGCATTCTTCTTTCGCGTCTGTATTCCAGTCCCCTGATTACTACGATTTTATATCTCAGTCTTCTTACTATTCTCCTTTTGTCATTGCTTATGCTGACGACACTACTAAAGCACTGAAAGCCATTGTTCTGGGCTCTGTCCAGCAGGATGGTGGCAAAATCACTCGTTTTTTCTCTCGCCGTGCTATTGTCTATGCAGGACCTCTGCTGGCCGACGATATTTCTGAGTCAGAACTGACTTCTTTGCTTCTCGCTTTGGCGGACTCTCTCTCCAAAAAGGCCATTTACCTTGAGTTCCGCAATTTCTTCGATTATTCGCGTTATCAGTCGTCATTCAATGCTGCTGAATTCTCTTATCAGCGTCATCTCGACTGCATTATCTCTACGCCGTCGTTTGAGGTGGCATTTGATAACTTCCAGCGTCGCAAACGTCGTCAGATTCGTGCTGCTCTCCGCAATGATGTCTCTTTCATCGATTCTCCTTCTGAATCTCAAATCGCTGAGTTTTACGAGCTTCTTCGTCGTCATCATCTCAAGCGTGCACGTACCCCGGTCCCTCCTGTTGATTTTTTCCAGTCTTTGGCCAAGTCTAATGTAGGCAAGGTTATTCTTGTCTCTTTCGATAATAAAATCATCGCCGGTTCTGCAATCCTCTGTATGGAGAGTGGGGTGGTCTACCATCTCTATGTCGCCGGTGCCGATGATGAATACAAATTGCTCGACCCTTCTTCTCTCTCTCATTATTCAGTCATCCGTTACGCCACTGACCATGGCTATACTGCCTGCGACTTGATGGGTGCTGGTTCTCCTGATGTGCCTTATGGGGTCCGCGATTTCAAGCAGCGTCTTGGCGGAGAATTCTTTGAGTTCGGACGCAATCTGCTGATTCTGAATCGTCCGCTCTACCGGCTCGGCTCTTTCGCAGTATCGCTTTTCAAGAAACTGTAATCAAAAATAAAGGGGACTGCCCATCTGAGGCAATCCCCTTTTTCTATCAGTTGAATTCTCTTATTCTTTGTCTGAGCAAATCACTTTCATTATCGATTTGAACTCTGCACACTCTCTTATTGGATCAAAATCGTCGTCTTCCTCAATGCCCTTGCAGTCGCTGAATCCTTTCTCCACTGCGCCCATCAGTCTGTCGATAGCCTTCTCTTTCATTTCGACAAGAGCGTATGCACATGCGAAATTATAGTCATTCATCCATTTACCTCTTTCGCCCAGATCGTCTGCTTCTTCCATTTTTTTCATCCACTCTTCCGCCTCGGCAGTCTTTCCCATCAGCATCAATGCAAAATGCCTCATTGAGTTATATGCCGGAACAGTATCTATCTCAAGCACTTTGTTGAAGTCAGCAAAAGCAGCGGCTGTGTCGTTTTTCAGTCTCAACAGTGCCTCTCCTCTGTGGTAAATCACTACAGGTATCTCTCCATATCTGTCAATTGTCTTGCTGAAGCACTCTATGCCTTTGTCGGTTTTCTTGGTCTTTATGTAGAGTTCCGCCAGTTCGAGCAATATGCTGGCACTTGCGTTCTCTCCATTTTGCTCCACCACTGTCTCATAACATTCAATGGCTTTCTCTGGCTGATCCAACTTGTTGTAGATTTCTCCTTTGGCGTGATAGAAATCCTCATCGAGTTCATTTCCTGTCTTTGTTAAATAATCTCCAAACTGGTTGAAATCAATCAGCAGATTGTCATAATCTTTTTTCTGCTCATGATATGTGATTTTCGCCACCAAATAGAAATACATCACGTATGATGTGTCGTTTATACCGGTCTTCTCTACTTCTCTTAACCCGTTGAGCGCTTTGTCGTAATTGCCTCTGTGGATATCAATGTTTACAGCACGTAGCATCCACTCTTGCATGCTTTTTTTCTCTTCTTGTTTTCTGTAAACATTAATAACCTCACTTAATTTCTCCATCTCATAGTCATATATGTAGTCGGAGAAATTGTTCAGCATATTCTGTGTGTTATTGTCAGTCTGCTCTTTGCAAATCTCAAGATACTGGTCAAACGCACCTTTATAATCCCCATTGCCAGCCAGATACCGCAGTTTTTCAACTCTTGCATCTGTGTATTCTGGCGCTTGCTGTATCACTTTGTCCAAGGTCTGCTGATACTCAATCTCTCTTCCTGCCACTCTGTACACTTGGGCTTTCGTAAGTTGAATGCTGAGATTGTCAGGTTGTTTCTTCTCAAGTCTGTTTATCACGTCAAGCGCTTTGCTGTAATCTCCCATCAGGCAGTGGAGATTGATTTTCTCTCCGTTATAGTTGAGGTCATTTTTGTCTTCCTTCAGTGCGAGGTCTATATTCACCAGCGCCATGGCATAATTGCCCATCTCTCTGTATGCGATCGACTTTATGTAATACAGCACTTCCAGGTCTTTGTACGATTTGTCTTTCTTGTTCATCGCAAGCGACTCGTCCGCCTTTTTTATCGCACCTTCAAAATTGCCAGTCGCCAAGTCGCCTAACGCTAAAACCCTCACCAGCATGGCGTCATTGCCGTACATTCTTCTATAGGCATCTGTCAAAATCTGCGCTGAGTCTTGTTGGCCTGAGAAGATTTTGATTTGCATCTCTGAGAGCGCACGGTCTTTCTTCTCCTGAATCTCTTTCTTTGAACTCTGTCCATAGGCTGCAACAAACAGTACGGATGCAGCAATCAATACTAAAACTCTTTTCATGTCTTTATTATTAGTTCTGCAAAGGTACAACTATTTTTTCACATGAACAACATTTTCCGCCCCTAAATAAAATCCATATATTTCACCAATATGGGCCATACTTCTCTCCACCGTACCATAAACTGATTATCAATAAGTTACAAGGGCGATTTTTGCCCAGTGAAGCACTGAAAAATCCCCGCTGGAAAAATCCAACGGGGAAATCTTTAATATGCTTATTTACAGCGGTATATCTCTAATCGTTAGGCAAAACGCAAAAAGCCTATATGATTAAATCTCCGCAAATGCTTCCACCATCTCTTTTGTCAATTCAACTATCTCTCCTTCGGGCTGATAGTCAAAAGGTACATATTTATACATTCGGTATCTGCACAGACTTCCGTCTTCAGCGGCTATCATATTGACTCTCAGTCCTATGTCTGTGGAATTTACTTCTTTCTTCAGAAATACTGTGTCTTTCTCTCTGATTGCTCGGCTGATTTCTGATGTGGAAGGATTCTTGAAATAAACTTGATATGCGTTGACTTTCACGCCTTTATACTTCATCCCTTTTTTCTTGCCGAATAATTCAATTCCGCCCATTATCAGCAATACTATTGCCACAAATCCCAAGCACATGCCTGTCCACGATTTCCCATCTATGTTGGCTGTCATGAGCAAAATGCCGAGAACAATGGCTAATGCTATGTAAATCACTGCTTTTACTATGGTTTTTGTCTCTTTGTATCTTATGATGTCTTCTTTTACATCTTCTATAAGTGTCTCTGGAATATTATTGGTTCTCATTTGTTTCTATATTTTTAATTGTGCGTAAATCAGGTTCTTATGTCCAATTACAGTCTTAAACTAACTAACCAAAAATAATAACCCAACACGTTGCCCCTGATAAGTGCTACGAGTTGATGAATGGCTGTAACTGAACTGGTTATAACGTATTTTGCCTGTTCTCAAGGCAAAACCGCTAATCCCTCATTTTATGCAATGCAAAAATATAGAACAATGGTGGCTGCTTGCTCTTGGAAACTAAACAAGCCTGTTCTGTTCTATGGATTCTGTTGGAAATGAGCCTGTTTATGGCTCTTGTGACTAAGGTCTGCCCAAAACCTTGGATTGACATTGTCGTGCTGCTTGTCGCAGACGGCAGGACGGTGAATGCCTCTTCTGAGGCTAAACCCAAAAGACTCCGGCTGCTCTCTATGCTCCATTGGCAGTCCTGGCTCTTCGTCACTATCTTGCTCTCTTGATTGTTGATTGCCAGATAGTAACGTCCGCCAAAACTGAAAAGCATAATGGCAATGACTGCTATTAGCCTAAGAGTCTTTGTCATGGTTGCTTATCTTTAAATTCTTGAATAATAAGTTGATGATTATCACGCAGATGGTTCCTACTATCGCCTCTAACCAATATCCTAAGCCTACAAGCGATCCAATGGCTGCGGCACACCATAATGTTGCTGCGGTAGTCAGTCCCTTGATCGAGGCTCCTTCTTTGAAAATAACTCCCGCTCCGAGAAATCCCATGCCGGTAACTATCTGTCCCACAATGCGCGACGGATCTGCTCCAGGCAGTTGTATCAGGCAGAATAATGTGCATGCCAAGGAAACCAGCGATACAGTCCTTATGCCTATGTATCGATGGCTGTACTCTCGCTCCAGGCCTATGAAAAAGCCCAGAGCGACAGAAACCATTATTTTTAGATAAAACATGTGATTATACTTCGTGATCGCAGTAAACGCACCTCTTCACACCTTTCTCATCAAGGTAAAAACGCTGTGCTACAGGCTCTTTGCTTGTGATGCAATGTGGATTCTGACAAACTTTTCCTTCTGCTGGCACTTCTTCGTGGTCAACAATGTTGTCTTTCTGGTCTTTCCATTGCAACAGTGTGTAAATCAGTGACATGCGAACAAATTTGCCATTCTCTACCTGACGGAAGTATGCTGCTCTCGGATCATTGTCCACGCCTTCTGTAATCTCTCCGACTCTTGGCAGTGGATGGAGAACTATCATCTTCTCTTTTCCGAGTTTCATCTTTTCTTCGTCAAGCACAAAGGCAAGTTTGAGTCTCTCATACTCAGCCTTGTCAGCAAAACGCTCCTGCTGAACTCTTGTCATGTAAAGTACGTCGAGTTCTGGCATTGCTGCCTCTATGCTGTTGACTTCTTCGTATGGAATGCCGGTCTGCTGCATCTCTTCAATCATGTAGCTTGGCAACTGCAACTCTTTTGGCGAGATGAGCACAAACTTGACACCTTCATAGCGGCTCATGGCTTTTATCAGTGAATGAACTGTTCTTCCGTATTTCAAATCACCGCACAAACCGATGGTCAGATGGTCGAAATGTCCGAGTTCTCTCTTGATTGTCAGCATGTCGGTCAGTGTCTGGGTAGGGTGGTTGTGGCCTCCGTCTCCGGCATTGATCACTGGAACACCTGAGAAATTCTTCGCAATCCATGGCGCTCCCTCTTTCGGATGGCGCATGGCTACGATGTCGGCAAAGCACGACACTACGCGGATTGTGTCAGCGATTGTCTCGCCTTTGCTTACTGACGACGAGTTGGCATCGGAGAAACCGAGCACGTTTCCGCCCAGTTCCATCATTGCTGCTGTGAAACTGAGTCTGGTTCTGGTACTTGGCTCATAAAATAATGTGGCGAGTTTCTTTCCTTTGCACACTTCTGCGTATTTCTCTCTATGCGCAATAATGTCCAGAGCCCTCTCCATCAGGATGTCAATTTCTTCGACCGACAGGTTCGTTGGCTCTAATAAATGCCTCATTTTTTCGTTTTGGTTTTCGTTATAGTTTTATTTAATCCAGCTTTCGTCGCTTGGATTGTTTCTGAACTTTATAATCTGCTCCTTCTGACCTGGCTTGATGTATTTCTCTTCCTCAGCCACATCAAGCAATGCATCGAGGTTGCAGATTGAGAAGTTCTTTGTCTGTGCCTCTGCTATGCGGTCCAGACCTTTCTTCATTCCGTATGTGAAAATGCTTACCACGCCGAGCACGTCAGCACCAGCCTCACGGAGTACATTGACCACGTCGATGCAAGAACCGCCTGTCGAGATGAGGTCCTCAACTACTACTACTTTCTGTCCTTTCTCCAAACGGCCTTCTATCTGGTTGCCACGACCATGGTCTTTGCTTGATGAACGTACATAACCCATTGGCAATCCGAGGATTGTTGCTGTGATTGCTGCATGTGCGATACCTGCAGTCGAAGTTCCCATCAGCACTTCTGCCTCTGGATACTCTCTCTTGATTGTCTCTGCCAAACCTGCCTCAACATGCTCTCTTACATTTACTGCTGTGAGTGTCAGTCGGTTATCGCAATATATAGGGCTCTTTATGCCGCTTGCCCATGTGAATGGCTCTTCTGGTCTCAAAAAAACTGCCTTGATCGACAGCAAATCATGTGCGATCTGTTTCTCTAAATTTGTCATAACTCTATTATTTTCCTAAAAATTCTTCTAAACAACGATGATAAGCCGCTATTGGATCTTCTGCGGCTGTGATTGGTCGGCCTACTACGATAAAGTCTGAACCAATCTCTCTTGCTTTTGCTGGTGTTGTCACGCGTACCTGGTCGCCGACCGCTCCATCTGCAAATCTGATGCCTGGAGTTACTGCCATGAACTCTTTTCCGCATGCCTCTTTCACCATTCCTGCCTCAAGTGGCGAGCACACTACACCGTCCAGTCCTGCTGCTTTTGCGTTCTTTGCATAATGAACTACGACATCTCCGATTTTTCCAGGAATCAGGAGGTCGTCATGCATTCTCTCTTCGCTGGTTGATGTCAACTGTGTCACTGCAATGAGCAATGGTCTTGTGCCGTCTTCTCTTGTCAGACCTTCAAGGGCTGCTTTCATCATCTCGATTGTTCCTGCAGCATGAAGGTTGCACATATCTACGTCAAGTCTGCTCAGTACAGCCATCGACTTTTTCACTGTGTTTGGAATGTCATGCAACTTGAGGTCCAAGAATATCTGGTGTCCGCGGCGTTTCAACTCTCTTACTATCTCAGGTCCTGCTGCATAGAAGAGTTCCATTCCTATCTTGACGAATGGTTTTCTTGCCTCGTCTTTGAACTTGTCCAAAAACTTGTAGGTCTCCTCAGCACTTGCGAAATCGCATGCTATAATTACGTCTTTCTTTGTCATATTTCTTTTATTCTTTATTTACTATTCCTATAATGTCTTTGAGATGTTCTATCTTCAATTCTCTCATCAGACTTGGCAATCCGTCTATTATCTCTTTGCAGACCATTGGGTTGACGAGATTGGCAGCACCGATCTCTACTGCCGTCGCACCTGCCATCATCATCTCAATGACATCTTTTGCATTGCTCACACCGCCACATCCTATGATAGGTATCTTGCACGCTCTCGACACTTGGTTCACCATTCTCAGTGCCAATGGGAAGATTCCAGGTCCTGAATAACCTCCATATCTGTTGGCTATGACTGGCTTTCTCCTCTTTATGTCGATTTTCATGCCTAACACTGTGTTTATCAGGCACAAGCCGTCTGCCCCTGCCTCTTCGCATGCTTTTGCTATAGCGGTGATGTCAGTGACGTTTGGCGAGAGTTTCATGAATACAGGCTTGGTAGTCACTGCTTTGACTGCTTTTGTCACTTCGGCTGCTGCTTTCGGGTCTGTTCCAAAGGCCATTCCGCCGTTGTGGACGTTCGGACATGAGATATTGACCTCAATAATGCCTACTTGCTTTTGTTGGTCTATTTTCTGACAGCACTCTACATACTCCTCTACAGCAAAACCACTGATGTTGGCAATGACAGGTTTTTTGTAGGCATGCTTGAGCACAAGCATCTGCTGCTCAATTACTTTGTCTATTCCAGGATTCTGAAGTCCTACGGCGTTTATCATTCCATAACTGCCGCACTCTGCTATTCTTGGCACTGGATTGCCGTATCTTGGCTCTTTTGTTGTTCCTTTGAACGACAATGAACCTAAGCAGTTTATGTCATAATATTGCGAGTGCTCTAATCCGAATCCAAAGGTTCCTGATGCTGGTATCACTGGATTGTCCAGTTCCAGTCCGCACAAATTTACTTTCATAACAACTCTGACTTTAAGAATACTGGACCATCTTTGCAAACTCTTCTCGGACCGTTCTTGGTCTCTATCGAGCATCCCACACAGGCTCCGAAGCCACATCCCATCCTCTCTTCCATCGAAATCTGTCCTTCTGTGGCAGTCTCTCTCTTCAATGCCTCTATCATTGGCCTTGGTCCGCAGCAATAGAAGTAATCAGAGAGGATTGCGTTTCTGCTCATCGCGTCTGTCACTACACCTTTCTCTCCGCCAGTGCCGTCCATGGTGGTGACGAATACATCGATTCCCAACTCTTTGAACTCGTCATAGAGGAATACTTCTGATGCTGTGTTGAATCCCATGACTACTGTCGGATGACATCCTTTGGCTTTCAGCGCTTTGCAGAGTCCATACAAAGGCGGAACTCCGACACCGCCTCCCACTACAAGTGGATGTCTCATTTTTGCGACATCGACATCAAAGCCGTTTCCTAAAGGTCCAAGCACATTCAGTTCTGTCCCTTTGCCCATCTCGCTCATCTGCTTTGTGCCTTCTCCGACTACTTTATATATTAATGTGAGTGTCTCGTCGTCCCAGTCGCAGATGGAAATAGGTCTTCTAAGAAATTTGCCAGGCAACTGTATGTTGACGAACTGGCCTGGAGCGGTCACTTCATCATGACCGCCGCCCAGTATCATTTTCCAGACTCCTTTTACAAGTTCTGTATTTGAAATTATCTTCATTATTCAGCGTCAATTGTACTTACACCAAGGGTTATCTCTTCAAGCACCTCAAGCAATACTCTCACTGTCTCAAGCGATGAGAAGAGGGCTACGTTGTTCTCTACGGCACAGCGTCTGATTTCATAGCCGTCTCTTGTCGTCTTGGTCTGGTTGATGTCGATGGTGTTGACCACATAACTGATATGTCCCTGTCTCAATGCATCAAAGAGTTCGCTGTTGGTCTCTGATATCTTCTGACGGATTCTTGTTCTGATGCCGTGCTCTTTGAGGAAGTTCGCAGTTCCCTCTGTAGCCTCAATGTTGAATCCGAGGTCATAGAATCTTCTGATCAAAGGCAGCGCCTGGGCTTTGTCAGCATCGGCTATTGTGCAGAGCAATGTACCGTAGTTCGTGAGGTGCATGCCCGATGACCTCAATGCTTTGTAGAGGGCTCTGGTCAACTTCTTGTCATAACCGATTGCCTCTCCGGTTGACTTCATCTCTGGCGAGAGGTATGCATCCATTCCGCTGAGTTTGTTGAACGAGAATGCAGGTGCCTTCACATACCATCTTGTCTTCTCTGCTGGATAGACTTTGTCATAGCCCTGCTCTTTGAGTGAATGTCCGAGGATTACCTGGGTTCCTATGTCAGCCAGCTGATAACCTGTCGCTTTGCTGAGGAATGGCACTGTACGGCTCGACCTTGGGTTTACCTCAATTACATAGACATCATCATTGCTGTCGGCGATGAACTGTATATTGTAGAGTCCGATGATGCCGATTGCCTTTCCGAGTCTGATGGTATAGTCGATGATTTTGTCTTTGACAGTCTGTGATACTGAGAATGTTGGATAAACCGAGATTGAGTCTCCTGAGTGGATACCTGTCTTCTCAACATGCTCCATGATTCCAGGGATGAATACGTCGTTGCCGTCGCATACGGCATCAACCTCAAGCTCTTTGCCCATGATGTATTTGTCCACAAGCACTGGCTGCTCGGTGTTTATCTCTACTGCAGTCTGGAGGTAGTGTCTCAGGGATGGCTCGTTGTTTACAATCTGCATTGCACGTCCTCCGAGCACATAAGATGGTCTAACCAATACTGGGAATCCAATCTCTTTGGCTACTCTTACTCCCTCTTCGATGTCTGTCACTGCAAGTCCCTTAGGCTGAGGAATTCCGAGGCGAACCATGATTTTCTCAAATGAGTCGCGGTTCTCTGCATTCTCAATAGCCTGTACGTCAGTACCGATGATAGGCACTCCGAGTTTGTGCAATGGCGCTGCGAGGTTGATTGCAGTCTGTCCGCCGAGGGAAACGATGATGCCGATTGGCTTCTCCATCTGGACGATGTTCATCACATCCTCTACTGTCAGCGGCTCGAAATAGAGTTTGTCGGAAGTGGTATAGTCTGTTGATACGGTCTCTGAGTTGTTGTTGAGGATGATTGCCACATAACCGGCCTGTCTGATTGACCAGATGGTATGCACGGTAGAGTAGTCGAACTCGATTCCCTGACCGATTCTGATAGGTCCTGAACCAAGCACGATAATCTTTTTCTTGTCGCTTACGATGCTTTCATTCTCTCCGCGGTCGTAGGTTGAGTAGAAGTATGGCACATACGACTCGAACTCACTTGCGCAGGTATCAATCATTTTGTAAACTGGGAAGATTCCTGCTGCTTTTCTCATCTCATACATCTCGCCTTCTGTCTTTCCCCATACTTGGCCGATGTACTTGTCGCTGAAGCCCATGACTTTAGCCTTGCGCAACACATCTGCGTTGCATTCTCCTGCCTTGAGCACTTTCTCGAATTCTACAATGTTCTTGAATTTCTCAAGGAAGAACATGTCTATCTTTGTCTCGTTGTAAATCATTCCGAGATCTACGCCGAGTCTTATCAACTGCGCTATAGCATAGAGTCTGTCGTCTGTTGCGATATGGATGTATGAAAGGAGTTTCTGAGCATCCCAGTCGTTGAATTTCTTATGGTAAATATGGCAGACGCCAATCTCCAAAGATCTTACCGCCTTCAGAAGTGACTCTTCCAAGGTTCTTCCGACACTCATCACCTCTCCTGTTGCCTTCATCTGTGTGCCGAGGGTGTTCTTGGCGTCAGCGAACTTGTCGAATGGGAATCTTGCTATCTTCGTCACTACATAGTCCAAAGCAGGCTCAAAGCATGCTGGGGTGTTGGCAAGTCTGATTTCGTCAAGTCTCATGCCGACTGCAATCTTGGCACTGACACGGGCGATAGGGTAGCCGCTGGCTTTTGATGCAAGGGCTGACGAACGGCTCACACGTGGATTGACTTCAATGAGGAAGTAGTTGAAGGATAATGGGTCAAGGGCGAACTGCACGTTGCAACCGCCTTCTATCTTCAACTCTCTGATGATTTTCAGTGCGGAGTCACGGAGCAACTGGTACTCTTTGTTAGTCAGTGTCTGTGATGGGCATACTACCATTGAGTCGCCTGTATGAACTCCCACAGGGTCGATATTCTCCATGTTGCAGATGGTGATTGCTGTGTCATTGGCATCACGCATCACTTCATACTCTATCTCTTTGTAGCCTTTGATGCTCTTCTCTACAAGCACTTGGTGCACTGGCGAGAGTATCAGGGCGTTGCGCATGATGTCTCTGAACTCTTCGTCATTCTCCGCGAAACCACCGCCTGTTCCTCCAAGTGTGAAGGCTGGTCTAAGAACCACTGGATAACCAATCCAATGGGCTGCATCGAGTCCCTCTTCCATTGTGTTGGCAATCTTCGATGGCAGCACTGGTTCTCCCAAGCCTTCGCAGAGTTCTTTGAACAGCTCTCTGTCCTCTGCTCTCTCGATGCTCTCGAATGATGTTCCGAGAATCTCTACGTCGCACTCTCTCAAAACGCCTTTCTTGGCGAGTTGCACTGCGAGGTTCAATCCTGTCTGTCCTCCCAAACCTGGCACTATGGCATCTGGACGCTCGTAACGGATGATTTTAGCCACATACTCGAGTGTCAGTGGCTCCATATAGACTTTGTCTGCTATATGGGTGTCGGTCATGATGGTTGCTGGGTTGGAATTGACGAGTATCACTTCATATCCCTCTTCCCTCAAGGCAAGGCACGCCTGTGTGCCTGCATAGTCGAATTCGGCTGCCTGTCCTATGACGATTGGGCCCGAGCCGATGACCATTATCTTGTGTATATCAGTTCTTTTTGGCATAGTCTTCTTTTATTTTTTCGATTCGTCCATCAGTCTAATAAACTCTTTGAACAGATAACCTGAATCTTGTGGTCCAGGAGCGCTCTCTGGGTGATACTGTATCGAGAATATTCTGTCTTTCATACAGCGCAAGCCCTCTGCGGTATTGTCGAGCACATTGACATGGGTCAACTCTAATCCTGTGCCTTCCAGCGACTTGGCATCTACTGCGTATGAGTGGTTCTGCGATGTTATCTCTATCTTGCCTGTCATGAGGTTCTTCACAGGATGGTTTCCTCCGCGGTGTCCGAACTTCATTTTATAGGTCTTTGCTCCGTAGGCCAGTGAAATCATCTGATGGCCGAGGCAGATACCGAAAATAGGCAACTTGCCTCTCAGCTCGCGAACTACTTTGATTACTGAAACCACATCCTCTGGGTCACCGGGACCATTTGAGAGGAAGAGTCCGTCTGGCTGGAATGCGAGAATCTCTTCTGCGGTGATGTTGTAAGGCACTACAGTCACGTTGCAGCCCAACTCGTTGAGTTTCCTTATGATGTTGTACTTGATTCCGCAGTCTATCGCAACGACGTCAAACTTGTGCTGTGGAGTTCTGGAGAACCATCTCTTCTTGCAGCTTACTCGGCTTACCTGGTCATGTGGCACTGGTTTTGCCTTGATTTTCGCAAGTGCCTCTTCTTTAGGAGTGGAGGCATCGGTGATGATTACTCTCATCGAACCTTGGTCTCTGATGATTCTGTTGAGCTCGCGGGTGTCAACTCCCGATATTCCAGGGATGTTGTACTCTTCCATCACTTCGCTCAAGGTCTTGGTGTAGCGGAAGTTGGATGGCAGGTCGTTGTACTCATGCACTATGAATCCGCCGATGGTTGGGAACTTTGTCTCATAGTCATCATCGGTGATTCCGTAATTGCCTATCAGCGGATAGGTCATCACTACCATTTGGTCGGTGTAGGATGGGTCGGACAATATCTCCTGATATCCGACCATCGAGGTGTTGAACACTATCTCGTTCACTGCCTCTATGTTCGCACCGAAACCCGTACCGTAAAATTCAGTGCCGTTCTCAAGCACTATTTTCTTGTCCATATATCTGTTTTTTATTTTTTTCTGCAATGTATTGTCCATCCCTCAAACGGAGTAGCTTTTCCTTTCGACAAAAACTCTTCGGAATTGACAGTCCATTCTCCAATCTCGAACTTAACCGTCTTTCCCTCACCGAGTTTCATTATCTTTCTGGCATTGGTGGACATTACTTCCACAAGTCTCTCAAGACTGATGACGCCTTTCTCCACGAGATAGGTGTACATTATCGGGAAAGCAGTCTCCAAACCTACTATGCCAAAGGCACTTCCGCTGAGTCCTCTTGATTTCTCTTCCGCACTGTGGGGAGCATGGTCAGTTGCTATGCAATCTATTGTTCCATCTATAATTCCCTCTAACAGAGCATCTTTGTCTTCTTTCGACCTCAAAGGCGGATTCATCTTGAATCTTCCCTCTTCCTTGAGGTCCATATCGGTAAGCAGCAGATAATGAGGACCTGTCTCACATGTCACAGGCAAACCTCTTCTCTTTGCTTCTCTGATTATCTGAACACTCTCTTTTGTCGAGATATGGCACACATGGTACTGACAGCCAGTCTCTTCCACCAACTTTACATCCCTCTCTATCTGTCTCCACTCGCTCTCAGAGCAGATTCCTTTGTGACCATGAAGTCTTGCATACTCTCCGTCATGAATATAACCGCCTCTGAGCAAGTCGTTTACCTCGCAATGGGCAACTATCGGCTTGCCAATCTTCGCGCATCTCTTCATGGCTTCTCTCATCAGATCATCGCTCTGAACACCCTTTCCGTCATCCGAAAAACCGGCTACGTATGGCGCAAGGCTTTCAAAATCAACAAGTTCTCCAGCACCTTTCTGACCCATGGTGATGCATCCGTATGGATGAACGGTCAAACCGCCGATTTTCTCTGAGGCTTTCTTAATTGCCTCTAACTGAACTCCTAAGGTCTCTACGGTGTCTGGTGCCGGCTTGAGGTTGGGCATCGTGAAAACATCGCTGTATCCTGCCGCCTTGGCAGCCATCATTCCCGTCTCAATGGTCTCTTTATACTCAAATCCTGGCTCGCGGAAATGCACATGCAGGTCCACCAACTCCGGAATTTCTATCCATTTTCCCGTCTCTTCCATATCCGTATATTCAAAAAAAAAGTAACTAATCAGCTGAACAACTGAATAATTACTTTCATCATTTTCTAAAAATTACCCTTTGGTCTCGGGTACCCCAATATGTCAGTCCGTACCGTTTCATATTGACTGCAAAGATATACCAAAAAACTTAAACCACCAAACTTTCCCGCAAAAAAATACTCACATTTTTACACCCTTTTTCCACACCATTATATTTCATATAAAACCTCGCGAATTTTCCTCTTTTTCCATTGCCGTTTTCGTTGCAATATACATTGTTTTTCGTTTTCGTTTTCGTTGAATTTCCTACCAATCCCAAAAATCCCCCCAATATGGCCGAAAGATAGCCCCACCGTACCATAAACTGATTATCAATTACTTACAAAACACGCAATTTTACGGCGTTTTGCCCCAAAAATCACCCTTTTTCGACCCCAAAAACACCCTGAAATCACCCGTTTTTCTACCCCTATGTCCATTTGTTGCCTATTGCAACATTCAGTCCATCAACTGATTAAACCACATCTCAAAAATTAGTTGCCCAAAAACTTGATTTGGCTTTCTGGATGTTGTATATTTGTAACTGAAAAACATAATCATCTTTCCCTTATTTTGATAACCATCTTTCTCTTAATTTTGATTTGTTTTTAGTCATATTGGCGTTTTGTCCGAAGGAGCAATGAGGCGCATTGTGACTGAGAAGAAAATCGGCAAGATGGCAAAAAAAACAAAATTAACCTGATATTATGAGAAAACCATCTATTATCTTACTCAACGGCAAGGTCGCTGCTGCCCGCGGCAAACTGCGCCACTCTTCGAATGAGTCTTTCCGCATGGTCCGCGGAAGGATTTTCCTCTATGTGCTGATTAACAGTTATTTGGGACCATCCACAGCGCGTCAGCGCAACGCCCGCCGCAATTTCCGTCTGGCTGTGCAATATACTTCCCTTGACCTTCAGAACCCTCTGCAACGCGCTAAATGGCAGGCTCTTATGGATGCTCATAATGCTCTTGCCCACCGCCGGACGCCCAAAATCCATTTTAATCATTTCCACAACAAGCACAACGACCCTCTGCACTTCCGCCGCTATGACCGTCTCTGCGACTTCATCCTGGGTCAGTACCAGCATAAGTTGTCTCTTATAAACTCTTATAAATCAACTAAATCAATTCCTGAACTGACAATTGCGCAAAATGATTGCGCACAGTCCGCAGAGCCAATCTACAAGCCTCAGGATATTCTCTTAATCCTGACTCTGATTTTCTCTTCCCCTACCAGAGCCCCTCTCCCGCGCTTCCCTCTCTAACAAAACCTTCCCTCCAAGCACAAAAAAAGGCAGAGCCCAAGGCCCTGCCAGTTAATCTGTTATAGTTTATTAAGTAATGCGTGGTGCATTTCGTACCGATACTTGTAAAATAGCTCTATTAACCTGTTGACGGAATTAAAAATCTGCTCATCTTGCACATTCTTTAACAAAAAGCCGTAACAGCTAATACTATTTATCAGAGCCCATTACAGGCAGTGGAATACATATTTTATAGAATCTCGCTAACTTACGTACTGGAGTCGTACATAAATCACGAAGTTTTTTCTTCATGAACGGATTCTTTATCCCATTCCCTTCTTTCGGATAAATGATTATGCAGGGAACATTTGGTATGGGTGACTTTTCATCTATCTCCTCATAGCCGAGATGTCGCAGGATGGGAATGTCCCTACTATAACCACTTAATTGTCGTATGACATTATTGTCTAACGACGAATTCTCATACTTTGGAATATATTTTGTGTCAAGTATTGCTTTGAATCTTGTTGAGCGATAAAGGAAGTCGGGGGATCCAGTCTTTCCTTTGAACTGATACGATATTTTATCTCCGTACGCTTCATTTAGCAATCCATAAACATAATGTTCATAGAGCAATGACATATTCAAAGTAAACGGAATGACGTTTTCGTCCAATGAACTTGTTCTACTTATACTGTAATCGTATCTCTGTAGGATAAGTTTTGCTAGGCGTACAGCCTCTTTGTACTCGCTAAATAATTTATGTCCTTTTATCAATGACACTTCCTTTATCTGCACATCATCGGTTACATTCTCAAACAAAGCCAATGACTTTGACAGCATCAGTTTTGCTTTGTTTCCTATGGAATGCTTCTCTGTTATTGTTCTGAGCATCTGAGAACTGAACAATAAAGCTTTCTTAATAAGCCTGTTTTCTGGAATGTCAACAGTATATTCGTCAAAGTCACAAAATATTCTATCGAATCTTTTTGAAGCAATGTTCTTTCGTTCATTCTTCATCACTTGTATGTGCCCTTTGACTTTTTTCTGGTTCTCGCTGTAATGTACATAGCCTTTCTTCAAAGACTTGATTCTTCTTACAACTCCAAGAAAATGCAGAACGATTAGAGGACTCAAAACACCCTTAAGGGATGGTGCATGTATGACAGGAGCCTCAATGTCAATGCTATATATATCAGCAAACGACTCTACAGACAAATCTGATGAGAAGCATGTCATGAACATGGTAAGAAAATCTATTTTTTCCATCCCTCTCTTTGTAGTAACAATTAATGCTTCCTTGTCGTTTATCCACTCTGCTCCAATGATATACGACGCATAATATCCCCATGGATCATGTTCCATAGGTTTATCCCATCGAACAAGACTCAGATTATCATATCTGTTGTTCTGTTCAATGCCTAGGCATTCGTGTTCTCGAATAAGAATGTGGTTCATGCCTGCTATCTATTATTCGTCATCTTCTTCTTGGTCTTCATCCTCTGCATTTTGAATTGGACTCAGAGAAAGCCAAGCATTAAAAGCTGTTTTCTTTTCTTCGTTCTTAACGTTTAGGATGCCGTCATTTATGTATTCATTGATAAGCGGAAGTATTTCATACTCTACTTTGTCGTGTAACTCATCTTCACTTTCAGCCATAAAGTAACTATGACCTACCATCAAATCATCTATGCCCATATCACCACATAGATGTTTCGGATTCTCGATAAACTTCTTGATATCTTTAAACAATTCAACAGCTATTGTTTTTAGTTCATCATTTTCCAAATTATCGTAATGCTTTTCTATTATATTCATATCCGATTTCAAAGTAACAAAAGCAAATCTACGACGGAGCGCATAATCTAAAGTGCCTGTACTGCGATCTGTTGTGTTCATAGTACCTATAATATACAAGTTAGATGGCACTGCAAAGTCTTCATTTCCATCATCCTCAAAGTTCTTAGAGTATGGCAACTTAACCTTAATAGGATGCGTGGTGTTCTCGCCGACTCGCTTGTCTGTCTCAAGCAAAGTTATCAATTCACCAAAGATTTTTGCCACATTACCACGGTTTATCTCATCGATGATAAGAACATAGTTCTTTTTCTCTACTTTCTTTGTCCGGCCTGTTTTGCCTTCGTCTGTCTCAGAGTACTGCTTTATCTTTTCATATAGTGGGAAGTAATAGATTGCATTCCCATGAAAGACACTTTGACTCTCATAAGCAGGTTTTATGTCCGTATAATTATTTATATTGCCGTTTAGGAACTCCTCATAGTCACGAAGAAATATTTTCTTTGACAAAGATTGGGTTGCGGTAATTTCGTCTTTGGCAATAAGTATGCTACTTATATTTCCACTTCGATTTCTTGAAACACCACGCATTTTCATTTTGCTGTTAGGATGAAGATCTATGGCAACTTCTTTACCATTATCAGCTAAATTCGCTAATTCTTTTTCTATATGGGCACAATATTTATCAAACAGCTCATTGTAGTTATCTTGGGATGTCTCTGTTGCTAAAGATTGCATAAGATTTTCCATGGCAACATCGCAAATCTGTTTGAATATGCCATCATCCACTTTGTATTCCATTCCAATGACATTTCCTTCTGCATCCTTTACGGGAAATGGTTTCAGTCCTTCAACAAAATCTTCGTATTCCATAGATTGGTGGAATGTACAGAAGGCAATTTGGCCTTTCATGCGAAACGCCTCATAACGTTCCATTACGGCCTTATGGTCAGTAAGGTCAACGTCTGTTACTCCCAATGTTTTCAATGCAATGGCTGCTGTATTGTAAGTTTTGCCTGTGCCAGGTGCACCCTGAAGAATAATGTTACGCTTCTTTAATAGTAAATTGGAGCATTTCTCCAAATATGCGATGTCATTCATATACCTTAACCAATTTTCGATGTAACTGTATTGTTCTGTTCCTTTTCTGCATGAAAAGAATGTCCCTTGCGAAAATAATCCTGTTCGTGGTTGTCTAAACTCGCTTGCCCATGCGAGAATTCTAACTTTTCTGAAATTTACATTAACGAACTTCTCACACAGAGAATCACTAATGAAATTGTCGCCTATTATCTGACATAAAGCCAAAGCTTGACTACCCCTTCTGACAAGAACAATATTCCCATTCTCAATAGTCTTGAAATTTCTGCACTGAGCATCGTCCCATTCTCCAGTTCCGATTACAGGTTCAGGCTCCATCAACATTAGATTAGAATCGATGACGATTCTTCCTTCTTTACCCTCCGGAAGATGCATTTGAATATGCCAAAATTTATCATATTCTGCTCTTATGGGTAATAAGGGAGTGTGTATCTGCTCAACTTTCAAGATATCATCAATAGTGGTATTGTTATGAATCCAGTATTTCTTTTCTGAAGAAGATTCACTATATTTTGCCAATTCTTTTTGCAAAATGAAGTCCAAGCGGCCATCCTGTACTTTTTTGTAATACGTTTTAAGAACGTTATCAGTATCAGTACCGTCACCG
>JAZUKZ010000032.1:0-2541 GCA_045643545.1 Candidatus Aphodosoma sp. | reverse complement strand
AAGAGGATGAAAGCAAAATGGAAGCAAAATGGAAACAAAGCGGAAGCAACAATATTTGTGCTCACGGAAAGGTTGTCGTACTTTTGCACTCGCAACCCACTCATAATTCATAAAACAATGAAAAAAACATTATTCCTACTTCCACTTGCCGCCTTGTTAGGAGCAAGCAATCTGAAGAGTCAGACATTACAGGCAACTGACGCGTTTTCTCTTAGTGGCTTTTCTCAGACGGTGTCAATACGAAAAACGCAAAAAGATCAAGTTCGAAATTGTAGGGAAAACATTTGGACCCGTCGGCGCTGCTATTATCCTAATAGAGACAACAAGGTGCATGCACAATAAAGGACATTTATAAAGTACATTTACATGATACCATATATACAGAATCATTTAGACCAAATTTTAGCCATTGCGATGACCCTATCCATCGGGTATTTGTGGGTCCAAAAGGTTGTTAACCACAAGGAATGGATATGCGTAAAAGATTGGCGTGCTAAAATTTTCAATATTTTTATGATAATAGTTTTTATGTTCGTGACATACTATATCCTAGTCATAAAATTTGACATCTTCAATCTTTTTTAATATCCATTCTGCGACTCCCCGATTTTGGCAAACTACATGATTGTCCTAAACCTCAGATAAGTTGACTCTGTTAAAACAATAACACTCATGTCCGTGGTCAATTAAGTTGTTTTAACCAGTGCGTGCTCCATGTACCCATGAGCAATGCCGATGATGTTGTCACCGTTGATTATTTCAAAGAAGAAAGCCTTGCTGGTTTCAGCCTGTTATATTATATTGATGCTGATGGCCTCCACATCTACATTCCAGAACCAGACTGTGCCTATTGCAAAATTCAAATCATAACGACAAATGCTACATATAGTGGCACAATTTATTATTAATTTAAATTCAAGAATCATGAAAAAAATAATTGTAATCATTTCTATACTCCTTTGCTGTGTTAACACGGCTGTCTGCCAAATTGCAGCCGCGTCTGACTCAAAGTTGTCGGGTAACATCACTTTCGGTATGGGTACCACGCTGACGAAATCCCCTCAGGGACTTATAGACCTGCGAGTGGATATGAACTATGACTTCTGCAAGCCCGTCTTCGCCATGGTGAATGTGGATACCGATTTCCAGTTGGCCGACGGCACGAAGCGCTATGCCGATGCCTTTATGCTTGGAGGCGGTCTGGGCTGGCACATCCTCAATGGCAAAGCATTGAAAAACGGTGCCAGCTACAATCTCGACCTTCGTGCCAACTACGGAGCCAGCGTGGGACGGTGCGACTGGAAGCACAACGCCCTCACCGCCGACCTCCTATGGTATCCCACTCACACCATAGTCCAGCCTGTCGTAGGGATTGGCTACCGTTTCTCGCATGGCCGTAACGATGCACCCATAGGAATGAGAGAGAAGCCTCATCAGATTCTCTTCTCACTTGGTCTCAGATTTTAACACAAGACGTTGCCAAAAACAATCGTCTCCCCTTTTCAGACAATAGGCAAATATTCAAAAATAATTTGTATCTTTGCCCTGCGAAATCCAAAAGTCATAGCGTAGCCTGTTAATGTTTGTATTTACGGCCTATAACAAGCCATAGCCTAATAGTCTTCTAAAAGTATGAAACATAAAGGCATATTTTTACTGATGCTGATATTTTCTTTGTTCTCCTGTGACAGGTTTCACGAGAACAACTATGATTTCCCCAAACGCATCACATTCCCCGCAGAGGGAGGGACGCAATATTATCTTGGCGGCACAGTTTGCCTTTGGTTCTCTGTTTATGAAAATCCGAATGATTTTGACAAAAGAGATAACTCTCATGAATTTGGGGACTCATTGGCCGCCTCTTACGACTGGTTGACTGTACAAGGAAACATGTACAAGGATGGCCTTACTATCACTGCTGCTCCGAATACATCCAAGGACCCAAGGTTCCTGACAATTGAGATGGCCACTGATATCCTGGAATATGGATACATTAAAGTAAGGCAGAACGGAAAAACGGAGTGATTTCTGCTGATGGTAAGCTTGCATTTACGGCCTATAACAAGCCATAACAAAATAATCTTCTAAAAGCATGAAAAGTAAAAGCCTCTTTCTATTGATGCTAATATTTGCCTTGTTCTCTTGTGACAGGTTTCACGAGAACAACTATGATTTTCCCAAACGCATCACATTCCCCGCAGAGCGAGGGACGCAATATTATCTTGGCGGCACTGTTGTCTCAGATTTTTATATTAGTGATAAGTCTTCCGAGGATGGGGGGTGGGGGCATGGTCTTGGAACGGGAGATCCAATGGTTGCCTCTTACGACTGGTTGACAGTACAAGGAGAAAAATTCAAGGATGGGCTTACTATAACTGCAGCACCGAATACATCCAAGGACCCAAGGTTCCTGACAATTGAAATAGGTACCGGTGCCACGGAATATGGGTATATTAAAGTAAGGCAGAACGGAAAGACGGAATAATGATAACCGATATACTTCTTATTACTATTTTCGGTCTAATTGACCTTTATATCTTA
>JAZUKZ010000031.1:0-19585 GCA_045643545.1 Candidatus Aphodosoma sp. | reverse complement strand
ACAGCTATTATAATAGAGTGAAAAACAGAACACAGGACAAGTTGGACTGATGGTTGTTTTGCGGCGTCGCGGCCCTGGCCGAGCTTGGTGTCGTTGTAGCTGAACCATGCGCCAGATTTCTTGATGATGCCTGCTTCAACGCCGAGGTCGATGATTTCGCCTGACTTGGAGATTCCGGTGCCGAACATGATGTCGAACTCTGCTTTGCGGAATGGAGGTGCGACTTTGTTTTTGACAACTTTGACGCGGACTTGAGAGCCGTTGGCTGAGTCGCCGTCTTTGAGGACTCCGATTTTGCGGATGTCGAGGCGGACGGATGAGTAAAATTTGAGGGCGTTACCGCCTGTCGTGGTCTCAGGATTGCCGAACATTACGCCGATTTTCTCGCGGAGCTGGTTGATGAATATGCAGGTGGTGTTCGTTTTGTTGATGCTGGCGGTGAGTTTGCGGAGGGCCTGGCTCATGAGGCGTGCCTGGAGTCCGACTTTGTTGTCGCCCATTTCGCCTTCGAGTTCTGCTTTTGGTGTGAGGGCGGCGACGGAGTCGATTACGATGATGTCGATGGCTGAGGAACGGATGAGTTGGTCTGCGATCTCGAGTGCCTGTTCGCCGCTGTCGGGCTGTGATATGAGGAGGTTGTCGACGTCGACGCCGAGGTTTTCGGCGTAGAAGCGGTCGAATGCGTGCTCTGCGTCGATCATTGCAGCGACGCCGCCGAGGCGCTGTGCTTCTGCCATTGCGTGGATGGCGAGGGTTGTTTTACCTGATGACTCTGGTCCGTAGATTTCGATAATTCTGCCGCGTGGGTAGCCTCCGACGCCGAGGGCAAGGTTAAGTCCTACGGAGCCTGTCGGAATTACGTCAACGTTTTCGTTTTTGGCTTCGCCGAGTCGCATGATTGAGCCTCTGCCGTGGTCTTTCTCGATTTTGTCCATGGCAAGCTGGAGGGCTTTCAGTTTTTCGGGTGAGATTTGATTTTTCTGTTCCATAAATACTGGGTTTTTATAATGTTATTGATTTATCTTAGTCGTTCTTCTCGCATTGTGTCGAGTTTGAGGAGTGTGGCCATGAGGAGTGTGAATGCGAGGAATGCTGAGCCGCCGTAGCTGAGGAATGGGAGCGGGATGCCGATGACTGGGATGAGGCCGATGACCATTCCTATGTTGATGGTGAAGTGGAAGAGGATTATTCCGAGGACTCCATAGGCGTAGCAGCGCGGGAATCGTTCTTCCTGGCGTTCTGCGATGACCAGGATGCGCCACATGAGGGCTGCGTAGGCTATGACTACGAGGAGTGAGCCGAGGAATCCCCATTCTTCGCCTATGGTGCAGAATATGAAGTCGGTATGTTGTTCGGGGACGTATTTCAGTCGGGTTTGGGTGCCGTTCATATAGCCTTTGCCGAAGATGCCGCCTGAGCCTATGGCGATGCGTGCCTGGTTGGTGTTGTAGCCGATGCCTTTAGGGTCGTCGACGATGCCGAGGACGACTTTGATGCGTTGCTGCTGGTGTGGCTGAAGGACTTTGTTGAACATGTAGCCTGTTGAGAGAGAGAGCATTATGCCTGCAATAACGAAAATTGCTATCCAGAAATATTTTTTGCGCCACTGGGTGATGGCGATTATTGTGAGGTAGATGGCGGATGCAGCTTCTGCGCCCATGAGGAAGTAATTGATGTTGAGGAGTATGCCGCAGAGTCGCAGTATCCAATGGACTATCAGTGAGAGGATTATTGCTCCGGTGATGTATAGTGTTGATGTTTTGTCTTTGGTGTAGTGGATGACGAGGATTATTTCTATTATTGCTATGGTGAGCAGTGCAAGGAAAACTCCGAGTGATGAGCCGGGAAGACTGAATATGGCTATATCGCTGAATCTTAGTGTGATAATAAATAGGAATGCTGCTATGATGGCGAGGACGGGGATGAGTCCGGGAAGGCCTTCGCGGTAGAGCAGGAGCACAAATGACACGAAAACCAAAGCAGATCCGGTTTCTTTTTCGAGCACGATGATTGCCATTGGCAGGAGAATGAGGCCGATGACTTTTATGTAGTTGTTCCATCCTTTGAGCTGGAACTGATATTCGCTCATGCATTTGGCCAGTGCCAAAGCGGTTACATATTTTGCGAACTCGGCTGGTTGTATTTTGATCGGTCCTAAATTAAGCCATGAATGTGAGCCTTTGACGTCTTTGGAGAGAAAGATTGTGGCAATTAGCAATAATATCATCGGCCAGTAAAGGAAATAGGCTAACTGATTGAATATATTGCTGTTGATGAAGAGAATGAAGAATCCAACGGTGAGCGAGACGCAAATCCAGATAATCTGCTTGCCAGAGGAACTGTCTAAGCTGAAGATTGATGTCTGGTCGGGCGTAATGCTGGCGCTGTAGATGTTCATGCAGCCGAAAATTGCAAGGCCGAGCCAGATGAACAACAGCGGTTTGTCGATGTATTTTATAGCATTAAACTCACTTGCCATTGTTGGATATTGATTTTATATAATTCTCAAAATTAGCGACTTCAGCACTTGTGATTGATGTTGACATTCGTTCGAAAAGGTCTTGTCGTGAGCAATCGCCTGTCAGATATTTTTCCATGCAGAGTGATGCGATAGGGTTTGCCCATGTTGCACCGAAGCCGGCATTCTCAATGACCACTGCTATGGCTATTTTGGGGTTGTTGTATGGAGCATAGCCGATGAAGATGGAATGCGGAATTGCATTGCGACCATTGTCGGCGGTTCCGGTTTTTCCGCACATTTCGTAGCCGGGGATTTTGTAGTGGCGTCCGGTTCCGAATTCACAAACTCGCCACATACCTCTTTGGACAACCTTGTAATATTTAGGATCGACGTCGCCCACATGGCGGCGTGTTTTCATTGAGTCGTTTTTATTGATGTGGGGCGTGATGTACCATCCGCCATTAGCAATCAGTGCTGCAGCGTTGGCAAGTTGGATAGGTGTGACAAGTACCTCGCCCTGGCCGATAGAGTTGGATCGGATGGTTATAGCCTTCCAGCCTTTTTTGCCGTAAATTTTGCTGTATGTCTTGATTGAAGAGATTGCTCCATCCTTAAGTCCAGGGATGTCGGAATCGTCAAATGCGAATCCTAATCCTAAGGAGAACACGCAGTTACGCCATGCATCGTAGTTCTCATGGAACTTGTCGTGGTCAAAGCGCTTGTTTGAATTGTTGTAGCAGTCTTTTTCAATTGTAGCTTTGTATGCCTGCCAGAAGTATGGGTTGCAACTTTGTTCCAGTGCGCCTTCAAGAGAGACAGGAGAGCCATGGTGGTGCGTGCATTTGATGGGCGATGAACTTGGTCCGTTGCATGGGAACATTGTGCTTTCAGTGATACCGCCAAGCTGCTGGCATACAAGAGCCTGAATGGTTTTGAAAGTAGAGCCTGGAGGGTATTGTCCCTGAAGTGCGCGGTTGAGAAGAGGCCTTGTTTTGTCGCCAATAAGAATAGGGTAGTAGGTTGCACGTCGGCGGCCGACGAGATATTCGGGGTCCCAAGTTGGGTTTGATGCAATGCAGAGTACCTCGCCAGTAGATGGTTCGATTGCAACAACGCTGCCACGCTTGCCTTTTAACAACTGCTCGGCAAAAATCTGCAAGTCAATGTCGAGAGTCGAGATGACATCAACGCCTGGAACTGGCACTATGTCCTCCTCTCCGTCTTTGTATTTGCCTTGTATTCTGCCTTGTGCGTCGCGAAGGAGAATCTCCTTTCCATTTTTGCCTCTTAATTCAGTCTCATACGCTCGTTCAATGCCAGTAACACCTATATAATCGCCGAGTTTGTATTCAGGATTGTTGTTTATTTGGTCTTGATTAACCTCACCTATTGATCCAAGTATGTGAGAACCAGCTTTATAGTTGTAGTTTCTAAGAGTTCGTGACTGAACGGAGAAACCTGGGAATTTCCATAATTGCTCCATTATTTTTGCGTAGTCCTCAGGTGTCAGCTGGGTGGCAAAACGTTGTGGGGAGAGAGGCGTGTAGCCTGGGTTTTTGCCGTAATTTTTGACGTTTTCAAATCGCTTGATGATCTGTTCTTTAGATTCTCCGAGCAATTGGCAGAGAGCCATGGTGTCTATAGGATGTCCATTTTTAGCCAGATCATTGAGGTCTTTCATGGTGACCCAAAGGTCGTAAGTCTTTTGGTTGTAAACCAGTAATTTATGATTTCGGTCGAAAATTGCTCCGCGTGGGGCATAGATGATTTTGTGATAGAAAGCGTTGCCTTCGGACAACTCTTTGTATTTTTCCCCGAATTGCAGAAAGGCCAGACGACAGACAAAGATGGCTGCTATCGCGAAAATTATGTATTTCACGATATCGCTTCTCAATTTATAACTGTCGCGGTCCATTTCTTATGGTTTGAGTTTGTCAAAAAGGAGTATGATAAGAACTGTGATTGCTGAACTGATGAGTGTTTTCAGGATAATCCAGAAAAGCAGATGAAGGTCGAAAGTCTCAAGCATGAAAAGCATGAAATGATGTGTTAAAACCAATACAGATACATATTTAATGTAGTCTTCGTGCATGATGTGGCGGCGAGGGGCGAATTTGTCGACATTCTCAGGTAATGTCGTGATTTTTAGGATTGGTTGCCTTAAGAAAGCAACCAAAGTTGTCGACATTGTGTGAATTCCCCATGTGCCTGACAGAGCGTCAATTGTAAGACCAAGAATGAATCCCACGACTACCATGCTGATTTTGTTTGTGTTGTTCGGCATGGCGGCAATGAGAAATACGTAAGGGAATGGATTGATGACGTAGGCCAATCCGATATGGTTGAAAAAGAATATCTGGAGAAGCACCAACCCAATATACCAGAAAAATATTTCGAAATTATTCCTCATTTAAAGTGTCTTCAAGTGTTGTGAATTCATCTTTGTCTTTAAAGCTTACCACAGAAACATATTTCACTGTTCCGTAGTTGATTGCCAGATTCACGAAAACGTGATTGAATCCATCAATGCGCTGCGTTTTGGTCTTGCTGACAGTGCCGATAAGAACATTTTCGGGAAAAGTCTCTGAGTGACCGGATGTTACAATGCTGTCGCCTGTGTGGGCCTTGACATGGCTAGGAATTTCGTCAAGGATCACGCGGTTAGACAAGTTGCCGTCCCAGGTTATACGACCGAGTTGTTCTCCTCTTTTGAACTTGGCACTGATTTGCATGCCAGTATTGATAAGCGGCAGGACAACAGCATAATGTTCTGATACAGAACTAACCATGCCTACAACCTTATTGTCGGCGACTACGCCCATGTCGGATTTTACGCCATTGATTTTACCTTTATTGATTATGATATGGTTGTTTGTCATCATCAGTGACTTGTAGACAATCTTGGCAGGAATGAAATTGACGTTGTTGTATTGCCATGATGAAACTACAGAATCACATTTTGCACTGTCCATCATATTTTTAAGACGTTCGACCTCGGCATTCAGATTGGCATTCTCCTCTGCCAGAATGTTGTTTTGTTTTTGCAGAGAGAAATATTCCTCAATTGAGGCGTTTACATCGTTGCATTTTGATGACACCTCAAGTGCACCCCGAGCAAATACGGTATGCTGGAACTCGTTCCTGTTGATAAGCATAACGAAGGCTATCGTCTCTAAAATAATAAAGACGATAGTTGCTAAGTTATGATATAGGAAATCCAGGATTTTTTTCATCAGAGACTGTTATTACTGGCGTTTCAAGAATCTGAATCTATCCAAATTGTTGAGTGCCACACCTGTACCACGTGCTACTGCGCGAAGTGGATCATCGGCTACCTTGAACTCAATCTGCATTCTTTCAGTGAATCGGCGTGCTATTCCGTGGAGCTGTGCGCCACCACCAGACAACCAAATGCCGTTGCGCATGAGATCAGAGTAAAGTTCAGGAGGTGTGTCTTCGAGGGCAGCCATGATTGCGCTCTCAAGCTTAACGAGTGATTTGTCGAGGCAGTGAGCAATCTCCTGATAAGAGACAGGTACTTGCATTGGAAGAGAAGTGACACGGTTTGAACCACTTACCATCATGTTCTCAGGAGCATCTTCTCCAAGATCAGGCAGAGCTGAACCGACTGTCTTTTTGATTTCTTCGGCTGTTGGCTCGCCGATTTTCAGATTGTGCTGACGGAACATATAGTCCAAAATATCGTCTGTGAACTCGTTTCCCGCAACGCGAATAGAGCGGTCAGCAACGATGCCACCGAGAGAAATGACAGCGATTTCTGTTGTTCCGCCACCGATATCGACAACCATGTTTCCTTCTGGTTTTTCGATGTCAAGGCCAATTCCGAGAGCAGCAGCCATTGGTTCTGGAATGAGGTAAATCTCACGTCCGCCGGCATGTTCGCTGGAATCCCTTACGGCTCGCCTCTCAACTTCAGTAGCGCCCGAAGGTATGCCGACAACCATTCTGAGAGATGGAGTCACAAGACTCCTCTTGCTTGGAATGAGTTTGATCATACCACGGATCATCATCTCGGCGGCCTGAAAGTCTGCGATTACGCCGTCTCTCAAAGGTCTAACGGTGCAGATGCCTTTTGGAGTTTTGCCCTCCATCATAGCAGCGGCGTGTCCGATAGCCTCAACTTTGCCTGTCTGTGTGTCCAAAGCCACGATAGATGGCTGGTCAACGACGATTTTGCCCTTGTGTGTGATAACCGTATTGGCTGTTCCAAGGTCAACGGCAATGTCTTGTGTTAATGAAAATAATCCCATATTTACTTCTTTATTAAATTTTTGACAATTGGAATTTTAGAAATTATTGGGTTGAGCATACTGACTGAAATGTCATTCTTCATGATTACCAGACAATAAACAGCAATCAGTACTGTTTTATATAATAGTCTGAGAGCCAATGAATTTATTGGCAACAGATAGGATGCGGCAATGAGTACTCCAGCAAGCAGACTGTATAATCCGATTTTCTTAAGAGGATAGTTGATAGGGTAGAAATGCTGCCCGAGCAGATATGAAATAACAACCATCACAGCATAGCATATTACGGCAGCCCATACGCATGCCCAGTAACTGTATTTCGGAATGAAAATAATTTGTAACACGATGTTTGTCACAAAACCGACACTTGAGATAATGGCGCCCCAATGGGTCTTGTCTTTTACTTTGTACCAGACACTTAGGTTGTAAAAGATTCCTTGAAGGAGATATGATATGCATACAATAGGGACTACGGCCAAACCTATTCTATATTGAGGACCGAGCACATATTGGATGATTTCACTGTAGAAAGTCATGCCAAGTACAATAAACAGTCCTGTGATGAAAAAATATTTCGTTGCATCAGCATAACTTTCCTTGCAGTCCTTGCTGCCATATTTCTGAAACAGGAATGGTTCGTATGCGTAGCGGAAAGCATTGGTAAACACCATCATAACCATTGAGATCTTGAATGCTGCTCCATATATGCCGAGTTGGTCCATGGCAACATCATGGTCAGTGTAAAGCAATGGAAGTAGTATCTTGTCAACTGTCTGGTTAAGTTCGCCTACAATGCCAAGCCAAAGCAGAGGGGCACTGTATTTCAATAGTTTGAATAATGCCCTGAGGTCGAAATCCATTTTTGCCTTGAGCATTGTTGGCACCAGGCATAAAGTTTGAACGACACTGCTGATTACATTAGCCACAAATATATATCCCACGCCATAGTCTGCCACATAGAACCATTCGATTGTCCAGGCTGCTTCGCTTTCAGCGATCAATGGACAGATAACCAAAAAGAAAATGTTCAGAACGACGGTTACCAACACGTTGAGCAATCTGAAACCCGCGAATTTATAAGATTCTCTTTTCTGTCTCAGATAGGCATAAGGAATGGTGTTCATTGTGTCAATAGCAATGATAATTCCCAGCATGGCAACGAATTCCGGATGATCGCCGTAGGTCAATGCAGTGGCGATTGGTCTGCAGAAAATAACCATCAGCAATGCAAAAATGGATGATGTGATGAAAATCGACATCATCGTTGAGCAGTAGTACTTATTCTCAGCCTTTCCGTCGCCGGTATCCTCTTTTGCGAATCTAAAAAATCCGCTTTCTGTTCCGTATGTCAGTATAACCATGGCCAGAGCAACCCACGCATAGAGGTTGGTCACAATGCCGAAATCGCCTGTGCTTTCAAGCACATACGAATACATAGGCACAAGCATCCAATTGAGAAATTTCCCAATTATCGTGCTGCCTCCGTAGATGGCGGTTTCCTTGGCCAGTCTGCGCATTTCTGCCATAATCAAAATAATGTTTGTTGTTTTAATCCGATATCTCTACCCAAATGCTTGTATGCCAGCTCGGTAACTTCACGTCCACGAGGAGTCCTTTTCATAAATCCCTCCTTGATCAGGAATGGTTCATAGACTTCTTCGATTGTTCCTGCGTCCTCACTCATGGCCGTTGCTATAGTCGTCAGTCCAACTGGTCCACCATTGAACTTGTCAATCATTGTGGTCAGTATCTTATTGTCAATCTCATCCAGTCCATACCGGTCAATATTCAGAGCCTCAAGGGCATAGCATGCTATTTGTCGCTCAATCCTTCCGCTTCCTTTTACTTGTGCAAAATCACGCACTCGTCTCAGCAGGCCATTCGCGATACGCGGTGTTCCACGACTTCTGCGGGCTATTTCCACGGCCGCTTCATCAACAATTGGTACATCCATCAGTGCTGCAGAGCGTTGGATGATTTTTGTAATTGTCGCCTCGTCATAGTACTCAAAATGGCAGTTGATTCCGAACCTTGCTCTCAGTGGGGCTGTCAGCAAACCACTTCTAGTAGTTGCTCCAATCAGCGTAAATGGCTCTAAATCAATCTGTACTGATCTTGCGGAAGGCCCCTTATCTATCATGATGTCAATTCTGAAATCCTCCATTGCCGAATACAAGTATTCTTCAACAACTGGACTCAACCGGTGAATCTCATCTATGAACAACACATCGTTTTTCTCCAACGATGTCAGCAGTCCGGCAAGGTCGCCTGGTTTATCAAGTACTGGACCTGATGTCAATTTGAATCCTACACCTAACTCGTTGGCTATGATGTTGCTGAGTGTTGTTTTTCCCAGTCCTGGAGGCCCATGCAAAAGTGTGTGGTCGAGGCTCTCACCACGCAATTTGGTAGCCTCAACGAAAACCCTCAGGTTCTCCACCACTTTGTCTTGTCCTTCGAAATCGGCAAACGTCAAAGGCCTCAGTGCTTTGTCTAAATCTGCTTCTCTCTTGGGGTTATGTATGTCAAATTCAGCCATTTACCTCTAATTCCTTAAAAATATTTTCCATTGAGCCGTACTTTTTCAGCAGATCTGACTTTTTGCCGCTCACTTTGACTACTCCGTGGTCAAGCATAATCACATCATCACACATCGCCTCAACTTCTTGCATAATGTGCGTTGACAATATAACGAGTCTGCTTTTCCCTAATTCGCAGATCACGGATCTAATATCACTTAACTGATTGGGATCCAGACCGGTAGTTGGCTCGTCCAATATCAATATCTTAGGGTCATGAATTATGGCAGCTGCAAGTCCTACACGTTGGCGATATCCTTTTGATAACTGTCCTATTTTCTTGTGCCTTTCAGGAGTAAGTCCTACAGTATCAATCACCTCGTTTACTCTTTCCTTTAAATTCACAACTTTGTATGTTCTTCCCACAAATTCCAGATATTCTGCTACATACATTTCTGTGTATAGAGGATTGTGTTCTGGTAGATATCCTACAATTCTCTGTGTGTCAATGCTTACATCCATCCCGTCAATTCTCGCTTTTCCGTTGTCTGCATTCACAAAGCCGGTAATTATCTTCATCAGTGTTGACTTTCCTGCGCCGTTTGGACCGAGCAACCCCACTACGCACCCCTCGTCGAAACTCATATTCACGTCATTCAGCACAGTCTGCTCACCGTATTTCTTACTGATATTCTTTACTTCCAGCAACATTTTAGTGTGTGTTTTTTCAGCTTGCAAATTTAATAATAAATTTTGACTTCTAGTCTTATTTTTCAGAGAATTTTTCAGTTATTTTTTTACAACATTTTTGACCGTTTTTGGTCCTCTTCAAAAACTGCTTGTTTGTCAAAAAAATACACCTTCTAACTGTCTCAAATGATGTCACACATTATTATTATATAATACTTAGAATAGATGATATTTGATTCAATATTTTGTAAATCAGTAACATACCTATCTTGATACATTTTTCTTAAAACACTTTGCCGATTAAAGGAAAATAATTAACTTTGCAACTCTAAACACGATAAATAGCAAAAATGAAAAAAATATTCAATCTCCTCGCCATTGCAGCAGTTCTGCTCGTTGCAGCATCCTGCTCTAAAAACGAAAAACGTACAGCCGATATCTCCGGCATGGACATCGATTTCCACATCACACGCTACGACAGCCTCTTCTGGAATATCGACACTGCACAGGTCAATGCTGAGTTCCTCCGTCTTGACTCTCTTTATTCAGGCATGACAGAAATCTACATTAGCCATGTCATGATGATGGGCAAACTTGATGACCCTCAGGCTGCGGTCGAATATAACAATTTTCATCGTTACCCAGCTGTGGTTGCTGTTCACGATTCGGTATTCAGCGCATACTCAGACATCTCAGATATTGAGGCAGAACTCAAGCCTGCAATTCTTCGCATGCAGGCACTGTTGCCTCATATTCAGATACCTGAGTTCTACACACATGTGTCTTTTTTCAACCAGAACATTATTGTAGGCGATGGTTTCATCTCACTCTCGCTCGATAACTACCTCGGTCCAGATTTTTCTCTTTACGACAGTGCTGGCATCTACACCTACCTCCGTCCAAACATGCGTCGCGAAAAAATTGCAACTGACTACATCACTGCTATCATTTCCTCTGAATACCTCTCAAACCCATCAGCCAACCTGCTCAGCGACATGATTTATTACGGCAAGGTCCTCTATGCCACAAGCTGCATGTTCCCGGATGTAGACGATGCTATCATAATGGGCTACACTCCAGACCAACTCGATTGGGCGCGTACCAACGAATCAGGACTCTGGCGTGAACTGGTTGAGTCGCATGTGATTTATACTACCAATGTCATCGATAAGAACAAATTCACCCACGACGGTCCATTCACCCAGCCATTCGGACAAGAGTCACCATCCCGTCTCGGAGCATACATCGGCTGGCAGATTGTCCGCAGTTATATGCGCCATAATCAAGATGTTACGTTGATTCAACTCATGCAGGATAACAACGCACAGGAAATCTTCAACAAATCAAACTATAAATGAAACGACTCTCGCCAGAGAAACGCCTGGAGACATACATCTCCAACCAGGGTCTCCGTCATTCCACTGAACGCGACCTTATGCTCCGCTACATCAAGGAATATGATGCCCACTTCTCAATCCAGCATCTCGTTGACGACTTCGGCGCCAAAGAGCACGTCTCCCGTGCCAGCATCTACCGAAATATCAACATCTTCCTCCAGGCAGGCGTGATTGTCAAACATCCATTCCCTGGTGACGACATCTACGAGCTTGAGGAACGTGCCTCAAAACACTGCCACCGCGTCTGTATCCACTGCGGGGCGGTCAAGGAATTCACTGACCGAGAGAACTCCAAACGATTCATGGATCACCGATTCCGTAAATTCTATGCACACCACCAGCAGCTCTACATCTTCGGAATTTGCGGCGAATGCAAAGCCAAATACGAAAACAATGAAAAAAATCCTCACACTGAGCCTGGCAATAATCATAGCCATGGCAAGCCTGAGTGCTAAAAAAACGCGCCTCAGCAAATTCGAGAAACAGATACTTGCCATACCGGGCGTCACTTCCGTCCAGAAAATCGACAAAGGCAAGTTCCGCGACAAATACATCGTCACATTCCGCCAGTACATTGACCATCGAGACACTGCCCTCGGAACATTCTCGCAGAGAATCATCCTCGGACACATACATCCCGACTCCGTGAACGTTGTCGTCACCGAAGGTTACTCGGCAGCCTATGCCGAAAATCCGAACCGTCGAGAGGAACTCTCGCAGATACTCAACGCCAACAGCATTGTCATCGAACACCGCTATTTCAACCAGTCAATCCCGGAAATCTCCGCAGAAGAACACTTTTGGGATTACCTCACCACATACAATGCAGCCACCGACCACCACCGCATCGTCCAGGCATTCAAAACCCTTTATCGCGGCAAATACATCGCCACAGGAGCCAGCAAAGGCGGAATCTGCGCAAATATGTTCCGTGCCTATTATCCAAAAGACATCGACATCACAGTCCCATATGTTGCTCCATTCTGCGAAGGTCCTGCCGATCCCCGCATGGGTAAAGCCATTCAGGAATACGGCTCCATCGACGAGCAGAACCTTATGAACGACTTTATCATCTACCTTCTCAAGAATCGCGACCTCTATCTCCCTTACCTTGAGAAATACATTGAGCAGAACGACCTCAAAGTCCTCATCCCCACACATGAACTCTACGACTACACCGTCCTCGACATGCAGGTTGCACTTCTCGCCCGCGGCGAAACAAAACAGATTCCCGACGTAGCCACCTCCTCCGAGCAGGAAATCTTCGACTTCCTCGCTAAATACGGTTCGCCCGAAGGCTTTACTCCCGCTTACAGCAACATGCCATACTACGTTCAGGCCATCCGCGAACTCGGCCACTACAGCTACAATCTCGAGCCATTCCGCAACTACCTCACCATCACCGACCCCGACCAATACCTCTACCGCACGGCAATCCCAGATAACGCACATTACGAATACGACCCATCGACACGCGACATGGTCCTTAAATTCCTAAGCGAGACACAATGCCACATGATATTTATCTACGGAGAATACGACCCATGGACTGCAGTGGGAGTCAGCGACTTGATCAGCAACCCATACATCTATTTCTTCATCAGTCCGGGTAATTGCCACCGTTCAAAAATACTTACTCTCCCTGACGAACAAAGACAAAAAGTCCTCTCCCTTCTTCGCACCTGGCTCAGTGAAAAATAAAAGTAAAAAATAAATTGCAAAAAACTTCTGCAATTCAGAAAAACTTAGTAAATTTGCACCGCGAAAAATATAAATAAATATAAACATAAAAAGTATGAAAAAATCAGTCATTCTCCTCCTCGGCATCATCATGCTTGCCATGGTAGGATGTAACAAAGAAAAAAACACATGGGGAAAACTCGACCAGACAAACATCTCCATCAAAGTAGGTGAAACATACCAGCTCACCTTCACACACGACGGCAACAAATTCCCAACATGGGCATCAGCCGACGAGTCAGTCGCAACAGTTGACGAGAACGGTCTCGTTACAGGTGTCGGCGTAGGCGAGACAGAAGTGTCAGTTAACGGCCTCATCTGCAAAGTAAAAGTATTTGACGACCTTGAGGGCGCATTCGTAATGCCAGACCTCGAGTTCTCAGACAACTTCGAGGCAGTAGACAAATACATGTCAAAGAACGTAGGCCTCAGCCTTGACATCGCAATCGATACAGTTATGGCAATCGATTCTGTTGACAACGGCACAGAGATGGTTTACGACACTGTTTACTATGTAGGCCGCGCTACATACCTCTACATGGGCCTCTCAGACGTAATCAACGAGTACGTATATGAGTTCACAAAAGACGGCAACATCTACGCAGCAGGTATCAGCATGGACAAGCAGGAGAACCGCGACACCGTTAAGCAGTACATCCAGAACCGCTACGAGGCAGTAACTGGTGAGAACTACACTTACACCGACGGCACATTCTATATCTTTGAGGCTGGCTTAGGCTACGTCTTCACAAAAGATAAAAACTACAACATAAATTAATCACACCCCATATTTTTCAAAAAGGGCATGCCTTCCCGGCATGCCCTTTTTTATTCCCTTCACATCCATCATTCATCTTCCTGCCCCCAGAACTGTTCCTATACGCCTCCAATATCCCTGCTCCGTAACATTGCCGTAACATTAACGAGCCTCTGATATCATCGTGACAAAAAAAGAGTGCACGGCCGTTATGACCATGCACTCCTTTCATCTATATAGATATACTAATTATTTCTTGAAATAATCCTTTACCTGCTCGTTGAGAATCATCTCCTCAGCGAAAATGTAAGCACCAGTCTTAGGCGACTTAACCATCTTAATTACCTTTGAATAGCCACGACCCTCACCTTTCTGGAGCGTAGCGACGGTTTTCTTTGCCATATCTTACGTGATTAATTATTTGATCTCACGATGCAATGTCATGCGACGGAGAATTGGGTTATACTTCATGAGCTCCAAACGACCTGGAGTATTCTTACGATTCTTGGTAGTGATATAGCGAGATGTGCCTGGCATACCACTGTCCTTATGCTCTGTGCACTCCAGGATAACCTGAACGCGTGCCTCTTTACTTTTCTTTGCCATAGTCTTAATCTCCTATTTTTACATTATATCCAATACCTTGATATCATTCCAGTTGCAATATCCTTTGGCAACTGCATTCTTGAGTGCTGCATCCAAGCCAACCTTGTTGATTGTGCGGAGTCCTGCAGCCGAGATGTTCAATCTGATCCAGCAGTCCTGCTCTACATAGTAGAACTTCTTGTGGAACAAGTTAACATCAAAAGAGCGTTTGGTACGACGTTTTGAGTGTGATACGTTGTTGCCAATCATTGCCCTTTTTCCTGTAATCTGACAAATTTTTGACATGTTATTTGTGTTTTTTATTTTATTATTATCTGTCTGTAAAGCGGGCACAAAGGTACGACATTTTCGCGAACTGACCAAGCATTTTCACGAAAAAAATCATACAAATATTTCCGACCTTACCGAACTCGCTGTCTTATAACCTTTTGCATCAATTCTTTGCGCTTTAGCATCTTTTGCGCAATTGCTGGGACTTAGAGAGAAGATGTTCCCCTTCAATCTCTGCAAAGTGTTATAAATCAGTCTTTTTTCTCTTTATTTTCAGTTTCTTCGTCAGAAGTGTAATACTTCTCGCCATTGCTGTTGTAGTAATGCGATCCGTATCCGTAGGCTCTATATGAACCGTAAGATCCGTAAGAACCATAGCCGTAACCGTAGCCATAACTTCCTGAATACTTGCCGTAACGAAGCAGACCTTTTCTCTTCTTCGCAAGTGGCAGGTCATTCAGCACGACGAAGCAATTCTCTATGCCATCCACTACAACCTGGTTAGCAAAATTCTTGAAGAAACTCTTGTTTGTCTTGTGCGAACGTGTAATCAGCAGATTGACATCTGTCTTGCGCATGATCTCGATAGCATCCGAAACCAAGCCAAGAGGAGATGTATCAATTACTATATGTTCGTAGCGGTTCCTTAATTCCTCAAAGACCTCTTCCATCTTCTTCGAGCGGATAAGCTCAGCGGAATTGATAGGCACTACGCCTACTGGTATGAAGTCATATCCCAATTCCTCATTGTCGGTCACGATCACCTCATCAAGCGTAGCCTCGCCGATAAGTACATGCACAAGGCCCTTGGCACTGCCATAACCGCAGTTACGCGAAAGGGTAGGGTTTCGCAAGTCCATATCCATCAGCAGCACCTTGTCGGAAATCATTGAGTAGATACCAGCCATATTCAATGCAAAGTGGGATTTACCATCACCTGATTCTGCGGAAGTGACTGAGATGAACGAGCATTCTTTCTTGCCGATAGTCTTCTCGATGCGTGAGCGGATGATACGGTATTTCTCAGTGTAAACCGACCTTTTGCTCTTTGTAGAGGCAACAAGTGCTTTGCTGTCAGTATGCAAAGTGCTTCCAATGATAGGAATGTCAGTTAACCTTCTGATGTCATCCTCAGTGTTGATGCTTGAGTCAAGCACCACTCTAAGTATTATGTATACCGTTGGAATCAACAGACCTATCACAAGGAATATCAAATACCGTTGAGTCTTCTCATTAGTGTTGACTGGGTAATTCGATGTCCTTGCCTCCTGCAAAATCTTGTTATCCGGAATGTTTGATGCTTTACGTATCTGAGCCTCCGACTGTTTCTGCAGCAGGAATGTATAGTAGTTGTCATTGATCTTGTAGGCGCGCTCATAGTTGATCATCTCAAACTCCTTGTCTGGCAAGTTCTGAATCTGGCCTGTCACCTGTGAGTATTCGCGTTCGAAAGAAGCGCGCTCCATGTTGTGGACCTTTCTTACATTCTTCAGCACCTCAAGCATAGTCTCGCGAATCTCGTTCATTCTCTTGGTGATGCGAGGATACTGAGGGTTCTTCTCTCCGATGTCGCTGCGCTTCTGCTGCAGTTCGTTGAACTGAGCTACAAGGTCGAGCAATGTTGGGTCTGCAATGCCTATGGACGACGGAGCCACAAGTTTCTCGTCCATTACGCTCTGCGTCAGATATTTGGAGAGCTCGTCAAAGTAAGCCTCTTTCAGATTGAGTTCCGAGCGGTGAGCATCCAGAGCATTCATCTTCGTAAGAACCTGAGATGAGTAACTTGAGATATCCACGATATTGTTCATTGCTCGATACTGGCGCAGTCTTGCCTCTGCAGAGTTAAGCGAGTCGGACAGCAGCATCAACTGGTCATTGATGAATGCGATAGTACGGTTTGCTTCCTCGTTCTTCTCCTCGAGGTTGGATGCCAGGAACTCTTTTGCCAGAGCATTCAGGAAGTCCTGATCTCTCAACGGCACATCTGATGTCAGTGTTGCGCTAACTACGGTAGAAGGGTCTCTGTTGGTACCCATGTATCCGAGTGACAGACGGTTGGCGAATTCCTCCTCCAATGACCTTATGTCGCGGAATCTGAAGTAGAAAGTCTTCTGGTCCGGTGTCATTGCAAGTTTCTCTATTGTTCCGGAGAAAAGTTTGCTTGTGACCTTGTTTCCGTATCTTGCCTTGATAGGTTTGAATGCCCTTGCTATGTTGTTCATTGACTTAGGATACCCCTCGTCCAGTTCTATCTGGAACTGATTGTCGTCGATAGGCGTTACTTTGTATGTAAAGGCGTATGCTTCAGGTGTCAACTGTAAATCTGTGATGAAAATTGGCTCGTGGCCGTAGAGGTTCGTGGTTTTGAATCTGCCTCTTTCAAAATAGTCAATGAAGAATGGCAGTTTCTGCACAGTGCGGTTAACCAAACCATACGAACCAAGTACGAGCAACTGGTTGTTTGCATTGGCATAACTCATACCTCCCACGAAGTTCTGCATGAAGTTGTAGTCGGTTGTGCTCTTCGCCTCTGCGATAATGATTTTAGATTCAGTTGTATATTGTGGTTTCCACGAGCGGTTCTTGATGTAGCCGAGGCACAATGCTACTACCACTGATATCACAAAAAGATACCAATGACTCAAAAACCTGAAAATCCATTCCTTTATGTTTATCGCGGTGTCGTTTGTGGATTGGGGACCCTGTGCTGACTGTCCGCCAGTATAATAGTGTCCTTCTCCTCCGTCAGTGTAATAACGGTTTCCTCTGCCGTCCAGGTAGTCCCTATTGCTTCCGCCTTCGGTGTATTCCATATAGTTATATAATGTGTGCTGTTTGTTTTTATTTAGCGAATATGTTCCAGATTGACATGAGCAGACTCAAAGAGGAAGTTATCACTCCGAGGAACTCAGTGTAAGAGTTTGAACCCCAGAATCTTCTCTTTGAGACATCGAGGTAAATTATGTCGTTCGGATAGATGTAGTAATATTCAGAATCTATTATTGATTTCGAGCGTATGTCGAACTCAACGATTTTGGTCCCATCTGGAGTTTTCCTGAGAATCTTCACATGCGCGAAATCAGCCGTAGCGTTTATTCCGCCGCTCAGTGCGAGAGCCTGATAGATGGTCAGACGCTCCTTGTAGATAGGGAAATAGCCTCTGCCAGCATCTCCTATCACGCAGAAAGTTCCGGTGGTAAGAGCCAGTTTGCAGTGGGCGTCGCTGACATATTCTGCAAGTTGAGCGTCGATTTTCTTTTCCGCCTCGTTCAGTGTCAGCCCCTCAACCTTCACGTGAGAGAGGAAAGGCACGTCGATTGTTCCATCCTCGTAAATCCTGTAAGAATAGGCGTTGGTTGTCTGGTTGCTTTGACCGTTGTTGAACAGTTTCTCGGTCGCTGCATCGGAAGTGAGCACTCTTATCACAACCTCATCATTCTGCTGCAACTTATATTGGTGGAATACGTCATTCTCGTATTGAGGCAGGTTTTCTCTCTCCTGGATCAAACCCACTCTTCGCATTGGATAGCAACCAGTCATCAAAACAGCCACCAATGCATAAATCAGATATTTCAGATTTGTTTTTTTCATTAATTTGGTTGTTCTGATGTTGTTAATTTGATGATAGAGTTGACTATAGAATAGATGAACAATCCGAATGAGATTGTCGTCATTGTCAGAGAGATGACATTTGTCACATGCGATGCGCCCCAAGCCTTTGCGTTGGTGAATGGCACGTAAATCACGTCGTTAGGCTGGATGTAGTAGAACTCCGAGTCGATTATCGATTTAGTTCGTATGTCGAAAGTCTTAACCACAGTGCCTTTGGATGTTTGCCTGATTATCTGTATTTTAGAGCGGTTAGAGTACATTTTCAGGTCGCCGCTCATGGCCAAGGCTTCAAAGATGGTCAGTTTTTCCTTTGGAATTGTGTATTTGCCGGTGCCGGCCTCTCCCAGGATTGAGAAAGATCGGTTTGCCAGTCGCACGTCCACCGAGAATCCCGTCAGCATCTCGCTCAGTCCATTTTCGAGGATTCCCTTAACCTCTCTCAGTGTTTTGTCGGTCACTTTCAGTTTTCCGATGTAAGGGTAGTCGATGCAGTCGTCCTCGTCAACGAGGTACATGTAAAGTCGCGAAGTCGGGTTATCCGACGACATGTTCTGTCCCGAAATATTGCCTCCTCCGCCTGAAAATCCGTTGAAAACCTCCGCGGCGTCGGCATCTATTGCAGAAATTCTGACGTAAAGATAGTCGCCACGCTGCAATCTGTAGTCCTCAAATTTCAGCGAGTCGTTGTACTCGGGAAGATTGTCTCTTTGTTGTAAGTAGTTGAGTTTGTGTGACATTACGCATGACGGCAGTAGAGTGATTATCAGAAGCACCCCTATCGCGAAACGCATTGTTGTCTTTAAAATCTTGCGCATTAGCTATTTACACATTTCAGTCTGCAAAGGTACATAAAAATATTTGTTTGGTCAACACATATTTAAAATAAAAGTATAGCATTAACATCCTTTAGCATATATGTTAAATATTCGTAAATAATTAAAGTTTTTTTGCGAAACTCTTGCACGGATGCCGAAAACCATGTAACTTTGCAGCGTTTTTCATGGTATTAGATTTAAGGTTAATAATTTTAGGGTTGAGTCGTCGGGAGACAACTCAATCTTTTTTTGAACTGTGATATGGTGTAATGGTAGCACTACAGTTTTTGGTTCTGTCTGTCGAGGTTCGAATCCCCGTATCACAACTTCTTGGCGCACTGGTGTTTCCGGTGCGCTTTTTTATGTTTCTATGTTTCTATGTTTTTCCTGGGGACTTGAGATGGTCGGAGGGCGCGAGATAGCGTTGAGATAGCGTTCGGATAGCGT
>JAZUKZ010000030.1:0-6808 GCA_045643545.1 Candidatus Aphodosoma sp. | reverse complement strand
CACGAAGTCAAACATCAACGCACTTCTCACATAATCAACAAACAAATCCATCATTCCGGCCACATAGCAAAAACCCCATGTCAGCCACAAACCTATCGCCAGAGCCAGCAACGAACTGACAATAATCCTGAACGACACCACCTTATAAACCGAAAGTCCTGCCACATAAAGCAACAGAAACCACAGATACTCCACTTTGAACAGCGACGCCAGCCAAATGAACACCACTACCTTGAAAGCCTCAATAACCTGATTGCTCACATCGTACATTCTGCACATTCGCATCACGGCATGAACAAACAGTATGAACGCCACCATCCCACTGTCAAAAACCTGGACTCCCGACACCGTCGCACTCAATAGCATGCCAACCACAAAAGGCATTGAACTCCTGGTCGGCATCAGCTCCATCTTCTCTCCGAGAATCACGAGCCAGTACGAGAATATCGTCCAGAATATAAAAGCCATCACCCTCGACAAGTGCCATGGCATCCGCCACAACTCCACGCCCATCATGCTGAATGGAACACTTTCACCAGCGCCCTTCCCCATGAAAACAGGCAACAGCCAGATAAAAACTGACGCCAGGGCAATCATCAGCATATCGATTGCCCTGACTTCAGTGAGTCTTTTCGTTATTTCAAGATGTAATCTCCTCAAAACAACCTATTATTTCAAACCACGGCCACGAAGCATTGGTTCTTCGTCTGGATCACCGCCCTTGAACTCGCGGAACAACTCCATTGGGTCAACAGTGTTGCCGCTCTCAAGCAAATGTTTGAAGGCCTTTGCTGTTGCTGGATCAAACAATCCGTTCTTCTCAAATACCGAGAACGCATCCTTGTCCAAAACCTCTGCCCACAAGTAGCTGTAATAGCCGGCAGCATATCCGCCGCCCCAGATGTGGTTGAAGTATGTTGTCTTGTAACGTGACAAAATCTGTGGAATCAGACCAATCTTGTTCATCATCTCATCCTCAAAAGCATCTACATCTGTGATGCCGTCGATAGAGCTGAGGTTATGCCAGCACATATCAAGGATTGATGCTGCGCAAAGCTCAGTAGTCATAAATCCCTGGTTGAATGTAGAAGTAGCGTTTATCTTAGCCACAAGTGAGTCAGGAATAATCTCGCCTGTCTCATAATGTTTAGCATACATTGCGAGAACCTCTGGCTGGAATGCCCAGTTCTCATTGATCTGAGATGGCAACTCTACGAAATCGCGTGCTACGTTTGTGCCAGACAATGTCTTGTAGTTTGCCTTTGCAAGCAAGCCGTGAAGTGCATGACCGAACTCATGGAACATGGTCTCTACTTCATCAACATTCAGCAATGATGGAGTGCTTGATGTTGGACGGGTGAAGTTACCGATGTTCACAACCACTGGACGGATCTCTTTGCCGTCTTTCCAGTACTGGCCGCGGATTGCCTCCATCCATGCACCGCCTCTCTTTGATGGTCTTGGGAAATAATCGCAATAGAACACACCTACGAGTTCGCCGTTCTCTCCAGTCACTCTGAAGCACTCAGCCTCTGGGTTGAACACTGGAACGTTCTCCATCTTCTCGAAGTTCAGGCCATAGAGTTTGTGTGCTACTGCAAACACGCCCTCTCTTACAGTCTCCATCTTGAAGTATGGACGGATCAGATTCTCATCCAAAGCATATTTCTCCTGACGGAGTTTCTCTGCATAGAAATCCCAGTCCCATGCCTCAATTGTCACACCGTCGCGGTCTGCAATTACCTGCATCTCTTTGAGTTCTTCTTTTGCCTTGTTGTTGGCTGCATTGAAAATCTTCAGAAGGAACTCATCAACCTTTGCAGGCTCTTTTGCCATTGTATTGTCGAGAATCATCTCTGCTGGAGTGTTGAATCCGAGGAGTTTTGCCTTCTCGATTCTCAGTTTGATGATGTCAAGGCAAATCTGCTTGTTGTCGTTTGCATTGCCGTTGTTGCCTTTCTTGTGATAAGCATCATACATCTGCTTTCTCAACTCGCGGTTCTCTGAATACTGCATGAATGGACCATAACTTGGCACTGAGAGTCCAAACATCCATTTGCCCTCTTTGCCATTCTCTTTGGCCATATCTGCTGCTGCTGCGCGAACGCCCTCTGGCAGTCCTGCGAGATCCTCTTCTTTCTCTATCACGAGCTGATATGCATTGAGGTCAGCCAAAAGGTTGTTGCCGAACTTGGTCTGAAGCAATGACAACTGCTTGTTGACTTCACGAAGGCGCTCCTGCTTGTCTGCTGGAAGAGCCACACCGTTGCGTACGAACATCTTGTATGTCTCTTCGATGAGTCTCAACTGCTCGCCGGTGTACTCCTGACCCTCTCTTGCATCATAAACTGCCTTTACTCTCTCAAAGAGTTTGCCGTTCATGTAGATGTTGTCGCTGTGCTCGCTGAGCATTGGCTCTACCTCTTCTCTTACTGCGTTGAGGCTGTCATTGCCGTCGCTCTCGCAGATGTTGAAGAACACACCTGCCACTTTGTCCAAAAGCTCGCCTGATGCATCGAGTGCCACAAGGGTGTTCTCGAATGTTGGAGCCTCTGTGTTGTTGATAATAGCCTCAATCTCGGCATTCTGCTCTTCGATTCCGCGCTCAAATGCTGGTTTGAAGTCTGAATTCAAAATCTCCTCGAATGGTGGAACGCCTTCTGGGGTATCCCACTCTGTGAAAAATGGATTTTCACGCTCTGTTTTCTTGCTGCAACCTACCATAACTAATGCTGCTGCTAACATTAACAATACCTTTTTCATATGCTATTTTTTGTTTGAAATTTGCAATACTCTTGCAAACTGCAAAGTTACAAAATATTTCTCACTTAAACACTATATTCTCAAAAAAATAGCGGAGCCGTTTCCGACCCCGCTAAATCTCTGTTATTGTGTATCTTAGAACTTATCAAAGCTCATCAACTCCGCCCTTGAACAACTTGCTGTTGCTTATCTTGACGAACTTGCCATACTTTTTCTGCAACTCTTTTACCTGATTCTTATCCATCATCTTCTGGTCGCCTATCACAACAATTGTGATTGGACGGCCCTTGATGTTCTGCTCATAGTAATTCTTGATCTGATCGTAAGTCAGATTCTCAATCTTCGTAAGGTTGGTCTTTGCTGGATCATCTGTATAGCCTGCTCTGAGCCATGCCTCATAAACCTGGCTCTTCGAACGCATGTTTGGCTTCGCTGCCAGTGTTGACTGATAAAGGAACTCTTTGATATCTGCCATTCTTGCATTTACATCCTCTGGGTCTGGCATGTTGGTCATCAGATCCATCATTACGTTGATTGCCTCTGGCACTTTGTCACTCTGAGTTCCGATATAACCGATCATATAAGAATCGCGGTTTGGAACAGATGGAGTCACATACTGGCCGTATGCTGTGTAAGCCATCGATCTCTTCTCACGGATCTCATTCATCACAAGTCCGCTGAAACCACCCGAGAAGTACTGGTTGAATGCCTCTGAATTTACATCCTGAGTGCAGTCATAGTTTGTACCGTTAGAGTAGAAATAAACCTTAGCCTGCTGCATGCGTGCATCGTGCAGGAAGATTACCTGGGTCTTCTGGTTGTACTCATTGCTGCGGTTGCGGAAGAATGGCGACTGAGTTGCAAGCATGGTCTTCTGCATTGGAGCCTTCTGCATTGCTGCCTCTACCTCTGCGATAGGTTTCTTACCGCAATAGAAGATATCAAGTGCATAACCTGTTGCCTCCTGGATTGTAGTGGTCAGGTTGGTCTTGTTGATGAGGAAGGTCTCGTCATAACCGCTGCCGTCAGGCAATACGTTGTAGTGATAGAGTTCGCTCATTGGGATACGGTCGATATATCTCGAGTTCTCGCCATAGAGAATATACTCAAGCAATGCCGACGACAATACGCTGGTGCTTCTCTTCTCGCTGAAACGTCCCCAGTATGCGTTAGAAACCATACTCTTGATCTGCTTGTCATCGAGGTCGGTGAACATGATCTGTGGAACCACAAGCGACATAATCTTGTCCAGGTTCTTCTCCTCACCCTGGATGCTGATGTAGAAATAACTGTCATTTACACCGAATGAGTAAGTAGCGCCGAGTTCTGAATAGAGACGGTGCAACTCCTGAGAATTACGTACTTTGCCTTCATATACGCAGCCTGCGGTATTCATCAGGGCTGCTGCATACTCCAATTTTGGCAAAAGGTGAGTACCTACGCCGTAACGCAATGTCACTGTGAAGATGTCATTCTGTGTATTCTCAGTATAATGGAGGTTCACATTCGAACTCATCTCTTTGTGGGTAACCTCGCTGAAATCGTTATAAGTAACGTTCACTGCAGTAGTAGGAACATTCTTGAATGCCTTTGCATACTCAGTCTGCACGCCCTTTGGAGGATCCAATGGCTTGATGGCTGGCTTGGCAAGTTTGTTCTTCTGAGGCTCACCCTCGCCGAACTCCAAAGTGCAGCGTGGAGCATCGAAATACTTCTTCGCAACAGCAGCAACCTGCTCTTTTGTCAAAGCAGCGATCTCTTTGTCCTCATTGATGAACTCATCCAAAGGAATATCATAAGTATAAGCGTATGTCAAAATATTAATCTTAGCGCTCTGATACTCATACATCATTTCATGCTCCTGCAACAACTGTTTCTTTACAGAGTTGAACAACCAGTCAGGAATCTTCTCAGGATCCATAATCTTGTCAATCTCTTTGTAAATCAACTTCTCAGTAGTCTTCGCATCATCGAAGCTACGGGTAGCCATATCATAGTAAGGAACACCGATCACCATCAGACGACCGTCAATCCTACGAGAGTCATGCTGTGCGTAAGCACCGCCGACAGTACCGTCAAGCATCAGTTTGTCGAGCAGACCGGTCTCATGGGAGTTGTTCAGCAATGCCAAGGCAAATTCCAGGGCAGTTGACTCTTTGTCACCCATCTTCAGACCCTGATAAGCCCAGATATACTGAGGCATATAGCCCACATTCAGCTTATAAGCCTTCTTGTCCTGCGAGAAATCATGCTTTGGATAAGTAGGACGCTCTGGCAACTCTTTTGGAGTCAGACGGCCGAAGTAAGTCTCAATCAATGGCTTAGCCTGCTCAGCATTGAAGTTACCCACAAGAAGCAGAACCATATTGTTAGGCACATACCAAGTATTGTAGAAATTAATCAAAGCCTGCAGACTTGGATTCTTCAGATCCTTGGCATAACCGATCACATCCCTGTCGTATGGAGTTCCCCCATAGAGGTGCTCATACATAAACTGACGCTGATGGGTTCCCATATCGTCATTATACATATTGTACTCCTCAAACACATTCTCCAACTCAGCCTGGAACGAACGGAAAACAGGATTCATCAAACGGTCAGAGTTCAACTTCATCCACTTCTCCATCGCAGTAGCAGGAAAATCATTGTGATAAGCAGTCAAATCATACGAAGTAAACGCATTCAGATTGTCACCACCATAACTCTCAGTCAGATTCGAGAAATCATTAGTAGCACCATACTGCGCTGCAGCAAGCGACTTCTCATTGATCCTCTTGATGATGTCCAGACGCGCTGGATCCTCCTTCTTTGAAGGCTTGTCATTCTCATGAGCCTTGCCATAAGCATTCAACTCATTGTAAAGCTCAATGATCTCATTGTACAAAGGCTGCTCTTTCTCCCAGTCCAAAGTACCGATCTCCTGAGTACCCTTGAACATCATATGCTCCAGATAGTGAGCCAAACCAGTATAATCACCAGGCTCATCCACCGAACCCGCTCTCACAACGACACGGCCGTGAACATCAGGCACCGAATGGTCTTCCCAAAGATAAACCGTCAGACCATTGCTCAGCTTATACTCCTGCAAGCCATGGCCATGATCCACCGTCTGGGCACAAAGCGCTGCCACACAAAGCAATGCGGCAACCGCCAAACTTAAAATCTTTTTCATACAAAACTATTTTTAAAAATTTATTATTCCTCCCTGAACTCCAGGATATCAGCCGGCTGACACCCCAACACCTCACAAATCAACTCCAGAGTCGTAAACCTTATCGCCTTCGCCCTCCCGTTCTTCAGAACCGACAGATTAGCCTGCGTAATCCCCACACGCTCCGAAAGCTCACTGAGACTGATGCCCTTCTCAGCCATCACCCTGTCCAAATTCACCACTATCATATCGTCAGATCATTCTCCTCTTTCATCAACAATGCCTGCTTCAAAATCTCATTCATCACCAAAACAGTAAGACCCGTTATCAGGTTCCCCAGGTCAAACATCCCAAGAACATTCACCTCAGCCTCAGCCCCCACCATGCCCGCAAGCAAATAACGGCCTAAAGCCCACAGCGAAACAACAACCGACAGACCGACGCAGCCCCAGCCGATACGGCTCAGCAACCTCACCGAACGCCTGTCAAAAACCATCTGCCTCGTAAACATGACCATCATCCTCACAAACATCACCAAAAGCACGCCCGAAAAAATAATCGTCGCAAAACCGACCATATCAAGCACACCCCTCAGCACAAACGCCCCGTCCGACAAATCCATCTGATGCACATTCACAGAACTGACACTCTCGTCACTCATCCAAGCGTCGCAGAAATCATAAACCGCCGACGCCAGATAAGCCACCAAGAGCAAAACGCAGAACACTTTAAACTTTTTCATAAGAATACGTATTATTTCAGTCTGCAAAGATACAACAAAAAAACAAAACAACCAAACAATTTATCGAAAAACGATATGTCCCACCAACCCACTGCAACTCAACCACTTACCACCGCTAAATCCCTCAAAAACCACCAAAAGCACCAAAAAAA
>JAZUKZ010000029.1:0-68680 GCA_045643545.1 Candidatus Aphodosoma sp. | reverse complement strand
ATGTAATATTCGTTCTATCTTGACGGAAAGACTTTCTTAAATCTTACCTTGTTCTTTCTTACTACATTTCTTAGTTGCTCAATCGGTCAATGTTCATCCGCTTCCTTCTTTTCGAAAGCGACTGCAAAGGTACTGCCTTTTTACGACCTGACCAAATAATTTACAATCTTTTTTTTTATTATTTTTCTTCTGCTTGATTCTCAGATATATAAAGCAACAAATTGACATTATCAACACCCATAAGTGTGCATTTTATGGTCATTATTTATGTTTTAAAACCTATTTTTAAGATGCAAACAATCATTTTTTGCCAGTTGAGGCACACAAAATGTCTTTCATAGGACGTCCCGAACACATTTTCACAAATTGAAACATCATACACACATTATTATATATATAGCAAACCTCATATCCTTATCCACTTCCAACCGCCACCCTATTTAATCCAACGTTCATACAGGGCATGCATTGAAAATCAATCTGTTACAAAGACACAAAAAAGCAGATTGCCGACCGACAATCTGCCTCAAAAACATACGGAATGTTTCCGCATCTTATATTTTCTCCATCCACTCATCACGATTCACGAGCTCTGCATTCAGTCCGGCACGCTTCCCGGCCTCAACATTTTGCTCTAAATCATCAAAATAAACCGAATCTTTAGGATTCATTCCAGTCCTGCGAATCATCTCCTCATAAATCTCAAGTCCTGGTTTTGCCAAACCCATCTCGTTCGACAGGAACAAATCATCAAAATACTCCATCATCTTACTCCTTTCCCCGCCGAAACATTTCTTTATGATATGCTCCATATGGGCGTCATTCGTATTGCTCAACATATATACTTTGGCACCTTTCCTCCTGAGTTCCAGCAGCATATCGAGTCTTCTCTTCGGAAATTCGACAATCATTGCATTCCACGCAGCCACTATCTGTTCTCCCGTCACGCCTGGCTTCATCACTTTTTTCATCGCGACAACAAACTGCTCAGTCGTTATTTTGCCAACTTGATAATCACAAACCAAAGCGCCTTCGCTTCCGCCCATCAGGTCAGCCACCGAAATCGGCAGACCGTCTGGTTTTGCCGGCAACAACTCCATAAAGGCCTTGTAACTCAGGTCAGCATCTATGTCAAGCACAACATTGCCCTGGTCGAAAATATAGTTCTTATACTTCATTTTCCCAACGTACTCAAATAATCTTTAATATTCAGGAATGGCAGCAACTTGTCCATCACGCCTTCCAATGGTTCATAAAGCACCGATTCTTGCACCGCGGGCTTCTCTCTGACAGGCACATATTTGTCCACTATCATGAAGAAATGAAGCACCACGCTGATTATCAACGCCCACTTCAAAAGTCCAAACAAACCTCCGGCCACTCTGTTCACCATCCCCAGTTTTATGGCTTTGAGTATATTGGTCAGCATCCACGCCAGCACATACAATCCTCCGGCAAAAACCACAACAACAAGTATATACGACAATGGTGCGGCAACTTTCTCACTCGCTCCAAGCACTTCCTGCACGAAAAGCGACATCGGAGTCGAGAAGAATTTTGCCACATAGACACCAAGCACCACGGCCAAAAGCATCAGTACTTCTTTGACGATACCACGCCTCAGACCCTGAATCAGGCCATAGAGGAGTGGTATCGCAAATAGAATATCTAACCAGTTCATTAGAGGGTCTTCTTAACCTCGACTTGCTCGTAAGCCTCGATTACATCGCCGATGTGGATATCGTTATACTTGTCGATGTTCAGACCGCACTCGAATCCAGCAGCGACCTCTTTGACGTCGTCTTTCATACGCTTGAGTGATGCAAGCTCGCCTGTATAAACCACAATACCATCACGGATAAGACGTATTTTGCTGGTTCTCTTAATCTTACCTTCTTTACACATACATCCCGCGATAGTACCGACCTTGGAAATCTTGAATGTCTCTCTAATTTCCAAAGTTGCAACGATCTCTTCTTTGATCTCAGGAGCAAGCATACCGGCCATCGCGTCTTTCATCTCTTCGATAGCATCGTAGATGATTGAATACAAACGGATATCAATCTCTTCTTTCTCAGCCATCTTCCGTGCCGCCAATGATGGACGAACCTGGAAGCCTACTATGATGGCATTTGATGCAGCAGCGAGCATGATATCACTCTCTGAAATCTGACCGACTGCCTTGTGGATCACGTTAACCTGTATCTCTTCGGTCGAAAGTTTTATCAGTGAATCTGACAATGCCTCAATAGAGCCATCCACATCACCTTTGACAATAACATTGATCTCTTTGAAGTTGCCGAGCGCGATACGGCGTCCGATCTCGTCGAGTGTGAGGTGCTTTGATGTCCTGAGTCCCTGCTCGCGGGCCAACTGCTCACGGCGTGTTGCAATCTCGCGTGCCTCATGGTCTTCGTCGAATGTGTTGAACTTATCACCTGCCTGAGGAGCACCATTCAAACCAAGCACTATCACTGGCTCTGCCGGACCTGCCGACTTGATTCTCTGATTACGCTCGTTGAACATTGCCTTAACACGGCCGTACGCGGTTCCTGCCAGCATCACGTCTCCCACTTTCAGAGTACCGTTGCTGATCAGCACTGTTGCCACATAGCCACGGCCTTTGTCAAGCGACGACTCTATGATTGTTCCTACTGCCTTGCGGTCTGGATTTGCCTTCAAATCAAGCAAATCTGCCTCCAGAAGCACTTTCTCAAGCAACTCCTGAACACCCTTTCCGCTCTTGGCAGAAATATCTTGCGACTGGTATTTGCCGCCCCACTCTTCCACAAGGTAATTCATCGCTGCAAGCGACTCTTTTACTTTATCTGGATTGGCATTTGGCTTATCGCACTTGTTGATTGCAAACACGATTGGCACTCCCGCTGCCGAGGCATGGTTGATAGCCTCAACTGTCTGCGGCATGACATTGTCATCGGCTGCAACAATAATGATTGCGATATCCGTAACCTGAGCACCACGAGCACGCATCGCTGTAAACGCCTCATGACCAGGAGTATCAAGGAAGGTTATATGACGTCCGTCATCCAATGTGACATTATACGCACCAATATGCTGGGTGATACCTCCAGCCTCACCGGCAATGACATTAGATTTGCGGATATAGTCAAGCAATGATGTCTTACCATGGTCCACATGTCCCATTACAGTTACAATTGGTGGACGCGACTGCAAATCTTCTTCGCTGTCTTCTTCCTCCTGGATGGCATTGACCACATCTGCTGAGACGAACTCGGTCTTGAATCCGAACTCGTCTGCCACAATATTGATGGTATCAGCATCAAGTCGCTGGTTGATTGACACGAACATTCCGAGGTTGAAGCATGTCTGGATTACCTGAGTAACTGTCACGTTCATCATGGTTGCCAACTCGTTGGCTGTCACGAACTCGGTCAGTTTCAATATCTTCGACTCTGCAGCCTCCTGCATTCTCTCATCCTGAACTTTCTGGGCAGCGGCATCACGTTTCTCTTTACGATACTTGGCGCCTTTCTTGTTCGTCTTGTTGCCCTCTGTCAGTCTTGCGAGTGTCTCTTTTACCTGTTTTGCAACATCCTCTTCAGAGACTTGCGCCACATGAAGCGGTTTCTTATGTTTGTTCTTCTTGCCTTCTTCATTCTTGCCAGGCTTTCCGCCCTTTGGAGCATTCTCCTGCTGGATTGCAGCAACATCTACCCTGCCGCCGCCAATCCTGTTGCGCTTTTTCTTCTTTCCGCCATTGGCATCTTTCGGATTCTCAAGCTCGATCTTGCCGACAACAGTCGTTCCCTGAAGCTTAGGCACTTCTGTAGGAATAAACGATGATGCAGGACGCTGCTCCGTCTCCTGAGCTGGTTTCTGAACTGGCTGCTCTTTACGTTTCTGCTCTGCAGGCTTCTGCTCGCTCACAGGTTTCTGAGCCTTTTTCTGCTCTTTCATCTTCTGCTCGCGGGCTTTGCGCTCTTCTTTCTGCTTGGCAATACTCTCACGGCGAAGTTCTTCTTTGCTCTTCTTTGGAGGACGCATGGCACCATTTATCGAATCAAGATCTATCTTGCCGATAACTTTCAGGTTGCCGCCTTTGTTCTCAGTCGCTGCAGCCTTCTCCTCGGCAGCCTTCTTAGCCTCTTCTTCTATTCTGCGGGTCTCGGCTTTCTTCTCTTCTTCCAATCTGCGTTCTTCCTCGCGGCGCTGTTTCTCAAGCATTTCCGCCTCTTTGCGCTTACGTTCCGCCTCTTCTTTCTCCTTCTTTGCCTGAGCCTCTTTCTGCTCTTTCTCCAGACGTTCCTGCTCTGCCTGAGCCTTTCTCGCCTCTTCCTCCTGAGCCAACTTCTCCTCTGCTTCCTTCTTGGCGTTGGTCTCTTCTGCTGCCTTCTGACGCTTCTGCTCATCCGTAGCATAAGCATCCCAAAGCATGCTCTCCTGCTCGTCTGTTATCTTGGCATTAAGGTCATTGGCAACTTTCTCACCCTTCTTCTCGAAGAAAGCCGAAGCTGTCTCAGTACTGATATTTAATATTTTTGTTATCTTTCCTAATCTTGGCATATATTTTTCAATGCTTTATTGGTCAATAAAATCAATCTTCCTCAAACTCTCTGTTCAAAATAGCAAGAACATCGTCAATTGTCTCTTCCTCAAGGTCAGTACGCTCAATCAACTCCTCTCTCGACAGTTTCAGGACACTCTTGGCAGTCTCGCAGCCAATGCTGTGGAGCACATCAATTACCCAGCCGTCAATCTCATCACTGAAATCAGCCAGCAAAACATCCTCCTCATCAGCAACCGCATCCTCGCGGCGAACCTCAAGCTGATAACCAGTCAACTGCGAAGCCAACTTGATATTGCAGCCGCCCTTGCCGATTGCCAGAGAAATATCCTCAGGACGGATATAAACAGTAGCCATCTTCTCCTCCTCATCCAACTCAAGCGAAACAACCTTCGCAGGCTGCAGAGCCCTCGCTATATAAAGACTGATGTTGGATGTATAGTTAATCACATCAATATTCTCATTCCTCAACTCACGCACAATACCATGGATACGCGAACCCTTGATACCAATGCAGGCACCGACAGCATCAATTCTGTCATCATACGACTCAACAGCCACCTTCGCCCTCTCGCCAGGAATACGCGCAACGCCCTTGATGGTAATCAGACCATCATGGATCTCAGGCACCTCAGCCTCAAACAGACACTTCAAGAACTCAGGAGCAGTCCTCGAAAGATAAATCTTAGGATTATTGTTCGTATTGTCAACATCCTTAACCAAAGCCCTCACAATATCGCCCTTACGATAGATATCCGAAGGAATCTGCTCGCCCTTAGGCAGATACATCTCATTGTGATCCTCATCAAGAAGCAAAACCTCCTTCTTCCAAGTCTGATAGACCTCACCCGACACTATCGTGCCAAGCACATCGCTGTACTTCTCATAAATGGCAGCCTTCTGAATATCCAGAACCTTCGAAGCCAAAGTCTGACGAAGATTCAAAACCACACGACGGCCGAAATTCTTGAAATCAATCTTCTCATAAACCTCATCATCAATCTCATACTCATCAATCTCATTAGCCTCACTCAGCGAAATCTGCTTGTTCGCATCCTCAACCTGATCATCAGCCACCACAACACGCGTACGGATAATCTCACAGTCATTATTCTCAGGATTGAAAATCACACTGAAATTCTCATCCGAACCATACATCTTCGCAATCTCCTTGCGGAAAGCATCCTCAAGAATGTCAATCAGCGTAGCACGGTCAATGTTCTTATTCTCCTTGAAATCCGAAAACGATTCCAAAAGATTCTCTGTCTCTTTCTTTGCCATTTTTACTTAAAATCAATTATATAATGTGTACTTTTTATTTCCGAATACCTAAACACGCGGTTCACCACATAAGCCTTCTTCCTCTTGTCGCCCTCGCGCCTCTCCATCACAGTCTCATCAATGCTGAAACTCTCCTCATCCACCGACACCAGCTCACCCTTATGCTTCCTGCCCTCACCGTCAAGCACCTCAACCTCATTGCCGAGATTCTTCTCATACTGCCTCCTCACCTTGAAAGGCGAAGTCAAACCAGCCGAACCCACATTCAACTCAAAATCCTCAGCCTCCCTGTCAAGCCTCGACTCCACAAACCTGCTCAACTCCACGCAAAAATCAATATTCACACCCTCATCAGCATCAATCTCCACATCAATCACATCATCCTTGCTGACCTTCACCTCCACCAGAAAATACTCGCTCCCCGCAAGCTTCTCATTCACAATCTGTTCAATCAGTTCTTTTTGTATCATAAACAATAAAAAATTATCCCGGTGCCAGACCTATAAATACAAAAGAAGGGGGTCCCCTCCGGACCTCCTTCTCTCAATATCATTTTCACGCTGCAAAGGTACAACATTTCAACGAATTACGCAAACTTTTTCCAAAAAAAATTTCACCCAACCGCCCAAATCTTACACCATTCAGTCTAAGCTACTGATAATCAACAACAAAGCAACAGCAATCCACCTCTATCCCAGCAGGCAGGCCCATACGAGCCTCCATCGAACCATAGATTGAGTATCAGCCACTTACAAAAGCCATTTTTTAACCCGAAAAGGCTGAGTCCACAAAGTGGGACTCAGCCTCCTCGGAATATGTAAAATTACTGTTTTACTTCTTGGTCTCTTTCTTCAAGCGCTCAGTAAGCATAGGCACGATCTTATGCAAATCACCTACGATACCAAGATCTGCCACACTGAAGATAGGAGCAAACTTGTCCTTGTTGATCGCAATAATCAACTCAGACTCTTCCATACCTGCCAAGTGCTGGATTGCACCAGAGATACCGCATGCCAGATAAAGCGATGGACGGACAGTCTTACCAGTCTGACCTACCTGGCGGTCATGGTCGATTACACCGGCATCAACCATTGCACGGGATGAAGAAACCTGAGCCTTTGGACCAAAGACATCTGCCAACTGCTGAAGTTTTGCAAAACCCTCTGTGTTCTGAACACCACGGCCACCAGAAACAAGAATCTTAGCCTCTGTGATGTCAACCTGGGTGCCCTGGTTCTTGACAGTCTCAAGAAGTTTTACGTTGAACTTCGATGCATCAAACTTCACTGCGAAATCAATAACCTCGCCTTTGCGGCCTGCTACTGGCTCCATGCGGCGCATAACGCCTGGACGTACTGTTGACATCTGTGGACGGTGCTCAGTACACATGATGGTAGCCATGAGGTTACCGCCAAATGCAGGACGGGTCATCATCAACTCACCTTCCTCAGAAATCTCGAGTTTTGTGCAGTCTGCTGTCAAACCAGTCTCAAGACGTGCCGACAAACGTGGACCGAGGTCACGGCCGATTGTTGTTGCGCCAATGAGCACGATGCTTGGCATGAAATGCATAATTGCCTGATGAATAGCCTGTGAATACTGCTCTGTTAGATAATCTTTCAACTCTGGAGCATCCATCACGATAACCTGGTCTGCACCAGCCTCTATCAAAGTCTGTGCCTGTGCCTTGATGCCACAGCCAGGGAAGAGAGCAACAACTTTCTCTCCGAGAGCGTCAGCAAGTTCGCGTGCCTTGCCGATCAACTCAAAAGCAACTGGTTGGATAACACCGCCACGCTGCTCTACGAAAACAAATACGTTTTTATAATCTGCTTTATTCATATCTATTGCCCTCCTTATTAAATGATGAATTTCTCTTTGAGTTTAGCAACTATGATGTCAACGAGTTCCTCTGGTGTTCCCTCCTTGACCTCTCCTGGCTGCTTGAGAGCCTTGGCAAACGACTTCTTCACGCGGGTTGGAGAACCTTTGCCACCGAGTTTCTCAGGATCAGCATTGATATTGGCTACTGTCCAGATCTCAACCTCTTTGTCAAATGCCTCGCAGATACCGCGAACAGTCATGTAACGTGGCTTGATGGCACTTGCCAAAACTGTAAAAAGACATGGAGTGTTAACCTCAAGCATCTGATAGCCATCCTCAAGCTCTTTCTTCACTGTGAACTTGTCCTTGCCGTCAAACTTGGCATCTGCCACATAAGAAATCTGAGCAAGTTTGAGGTGCTCTGCAATCTGAGGACCAACCTGAGCAGTATCACCATCGATAGCCTGACGGCCAGTGATGATGAGATCATGCGCTATGCAGTTGAGAGCAAAAGCCAATGCATGAGATGTTGCCAATGTGTCAGCACCTGCAAATGCGCGGTCTGTCAACAAGATAGCACGGTCAACACCCATTGCGTATGCCTCACGGAGAACTGCATCTGCTTGTGGAGGACCCATGGTGATAACTGTAACATGTGCGCCGAATTCGTCTTTCAGACGGAGAGCAAGTTCCAAACCACCCTTGTCATCTGGGTTCATGATGCTTGGAATACCCTCACGGATGATAGTACCAGTCTGAGGATTGATCTTCACATCAGTTGTATCTGGCACTTGTTTTATACAAACAACTATTTTCATAATTTCTATTTTATCTATTATTTGAACAATTTGCCAGCGATAACCATACGCTGAACCTCAGAAGTACCTTCGTAGATCTCAGTGATCTTAGCATCACGCATCATGCGCTCTACTGGATAGTCACGGGTATATCCGTAACCGCCGTGGAACTGAACTGCCTTTGTTGTTACCTCCATTGCAGTCTCAGCAGCAAACAACTTAGCCATTGCAGCATCTGCCGAGAATGGAACATGCTGGTCTTTCTTGAAGGCTGCCGAACGGACGAGCAGACGGGATGCCTGAACTTTTGTCTCAAGTTCTGCCATGCGGAACTGAGTGTTCTGGAACTGTGCGATAGAACGACCGAACTGCTTGCGCTCTTTGGTGTACTTGACAGTCTCATCCATAGCGCCCTGTGCGATACCGAGAGCCTGTGATGCAATACCCACACGACCGCCGTCAAGGGTCTTCATTGCAATAGCAAAGCCCTTGCCCTCCTCACCGAGAAGATTCTCTTTTGGAACGATGCAGTTCTCGAAGATCAACTCAGCAGTTGCCGAGCCGCGGATACCGAGTTTTCTCTCTTTCTTACCGATTGAGAAACCAGGGAAGTCTTTCTCTACGATGAATGCAGAGATACCCTTATTGCCTTTCGACTTGTCTGTCATTGCAAATACTACAAATACGTGTGCGTAGTTTGCGTTTGTAATGAAGATCTTAGTTCCGTTAAGCACATAATGGTCGCCGTCAAGCACTGCTGTTGTCTGCTGCATTGCAGCATCAGTACCTGCGTTTGGCTCAGTAAGACCGAAAGCACCAATCCACTTGCCTGAAGCAAGGTTTGGAATATATTTCATCTTCTGCTCCTCTGTTCCGTGCTCAAGAATTGGAGCAACACAGAGTGATGTGTGAGCAGAAACAACAACACCTGTTGTTGCGCAGCAGCGAGAAAGTTCCTCTACAGCAATAGAATACATCAGGTTATCGCCACCTGCACCGCCATACTGGGTTGGAACAGGAATACCCATAACACCGATTTTACCCAATTTCTCAACTGTCTCCATTGGGAAGCGCTCCATTTCGTCAATCTCAGCAGCCAATGGCTTCACCTCTTTCTCGGCGAACTCACGGATCATCTGCTGGAACAGAGCCTGTTTTTTGTTCAAATTGAAATCCATATATATTATAATGTGTATTGATTATTAATATTTGAAGAATCCCTCACCTGTCTTGCGACCAAGTTTGCCGGCACGGACCATCTTTCTCAACAATGGATGTGGCATGTATTTGTCGCCGAACTCTGAATGGAGCACCTCCATGATTGCGAGACATACGTCAAGACCGATCAGGTCACCGAGTGCCAAAGGTCCCATTGGGTGGTTTGCACCGAGTTTCATTGCTGTGTCGATATCCTCTGCCGAAGCAACGCCATCAGCCAGAATGCCTACACCTTCATTGACCATTGGGATGAGGATACGGTTTACTACGAAACCTGGAGCCTCTTTGATCTCAACCGGAGTCTTGCCAATCTTCTCAACAAGGCCTTTGATAGTTGCATATACTTCGTCAGAAGTTGTAAGACCGCGGATGATCTCAACGAGTTTCATCACTGGTGCTGGATTGAAGAAATGCATACCGATCACCTTGTCACCGCGCTTTGTTGCTGCTGCAATCTCTGTGATTGAGAGAGATGATGTGTTTGTAGCTATGATAGTCTCTGGCTTGCACATCTCATCGAGTTGTGCAAAGAGTTCTTTCTTCATATCCATTGCCTCTACAGCTGCCTCAATGATCAAATCAGCATCTGCAAGGTCTTTGTAATCAACAGTTGTTGAGATGTTGGCCACAGTAGCATCCATATACTCCTGTGTCACTTTGCCCTTCTCTACGAGTTTTGCCAAGCCTTTCTTGATCTTTGCGAGTCCTTTCTCGAGGCTTGCCTCGCTGCGGCTCTTCATCACTACAGGCATACCGGCCTGTGCGAATGCTTGAACGATACCTGCACCCATTGTGCCGGTTCCAATTACTGCAATTTTCATAACCTTATCTTTTATTTGTTTTTAAATTCTGCTTTTCTTTTGTAAAGGAATGCCTGCATGCCTTCTTTCTGGTCTTCGGTTGCAAAGCAAGCGCCGAAATAACGGTTCTCCAACGCAAGTCCCTCTTTGCGGTCCATGTCGTAATTCTCATTTATTGCTTTCTTTGCGAAAGCCACCGCTTTAGGTGCATTCGCCACAATCATGGATGCAAGTTTCTTGGCGTATGGCATCAACTCGTCATGTGGCAGGACTGTATTCACAAGTCCGATTCTCAATGCTTCGTCTGCCTTGATGTTGCGGCCTGTGTAAATCAGATCTTTCGCCATACCCTGTCCTACGAGTTTTGCCAAACGGTAGGTTCCTGAGAATCCAGGGATGATGCCGAGTTTGACTTCTGGCTGACCGAATACAGCATTGTCTGCCGCTACTCTGATGTCACAAGCCATGGCTATCTCGCATCCTCCGCCGAGAGCAAAACCATTGATTGCTGCTATCACTGGGATTGGCAGGTCCTCAATCTTACGGAATACTTCGGCTCCGTACTGTCCGAAAGCCAAACCTTCTGCCTCGTTGAATCCAGCCATCTGAGATATGTCTGCACCTGCAACGAAAGATTTCTCTCCGTCACCGGTAATGATCAGCACTCTGGCATCCTCTCTGATATTCGATACGAAGTGGTCTATCTCTTCCAGAATGCTCCTGTTCAACGCATTGAGCGATTTTGGCGCTGAGATAGTCATTGTGCAAACCGCACCTTCGTTCTCTATTTTCAGAAAATTATACTCCATAATCAAATCAGAATTGCATGTTCTTCAAGTTTGGCGATACAATGAGGGTTGCCTCTGTTGCAGCCTGAACCTGCTCTACTGTGAACTCTGGGTTGATCTCTGTAAGCTCAATTCCCTTTGGAGTGACTACCATTACACCCATCTCGGTGATGATCATGACAACCTCACCTGCTGCTGTCAATGGCAGTGTACACTGCTTCAAAATCTTTGGAGCGCCTTTTGCTGTATGCTCCATTGCGAGGATAACGCGGTTTGCACCTACGAGGAGATCCATTGCTCCGCCCATGCCTGGAGTCTTCTTGCCTGGGATCATCCAGTTTGCAAGGTTGCCTTTCTCATCTACCTGCAATGCTCCGAGGAATGTCACATCGACATGACCGCCACGAACGTATCCAAAAGAAGTCGCACTGTCAAACGACGATGCGCCTGGAACAGTTGTGATGAAACCGCCACCTGCGTTTGTCAAATATTTGCACTCTTTGCCCTGCTCAGGAGCCACGCCCATTCCGAGCAGTCCGTTCTCTGACTGGAGTGTCACTGTCACACCCTCTTTCAGATAGTTAGGAATCAAAGTTGGAAGTCCGATACCCAAATTAACTACATCACCATCGTGAAGTTCGAGGGCGCAACGACGTGCGATCACCTCGCGAATCTGATTCTTATCCATATATCTTCTGTTTTTTTATTTATTTCTCATGCATTCTGCGGTTGAGTTCCTCTGCAACATACGATGCCACGTCGTCTGCATAGGTGTTCATGCCGAATCCGGCGTCATAACCGAGTTCTTTTGCCAACTCGTGAGTGATGCGCGGACCGCCGCAAATCAAAATCACTTTGTCTCTCAATCCCTCTGCCTCAAGCAACTCAACAAGGTTGGTGAGGTTCTGGATGTGGATGTCCTTCTGTGTCACTGTCTGCGAAACAAGCAAAGCGTCAGCCTTCATCTCGATTGCCTTTGCGATGAGTTCTTCGTTTGGCACCTGGCTGCCCATGTTCAATGCCTCGAACATGTCATAACGCTCAATTCCGTAGTGTCCGGCATAACCTTTCATGTTCATGATGGCGTCGATACCTACAGTATGTGCATCAGTACCTGTACTTGCTCCTACAACGACAATCTTGCGGCCGATGTTCTTGCGGATGTACTCGTCGCACTCCTCCATGCCCATCTTGTTGGTGTCAACTTTTGGCACATGGATCTGTGTGTAGTCGACTGTCTGGCTGCATGAGCCGTAGCAGTTGAAGAAAGTGAAGCCTTTTGTCAACTCCTGGCTGTAGACAACCAATGGGTTTGTGAAGCCGAGTTTGAGCATCAGCTGTTTTGCTGCCTCGATAGCCTCGTCTCCTGCTGGCACTGGCAATGTGAAACTCATCTGCACTTTGCCGTCATTCATTGTATCGCCGTATGGCTTTATTTTGGTAAGGTCAAGGGTCTTGTCATAATCCTTTGCCTCCATCGAATATAATCCTTCGCTCATAATTGAATTTCTTTTTTTAGGTAAAACAACTTATCAATGTTTCAGCATAAGTGCTACGAATGGGTTGCTGTAGTGTGAGCACTTCTTTGCCACGCCGTCCAGGCCCTTTCCGCCGTTCTTCGGACGCTTAACGTCAGCAAACATTCCTTTCTCCAATGCATTGAAGAGTCCCTCTTTCTGCAATGTCTCGAGGAGTGCGATTGCATCGTTGAGCACTTTCTTCGCTCTCTCTTTCACAATACCACCCTCTCTGAACTCAACTTCTTCGCCAATCGACTTCATGTTGTTGAAAATATACTTGGCGTTCTCAATCGAGAGGAAACGGTCGCTCATGAATGGTGTGTGGATTGCCTCTGTTGGCATGCCGAGCAACTGTATTCCCTGGTGTGTCCAGTTTCCGATGATATTGAACATTGCGTCCTGGATATGTCCGCGGAAGATGTTTCCGGTCATGAACTTGGTAGGAGGCATGTATTTCAAAGTTGCCTTAGGGAAGATTTCACGTGTCATCTGAGCCTGTGCCAACTCATAGAGGAATCCGTTCTCAAGCATTGGGTCCATCTCAAAGGCATGTCCCAAGCCCATCTGCTCCTCTGGCAGACCTGCCATTGCAGCGAGCTGCTCATTGATGAGGTCTGATGCAAGCACTGTGTGTGCCTCCTCATAAGCATCGGCAGTAGTCAGATAGTTGTCCTCGCCAGTATTGATGATTACGCCGGCAAAACCGTTGATTACTCTTGAGAAGAACTGGTCAACCAAAGTTCTCTGCATATTGATGTCGCGGAAGAGAATTCCGTAAAGGGCATCGTTGAGCATGACATCCAGACCCTCCAAAGCACCCATTGCTGCGATCTCTGGCATGCAGAGTCCTGAGCAGTAGTTGCAGAGTCTTACATAATGGCCTACCTCTTCGCCCACCTCATCAAGTGCTTTTCTCATGATGCGGAAGTTCTCCTGAGTTGCGAAAGTACCGCCGAAGCCCTCTGTAGTAGCGCCGAATGGCACATAGTCCAGAAGCGACTGTCCCGTCGTACGGATTACAGCGATTACATCAGCACCCTGACGTGCTGCAGCCTGTGCTTGTACGACATCCTCATAGATGTTTCCTGTTGCCACAATCACATAGAGGTATGGCTTAGGTCCCTCACCGATAGTGCTGAGGTATTTCTCACGACGCGCGCGGCGTGCTTTGATTCTCTCGATATTGGCGTCGATGATTGGCTGGAGTTTTGCATTTATCTCAGCCTGGCTGTGGACTTTCATCTTAGTGATGTCCATCTTGCCGTCGGCCACCTGCTCTGCAATCTCCTGAGGCTGAAGACCTGATTCAATCATCGCATTGCCGAGGAAGAACACTATGCCCTCGCCCAAAACGCCATTTTCTTTGATCTGATCTACTAATACATTTGGAAGTGGCACCCCGTTGGCATCCACTCCGTCAACACCTAACAGACGGCAGATCGTACGCTCAACGGCTACCGTAGTGTACTGGTCCACAAAGCCTTGCACGTCATCAGCGATGTTGCGTGCCACCTGCTTTGCATACTCCACTTTCTTGAAATCTAATCCTACTTTTGACTGTTGCATATTATCTTTAATTTACTTTATTTTCAATCTGCAAATTTACACCTTTTTTTTCAAACCACCAAACAAAAACCAACTTTTTTGCATCGTCAAAAAATCAGCCATGCCGAGTCCTCTCTCATCACAATTTTCGCCATACCTGTCTCATGCCAACCTGCTCCATATTTCATCCAAAGTCCATACAGGACATGCATTGAGAATCAATCAGTTACAAGGACATAAAAAAGGCGGTTGGAATCACTTCCAACCGCCCGTATTTTCATATTTTACGAAACAAGTTCTACTTCTTCGCCGTACACAACAACGAGAATCCACCGTTATGGACTTCCTCGAGAGTGACGTTGAAATATTTGTTGATTTCTTTGTTCACATTGCCATTCTCGAAGCCGAGCGACTTCCTGATGACTGGTTCTATCTCATCCCATCTCCTTGCCAGACGGCCGCCGGCAGTCACCACTACTCTATACTTATTGAATGGAGCCAGTTTGTTGAACACAGTGTCATACAGTCTTACCATCCATCCTGTATAAACCTGAGTCTTGACATCGATATTGAGAGCATAGAAATCAAGTTTCAATGAGTCTGAAATGACCAACGACTCCACATAGATGTCTTTGTGGTTGTTCTCCCAAAGCATGCTTGCTGGCAGCGCCGCATAACGCTCCACCATCTGCTGGGCATTGAAGACCTTCATCTTTGAAATCACCGACTGCACTCCGGCAAGCGAACTGTCTATATCGACATAGTCAGAATGTGCTGTTGCGAATCTCGTCTTCAGCAGAAGGTCATAAGCCATATCCTCATGGAGTTTGTAATCGTCCATGTCAAGCACCGGATGGTTGCGTCTGGTCACCATTCCAATCTTCTCGTTCTTGCATACAATGTCAACGCCTCTGTATGGCAATGGACATCTCCAGTCAAATCCGGCAAGACCCTTGTCCGCAGCGTCGAAGTCAGCCTTGAACTTTCCTCTGCGATCTACAAGTCCCCACTCTTCCTGCATGTTGACCACTTTCGCGAATCTGCCGCCATGGAAGAGTCTGGCATTGAAATACTGCATTGGCACTACCTCATTGCCCTCTTTATCTATCCATCCGCAGATTGAGTCTGTTGCCACGAGATAAAGGTCGTCGTCTGGCACAAGCCAGTCATACTCAGGAGCGACAGTCCACTCGCCCCTGTCATTCATCACGCCGAATTTATCGTCTTTCACTGCCACCATCAGTCCCTCACCCATCATTCTGTCGAGATACTGGTTGATGAGGAAAAGGTTTCTCATATCAAACGCGAAAACATACATATTCACATCGGTAATGACTTCATCCACACTGTCGAGCAGCACTCCGGCATTCCATGCGGTATCGTTCTTGTCAACGAGATAGGTCACGCCCATCGTCTCGCATCTTGCAATGAATTTGTCATGGAGCCTCTTGACTGTGACATCTGCTCCTGGAGCAATCTTCACATTGCCTTTGTCATCCACGAGTCCCACTTCTCTTCTGATGTTCTTGTAGAGCGCTGTTCCGTCAATAAATGCGTCTGCAGTCTCGGCATCAGCAAACTCGAAGAGAGTTTTTCCCTCTTTGTCAATAACTTTAAGGTTCTTCTCAGGATCTGCCACCCACGCCATTCCGTCATTGAAGATTGTCGCACTGGCATAATGTCCGAAGACAGAATCACCGTCTTCGTTCATATAATAGTAGTACAGATAGCCGTCAGCATCTTTTGCCTCTACCAGGAAATATCCCTCATGCATCAGTGAGATGTCCTCCACCCCGTCATAAACGCTGGCAATGAACATTTTGGTTCTCTCTTTCACATTGACGAGGAAGATATCTCCATCAGCACGGAAGATTGGAACCACATCGTTCCTGTCTGCTTCGTATGTGAAATCCCTTTTCTGGCCGCAACTTGGCATCAGCACTGCCGCTGCCACTAAGGCAACAGCCGCAAACCATCTACATACACGCTTCTTTTCCATATTGTTTCTTTTTATTGATTGTCGCTGCAAAGATACAATTTATTTTGCTAATAACAAAAAAATTAGATATTTTTAACTTCAACCTCTTCAATTTTTGCTAAAAGTTCTTCATCTACGCCCATCATGCCTGCCACTTTCATTGCTTCATGAGGAACTTCTTCGTCTGTAGTCTCCACCGTCTGGTAGTCTATATCTTCCAGATTCTTAGCATCTTCCTTCAATCCTTTTACTCTCAGCCTTCTGAAATCACCTTTTATTCCGTCATAATGTGTAGTGACAAAGGCAGCCACACTTTTCTCCGCCAGGATATTGATTACAGCATTCACTATTCTTCTTCCCTCCACCGGATTCGTGGTTCTCGCCAACTCGTCTATCAGAACCAGCACGTTTCTCTCTTCCCTTATCTTTCTTACTACGTAATCCACATTCATTATCTCTGCTGCAAATGACGATAATCCGTTTTCTCCGTCCTGCTTGTCATCCACGCTGAGCAGCACATCTTCCATCAGCATCATCTTCGCCTCTCTTGCCGCCACTGCAAATCCGTACTGGAACATCATCTGAGCGACGGCCAATGCCTTGAGCATCACCGTCTTGCCTCCCATATTCATTCCAGTCACCAACGTTGGTTTCCGCTGGAACACAATATCCGTCTCTTGATATTCTTTTCCTCTTTTCTGCAATGCAGTCCTTACCTGCATATTGCTGAGTCCCAGAAGTCTTGTCTTTTCTTTGGCCACTTTTGGCATCACGAGTCCCTCTTTCTCAGCCAAATGGACTTTTCCAATTCTGAGATCAAGCATTCCTGTCTCCTCCAGAGTCCTGGCTATCCTCTCTGCCAACGGACGTAACTCAGTCGTAAGTCTCACTCTCACTTGTTCCTCTACCTCCGCCATCTGAGCGAACTGGTCTGCTGTCGGTTCTTTCCATTCTCTTCTCATCTCTGCCAGTCGCTGGTCGTATGAGTCATATATATAGAATGTATCTACCCGCTCTTTGTTTGGGTCAAGTATATCCACCACTTCTCTCAACGGATCTACCCACTCTGCCCCCGAGTCATGAATCTTAGATGCAGTCATGGCAAAATGCTTCAACTCAAAGAGTTGGATGTCGTCCATAATCTCTTTGGCTTTGAGTCGCTCCAATGTACCTTTTATGTCCTGCACTTCGCTGAGGGCATGCTCCATTTTGGCATTGCTTGCTTGCCCTGCCTTTCCTGTCTCTTGCTGCTCTTTCTCTATAGACTGGGCATCGGTCATATACCTCATTTCCATGAGTTTGCGACGACCCACAGCAGACCGGAGTTCAAAACTCTCTAACGCTGCTATGAATCCGAAGAACTCCACTTCGCGTTCTCTCAACGAACATCTTACATCCATATTCTCAAGTCATTAAATTCGTTTTACATCAAAAACTCCAACATTTATCTCATCTCTCAGTCTGTCGCACAACTCATTGCTGTCGAAGGTATAGCCCTGCGGCGACCATGGATTGGCAGTCACTGCAGCCAACTTGCTTTTATACAAAACGCTCATTCTCACTTTGGACCTCAGTGTCATGGCATAGCAGTCTTGAGTGACGAATATCTTTGTAAAATCGCCTACTACAAGTTCTATCTCCTTTCTCTGATTCCTGAGTCTCTCCACAAAAAGGTTGCCCACTGCCCCTGACGCATAAATGGCTCTTACGCTGTCGTCAATTGCCGGAATCTCCCCTGCAAGTGCAGAAAGGACTTTTGTTTTCTCCAAGGTGCCGTCTTTCCGCAGCACCCACACTCCTCTTCCGCAGTTCAAGAGTCGTTCTCTCACTTGACTCTCCGTTTCAGGCAATTCTATCAACTGGCAGGCATATTTTGTTGATTTCACCACTTGGGCTATATTTGCAGATACGGCAGCACCTGTAGCGAGGACAAGAGCATCTGTCACTGTCGGGGATGCCGGCGACAGTCTGGACAAGGCGCCATCCACCAATGCCAGATCCACCTGACTCTCTCTGTACTCCTTGAGAAGTTTTGACAATGAGTAGGTGTCTGCTGGACCAGTTATCATCACTTTTCCTGGCACGACCACTCTTGCGGTTACCAATCTTCCTACTGATGTCATTCTTCCGCCCACACTCAGAATCTCTGCTGTCAACTCTCTTCCGGCATATTGCTGCTCGGCAGTGGTGAAGGTCATTCCATTATAGAGTGTTATCTCTGGTTTGGGAGTAGTCGTCACCTGGTCCAACCCCTCACCGTCAAGGCCGATAGAGGTCACACCAATCCGCTTGCCGGTCTCTTTCAGTCCGTCAAGCAAATAGTTCAGTGTCACGGTCTTGCCGACATTTTTGGCCATCCCGACTATCGCCACCGACCTATAACTCAATATGTCATCAATAATTCTCACTCTAAATTTCTATAGTACCTGCACCTTTCGTTTTCGCTACTGTCCACATAGATCCACCAATTTCCTGAAAGTCTATGCCAATTTTCTGAAAAGAATGAAGTGTCTTGTGACAATTGGTAACGAAACTCATATTCTTCAGTATCATAGACTATTGCTTTGTGATTCTGCGAATAAAATATTTCAGTCACTTCGCATTGCCGCAAATGATGTATAAAATTTCCCAGTTCAATAGTACTCAAATTTAGTTCACGCGCTAATGTGCTCATTTCGACACAACAAGATTCTGGATATTTTACAACTTTTAAATCTTTCAACACAAGGTATATACTGCTGTCTTCAAGTAAAAAAACATAATCGTGGGACCTGTCATCAAGAATTACTTTTTGCAACGATGAATTCACAAACGCTTTTTCAAAATCAGGACAAATAAAATCTGTATACTGACTTTGATGTTTATGCCCAGTGCAACCACTTGAGAAAAGCACTATGAAACAAATAAAAACTACTTCTTGTGTGATTTTGCCCATTTAATTAACGTCTTACTTACGAAGACCGTCCTTTCCCCCTTTGTCAATAAATTCAATCGACTTTTCATACTCTTTTTTAATCCGAACCATCACCAATTTACGACATCTTATTTGACAGCCATTAGATATTCGAAGAGGCCATTGCCGTCATATGGACTCATAGCGACACTGTCCCTTGCGAATGAAGCGGTTATCCATTGTGAGCAATCCCGACATTTCTCAGACTGCCTCAGTTTATACTCGCAGTACTGTATCAGTTTTAGAGTTGTGGGGTCAATATTCCGCATGTTAGGTTTAGTCTTCAGAGAATAATAGGCATCACTATACGCACTTTCACGATTATATTTCATAGCCATCACCAACGCATACGGCAACAAGAAGTCCTCTTCCTCCTCACACCAACCCTCCAGGAGATCGTTATAGCACAACGTATCACCATGCTCAACCACCCCCACAGAAGATACTGGCAAATCGCAGGGCGTAGTCAATGGCACTTCTTTCAAATTTTCACCATCAGCTTCTGTTGCAGGCCGTCCACCCTTATCTGATTCGCATGATACTAATGCAACAACAAACAACAACGATAAAATATAACCTTTCATTTTCCGTATAGCTTTTCAAACAACTTCCTATGGTCATATTGCATAGTATCATTGAAAATTCCCGTCAACGAACATGCTGGGCGATAGCCCAACTGAGCACTTCTGATTAAATAAAACATGCACAAATCAATCACATCATCGCTGACTGCCTCCAAAGAATCCAGTTCAAACAATTCTGCCAAAATAATATATGTGTCATAATATGCTTTCGGATAATGCTTCTCATTAGCCATAAGCATTGATACAGGCAGCATATCGTAATAGTAATACCGGTTGACTGTATCTTCTTTCCTTGCCAAAAATACGGAATCATAGTATTCTCTGTCAAACTCATCTTCTCCATCTGCCATTTCAATTAACTTTCTGTGAATTTCTCGTGGTGTTGGCGGATATGTCATTAACTTCGGTTCTTTCTCAACGAGATTCTCAAACCGTATCTCATATTGAACTTGTGGAATCTCGTCATTACTCGGTTCTTCTCTTTGGTTTTCCTCTTCAGCATGGCTTTGACTTCCCTGACATCCACAAACTGAAATCTCCAGCATAAGAAATAAAAATGGTAATATCTTACTTTTCATATAAAAGTTCATTGAATATATCCAACCATTTATACATTTCAATACTTTTCATTACCACAGGTGGCAAATCGCCTTTCTGACGGTCAATGACTTCTCCTTTATAAAAAACCAGCCATTCCCCTAACTGAGTAGAACGCTCTTTTGAATGATTTGGCAAATAATCATTATTTGCATTTACATGTTTGGCCTTATATACCCCTTTAACACCTTTTTCAGTACAATAGATTCTTTGATTCGGAGCAATTACAACCACACCATCTCCTAAATATTCAGATAAACTTTGCGCAAATGAATTATCCCCATCTGCTGTTCTGCATGAATATAAAACTATAGTTATAATTTCATTTTTATTTCTATTGACCCAAATGAAATTCCTTGACAAAACCCTATCAACAAACTCTTGGGGTGAGTATATTTTATGATCCTTACCATTATAAAACAAATTCATCCCTTTAGGCCACCCATGCGCACAAACATTTATTTGATGGCAAAAGTCATTTGGAATATGATCAAATCCTTTTGAAATTATTGCATTTTTAGGATCATTTATATTCAAATACTTTATAGTAATCCGACCATCCGGATCCACATACATCAGCGGATTATCCTCACAATAGACATACGGCGAAACATCCGGACAACTATCTGCCATCTGATCGACAACAAGCCACCTGGCCTCAACTCCATCAAAATGTCTCAACACATCTTCGCACTGAGCATCTGTCAAAGACAATACCATCTGGGGCATACCAAACAAGCACACCGCAAGAACAAATAGAAAATTTCTCAAAAAACCTTTCACTTCCATTCACCTAATACTGCATAGTGCAGCAATGCACACTGCCATGCTGGCGGATCAAGACTCTGGCATCAATGCCGACAATCTCTCTTCCCTCAAAAACCTCTCCAATCACTCTCATCGCATCTTCATCCGCATCGCACCCATACGTAGGCACCAACACCGCCCCGTTAATCACCAGATAATTAGCGTATGTCGCCGGCAATCGCTCCTCTCCGTCGTATCTGGCTTCTGGCATCGGCAACTCCACCAGTCTGTATCTCCTTCCATCAATAGTCTCAAAACCAGCCAGTTGTCTCCTCATCAGTCTCAACTCCTCAAAATGCTGATCATTCTCATCTCTGCACCCCTGATAAACAATCGTATCATTCGGAGCCAGTCTCGCCAACGTATCTATATGGGAATCAGTATCATCTCCCGCCAAAGCGCCATAATCCACCCAAAGGACTCTCTCTGCTCCGAAATCCCACTTCAGACGTTCTTCTATCTGCCGTCTTCCGTAAGTTGCATTCCTGTTCGGCGACAGAAGGCACTGGCTGGTGGTCATCAATGTTCCCTTGCCATCACTCTCTATCGAACCGCCCTCAAAGACGAAATCTCTGCAATTTTCATACTCAGCATCACCAAAAACGCCTGAATTATAAAGTTTTTCGGTTATGAGGTTGTCTTTGTCGGCAGCGAACTTCATGCCCCAACCATTGAAACAATAATCGAGAATCTTCACTCTCCCCTCTTCTTCGACACTCAACCCGCCATGATCTCTCGCCCATGTATCATTGGTTTCTATCTCCCTGAAAATCAGATTATCAAAATCAACCTTACCCTCTAAGAGCCTCTTCACTTTTTCCACATCCCGAGCCACAATAAGCAATTTCTCTCTTTTTGCTATCTCTCTGGCCATCAGCACATAGCACTCTTCCACCTCGCCTAAAATCGGAGCCCAGTCAGTCCCCTCATGAGGCCAGGTCAACTGCACCATCTTCTGCTCTTCCCACTCTGCTATGAGTCTCTTTTTCATTTCCTTATCAACCTTTCTGCTATCTGCACTGCATTCAGAGCCGCACCTTTCCTTATCTGGTCACTCACACACCAGAATGTCAGACCGTTACGGCACGAGATATCTTCTCTAATTCTTCCCACAAACACTTCATCTTTTCCACTCAGGAACAATGGCATAGGATAAACGTTATTCTTTGGGTCATCCATAAGTTCCACTCCTTCAGCCTCTTGGAACGCCTTTCTTGCCATTTCGGGAGTAATCTTCTCTTCCGTCTCCACCCAGACAGCCTCACTGTGGGCTCTGAGCGACGGAACTCTCACGCACATTGCGCTGACCTCTATATCCGAGTGCATTATCTTCCGCGTCTCGTTGTACATCTTCATCTCCTCTTTGGTGTAGTCGTTGTCCATAAAGACGTCAATGTGCGGAATGACGTTGAATGCCAACTGATGGGCAAATTTCTTGACTGTAACACTCTCTCCTGCAAGGGCTTCCCTATACTGTTGTTCCAATTCCAGCATAGCCTGGGCTCCTGCTCCAGAGGCAGCCTGATAAGTCGCCACTCTCACTCTCTTAATATGACTCACACTCTCCAAAGCCTTGAGAGCCACCACCATCTGTATTGTCGTGCAGTTCGGATTTGCTATCACTCTCCTCGGAGCATCAAAAGCATCAGCGGCATTTACCTCAGGGACTACGAGAGGAACATCCTCGTCCATCCTGAAAGCACTGCTGTTGTCTATCATCAAAGCACCGAACTTAGTGATGTCTTTCTCATATTCTTTTGACACTGAGGCTCCTGCCGAAGTGAATACAATATCCAGACCCTTGAACTGGTCGCCATGCTGCAACTCCTGCACAGTCACCTTCTTTTCGCCGAACTCATAAACTGTTCCCGCACTTCTCGACGAACCGAACAGCCTCAGTTCATCCACCGGAAAATTTCTCCCGCTCAGCACTCTGAGCAGTTCCTGTCCCACCGCTCCGCTGGCACCAACTATTCCAATTTTCATACTATTACGCCATTTTATTAAAATCCGTGCAAAATTACAAATAATTTTCCATCCTGACAAATCTTTACCTCTATTCTTTTCCACTGTTCCGCCACACAGTTCCAAACATAGAATTGTAGAAACGCAGGAAAGCCATCCTTTCGCCCTATCTCTTCAAATCTTCAATATAATTTGTCGTCTTATAGCAAAGTTCATAAAACACAGCAACATTAGTCTCATTCAATGGACTGCTTTTGCATGTTTCCAGAAGATTCAATGCCTTCTTATATCCCTGCTCAGACGCCAGGAACAAATAATGCAGCACAAACCTTGCAGTCTCTTCATCCACCTCATCAACTGTACTGGTATGGTAATAATATTCGCTCAACAAATAATACACATCATAACATGCTGGAGCATAGTGATACTTGTTCGCAACAAACATACTGATAGGCAAATAACGTTGTATGGTCCACGCCTGATTTGATTTCAGGAATAAATTCATATACTCATCGTAAGCATGCATGTCCCCGTCAAGCATGGATCTCTTTTTCAAAATTTCTAATTTCGTGTCGAAATTTTTCTGTGCTGTCTTATATTGTGATATTTCCTTTTCCCCGTTCAACGACATACGGAAACTACCAAAAGCGCCCAAAATGGCGACAACAAAAGCCAAGACACAGACTATGTATAAAAATTTTGACAATCTTCTCATATTCTCAGTTTTTACTATTCTGATTCATATCTCTTTAAATGCGAGATACAATAATAATATACATCCAAATTTGACTCTTGCAATGGCTTGCATGGGCATTCGGTCAACGTTGCATTGGCTAATGAATCGCCTAATTCAGCCGCCTTAAAAAGATAATGCAATGCAAATGCCGCATCCGTCTCACTCACAGCACTCCATTCATCAGGTTCATGTCCGCAATACACACCGCAGACGGTTTCATATACTATGTAGCAAGCTTTCGGACTGTTGTATTTGTTTGCCAAAAGAAGCGCCCATGGCAAACGGGGCACCAGCCAGTCGTTATCATAGACAAAATCCATCTCTGCAGTATCGCCACAGAGCAAATTTGATTCCGACTCCCAAATATCAAAATCAAGATTATAATCAGTCGGCACTTCTTCCGACCTTGCTGTATTCACTGCAATGACCACCAATAGCATCATCAGTCCAGCACCTGACAAAATACATTTCCACTTATTCATCCGATGTTTTTCTTAATAGTGTATAAATATATTGACCTACCATTCTACAAAAATATCTAAAGGACATTTTTGTTTGCCACATTCCATTTTTTTATCTTTTATTTCTCTATATTGGTTCCAATAATTAGACAGTTAAAGACAATTGTTTAAATTTTAGGAACTACTATATTTTTATTCAACTCCACCAAATCACACAAATAATTCCAATACTCATTCGGCAAACAGAATGAAAGTCCATTGCAGGAAAATGTTCCATTACCGACATAAACTAATTCAGAACGACCTTCATGACAAACGACGATTTTCATTCTCACATCTGGTTCCCTGCATGATATATCTGTCGAAAGTCCTGCAGCGATACTGTCTAATACATTCCTATCTGTAATAAGAAATGTATAAAGATTAGAGAACAAATCAAAACGTTCTGGTTCCCAGCGAATAGGCGATTCAGTACAACAAGGATTAGAAACCGAAAAAAATCTTACTGAATCTATTTTCAAACGAGAAAAATCTATAGTTTCGCTCGTTTCTGCCAACTTGTCGAGATACTCTTTTTCAACCTGTCTTGATAAATATTTCCACAACTGATTTGACGTCTGAAATAAATGGCCGTCAACTGATATTCCCTGACGCACCACAGGTGTCTTGACTACCGAATCTTCATCAAAAATATATATACGCATTTTGCCGTCGGGTGAAGCGGCAAACTCTTCCGCGACACAGACAAAAGATTCTTTTACGGAATCCATATCCAAACTTGTTTTGATTATATCAGCACAACGTCCACGATAAAAATCAAGTTTCATTTTTTCTCCGAATCCCACTTCTTGCCGAGAAAGCAAAATTACCGTTTGAATCTGCTCAATGGTTCTCTTATCATTGAGAAGTTGCACTTTATATTTACCGACCTCTTTCGAAAACAATTCAACATCAAAGCCATCATTATCCAGACAATCCAGTGCTTTGAACACAATGGAATCCACATCATCAAACGACACCTCTTTATTTTGAGAAATAGCTTTCCAATTACCAAAGACCATCGCCAAAATGACCAATACTATTACTTTAACCAATCTCATAATGATAAACACAAATTAAACCAATCATTCTTCCTCATACCATTTTGTACTTATTGGAGAAATTGTTGTGTACTCCTTACGGCAAGTATGATTATCCCGGGTACTTAAGCTTCCACTTATTTCTTCATGTTTCAAAGCAGTAGTTTGTTCACTTCCAGTTATTACTCTTTGTTCCTCCGCATTATCGACATTTGCTTCTGATTTTGCCACTTGCTTGAATTTTGGGGACTATTATAGGTTTTACTTCTATACTTATTTCCGTGAACCAAACATATATTGTATTTATTCTATTAAGACATTTTTCTTCATGTTTTTGTCTCACGCATCTCCATTCTATAGAATTAGCATAACGTTCCACACTACCTTCTGGAACATATAGCACGAACTCTTTTGTTCCAACAAACTGATGACTTCCCAATGGACTTTCTGCCGGAGGATCTTCCGAATAACAGACTATATATTCTATTTTCTCGCAATTATCAAAAACGCCGCTGCCTAACGAATCAACTGTTGGCGGAATAAAAATTTTAGAAATACCAGTACCCGCAAACGCCCAATTATCTAATTTTACTATTCCGTTTGGAATTACTGTACCTGCACACCCTGCCAATAAGATATTATCTTTCGTTTTGATGATTGCATTGCATTCTTCGCGGCTGTCGTAAACAATATTTCTTTCATTCACCTTAATTTTCATCAACGAATCACATGAATTGAATACTCCATCTCCTATAAAAGTAGTTGATTCAGGAATATTGATATTTGTTAGACTCCGACAACCGAGGAAAGCATATGATTCAATGCTTTTGACTCTTTCAGGAATTACTATCTCAGACAATTTTTTACAATTCTCAAATGCAAAACCTCTTATCTCTACAATTGTACTTGGCAAACTGATCTTTACCACTCTCTCACAATTTTCAAAAGCATGACTCCCGATATACTTAACAACATACGTTTTATTACCTACGATTATTGATGGCGGAATACTAACCTTTTTATTTTGCCTTTTGCACTTGACAACCACAGCGCCATCCTCCTGCACACGATATACAATCCCATTTAACATTCGCTCATTCGCAAACGCAATCTGCACAAAGAGAACAAACAGCATCAACAAACAACTTTTTCTCAAAACAAATATCATTGCTTAACTTTTATAAAATGGGAAAAATAATAATTGTTATTGATACAAATTCCTATTTCACATAAACCTGGTTGATCTTCTATAAAGATCTCGCTTTAATAGTTCATCTATCTTTTGCATATCAGTTGGATTTAGATATTGCCTCGCAACAATAGTTCCATCTGATGTTTTGTACTGCCGTCAAAAGTTCCGCCAAGAAACCACGTTCCGTTTGCAACTATGGCAGATGTGCATTCTTGATCAACCAATATTTTATCTGAATCAATAATTTTTTTTAGTTTTTTATCTGCCTTAGTCAGACTTTTCCGAGATTCCGTATCATTGTATGAAACATATCCATCATCTCCTATTTGCAATTCTAATTGTGTTGATTTCTGCAACTGATCAAAACCCGCATCTGTTTCATCACCAGACAAGTGCAATTTCTCGCCATCCGGATCAACATACATCAGCGGATTATCCTCACAATAGACATACGGCGAGACATCCGGGTACTTATCTGCCTGCGGGTCAACTCCCAACCATCTGGCAATATGGCCGCTATATATCCTCAGTTCATCCACGCCGTCACAATCTTCTTCTGCCAGAGTTATTTGAGCAGGAATCAGCACTAAAAACAATACTCCAATTACGGCAATGGCATTTTTCATATTCTTATTCATTATCAAAAAACATATAGCCATTAAACATTCAAATCATCAGAAATGTTACGTTATCGCAACGTTGTCTGAATTTTGGGGACTATTATATTATTCATTATCTATTTTGTAAATATTCGGATAATTGATTGGAATGAATATTTTTTGGAAATCCCTGCCGATACTACGATGAGAGGCTTTTTCTCCATCTACAACATACGCTTTCGTATATAGAACTGACCGGCATTTTCCATACCTCCATGACGACAATTTTAAATCTTTATAATTTGTACTATCAATCTTATAAATTTTGGCATATAGCAGATATTTATCGCGCATCACCAATGTATCTGTTGTAATATTGTTCAAAACAGATATGTGATAGATATCCTCATAAGACCTTGAGTCTGAAGAATCAGGCGACAACTGAAAATTTGTTTCATCCCAGTCATATTCCGGGACTGCTTCTTCTTTTGTTAAAATAACATAACCTTCTTTTGTAACTTGATACCTACATTTTATCTTATATTCCAACTCCGACTTTTCTCTATGCTGAATATACACACAAACAGAGTCGTTTTCGAAATCAAAGATTTCATTAATATCACCATTATTGTATTCAAACCGATGATTCACAAGGTTATTACTTCCTTCTGACGTGATAACCATTTTCATCTCTCGGCCGAACCATTCTTCTCCCCATTGAGGCCTTTTCCTACCATAATATCTTTTCACGCTTTTCCAATGTTTTTCAGGCACATCTGGATAGTTTTTTCTACCATAATCGACCATTTCAGAAAGCATTGAATCGGTATTGACTGGAGTGCCAGAGAGCAGATGAAGTTGCCAATTAGTCTTAGTGCCAGTTTCTAAATATAGACATTGAGAATTTTGCATTGAAATTTTTGCATTGTCACATGGCACGTAAAATCTTCCTGGCATCTGCGTCAGTTGAAATTCCAATCGTTTTTTGTTTGTATTGAACTCTTCTCCAAGCGGATAGGTTCGAATAGGATTTCCATCTCGCAGGACAAAATTAATCAACCTGCATGGCAAATAGATTGCTTCTTCGGAATATTTGTTTTCCCATTGCTCAGTTGATGGAGCATTTGGAGTCTTTAGTACGATACGCCATCCATCTATGACATAGGCCGCAGTGTCGACTTGGGATTCTCCTGTAATCCTGCACAACTGACTGATAACACACACAGAATCAGAGATAAAGAAAATCTTAAAATCCTGAATACCAACATAAGCATACGTACATCCTGCCACCGATGGTTTCTGTGCCAATACAGGAACATACAGAAATAATACACATGCCAATGATATGATTTTTAATAATTTATTGCATACCAAAACTGGTTTATTCAAATTTATATGCTGGTACATATTCTCCTTCTTTATTTCGTTCATACATATGTTTGACTACGTCTTCGTCTATCTCCTTATAGTTATCAAATGTTTTAGGCAATGGAACATCCAAATTATCGGATTTTATAAATACTGTTAAGCTGCCATTCTCAATTATCTGCATCTTATAGGCTTCCACTTCATTTTCAACACCATATCCATTATCAGAATTTTCGATATTTTTCCCGTTCGGAACATCATAATCACCGCATGATATTTGTGCCCCATGCATTGATTCGTGTGATTTCAATTCATCATCAGCGTAACGCATTTTTACAACTACTTGATTATTTTCATTCAATCCATCTCCTTTGGTCTCATTACTATTGATTGGTGTCAAAACAAACCGATATTCATACAACTTGTCATCATTCATATTTCGCAATCCATCAATTTTTTTTTGAATTAAATCGATTGCCTCTTGGTCGTTCATTTTTTTATATTTTTTCATGATTCGCAACAATTTTCTTATTATTTGTTGAGCCATTCGCTCATTATATTTATTACAATATCTTCCATCCGGATCAACATACATCAGTGGATTATATTCACAATAGACATACGGCGATACATCCGGATACTTGTCTGCCAATGGGTCAATCCCTAACCATCTGGCAACATGGCCGCTATAGTGTCTCAACTCATCCTCGCCGCCACAATCTCCTTCCGCCCGAACAAATTGAGCAGAAATCAGCAATAATGACAATATCCCAACTGTGGCAATAGTATTTTTCATATTTTTATATTCTCAAATACTTATATCAAACTTGCAAATCGTCAAAAAAGTTACATTATCGGAAGTTGTCTGAATTTTGGTGGTATCACAGCATACAACCACCAATCCAGCAACCTGTCCTAAAATCGGAAGCAATCTATTTCATTTTCAACAATGAGTTGAGAGTATCTACTGGAAAATCAACACCACATGTGAAATAGCACTCATCTTCTATGACAGTAAAGTCAGACTTTCTGATGGTCAAATACCAGTCGCATGGATCAAATTCCCAGTTAGATACAGAATTATCGTCTTCCGGCACTAATACTGGTTCTTCCTGTTGTTTCCAAAAGTGACAATTCCACGAGTCTCCCCACACTTCAATTTTTCTTCCTCTAAAGTATGTATAGCCACAATACATGCCATCAAAATGGAAATCAGGATGTGGACTATATGCCAGGATTTCCATTACATAGTACCCATGAAAAGAAGAGCCACAAACATATATGGGATTATCAGAATCGTCTGTAGTCTCAATGTATAAATCAATAATTCTCTTGGTTCTTTCTGTCAACTGAGCATCCGAACAGATATCGCAACTGACCAATGCAGGCAATGCGATAAGGACAAACAACACCAATGACAAATACATATATTTACTCATATTCAGAAACGTAAAAAGCGTCGAATCCTGTATAACCATGATGGAGACTGGCTTGCAATTTTCCCATTATTTGTCTTGCCATCATAGCCAGAAGGAGGATATGACAAAGGATGATTATGATATATTTCTAATACTGTTCCATATTTGTTCTTATTTACATTCATTTGTTTCATTGTTTTTCATAGTTGACACTTCTTGCATTCTGTGTTGAGTCACAATACACGACATTTTTTCAGCAACCACTAAACCATATTTCACTTTTGATTTTGTCGCAAATGAATTATCCGAAAAAACTTAAACGTACTTATTGCAGCATCGCTATCATAAAACCTACATTCAGTTGATTGATCTTCTTCGTTGACCGAGACTACCGTTCCATAATCAAAAGCGATTTCCTTGCCATTCATTCGAAAGGCATCTTTAGAGTCATCATGTATATGTCGCAATACTCTTCCTTCCTCATTAAGCTCCCACACATCTTCGCCATCTGGATCAACATACATCTGTGGATTATCTTCACAATAGGCATACGGCGATACATCCGGGTACTTATCTGCCTGCGGGTCAACTCCCAACCATCTGGCAATATGGCCGCTATATATCCTCAGTTCATCCACGCCGTCACAATCTTCTTCTGCCAGAGTTCTTTGAAAAGGGAACAGCATTAATAACAATATTCCAACTGCGGCAATAGTATTTTTCATATTCTTATCTTCTCAAATACCTTTTAGTCCTCAAATATTCTATGGAATTCTTACCCTATTTTCCCACTCTGCTCTTAATACCTTATCCCTTTTACGCATCACATCATCATTTTTCTTGCGTACCGGTTCCTCTTTTTCAAATAATGGAGAATAATAATAATTCAAAGGTATATAAATATTGCGAAACAACTCTGTGATATTCGGTTCTTCCCCATTCTTATATTCAGTAGAAATATATGCACGGTTTTCCATTTCCGACTTATGTTGTTGACGTGGGATGGGACGTCCAGTTTTAATCTCAAAATCATATTGTTTGTCTTTTAGGAACACCTTGGAATAAAGCAATACTCCATCTCTTAAGCATAATGTGTCATTGGTGATGTTATTAATTGTACAGTATGCTGGCAATTCTGGGTAACTCACACCAATACTGTCAGATGCCAAATGCTGCATACTTGATTCACCGCTGTCCATCCATGATGGCAATGATGACAACTTGTGCAACACTACATAATTATCAACTATCTCATAATCACATATAACCTGATAAATCAATGTAGTATCAGGACAATGAGCATACCATTGATTATAAATGCAATGCCAAGAATCAAAAATAAATTCTTCAATGAACATACCAGAGTACGTGTATGTATGACCCACCAAATCTTTTCTTTTCACTGGATGGGGATTACGCCCATATATTTTTTTGTAACAGATTTCTTGTTCGGCCTCAGGATACTTACTGTTTTTATGAAACTTGATTGGTTTATTTCGTTCTAAGTCAATTGGACTTCCAGAACTAAGAACCAAATAATACTCAACGATTTTCGAAAACCTATCATCCATCAATGATACTAAATTTGGCCGATATATATCCAACTTCAAGTCTTCCCCGACTTGAAGGTTATTAATAGCGCGCCAAAAACTCACATCGACACCTTCCGAACAATCTGTCTCCAGACTATATTTTCTTTGTCCATTAACGAGTACATCATCCCACCAAAAAAAATCCAATGCATCAGTATAAAACTCAGAATCTATTCCATAACAGGTATAAGAATATTCGCAGCGAGGGTTATAAACAGAAAATATTATTGGAGTAAAGCCCTCCTCTTCTTCAAGAAAATACTCTTGATAATACAATAGTGTATCAATGGAATGAGAATACCTTTCAGGAAAAGGGCAATACAGCCTTTGCTCCAATACACAGGTGTCTTCGGACAAGAAACGCAAAGAGACTTTTTTCCACGGAGCCTTGAACTCATAGGTGCATCCGACAAACGACACCTTGGTTTTGATGTTGTATGGACCACCTGCAATCATAGGTTTCGTTCCACATGTCAAAACTAATAAGACAACAAACAAAGACTTTTTCATACCGACTTTATTTACACACGTTTTCTAAAACGTCCTCTACTACAAATTGTTCGATTCCCAACCATTGATTCCTTGTCATATTTGGAGGTGGATACATTCGTTGATACTCCTTATACATTTCATCTATATCAGCAGGAAGAAAATTTTTCAAAGTAATTTTTTTAGGACTGGAATTGGGCCTTCGGTAAATACACCTGGATCAACATACATCAGCGGATTATCCTCACAATAGACATACGGCGATACATCCGGGTACTTGTCTGCCAATGGGTCAACTCCCAACCATTTAGCAATATGGCCGCTATATATTATTGACGAATCCGAACTAATCTGCGTATCCGATTTTTTTTCTCTACACATGCCCACTTTCTTTAATGAATAAGAATAAAAAGGAATCGTATCATACTTATATGGAAACATTCTCGACGGCACATCATTATCATTTATACAATTCCAAAAATAGTCGTACATTACAAGACGATTGTCCTTATTAATTAAATCAATCTCAGTATTCAAATCATTCTTTTGCACATATTCTTGCACATATTCTATCATATTGCGACTTACATAGCATTCCTCCATATACCCCTGTGAATTTAGATAATAGCAACTGTCAACCTTATAGCACGGTATTACCATCCTATAAGCAAAAGGAGTACTATTACCTTCAAGACGGCCAATATCAGAGTTCCCAGAGACAGTATCTCGGGATTCATATATGGCCTCAAAATAACTCATTTCAACAATCGAAATAGCGCTATCGCCATATGAATAATATATGCAATGTGGATCATCCACTATACCATCCCACCAGATACTATCCCACCTTTTATAGTAAAAAACCAACTTTGCGACTCTATCCAGTTCATCTGTATATTCGATAATATATGCGTACGATGATAGGGCTTCTGCTTCAGGCACATCCCATTTTTCAACTACATATCCATCCCCATATATGTTTTCCACCATTATATGGTAATAAACATTAGCATGTACTGAAGCAAACGAACAAACGAACAACGCTACTACGACTATCTTGATCCTTTCCATAATCTCTTTACTTAATGATTTTCATACGCTTTTGATATATTTGTCAGCCGACACATTCAGAGACCGAACCTAAAATGTCACTACGCCTCAATGATAGTTATTGTACCATCGCCATTATCAATTGGTTCTGACCAATATTTCATTTTTATAGGCTTGTTTGCTGTCGCCCATATAATTTCATCTCCAATTCTTATATACAGACGGTTCTCTTGGATTATCCAAACAAAAAGATCATGACCGTTCTCAAATATGCCTGGATGCTTTTTCAAAAAAGAGAACATCAAAGCGAAACTGGGTCGCAATTCCATCTTGTATTCTCCATGAGATGGGATTACATGTTCCATATCCGTCATACATGCAAATTCAGTTATCGGCACTTCTTGATGAAAATATAATGACACAAGAGTGTTCCTCACTTCTCTGCTTAATTGATATAACTCCATTTCATTCCTTATTGTATCAGAACCATAAACCCAACCAATATTTCCGGAACGCAACTCACCATATGAATCTAAATCACAATGGCTGTAATCATAAATCAACGAGTCACAAAACACAATATCCGAATCTGTATTGTTTTGTATAGTCACATACACCACATCCCTGAATGGCACGAAAGTATCAGACTCAGTTGTTCCGACTTCTACAGAATCAACTCGCAACACAACATCTTGCGCGAATGCCACAAATGGCAAAAACATTACAACGATTAAAATTAGCCTCTTCATTTTTATGTATTGGGAACTCAAAAATTCCAAGAGATTATAAACATCTTTTCACGCTCTTTTAATACCTTATCCCTTTTGCTACGCAACACATCATCATCTTCGATTGGCGAATAGTAGTTCAAAGGGATATAAATATTGTAAAATAGTTTAGTAAGGTCTGGCTCATTCTTTCGATGTGTTGAAATATAGGCACGATTCTCCATTTCCGCCGTTTCCTGATGATGAAAATCAAACGGCCGTTTATTTGTCAAATAGACTTTTGAATACAGCAATACCCCATTCCTATAGCATAATGTATCGTTTGTTATATTGTTGATCGTACAGAATTCGGGCAATTCTGGAAATCTCTTACCGATACTGTCAGATGCCCAATGTTGCATATTTGACTCTCCGCTGTCCATCCATGACGGTGTGGACGACAACTTGTGCAACACCACATAATTATCCACTATCTCATAACTACAAGTCACCTCATATACTAACATCTTGCCTAAACTCTGACTGTATATGCAATATTCCGAATCAAAACAGAATTCCTCATCAAACAAACCCGTATATTTGAAAGAATGCCCCATCAAGTCCTTCTTTGTCACTGAATACCAGTTCCGTTTATATTTCTTGCGAAAGCACTTATCCAGTCTGAACACATGTTCTTCTATTTTGTACCGTATCGGTTTATTCCTAATAGTATTCATAGGAATCCCTTCCCGTAGCGTCAATAAATAACGTGATGATTTCGGTCCTCTGTTAACAATTAACTCGTAGGGATAGGCCATCGACAAACTAGAAATGCTTTGCACTGGAATAAGTGAATAACGAACCCCAAACGGCAAAAACGAACTAGCCCAGTCGTTTTCACAACTTTGCAACTCATATTTCCCCTTTCCATTAACAAGTATATCAGATGTTCCATAAAAATTATAAGCATCACTGTATTGTGGAAGAGTAACATCACTGAAGTCATTGGAATTCATTGCACTGGGATAAATAACTACATCAAGCGGGTCACCATCTGGTTCCTTTCCCCAATAAACCTCCCATACAGTATAAAGCAGTGTATCAATGGAATGTGAATACCTTTCAAGTAAAGGGCAATACAGTTTCTGTTCCCAAACGCATGTGTCTTCTGACAAGAAACGCAAAGATATTTTTCCCCACGGAGCCTCAAATTCGTATATACACCCGACAAACGACACTCTTGAAGCCATCATCTGAAAAGTGACAAAAATACAAACAAATAATATACAAACTTTTTTCATAGACATTGTTTACAACAGCACCTTAATAACGTGACTTTTCAAAATCAGGCTTCAACATCTCAGACAGTGGAAGAAAGCGACATCACCATGACCGCCATTACAACTAACCAATAATCCAGTTATAAAGACTAAAACAATAATTATCGCTAATTTTGCCAATTCCTTTTTCATGTTTCTATTTTTTATATAAGTGAATTCCACAAGGTTACCGCATCTTGTCAAACACTCCTCAAAATGAGGTTTCACCAATTATTTCTTTTACTATGGCGAGAAGATATAACCCAATTATGTGGTATTCTCGACACACCCATTTCTCGCACTAATTTTTTAGGGCAAACAAAAATTCCCAAATCACACACATCATCTAACCACCTATATGTTGAACATTTCACATTTCTAACACAATACAATCCATATTCATCACATCCATCTTCTTCCATATCATCAAGTTCAGACTCATAATCAGCCGATTCTCTCCAATTTAATAATTTCAACTCAATATATCTTAAACTTTTACATCCTTTAAACATTTCATAATAACACTCATCCGAATTGAATTCTTTCGCTGGCAAAACAGGTGCAACACACATTTTTTCACAATCTGTAAACATATTGGCGTAACAACGTTCAGCCAATTTTTTTGCTGGCAACCTAGGGGGCAATGTCAATGAAATACATCCAAAAAACATTTCCGCATAACAATACGGACTCAACGACACAGCCGGCAATTGAGGTGACTCCTCAAGTGAAGGACAAAATGCAAACATACCTGCATAACATCCATCATATAGCCTTTTTGCAGGTAATTTTGGTGAATTTCTTAATTTCGCACATCCCGAAAACATATTCATATAACATGCATCCTGCAAATGCTTTGAGTCAAGTTTTGGAGCAACAACCAAAGATTCGCAATTTTCAAACATATTCATATAACACGCTGCTGCTAATTTAGTAGCGGGAAGACTTGGCACAGAAGACAGAGATGTACAACCTGCAAACATGTGACTGTAACAAAATCGAGTAAGTGATGTGGCTGGTAAACTTGGAGCAGACAATAATCCTGTACAATTATGAAAAAGATATGCAAAACATCCTTCACCAGGAATAGTTAATGAAGCGCAATTCCTATCTACTAAAGACATGACATTGCCACCACTATAAACATGCCCTTCTATCCCAAAGAAATATATATTTTCACTGGAACTCAAAGACTGATTGTTTGAACATGTACGAAAATATACTGTCTCGCCATGAAAAATAACAACTGTATCATAACAAGTAATCATTATCCATGAGCCCTTATCTTTTGAAACCTCAAAATAACGACAAGTTGAATTTGCTTCTTTAAAAACAGATTTGCATTCCATCACTATTTTTGCCACACTGTCTTCTGCTGTAAAATGAAGATAGTCCACATTGTCAGCATACAACATGAAACTAAAAAGCAACAACAATGACAAAACAAAATATCTCATTTCAAAAACTTTTCAAAATTCGTTTATTTGCTTTTTTATCCTGTCCAGTTTTATTTTTTCTCACTTCATCTTTGTGAGAAATATAATATTCCCATAACCAATATGATATACGAACGCCCAAATAATGTCCAACGACAATGAACAAAATACACTTCAAAACTGAAGAATCATAATATGGTTTAATACACACCCCATAAATCAGAGTGTATCCCCACGCCACACAAGAACTAACAGAGCACCAATTTTGTGTTAACTCAGAGATTATTCGTGTTTGATTATCCATAAATACACTCGATTGATTATATACGATATAAATAATACAGTACCAACAATTGCATACGCAATATTTTCTGAATGACTCCATACATCTTCGTATGCAAATCCTATTGCCATCCACACCAGACCTAAAAGAATAATTAGATCTTCCAGTGACTCTAATAGAAAAATCTTGTTTTTAGTTACTTTATTCATCTACTTGCTAAATTTAGTACTTTTTGTCAGTTATGTAGAACTAAAATCTACCACTAATTCCGGCTGCAGACATTTGTTTCTACAAAACTTCCAGTATCAAATGTCATCTTCCTTCCTTATTCTGAATGTAATCGGCAACGTAAACCCTTGACTTGAAGTCTCCCCACTTTTTGAGGTAGTAGGTATCCATTTCGGCATATTACTAATTACCCTTATTGCTTCTCTGTCAAGATATTCATTGCCGCTTGACTTCACTATCCGCACATGCTTTATGTTTCCCTCTTTGTCAACAACGAATTCGCATTTCGCTTTACCTTGTGCACCATTAGCCTCTTCCGGATACTTCAGTTCTGACTCAATGTAACCAAGCAATGCCTGAGCACCTCCAGGGAAATGTGCCAGGACTAATTCATCTTCTTCTGCTGAGGCCTCTTGAGAAATATTGTTTTCTTTTGCAATGCTGGTGCTGCCTCCATAATATTTCTCAATATTGTCAATCTCAAACTTAACCACTGTATCTCCTTTCACTTCTGAGAAATGATTATCTTTTAGTAAGTATACATAAGTTATTGCTTCTTCTTTCAGCAATAATGAGTCTTTAAATCTTAAATGACGGACATCATGGCTGACCGTTATCAATGAATCCGACTCAACTTCATATCCTCCGCTAAACATTGTCAAAACACCTGTTCTATCGTCATAATCCTCGACTTTGTTTAACACAAAACATGGCAACGGCTCACCGACAACACCATTTTCATCGACTGAATACAACCACACTCTGTTATTATCATCATAAAACTCATAGAGTAACGGAGTCTTCTCACTCTGATGAATATCATTGGCAAACACAAAATTGCGCCGCGCCTCTTCGAAAATTTTGGAGATAACATCAGAATCACCAAACCCTGCCAAAATGGCACACATTAGTAAGGTATAAAACATTTTCATTATTATATAATATATTTTGTCACATCAACACTCACACCTTTAGGGCTCACCTACAGTATATATTCATCAAGAAACGTGTACTCTCATCAATCTCATCCTCATCTGCTCCGGGATAGAACGACCTCAATATTTCACACATGTGCTCAAACGCAGGTTCATAATTATATCTGTTTGCCATCAACATCGCATAATACATACACTCATAAAAGGCATTCGGATTGTTTTCATCATGCCTTGAATGTTCTATCAGCCACTCGTATGCCTGTATGTTGCCATCTTTCTGAATACTCTCCATACTGCCTTCATAAGTATGCTTGAATGATGGATAGTCAGCAGGCGTGTGGTTGACTTCTGAGGTATCCAAACCGCGTGCAGTATGCCAGTTGCCACTTTCCCTCTTCATATCCCGGTTCCACTCTTCTCCGCCTTCTTCTCGACCATTAAAGGTCAGCTGCAATGCACACGCCTCCATAGCCTTTGATGAGTCTCTTTCCATATAGGTGTAATACTGGTTTAAAGATCTAAGCAATAGGTAACTTATTGTATCTCCATTTTCGAAACGCTCTTTTTGCCGTTCCACACCCTTTTCTATAAAATGCAACTTGATGGCTTTTGTCAGCGTATCCGTTTTTAGAATACGATATCCTCCCATTCTACCATACAATACATCCATAGCCTCAACTAAAGTGATTATTACGTAATCATCATAACCATACTTGCAGGCTCTGTAAATGGAGTAATACAAGTCTCTGTTATCCATCCGAAAAACCAATTCGCAATATGCGCCGTATTGGTCTCTTTCTGTAGCAAGTCTTCTATCAGAATCCAACGACCTATTGTACCACATTCCTCCAGCTATGGTAAAGGTTTTCTCTTTCTGTCCGTACAAATTGAATGTACTCATCAGCATGATTATCATGGACACCATAACAATCAGTTTCGACGATGCTATATTATTTTTCCTCATAATTTCCATATATATTCATCAAGAAACGTGTGCTCTCATCAATCTCATCCTCATCTGCTCCGGGATAGAATGACCTCAATATCTCACACATGTGCTCAAACGCAGGTCCATAATTATATCTGTTAGCCATCAACATCGCATAATACATACACTCATAAAAGGCATTCGGATTATTCTCATCTTTCCTTGAATGCTCTATCAGCCACTCATATGCCTGTATGTTGCCATCTTTCTGAATACTCTCCATACTGCCCTCATAAGTATGCTTGAAAGATGGATAGTCAGCAGGTTTATTTGTTGCCGCTGCAGTATCTCTATTGTTTAAAAAATCACTATAGCATTCTTCTGCTGCTCTCCTTGCTTTTACAGAATCTGGCTCAACATGGCAATAATAATTTTTCAATTCACATTGGGCCCATCTTCTTTCAGGAAACCGCATTGACAAAAACAGTATATTTCTCAGACTCAGACTATCCATACATAGGCTAACCCCAGACGCGCAATCAGGATAAAAGCCTTTTATGTAAGCCACTGCAAATTCTGCGGCTTCTTGATTGCCGTACTTGCATGCCTGCAGCATGGAATAATACATCGGCACCCCCTTTCTCTGCACCTGGAACAACACATATTTACCAAAAGCAACCGAATCTCCATTCACCACCTGCGACCTAACATCAATTCCTTCCGCAAATACAGGCAAACATTCGCAATTATCCACATTCACGAAAGAATCTTTATTTTGCACAACTGATTTATTGGCAGTTTGTGCGAACAAAGTAGATTTTGCTGACAACAAAAACATACAATAACACACAAACAGACTATTACGCAATATTTTTTGAATTATCGACATTTGCTTCCGATTTTGCCACTTCCTTGAATTTTGGGGACTGCTATAATCACTTACATATCTTTTTCTTTGGGACACAAAGCTCAGGATTCCAACCATTTACATATTTGTATTTTGAAAGGTTCTCCTTACAGAAGAAATAGTGCGGAGTATGTGCGTCCTTCAAGCATATATATATGTCGTCAGTTTCCGATGCCACGCGCTTATGCTCTTTTAATAATCGCATTGTTTCTTCGCTGACCTTATATTTATCATCATGCCAGTAATACAACCGTCCTTTTACTACTATTGACTGTGTCGGGAACCGTGGATGATCTAAATTCTGAAGTTCAAAGGCATTGCAAAAAAACTCTTCATCATTTTTAGTATAGGTACTAAACCACACTAAAATATACTCTCCATACTCATATACACGCACCTCGGCTGAACTGAACTCATCATACGAGTGCAATCTCTTTTGAAAATCCCGAATGGCAGTATAGACAACAACCTCCGGAGGAGACGAAATTTTAACTTGAGTTCGCGTTTCTGTAGGGACCTCGCGGATTCTTACGCACGATGGAAACAATATTGCAAAAGCAATTACAATTGTCTCAATACTCTTGCATACAAGTCTCATTGTGTTCATTGTTATAAATTATCAACCTTTTTATGCTTTAAAACATATAGTCATCAATCCTGCAAATCGTCAGAAATATTACATTTTCGCAAGTGGTCCGAATTTTGGGGAACTATTATACACATCTTCCGCCATCAACAGCGACCGATAACAGTTAATCGGAATATATGCTCCACAAAATGCATTTATTATTTGCTCATCCGTCATGGCCGGACCTGCTTCATCAACATAAACTCTTGACTCCAACCTCGTCTTTTTTTTGTTAGGATTATGAGTATAGGACCCATTTTTAATTTCTCTGACGCAAGAATAATCAGTCAAATAGACTTTTGCATACAGCAACACCCCAGCGCGGAAACACAATGTATCAGACGTAATATTATTGATAATAGCATTCTTTGGAATTTGCGGATACATTTGTGTTAGGCTATCGATGTCTCCTGCCATCCAGTTTGATTCGCTGGCCGGCATATCAGCAAGACTTGCATTCTGTCTATGCAAAACGACACAGTCTCCGGCTATCTCATAACTGCACCTTATCGCACATATTGTATCTACGCCCAGACATTGCGAATATACACACTCCCGCCCGTTGACAAAATAGAAGGACTCTTTCCAGGTATCTTGGTAAACATACGTATGCCCTACAATCTCGCCCAATCCATTTTTTCCTTGCATATTGATTCCAGAACGGTCGAACTCTTTAGAACGGGTTTCGTTGGTTATCTCCTGTATTATGCTTTTTTCTACTGGATGTTTTTTACCAGACAAATCATAATTCAAGTCACTGATATTCGGTCTGCCGTATTTCAATATCAGCCTGATATGGGGTCCCACTCCAGGAATAAATTCCATCAAACTATCTGAAATTACCACGGCACTGGCTTGGTTCCCCAAAACGATATAAGAGGAATGAGGAACAATGTCACTAAATAATGGGGGACATTCTATATTCATTTTCAGTCCATTCCTATAAAAATATGAAGAGACTGAATAATCATTTGCCATTTCATATATGACAGGCATCTTTAATATGTAGGAATTCCCTACTGTATCGTTTTTGGGCAGAAATGATATGTTGTTATTCTTGTTGACCTCATAATACATCGTGTCGCATCTGTCTGCAAAATCTTTTGGCACATTACCGAACTGCCGGTGAAAGATAACGCATTGTTTTCCGTCAATGAACCTGATACTCCAAGACTCAAATCTTCGGTTGCAGACATATTCACATCCTTTCAGACTGACAGACATACAGGCACTGACTGATGATGACACCAGACATGCTATAAATACTATCAACAATCTTATCTTTCTCATTTTAATGCTCTAATACCGTAACCAAATTGTTGCTACGCCATGACGCCATTCAAAGTATGATAACCCACTAGAACTAGGATACACTGTGCTCCCGTCAGTTTGTATAAATGTAGAAATGGCATCAATAGTAAGATTCTTAAAAGTGAAAACAGAGTTGTTTTTATTAATGGTATTTATTATCAACATCCCTGATGCACCTAATTCTGCTCTATATGCGCCCAACTCAGATTCTGCCATACTTCCTACTAATATGACTAATTCAGGCATATATTTTAAGAATGACTTACTATGCTGAAATGGACGCAAAATCGTTAATCTCTTAAATGCGAAATCACCTCCATGGCTTACTTCATGACATCCGCTTGCAGATTCTATTTCATTCACTTTCATACTAATCCTTATTTGTCCCAACTTGTTTAAGGATATTGTCGTTTCTGGTTCTTGTAAATTATCTTCTTGAGTTAAACTGTATTCTACATTTGGATCTGAATACATAGCTTGAATATCAGCCTGAGTTTGCCGCAGTTGTTCTTTTCTATCAAAATTCTCAATTGTCGGATCATTTAACAGGTTATCAGCATACTTGTACAACGCATCAAAATTAGTACTATCTTTAACATATCTCCCATCCGGATCAACATACATCAATGGATTATCTTCACAATAGACATACGGCGATACATCCGGGTACTTGTCTGCCAATGGGTCAACTCCCAACCATCTGGCAACATAGCCGCTATATATCCTCGACTCGACCTTGCTGCCACAATCTCCTTCCGCCAGGACAAACTGAGCAGAAATCAGCATTAATGACAATATTCCAACTGCGGCAATAGCATTTTTCATCATATTATCCATTATCAAACAACCGTAATTCCAGTCAGTTTATACAATTTTCATTCCGAGACATCGTCATTCATCCGAATCGGGATATAGTATCTTGTTCTTTTTTAATAATTCAAATTCTTCCGCAAGAGTGTGATGGTCCAAATCCAACTCTTCTACTCTATCCAGAGCCAAACTCACTCTGTAATCGTACTCTTCTATCCATAGAGTGTCCTCAATAAACACTGGAAATGCAAGTTGTGTCACCTTGTCAGACAATACGCTGTCATATATGAGATTGCATTTGTTTAACTTATATACTTCGCAATAATCCGCCCCTTTGATTATACATGATATAGTATCAACAAATATCGGTTCATCTCCCGAACATATATATTTAGCCCACTCAACTATTCCGTCTTCATCAATATCGTTTAAATAACTAATGGCAAAAGGGAAAATTTTCGTATCCACCAACTTATTCCCCTCATAATACAACAGCATGTAGTTGTCCCCATCTTTGAACTGATTAATAGGAAGCAAGATGTATGTGTGAACTCCATCACTGTATAATTTTGTCAAAGACTCAAATGACAAATATTCATCAATTTTTCTCCTATCCGGAAACGCATGAACTGAATCGCGATATACTATCTTGTCATAGACAAGTGTGAGGTTTTGCAACCACCATTTAATCCTATCGTACTTTAGTACCAATGTAGCCGTAGTGTCTATCAAGACAAGTGAAGAATCAGTCTCAACTGGCATCTGAACAAACTCCTGCGATGTCTCTATGCGCGAGACTTTCTTGGTTTCAATATGCTTTTTGCATGAAACCAGACTAATTACAATTAACAAGCAAATGACTTTTTTCATTTTTGAACAACCAAAATACTAAAACCATCAAACTTTCATTCCGCCATATATTTTCAATCTTGCCACTTGTCTGAATTTTGGGGACTGTTATAATCCCCTTCATCATGACCGCCGCTGCAACTAACCAATAATCCAGTCATAAAAACTGAAATTAAAATTCTCACTAGTTTTATATTAGAATTGATATACCGGTTCATATTTCCTTTTCACCATTTGGCTCATATACGTGTTTGACCATGTCTTCGTTTATCTCTTTACAGCTATCATAGCATTCCTCTTTTATAGGTAAAAGCAGTTTATAAAACTCGCCCTCCTTTCCCCTTTGGTACACATGGTAGGGGCAATCTGTATATGGGACCTGTTCTACCTCGAACAAATCAGCACGAACATAATACAAGAGAAATGCTTGACATTTCCTGCTTGTTCCTAACCACGAATTCTCTTTCAAAGAAAAATCCATACAGCCTCTATACAAGGACATCACCTTGAAGGCTACTGGTGGCAACCACAAACTAGACAGAACATAAACATTGTCTGCATGAAGCAGCTCTGTTTCAGTATAGTCCTTAACCTCAGAATAGACCGAGTCTTCGCACACAAATTCAATATCATGCGCATAAGTAGAATAAAACCTTTTGATATCGTTCAACCTCACAGTCTCACTATTACAATATACTTGCGTACCATTTGAAGTTATAGTATCAGCCGATGTATATGTATATTTGTCATGATCAGAATGAAACTGACGACGATAAGCGCATGCTTGCCGTATGTTCCACATACTGCACGAAGAGCATACAAAAAACAATGCAATGAACACAACAATACTATTTTTCATATTCTTATCTTCTCAAAATACCTTATAGTCATCAATTCTGCAAATCGTCAGATTCCTCAGGTTTAAAATTCCACGACTTCTCAATAAAGTATTTTTTACTCTCCTCACATTCAGGAACATAATGCAAAGGAAGGAAGTAATGCATCACTGAGTTTTTTGCAAATGCAACATTATCATCTCCGTCAAACTCAAAATACCATGTTGCAACGCCACTTTCAACAAAACGACTGGCTTCAGATGGTCTCTGGACATTTGTATATAACCATGCTATCATACTGTTCTCTTTTATAACCGACAGCACCAAGATTCCGTCCTGATAGTCGTAAGGGGAGTGTATATAAGGCAAATTCTCATATTTCAGCATAGTATCGCGATTCTCATAACTCCAGATGCAGAACACTTCTGCTGCAGGGTCATCGGAAATCCAATCATCCCAAAGAGGAACAAGCCAATATTCATCCAGACACGGAGATATCCAAATGGTCGCATCTTTGTAGTAATTCTTAACATACTCGCAAACATTCGCATAGCGTATGCTGTCATTTGCAAATGTCGAAATACAGAAGCTAAGAGATAATATAACTGAAAGAATCTTCAAATTTTTCATAAACAGGTAAAAGCCTTAACTGACAATTTTATTCAGCGTCATAAATGACGCTGCAAATTTACATAATGTTTCTCATTTTACCAAATTATTGGGCAATATTTTCAACGAAAAGCATTCTTTGGAATCCATTGTCATTTCATTCCAATGTCCGCTATCGCATAACATTTCTTTTACCAGCCATAGGAATGGCTGGCTAGCAATATCTCACCCCTAACAGGGTGAATCGATTTAGTGTTGAATTGGGTTCGCGAATTACTGCACGCAGCACGTGTATTGTAAATGGATTTTTTGGATTTTGTTGATTTTTAGGAGGAGGTTGAGGAGGGGGCTTGTAAGTTGCTGATACTCAATCTATGGTTCGATGGAGGCTCGTATGGGGCGGCTTTTAGGGCCGTCGGAGAGTGAATTTTCTGTAAGTGCGGGTGTATTAGAGGGGTGTTTTTGAGGATTTGGAGATTTTTTGTGTTAAAAAATCGGCGATTGGAGGTTGAGGGTTGATTGGGGCTGGTGGTTGGCGGGGAAATTTTGGCTGAAGGGGATGTTTTGTTTTTAACAAACAGTGGAGAGAAATAAGAAGTGTCAAAGACTCTCTTGAGTCTTTGACACTTCTTGATATTTTCGATAATCCGATTGCTTTTTAGAAGAGGAATCCCATTTTCACATAGAAGTTGGCTTTCTTGTGGTTGTCCTGCTCGTTGATTGGCATTGCCCAGTCGGCGGAGAGCACGAAGTTCTCGTTCATTCCGACCTTGAGGCCGATACCGGCAGTCATGTGAGGCATGTAGAGGGATTTCTTGTCGAGTTTGAAGTAGTCGTCGAAATTGTCGCCTGTAGCAGCGACTGCCTCCTCGAGACTGTTGTATTTGCCTGAGGCTTTGACTGTTGCGTCGAGGTCGTAAGGCTGGGTGACCATTCCGAGGTCGAAGAATGGGTTAAGTCCGACATAGAAGTGCTGGTGTCCGATGTCGAAGTTCACCACTCTGAATCGGAACTCCACGTTGGCGTAGAGGAAGCCGTTTGAGAGTATTCTGTTCGCCATCATTCCACGGACTGAGTTTCCGCCGCCAAGTCCCTCATAGAGAACGCGTTGGATGAAGAGTGCGTTGAGGTAGTTGTTGGTGTAGAATGGCATTTTTCCGGCTATGAGGTTCTGGGTGCCGATTCTATAGGCGAATGTGATACGGTTGATGCCTTTTTTGTCGTTGTAAACCGAGACGTAATGGCGGAAGGTGAAGTTGAACTGGAGGTTGTTGTAGCCTGCGGCGGCCTGCTGGCCGTATTTTGCGTTGAAGGCTGCATTGTAGGTGAAGAAGGCGTCGATCCACATTCCTTTGGTTGGGCCCTGACGGCGGTCGCGGCTGTCGTAGGTCAGGCCGACTCTGGCGTATGGGTGCCATCCGCCGTTCTGCTCATCCTCGCCGATGAGTCCCCAGGTTTTGTATTTGTCGTAGAGTCCCTGGACTGATGGGTCGAGGGCTTTCTGACCGGAATGGCCCAGTGCGGGGTCGTAGGTGTTTTTGCCGTTGAGCATGTCGATGTCGCAGTCGTCAACGAGATAGCCGAGTACGCCGATGCCGGCATTCCATTTCAGGCCTTTGTAAACGGTGCCCTCGATATCTCCGGCAACTCGGATGAGGTCGCGTTTGTATTTGTAGAATACTCGGGATTTATAGTCCTCAGGAACCCATTTGTTGGTTTTCTCTGGATTTTTGTTCCATGAGTGCCAACCCCAGTTGTAAACCGACTGATAGCCGTTGAATCCGTAGAAATCGCACATTGCGTCGGGCAGGTAAGTTGCGTCGAGCGTAAGTCGGTGGTTAGGAATCAGGTACTTAGAGTCGTAGTTGAAGCGGAAGATTCCGTGATGCTTGGTGGTGTAGGCAGCCTCGAAATAGAGGGAGTGGATGTACTCCGGATACTGTTTGCCGTCGCCATAGTCGTAGATGTTGGTCAGGATTCCGCCCTGGAAGCCATAATCGGCATCGTATGCCACTGAAGGCAGGATTCCGAAGTTCCAACCCGTTTTGATTTTGTTGCCGAGGGAATCTACTTCCTGTGGCTTTTTCTCTTTTTTGGCGCTGACTGTTGTCGCTACAAGCAGCATTGCCGCAAAAAGGATGAGTGATTTTTTCATATTATATTATACATTATATATTATATCGGAATTAAAGCGCTGTAAGCATATATGCTATTGCGACTCCGAGATAAGTGCCTATAGCATAGCCCACTAAGCCGATTACGATTCCGGAGATAAGGACCTTTTTGTTCTTCATCGCACCTACTACCGGAGGAACGAACGGAGGCGAGCAGAGCAATGCCACCTGGCTTACGCAGAACAAGTCGCCACTGATGTGGGCAATCCTGCAGAAGAGGAGATGAAGTATTGCCGAGAAGCCTATGACCCAGAGCACGAAGAGGCCGATCATTGCGGAACTGCTGTTCACGCTGTGGATGTCGAACAGAGACGCCACAATAACGGAGAAGAGCAGAATGAAGAACATTCCGAGTTCGAATGTCTTAGGCAACTCCCTGACTTTCTTGAAGAAAGACGCTATGATGCCGAGGGTTGTGATGGTAAGAATCACTACGAGCTCGTTAAGTTTGCCTGTAAGCCACAATGCCAGACCTGCTCCGATGGCGAGGAAAACTACGCTCAGACCGAAGCCGAGAAGCATTCCGCCGATGTTCTCTCTGCGGAACATTCCCTTGTAGTTCTCCACATCCTTGGTCTCTACATCGTCGTCCTTTCTGCCTTTTTTGGTGATATCCGAATATGGCAGAACTTTTCGGAAGACCTTGTAGCCGCCGCCGATGATGAAGAATATATAAGGTGTGGTTATCACCATCTGGAATGCCAAAACGATTGCCATCACTGTGGTGTCAACGCCGAGCGATGCACCAAGGGCGTTGAAGTTCATAGTGCCGCCGGTGTAAATGCCTGTAAGCATGGCACTTACCTTCTCAAACTCAGGAATGTTCTGATTTTTGAATACCAAATAACCCGAGATGACGGCAACGACTACCGCTGTAACACCTCCGACCAACGACCAGACCGTCTTTGGCAAAGCTTTGGTCCAGAGTTTGAAGTCGCAGTTGAAGAGCATCAACGGGATGGCCAACGGCACCGCGATATTCATGATTGTTGACTGCAGTTTGCCAAACGACAATGCCTCTGCCGTCCCGGGCTCGAAATGAACCAACCCGGTGAGGGCCATAATAATTCCCACAGCATAGGCCAGAACTACTGTTCCGATTTTCTGCGCCCATGTCCATTTTTTGAAACACTCTATGATGACAAATGGAACTATCACATAGAGGGCAATTACAAAATATACCATAATTTAATCATTATATTTCTTTGGACCTATTGACGGTGCTATTCCCCGGAATTTTCTGTACTGATAGCCGTATTCCTGGAAGAACATCCAGAACGGTATCTGCCAGAACAAAGTGATTGGGAAATAGACAAACTGCACCAAGAACTGCACTGAATTGTGGAATGCAGGGTCTTTGATTTTCTTCCTTATCAAAAGGAGTATCAGCCACATAGGCAGTGTGGCTACTGCTGAAACGAGGAAGAGAGGGAAAGTCAGTATAAGGAACAAGAGCAAAAGCCATTTTGGCCTCTGGTGCTTCTTGAACTTGTCATGCGGTGCTGGCGGATTGGCCTGCAACTTGCGGAAATTCTCGGCATAATTCTCATCATCAGGGACCCAAAGTATCAGTTCCTTCATTCGCTCCGTCAACTCCTCACGCAATGCCAAAATCATCTTCGGATCGTCAAGTTCCGGATGATCTTTCACATACTGGGTGACATTGATTGGCTTTCCGATATTCACCGTCAGCGAATCCCAGATTCTGAAATAATCGCCGTACTCAATACCTATCGGCTGAAGATAAACAGGCCGTTCCTCGCCAAACTCCGAATTTGCCTGAAGCGCTATGCGGAATGCGCCTTTGCCCAATGGCAGCAAAGAATGCATGGTTCGATGCCTGCCCTCTGGCAAGATACAGAATTTTATTCCGTCCCTAAGTGTCTCAATGGCAGCCCTTTCCGTCTCGCCATTCTGCAATACTGCACTTGCTCCATCTCGCATTCTGCGGATTGGCATAATCTTGAAGCCGTTAAGCAACCATGCCAATTTTTTGTTTCTGAAGATGTCGGCTCTCGCCACAAACACCTTTCTTACGGGGTCAATAGTCAAAACCGCAAATGCGTCGCTAATAGCATTCGTATGATTCGGAGTCAAAATGACTGCCCCATTTTCGGGAATGTTTTCCCTTCCCACATACTGTATCTTCCTGTAAGCCAGGTGAAATAACCAAAAGAGCAATGGTAGAAAGAACTCATACCATTTGTCTCTGTCCTGAATTCGTGCCGTAAGTTTAATATTTTTAAGTTAGACTTGCGCCCACTACCCCATTCATGGGCAGAGGACATTCCTTCATTTTGCAAAGATAAAGCAATTTCATGAACTGACCAAAAAAAATTATTAATTTCATTTAACATCATTGCATTTTTTTGTGATTTTTATTTGGACATAAATTATCGCTTTTTTGAGTATATGTGTATTTTTTACGCATTTTTACTCCAAATAAAATATCCTGTTGCCACTTCAAACGACATATTATTCGTATTTTCTCTATCAGATTCATTATCATAACAACTTAATATTCCGCGAAGTATAATTTTTTAGAAAAAAGTTGCGATTTTCTTTGGTGGGCAACTAAAAAGGATGTACCTTTGCAGTGTAAAAATTACACAACTTTAAAACAATATCATTATGAAAACAAAAGTTTACAATGTGGTCATTCTTGACCAATCGGGTTCAGTGGAAACAATCAAAAATTCAACAATCAGCGGATTCAATGAACTCCTGCAAACCATCAAATCTAACGAAGTGAAAAACAAAGAGTCCCAAGAGCACAACATCACTCTGGTCACTTTCAGCGACCCAGACAAAATCCAGGTCATCAATGACTGCTCTGAACTTTCAGCCGCTCAGGAACTCAACCAAAGAAATTATTGTCCAGGCTTCTGCACTGCGCTCTATGATGCTATGGGTCAGACGCTTACTCGTATTGAGAGACTTGTTGACGCAGAGGAAATGGCAATTGGCATGGTGACAGTCATCACCGATGGCTACGAGAACGCATCTCGCGAATACACCGGCAAAGCCATCCACTCTATTATCGGCCGTCTCCGCGAAAAAGGCTGGAACTTCACCTACATCGGAGCGAACCAGGATGTTGAACAAGTGGCACAGTCACTCAACATCAAACACACTATCAATTTTGAGTGCAATGATGAGGACACAAAAGAGATGTGGGAAAAAGAAGCCCGCTCACGCGACAGACATTGCGGCATGATGGCGGACTATTTAATTGCGCCAAACATAACAGCAAAAGAATACAAAGCAAGACTGAAAGACCTCTGGGATAAGGAGGACACAGAAGATGATAAAGAACAATGAACGAATTTAAGGAAAAATACACTTACGACTATCCGCGTCCGGCTATGACGTCCGATGCTGTAGTCCTGACTTTCAACGGGAAAGAGATAGAGATTCTTCTAATCCAGCGCGGCCAGGAGCCTTTCAAAGGCTTCTGGGCCCTGCCTGGAGGTTTCATGAAAATGGACGAGACCATTGAGGAATGCACTATACGCGAACTGCGCGAAGAGACAGGCATTGACAACCCTTACCTGACTCAGTTCAAAGTTTTTTCTTCCGTTGACCGAGACCCAAGGGGCAGAGTCGTAACTGTTGCTTCCTATGCTCTCATCAAGAAAGAGAATCTCACTGCCGGCGATGATGCCGACAATGCCGACTGGTTCACGATTCCGCAAACCAATGAACTCCAACTGGCTTTCGACCACGAAGAGATCATCCGCGAAGCATTCAACCGACTGAGAGAAGACATCCATTTCCGACCAGTAGGATTCGAACTCCTTGACGATGAGTTCACTATGGCTCAACTACAACGCATCTACGAACAAATTCTCGACACAAAGTTTGACCGCCGCAATTTCCAAAAGAAGATGCTCAAATCCGGTGTCATACAAGAAGTTGACGAGTCCCAATGCGATTTTGAGGATTGCTGTTGCTTTGAAGCTAATGCGTTTCAGGCTGATTCTCAGTGTGAGGCTTCGCTTCCACCAGAGATACTATTCTCCCAAACACCAGAAAAGGAGACTCCTCGCCGCGGCAAGATATACAGTTTCTGCTCGGAACTATACAACATAATGAAAGACAATGACTCCAAAGAATTTTAACCACGAACTCAACACCTAAATATTTAGCCATAAACCTAACACCCTTAACCTACATCTGACATCTGAAAAACATCAAATCTTTTCCATGAAAAACCAACCTGTGTAGCGGCATATATTTTATATGTCGCTTTTCTTTTGGATATGCTAAATATTTGCTAACTTTGCAGCGTATTTCACTGGGAAAATATGAACGAGGCTTTTATTGCATACATCTGGTTCAATCACCTCTATTTCGAGGAGCAAACCACTCTGCTGAATGAGAAGGTCGAAATCATCTCTACTGGCGTGCCGAACAATAATGCCGGTCCTGACGCCTTCAATGCAAAAATCAAGATTGACGGAAAACTTTGGGCTGGCAATGTGGAATTTCACGTGAATGCTTCCGACTGGCACCGCCACCACCATGACGGCAATCCCGCCTATCAGAACATAATTCTTCATGTTGTCCTCAATGCTGACGAGCAATTGGTCAAAACTGACAGTACACCCATTCCGACAATCGCCATCAAGTTCCCTGAATTCATCCGCAATAACTACAACAATCTGACTTCCACTTCATTTGGCTGCGATTCGCGAATCTCCAACATCGAACCTATTGTCCTCACTTCCTGGCTTGAACGTCTAGTGGTCGAGCGTCTTGAATCAAAAATAAACAATCTCGAATATATACTCGAGCGGACAACCAACGACTGGGATGAGGCTCTGTATGTTCTTCTCGCTCGCGCTTTCGGAACAGGAGTCAATTCTGAGGCTATGCAGCAACTTGCACTCTCTGTTCCTTTGAAATATCTCCGCCACCATGCTGACAGTGACCTTATTATCCAATCGGCGCTGCTCGGTCAGGCTGGACTGATCTCTGCGCTGCCGTCTAATTTCAACAAAGATCTGATAACTCGCGAATACAATTTCTTCGCGAACAAATACTCTCTCCAACCCGCTCAGTCCCAGTTCAAGTTCTCCCGTATGCGTCCCAATAACTTTCCTACTTTCCGAATTATTGAGTTTGCAAGAATCATTCCGGACCTTCCATCTATCGAATCTCTCATAAATGACAGCACCCTGAACATGGACCGCATCAAGCGTATTCCTCTGCTTCAACTCATCAACTGTTTCCTTCCTCTGCTGTTCCACTATGCGACTATCCATGACCTGCCGCAAATTCAAGACCAGGTGCTTGACTGTATGCATTCTCTACCTGCCGAGCATAATTTCATCACCCGTCATTTCGAGGCTCGAGGCATAAAAGTCCGCGATGCCGCTGAATCTCAGGCTGTGATTCAACTCTACAGAAACTATTGCGAGAAGCACGACTGCCTCCGTTGCCGACTTGCGCACTCCATTCTTACAATTCAGCAATAATACACATTATATATAATATATAACACAAAAAAGCCATACCGATATTCGGCATGGCTTTTTCTTGATATCTGGAAGTAATAATTACTTCTTGTTACGTGCGTGACGCTCAAGGTCTGCAGGCTCGATCGAAAGCTGCTCGCCTTTCAAAAGTTTCTCTACGCCCTCGTGTTTCATCTCGCAATCTGGGCAGTGGCACTCCTCCTTATAGTCAGTTGGCTCTGTATAAGTAGTGATGACACCTTCGTAGTTACGAAGAATAACTCGGTTAGGCGACTGAGAGATTACATAGTTTGGCATGACTGGAGTCTTTCCACCTCCACCAGGTGCATCCACAACAAATGTTGGAACGCAATATCCAGATGTGTGGCCACGAAGCGCCTCAATAATCTCAATACCTTTAGATACTGGAGTACGGAAATGCTCAATACCCATAGAAAGGTCGCACTGGTAGATATAGTATGGACGAACACGAATTTTCACCAATCCCTGTACCAGACGCTTCATAATGTGTGTGCAATCATTGATTCCACGCAAAAGAACTGTCTGGTTGCCCAAAGGAATACCTGCATCAGCCAATCTTGCGCAAGCAGCAGCTGACTCCTCGGTAATCTCCTGTGGATGGTTGAAGTGTGTGTTGAGCCAGAATGGATGATACTTCTTGAGCATGTTGCAAAGCTCAGGAGTAATACGCTGTGGACATACCACTGGGGTACGTGTACCCAGACGGATAATCTCTACATGAGGGATGGCTCTCAGTTTCTTGATGATATACTCAAGTCTCTCGTCGGAAACCATAAGTGCGTCACCACCTGAAAGAAGCACATCACGAACTTGTGGAGTACGTGCAATATACTCTATGCCTTTCTCGATATTGTCCATTGGATTGTCGGCATCTTTCTGACCTGCAAAACGACGGCGGGTGCAGTGACGGCAATACATAGAACACATATCAGTAATCAGCAACAACACGCGGTCTGGATAACGGTGAGTCAATCCAGGAACCGGTGAGTCTGAATCCTCATGCAATGGGTCCAAAAGGTCTGCATCAGCACGGTGCAACTCCTTGATTGTAGGGATACACTGCTTGCGGACTGGATCGTATGGATTATTCTGGTCAATCAACGACAGGTAATATGGAGTGATAGCCATACGCAATGTCTTCAATGACTCACGTACGCCATCCTCTTCTTCCTGTGTCAATTTCACATATTTCTTGAGTTCCTCTACTGTCTCGATACGGTGGCTAACCTGCCAATGCCAGTCATTCCACTCTGCATCAGTAACATTTGGGAACAAAGTTTTTCTGTTGCTTGGCATAATATATCAGTTTTATTAAGCGTAAAGTTCCTCGAATATCTTTCTCAAAGCTGGGCACTCACGAAGCTCCTGCAGAGTAAACTCAGCATGGCCCTTAGTGTAACCGTTACCCATGATCATGTTCACGTCAGCACCGATACCCTCTGCTCCGAGGCTGGCCTTTGTGAAGCTTGTTGCCATTGAGAAGAAATATACAGTACCATCGTCCTTTGTGCAAAGAACAGCGGTCATCTCCTGATCTGGAACATTAACGCAGTTGATAGTTACATCAGCCATCTTGCCGTTTGTCAACTTCTCAACCAACTCGTAAATCTCAACTGGAGTCTTGCCTGCTACGCTCTCAACAACGTCACAGAAACCAAGATCTTTGATACGCTGAGTTGAACGCTGGCTGTTTGTCAAACCGATAACCTTACCTGTTACACCTACACGTTTCTTAGCTTCATAGCAGCAAAGCATACCGCTCTTACCACCTGCACCAAGGATAACTACATTCTGACCATACTGGCAGAGTTTTGCAGTCTGAGCAGGAGCACCTGCTACGTCAAGTGCACTCAAAGAAAGTTTCTCAGGAAGGTCTGTTGGAATCTTAGCATAGATACCGCTCTCGAAAAGGATTGCCTTACCCTTGATGTCAACCTGGTCAATCTCAGGACGGATCTCAAGGATCTCATCGATACGGAGTGGAGTCAATGACAATGAAACGAGTGTAGCGATTCGGTCGCCCTCTTTCAAATCGATCTTGCCTTTCAAAGCATCACCGATCTTCTCAACTTTACCGAGGAGCATACCGCCTGAACCGGTACGACGGTTACGGTGCTTACCCTGAAGCTCAACGTTGAGGAACATCTCTTTCTTGATCTCCTCCATGATTTTCTCCTGGCTTGCACCCTCGCCAGCCTGCTGCTTAGCGTAGTTGTGGATATCAGTGAATGATGCTGAGTCAATATTCAAAGTCTGTACATCAATGAGGATCTCGTTGTCATAGATCTCATCCATGTTGTTGTCAATCTTGTTTGCTGGCTGTGGAAGAACGCCTTTTGGCTCAATTACACGGTGAGTACCGTATTTATTACCATGTTTCTGCATAATTGTATAAATTTTAATTGTTATTATTTTTATCTTTTCTTCAAACCGAGAATCTCACGTGCCTCATCAGAAGTAGCAACCTCACGGCCGAGTTCCTTTGCCAAACGAACAACTTTGGCAACGAGCTCGCCATTAGAAGCAGCCTTAACTCCCTTCGAGAGATAGATGTTATCCTCAAAACCTACGCGAACGTTGCCGCCCATAGCTATAGCAGCAGCTGCCATAGGGAATGCTGAACGGCCTACGCCAGTCACTGTCCAGGTTGAACCAGCAGGAATCTGACCAACCAACCACGCAAGGTTCTGAACTGTAGCAGGAGTACATCCAGGAACGCCAAGCACAAAGTTGAACTGCATAGGAGCACCAGGGACCTCACCTTTCTTTGCCATGGTCAGGATAGTATCCAAATGGCCCATCTCAAAGCACTCGTACTCTGGTTTGATGCCTTTCTCTATCATACGCTTGCCAAAAGCACGCATAGTAGGCATTGTATTGTCAAAAATCTCATCACCGAAATTGCAAGTACCGCAATCCAAAGAGGCCATCTCAGGAATAGGAGTAGTGTTTGTTGAATCCAAACGCTCATCTGGAGTCATACCGACAGCACCACCAGTAGAAGGAATCAAAATTACATTTGGACATGCCTTGTAGATTGCCTCCTCACACTCCTGGAAACGCTTGTGGCTCTGAGTAGGAGTACCATCATCCTCACGTACGTGAAGGTGAACGATAGCAGCACCGGCATCAACAGCCGACTTTGCCTCACGTACAATCTCCTCAACTGTATAAGGCACTGCAGGATTCTGTCCCTTGGTAACCTCGGCGCCGCAAATAGCAGCAGTAATAATCAGTTTCTCCATAACTTATCTCTTAATTCTCTGACAATCCTTTGGAGTAACACAAGTACCGCTTGCACGGCAAACCAAAATAGGCTCAGCCAACTCATCTGCTGCAGAAGCAGAGATATCTGGACGAGAAGCAACTACTTTCCATGCCTCAAAAGTCATCTTGCGAGATGAATTGCCGATGTTGGTAATCTCACCACGTGCCTCAATATAGTCACCTGCGTATGTTGGAGCCTTAAACTCTACCATATCATATGCGCAGAACAAACCCTCGTCACCATCGCACTTGATCAGCAACTCAGTAGCAACATCACCAAACAACTCAAGCATTTTTGCACCGTCAACCAAGTTTCCACCATAATGAGCATCTTTTGCGCCCATTCTCAATCTTATAACAGAAGTTATCTTATCCATAAAACTAAATTTTAAAAATTCAACAAACTATTAACCCTCAACAATATAATCAACCAAGATATTAGGAGTGCGGACATTCTCTGGAGCGATCTCTCCTACAGGAACTATCTCGTCTGCCTCCACAATAACAAGGTCAGCAGCAGCAGCCATCAGAGGATTGAAATTCTGGCTTGTTCCGTAATATACCAAGTTACCGCTCTCATCTGCCTTGCTTGCACCGATAAGTGCCAAGTCAGCACGCAAAGGCTTCTCCAAAAGATAATCCTTTCCGTCAACATTGATCACCTGCTTTCCTTCAGCCACGATAGTGCCGAGACCTACTGGAGTCAAAACACCTCCCAAGCCAAAGCCACCGCAACGGATACGCTCAGCCAATGTGCCCTGAGGTACAAGTTCTGTAGGAGTCTCACCAGCATTCATCTGCTGCTGATGCCACTCACAGCCACCAACCCAAGAAGCAATAACCTTCTTGATCTGCTTCTTCTCAAACAAAGCGCCAACACCTGTAGCACCCATCGAAGAGTCATTGCAAATCAAAGTCAAGTCCTTAACATCAGTCTTTGCCAACGCTGCAATAATCTTATTTGCAGAACCATTAGCCAAAAAACCGCCGAACATAATCGTCATGCCGCTGTGAATCATTGCCACAGCCTCATCTACTGTTATTCGTTTCTTTGCCATAATATATAACTTTTATTTTTATTTTCAACAAGTTACGCATATCAAAATTCCCAACGTAATTCGCCAGGGCCCAATACACATTTCAGCCTCCAAAGTTACAAATAATTTTTCAAATACACACACATTTTTCCAAAAAAAATTATCCATCCCCAGCACCCCGAAAAAATCCACCTCAAACAACGCTGCTCCGTAACATTGCCGTAACATTAACGAGCCTCTGAACAACCAGCAATATCAGAACACAGAAAAGGCGAACTGAAAAAAAGTCCGCCTTATTCCGCAAATATCTAAATAAATTTACTTGTCTATGTCAATATCCTCAATGTCAGTTACATTTCTGCTGACCTCAGACATACGCTGATACTCTTCGCGAGTAGTCACAATCAAGTTGTCATACTCTCTCAAACCGGTACCGGCAGGAATCTTGTGACCACAAATCACATTCTCCTTCATACCCTCGAGGTAGTCAACCTTAGCATTGATAGCAGCATCATTCAAAACACGTGGAGTCTCCTGGAACGAAGCAGCCGAGATAAAGCTCTTGGTCTGCAATGCTGCACGGGTAATACCCTGAAGCATCTGTACCGAAGTTGCTGGCTTAGCATCGCGTGTAACTACTGGACGCAAATCCTTACGTTTCAAGTTGGAGTTCTCGTCTCTCAGACGACGCATTGTCACAATCTGACCAGCGCTGAAGTTCTCAGAATCACCTGGATCAAGAACAACTTTCTTACCCCAAATACGGTCATTCTCATCCATAAAGTCAATACGGTCAACAATCTGACCCTCAAGGAATCTGGTATCACCCGCATCAGCGATTGAAACCTTGCGCATCATCTGACGTACAATAACCTCAAAGTGCTTGTCGTTGATCTTCACACCCTGCAGACGATATACGTCCTGAACCTCGTTCACGATATACTCCTGCACTGCGGTAGGGCCCTTGATAGCCAAAATGTCAGCCGGAGTAATAGCACCATCCGAAAGTGGAGTTCCGGCACGTACATAATCGCCTTCCTGAACCAATATCTGCTTTGACAAAGAAACAAGATACTTCTTCTCATCTCCTGTCTTAGAAGTAACAATAATCTCACGGTTACCACGTTTGAGCTTGCCGAAGGTAATCTCACCGTCAATCTCAGCAACAACTGCTGGATTGGATGGATTGCGAGCCTCAAACAACTCTGTAACTCGTGGCAGACCACCAGTGATATCACCTGCACTACCCACAGCACGCGGAATCTTGACAAGCAAATCACCTGGCTTAACATGCTGGCCATCGTCAATTACCATATGAGCGCCCACAGGCAAGTTGTATGTCTTCAGGATCTCACCATCTTTGTTGACGACTCTTGCAGATGGAGCAATAGTCTTACCCTTGCTCTCGATAATAATCTTCTCAAAGAGTCCTGTTGCCTCATCACTCTCAGCCTTGAAGGTCGAGTTCTCAATCATTGAATCGAACTGGATGTCACCCTCAACCTCAGATACGATAACTGCATTGAATGGATCCCATTCGCAAATCTTATCACCTTTCTTCAGAATGTCACCATGCTGTTTGAACAGTTTCGAACCGTATGGCAATGTCTGAATAGTCAAAGGAATACCTGTGTTCAAATCAATAATACGAAGCTCAGCCAAACGGCCTACGACTACTTTATACTGATTGCCTGTTGCATCTTCTGCATCTACAGTACGAAGCTCATCAATCTCAAGTCTACCGTCGTATTTAGAAGTAATACCATTATCTACTGCAATGTTCGAAGCAACACCACCGACGTGGAATGTACGGAGTGTCAACTGAGTACCTGGCTCACCGATTGACTGTGCGGCAATTACGCCGACTGCCTCACCTTTGTTAACCAAACGTCCTGTTGCAAGGTTTCGACCATAGCACTTAGCACATACACCATGCTTAGCCTCGCAAGTGAGCACTGAACGAATTTCGACTCTCTCAATTGGCGACTCTTGAATAATCTTCGCTGTCTCCTCAACAATCTCTTCGCCAGCCTTGACGATAACCTCGCCTGTACGAGGATCAATAATATCATGTACTGATACACGTCCAAGGATTCTTTCATAAAGTGATGCGACAACCTCCTCATTGTTCTTGATCTCAGTTGCAACAAGACCACGAAGCGTACCGCAATCCTCCTCTGTGATGATCACATCATGCGATACATCCACAAGACGACGTGTCAAATATCCTGCGTCGGCTGTCTTCAACGCTGTATCCGCCAAACCCTTGCGGGCACCGTGTGTAGAAATGAAGTACTCCAACACACTCAGACCTTCCTTGAAGTTCGCCAAAATTGGGTTCTCAATAATCTGACCGCCTTCTGCCCCTGCCTTCTGTGGCTTCGCCATCAGTCCACGCATACCGGACAACTGACGAATCTGCTCACGCGAACCACGGGCTCCTGAATCCAACATCATATATATTGAGTTGAATCCCTGCTGGTCGCCAGAAAGTTTCTTCATAACGACATTGGTCAAATCACTGTTAACACGGGTCCATGTATCAATAATCTGGTTGTAACGCTCACTGTTGGTAATGAATCCCATGTTGTAGTTGCCAAGGATTTCCTCTACATCAGCATATCCCTTTGCAACAAGTGCCTCTTTCTCCTCAGGTACGATAACATCCGCAAGGTTGAACGAAAGTCCGCCCCTGAACGCGTTATAGTAACCCATATTCTTGATCTGGTCGAGGAACTTGGCTGTGCGGGCAACTCCGCACTTCTCAATCACATCACTGATTACATTTCTCAATGACTTCTTTGAGAGCAATATATTCAAATAACCACACTCTTTTGGAACGAACTCATTGACGAGCACACGACCAACTGTTGTCTTCTCTACTATGTGGTTGATATAGTTTCCATCTTTATCTCTGTCGTCAACACGGACATTGATAATTGCATGGACATCTACGACTTTCTCATTGTAGGCTATCTTAACCTCTTCTGGAGAATAGAATGTCAATCCCTCACCTTTCACACCTGGACGCTCCTTTGTTATATAATAGAGTCCAAGTACCATATCCTGCGATGGTACTGTGATTGGAGAACCGTTCGCAGGGTTAAGGATGTTGTGAGAAGCAAGCATCAGCACCTGTGCCTCAAGAACAGCCTCGTTGCCAAGTGGAAGGTGAACTGCCATCTGGTCACCATCGAAGTCGGCATTGAACGCCGTACATGCCAATGGGTGCAACTGGATTGCCTTGCCCTCAATCAACTTAGGCTGGAATGCCTGGATACCGAGTCTGTGCAATGTAGGGGCACGGTTCAACAGAACTGGATGTCCTTTCATTACATGCTCCAAAATATCCCATATAACTGGATCTTTCCTATCAATGAATTTCTTTGCTGACTTCACAGTCTTCACAATTCCACGCTCAATCAGTTTCCTTATGATAAATGGTTTGTAAAGTTCTGCTGCCATATCTTTTGGAAGTCCGCACTCGTGCATGTTGAGCTCTGGACCTACAACAATAACCGAACGGGCTGAATAATCGACACGCTTACCAAGCAAGTTCTGACGGAAACGTCCCTGCTTACCCTTCAAGCTGTCGGTCAATGACTTCAATGGACGGTTCTGCTCGCTCTTCATTGCATTTGATTTCCTCGAGTTGTCTATGAGAGAGTCAACTGCCTCCTGAAGCATACGTTTCTCATTTCTGAGGATTACGTCTGGAGCCTTAATCTCTATCAGTCGTTTCAGACGGTTGTTACGTATGATTACCCTGCGGTAAAGATCATTCAAGTCTGAGGTTGCAAAACGTCCGCCATCCAGTGGAACCAATGGACGAAGCTCTGGTGGAATGACTGGAAGTACCTTCAATATCATCCACTCTGGCTTGTTGTACTCTCTTGATGCTCTGAACGACTCTACTACGTTAAGTCTCTTCAGTGTCTCGGTACGTCTCTGCTGTGAACTGTCGCTATTGGCAATATCACGGAGTTCATATGACAGTTTGTCAAGGTCAAGTTTTACAAGCATGTCATAGACTGCCTCTGCACCCATCTTGGCGATGAACTTGTCTGGATCGGTATCCTCAAGCAACTGATTGCCTTTGTGATCACGCTCCAACTGGTCCATCAAATCCATGTAGCGCTCTTCGTCTATCAACTCTCCCTCTCTGATGCCTTCATTGTGAATGTTGCCATCCTCATCTTTCCACTCTCTCAATACACCTGGCTGAAGCACAATGTACTTCTCATAATATATAATAGCGTCAAGTTTCTTCGATGGAAGTCCGAGAAGATATCCTATTTTATTCGGAGATGAACGGAAATACCAGATGTGTGCTACTGGAACAACCAACTGAATATGTCCTGAACGCTCACGACGAACTTTCTTCTCTGTAACTTCTACACCACAATGGTCGCAGACTATGCCTTTATACCTGATTCTCTTGTACTTACCGCAACCGCACTCGTAATCCTTCGTAGGACCGAAAATACGCTCGCAGAAAAGACCATTGAACTCAGGCTTGTACGTACGGTAATTTATGGTCTCTGGCTTCAACACCTCTCCATAAGACGCCTCCAAAATCTCTTGTGGAGATGCCAACGAAATTCTAATTTTGGTAAAATTAGTCTTTACTTTATTATCATGCTTAAATGCCATAGTCGCTAATATTATTCAAGTTTCATACTTAATCCTAATCCTCTCAACTCATGCAGCAATACGTTCAACGACTCTGGGATTCCTGCCTGTGGCATATTCTCGCCCTTGACGATTGCCTCGTATGCCTTTGCACGACCCATTACATCATCAGACTTAACTGTCAGAATTTCCTGAAGCACACTTGATGCACCAAATGCCTCAAGTGCCCAAACCTCCATCTCTCCGAAACGCTGACCACCGAACTGTGCTTTACCACCCAATGGCTGCTGTGTAATCAAAGAGTAAGGACCGATAGAACGAGCATGCATCTTATCATCTACCATGTGACCCAACTTGAGGAAGTATGTTACTCCGACTGTTGCTGGCTGGTCAAAACGCTCGCCCGTTTCACCATCATACAAATAGGTCTTTCCATATCTTGGAACGCCTGCTTTGTCACACCACTCGTTGAGGTCATCTACACTTGCTCCATCAAAGATTGGTGTCGCAAACTTAACGCCCAACTCACGGCCTGCCCATCCAAGAACGGCCTCGAAAATCTGACCGAGGTTCATTCGAGATGGCACACCAAGTGGGTTCAAGCAAATATCAACTGGAGTACCGTCTGCGAGGAATGGCATATCCTCCTGACGGACAATCTTAGATACAATACCCTTGTTACCATGACGACCCGCCATCTTGTCACCGACACGGATCTTACGCTTCTTGGCAACATAAACCTTAGCAAGCTTAACAATTCCTGAAGGAAGTTCATCGCCAATGTTAAGGTTGGACTTCTTTCTCAACAACTGAGAATTAAGTTCGTTAACCTTGCGTAAGTAATTTAATATTGTGTCTCTTACTATCTCATTGCGATGTGCATCCGTTGTCCACTTTGTCAACTGTACACTCGCATAATCTATATCATAAAGCTGCTTGTATGTGAACTTCTGTCCTTTTGGTATTACCTCTTCGTTCATGAAGTTCTTCACACCCTGAGATGTCTTACCTGTGATGGTTGCCATCAACTTATTGACAAGCAACTCTTTCAATTGTGCTATCTCCTGTGCGTTCTCAGCATCAAGTCTCTCTATCTCTACTTTGTCATTCAAATGATCCTTACGGGTCTTCATTGCCTTGCTGTAGAGGTTGCGGCCAATTATCACACCGCTCAAAGATGGAGATGCCTTCAAAGATGCGTCTTTAACATCACCGGCTTTGTCGCCGAAGATTGCACGGAGAAGTTTCTCTTCTGGAGTAGGATCTGTCTCTCCCTTAGGAGTGATTTTTCCAACCATGATATCTCCTGGAATGATGTGCGCACCGATACGGATCAATCCATTTGGATCCAAATCACGTGTTGCCTCTTCGCTAACATTTGGAATATCAGAAGTGAACTCTTCCATTCCTCGTTTTGTCTCACGTACCTCAAGGCTATACTCACTAACGTGAACAGAAGTAAAGATATCCTCACGTACGATACGCTCGTTCAGCACGATTGCATCCTCATAGTTGTAACCTTTCCAAGGAATATATGCTACTTTCAAGTTGCGACCGAGTGCCAACTCACCGCCTTGCGATGCATAACCCTCAGTCATCACCTGACCTTTCTCAACGCGGTCACCACGACGAACAATTGGACGAAGGTCGATTGTTGTATCCTGGTTAGTACGCTGGAACTTAGGCAACATATACTCTTTGACAGAATCTTCGAAAGAAACAAAATCCTCTTCTTCGGTTCTGTCATACTTAACTCTAATCTTTGAAGCATCAACAAACTCAACAACACCATCCCCCTCAGCCATAATCTGAGTACGGGAATCATGAAGCATCTGACGCTCAATACCTGTACCTACGATTGGCGCCTCGCTTCTCATCAAAGGAACTGCCTGACGCATCATGTTAGATCCCATCAACGCACGGTTAGCATCATCATGCTCGAGGAATGGAATCAAAGATGCCGCAATAGAAGCAATCTGCTGTGGAGCAACATCCATCAGATTGACTTCATTTGGTGCAACCAATGGGAAGTCTGCCTCAAGACGAGCCTTAACTTTCGAACGAACAAAAGTTCCATCGGCATTCAATGGAGCATTACCCTGTGCAACTACTGCATTCTCCTCCTCTTCTGCTGTCAGGTAAACTACCTCGTCATTCTTGAGATTTACCTTTCCGTTCTCAACTTTCCTATATGGAGTTGCAATAAATCCAAGTTCATTGATCTTTGCATAGATACAAAGTGACGAAATCAAACCGATGTTTGGTCCCTCTGGTGTCTCAATTGGACAAAGACGGCCATAATGAGTATAGTGTACGTCTCGAACCTCAAATCCGGCACGATCACGCGACAAACCGCCAGGTCCCAACGCAGAAAGACGTCTCTTGTGAGTAATCTCAGCAAGTGGGTTAGTCTGGTCCATGAACTGTGACAATGCATTGGTTCCGAAGAAATTGTTGATCACTGCTGAGATTGTCTTAGCATTGACCAAATCCTGTGGTTGGAACACCTCACTGTCTCTGACGTTCATCTTCTCGCGGATTGTCCTTGACATTCTCGCAAGAGCCACACCAAACTGATTGTATAACTGCTCTCCAACAGTACGAACACGACGATTGCTGAGGTGATCGATGTCGTCGACTGTTACCTTGGAGTTAATAAGTTCTATAAGATATTTGATGATTTCAATGATATCCTCATGGGTAAGGACTCTAACATCTTCTGGAGTCTTCAAGCCAAGTTTCTTGTTGATTCTGTAACGACCAACATCACCAAGATCGTAACGTTTCTCCGAGAAGAACAAACCATTGATCACATCACGAGCTGTCTGGTCATCAGCAGGCTCCGCATTACGCAACTGTCTGTAGATATGGATGACTGCATCTCGCTCGTTGTTTGTAGTATCCTTCTGAAGTGTGTTGTAGATAATCTGATACTCCAAAAGGTTCTGATCCTCTTTATGAAGAAGGACTGTAGCACTTCCAGAATCAATGATTTTCTGAATGTTATCATTGGTAATCTCCTCCTCACGCTCAACAATCAACTCCGAACGTGGAATTGATGTTACCTCACCTGTAGCCTCATCAGTGTACTCTTCATAATACTCACGAAGAACGCGACCGGCAAGTTTGCGGCCAATCAGACGCTTCAGGTTGGTTTTATTAACCTTGACTTCCTCTGCCAATCCAAAGGTATCAAGGATATCTCTATCCGACTCATAACCAATTGCACGGAGCAATGTAGTTACAGGCAACTTCTTTTTACGATCAATGTATGCATACATAACATTGTTGATGTCAGTAGCAAACTCTATCCAGCTTCCACGGAATGGAATGATTCGGGCTGAATACAACTTCGTTCCGTTTGTGTGTACACTCTGACCGAAGAATACACCTGGAGAACGGTGCAACTGCGAAACAATAACACGCTCTGCGCCATTGATGACGAACGTTCCCTTGTCTGTCATATAAGGGATTGGTCCAAGATATACATCCTGAACTACGGTCTCAAACTCCTCATGCTCTGGATCCTTGCACGAGAGTTTCAACTTCGCCTTTAATGGAACGCTATACGAGTAACCTCTCTTGAAGCACTCTTCTATCGAGTACTTTGGTGGTTCTATATAGTAGTCCAGAAACTCAAGCTCAAAATTGTTGCGTGTGTCCTGTATTGGGAAGTTCTCTGCAAACACTTTGTACAAGCCCTCACTCTTTCTGTGCTCTGCGGCTGTGTCCAATTGCAAGAACTCTCTGAACGACTTTAACTGCACCTCCAAAAAATCAGGATATGGAAACTGACTAATTGTGCGTGCAAAGCTTATTCTTTGATTTTCAGTTTGTTGCACCATTGATTTAGTTTAAAATTGGTAAAGCTAATTGAGTAGTACTATTTTACGTAGAAAAGGTTTAGAGACTTGCCGCGGGGCAAGAATCTAAACCAAATATTCCTGAAACAGGAAATTTCTTACTTAAGTTCAACCTCAGCACCAGCCTCAGTAAGCTGCTTCTTGAGGTTCTCTGCCTCGTCTTTTGCGAGGCCCTCTTTGATAGTTGATGGAGCACCGTCAACCATGTCCTTAGCCTCTTTCAAACCAAGACCTGTGAGCTCTTTAACCAACTTAACAACCTGAAGTTTGTTAGCACCAGCAGCTTTGAGAACTACATCAAATGATGTCTTCTCCTCAGCAGCAGCTGCACCAGCAGCAGCAGGACCAGCAGCAACAGCAACAGCTGCAGCAGCAGGCTCGATACCATACTCGTTCTTCAAAATTTCGGCCAACTCGTTAACTTCTTTTACAGTTAAGTTTACCAATTGTTCAGCAAAAGCTTTCAAATCTGCCATTGTAGTATAATTTTAATTGTTTATTTTTTTATTCGCGGGAGTCTTTTAAGCCGCCCCCATTAACCCGAGACCGAGCGCCTGGTCTCTAACTAATTTAACGCTCTGCCAGTGTCTTAAGAACACCGTGAATTGTGTTGCTGCCTGACTGCAATGCTGATACAACATTCTTAGCTGGCGACTGCAACAATGCAATAACGTCTGCAATGAGCTCGTTCTTGCTCTTGATTGTCGAGAGTACCTCAAGCTGATTCTCACCGATGTAGAATGACTCTTCTACATAAGCTGCCTTCAATACTGGCTTCATCTTCTTCTCGTTGAAATCTTTGATCAAACGAGCAGGAGCATTGCCTGTGTTTGTAAACAATACAGCTGTATTCTCTTTCAATGAACCATAGATAGGACTGTAATCTGCCTCCAGTTGATCCAATGCCTTAATCATGAGCTTGTTCTTTACAACAAGCATTTTGATGTCTGCCTTGAAACATGCACGGCGAAGCTCACTTACCTCTGCAGCACTCATGCCCTGAGTCTCTGTTAGATAAAAATGAGGATACTGCGATACAACTTCCTTGATATGGTCAATTATAACACTTTTATCTTCCTTTTTCATACTTGCAGCTTTTTAATTCTCATCGAGTGATTTAACATCGAGCTTAATACCCTGACTCATAGTAGAAGAAAGATAAACGCTCTTTACATACGTACCTTTGGCTGTCGTAGGTTTGAGTTTTATAATTGTGTTATAGAACTCACGTACGTTACCCTCAATCTGCTCTGGTGTGAATGACACCTTGCCTACTGATGTATGTACAATACCTGTCTTGTCAACCTTAAAGTCTATTTTACCCTGCTTAACCTCTTTAACGGCAGCTACAATTTCCATTGTCACTGTTCCGCTCTTTGGGTTTGGCATCAATCCACGTGGTCCGAGAATACGTCCGAGAGCACCAATCTTGCCCATGATCTGAGGCATGGTGATGATGACATCAACATCTGTCCATCCACCTTTGATCTTCTCGATATACTCATCCAAACCTACGTAGTCAGCTCCGGCAGCTTTTGCCTCTGCTTCTTTGTCAGAAGTACACAAAGCCAACACTCTAACCTGCTTGCCTGTTCCGTTTGGCAACGATACCACGCCACGAACCATCTGGTTTGCCTTACGTGGATCTACTCCCAAACGAACATCAACATCCACAGATGCGTCAAACTTGGTTGTAGTAATCTCTTTTACCAATTGAGCAGCCTCTTTGAGTGTGTAAGCTTTCCCTGCCTCGATCTTCTCAGCAGCCAACTTCTGATTTTTTGTAAGTTTACTCATAATCTAATTGAAGTTTTTAAAGTTTACTTATTTGGGAACTCACCCTTTACGGCAATACCCATACTCCTTGCTGTTCCGGCTACCATTCTCATTGCTGACTCAACCTCAAAGCAGTTGAGGTCTGGCATCTTGTCCTCAGCTATAGTACGAACCTGATCCCAAGTAATCTCTGCAACTTTCTTGCGATTTGGCTCTGCACTACCAGTCTTCGCCTTGGCTGCTTCAAGCAACTGTACTGCAACTGGAGGTGTCTTTACTACGAACGTAAATGTCTTGTCTGCAAAATAAGTGATAACGACTGGCAATACTTTACCTGCCTTGTCCTGTGTTCTGGCATTAAACTGCTTGCAGAAATCCATGATGTTAATACCCTTGGAACCCAATGCAGGTCCTACAGGAGGTGATGGATTTGCTGCGCCACCTTTAATCTGTAACTTGATAAAACCAGCAACTTCTTTTGCCATGATTTTCTTTACTTTTTTGTGTGTTTAACTAAATAGATACGAAACAACCGGTGCTCGTAACAACCCCGATTACTCCCCTTCTACTTGAGAGAAACTTAATTCCACGGTCGTGTCTCGACCGAAGATTTTTACCATTACCTTCAGTTTCTTCTTCTCATCATCAACATCATCAATGACACCAGAGAACCCATTGAATGGATCGGAGATAACCTTGACGGTCTCCCCTTTTTGGAAGCTTATTTCAGAATCCTCCAATACCATCTGATTTGTCTCATATCCGAGAAGACGACGAACTTCGGCCTCCGAAAGCGGACCAGGCTCCTTAGTGGCAACATTTCCCATAAATCCTAAGACATACGGAATATTGTCCCTCATCAAACTTGGCAACTCCTTTGTGTACATTGCCTCAATGAATACATAACCTGGAAAAAGAATTTTATCCTTCTCCGTCTTCTTCTTGCCGTCTGCCGACTGTTTCAAGATTTTCTCGCAGGGTGACTTTACCTGAGTAATGTAAGGTTTCAGCAATGAATCATTGCTCTGGAGTTCCTGTTCAATAGAATCCTTTACTTTGTTCTCCTTGCCGCTAATCGTATGCACAGCATACCATCTCGTTCCATTCTCAGCCATAATCTACCCCGTGATTAAATAAACTTGTAAACAAACTGCATCAGATTCTCAAAACCGAGATCCATTACCCACACAATCAACGCAATGACAATGGAAGCAACTAATACAATCACTGCGCTGTTTGTAAGCTCTTTGCGAGTTGGCCATGTGGTCTTCTCCTTGAGCTCTTTGTAGGACTCTTTTATGTAATTGGTAAGTTTCATATCTTTTTAACTTTGGCACGGGTTGAGAGACTCGAACTCCCGACACTTGGTTTTGGAGACCAATGCTCTACCAACTGAGCTAAACCCGTAATCAAAAAGGAGGCGGAAACCCGAACTGACAATTTCCGCTCCTTCCCAG
>JAZUKZ010000028.1:0-8442 GCA_045643545.1 Candidatus Aphodosoma sp. | reverse complement strand
TCCCCCGTCCCTACTCCGCGCAAAATTCACTCTTTTTACACAAAATTAACACAATTCACACCCAAAAATCTCCTCCTCACCTCTCGCAACCCACTGAACTGCAACCCGTTAACCTACCAAAAAGCACTCTCAAAGCATGCTCCATCGAACCATGGATTGAGTATCAGTAAGTTACAAAGCTCAAATTGCTAAAATAAGTTAAGGAAATTAAATGGGATTTTGTGTGGTGTCTCAAAAAACATGAGGGGTTGACGGTTTGTCGTTGACGCTGATAATAATAAAAATGGTCACTTGGTCAGATGGTCAGGTGGTCAGATGGTCAGTGGACACTTATCCGTAGATTTCCGAGAGGAATATTATGGGATGCTCTGCTTTTCTGCCTGTGAGGTCGTGTATCTGTGTCCTGCATGATATTCCTGTTGCCAATATGACAGCATCTTCTGGCAGTGCCAGGATGGCAGAAGTCAGTGGTTCTGCGGTCTTTACGGACTCTTCGTAATGTTTGTAACCGTATGCTCCTGCCATTCCGCAGCAGCCGTCGGGCAACAGTTCGCATACCGCTCCGCTTCTCTCTATCAGTTGTTTGGTCTGTTTTGAGTCTGACAGAGCTGTCTGGTGGCAGTGGGGATGGTAGTACACTCTCTTTCCTTTTCCCTCAAATTCCGTGCCAACTGTCACTTCTGCCAACCATTCGTCATACATCAATACTCTGTTGCTCAGTCTGTTGGTCTCGCCGATTGTCTCGTACTCGTCTCTGAGGGTGAGGAGTGCCGATGGTTCGAGTCCAACGATTATGTCGTTGTCTTCAAGTTGTCTGCTGACTTTCTCTATGTTCTTGACAGCCAGTTTCTTTGCTCTGCGCACCATTCCTGCGCTGAATGATGTCCTTCCTGTGTCTTTGATGTCAAGTATCTCTACTGAGAATCCTAATCTGTTTGCTATCCTCACAAATGCTTTTGCAGTCTCAGGTGCCTGGTTGTCAGTGAATTCGTCAACCAGTAGGAATACTCTCTTCTCTCCGCAGAATCTCTCTTGGTTGTTGTACCATTTCCTGAAACTTTCTTCAGCGACTTTCGGCATTTTTCTCTCTTTGCTGAAACCCGTCAGAATATATGTTATTTTGCTTTCAGTCAACCGATTGAATGCTCTTGGCACTCTGCTGCCTATCCTATAGAATAATGGCTGTAATGCGGTCAGAAATGCCTGTAGCGGTGTCCTGGTCTCATCAAAATGTTGCTGAAGGTATTCGGCCTTGAGTTTTGTCATGTCAACCGAAGAGGGACATTCGCTTTTGCATGCTTTGCATGATAGGCATTGCTCAAGCACTTCTATTGTTGCCTTGTCTTTGAAATCTCCCCGTAAAACTGCTTCTCTCAGGAGGTTGGCTCTTGCTCTTGTGGATGCTGTCTCTTCTTCTTCTCTTTTGAAAACTGGACACATCGCTCCTCCGACAATACGGGATTTCCTACACTGCGCAGTGCCATTGCATTGCTCTATTGCCCTCACGAGGTGTCTTATGTCTTCTCCGTGCTGATACGTGAAATAGGTCTTTCTTTCTCCATCCGCTATCTCTTTGTATCTTAGGGATTTGTCCATTGGCGGTGTCTTTACTATCTTGCCGGGATTGAGTGTTCCGTCAGGGTCGAAGGTGTCTTTTACAAGGCAGAATTTCTCATAGATTTGCTGTCCGTACATCAGTGGTATGAATTCTCCCCTGAGTCTTCCGTCTCCATGCTCTCCGCTGAGTGAGCCTCTGTGTTTCTTAACCAACAGGGCTACTCTCTCTGCTATCTCTCTGAACTGCTTTCTGCCTTTTTCGCTCCTGATGTCTATCACTGGCCTGAGATGGAGTTCTCCAGTACCTATATGTGCGTAGTAAACGCATTCCAGGGCGTATTCCTGCATCAACTCGCGGAACTCTCTGATATATTCTCCTAATCTCTCAGGCACTACGGCTGTGTCTTCTACCAATGAGACGGGTTTTGCATCGCCTTCTATGTTTCCCAATATACCTAATCCGGCTTTTCTCAACGACCATATTCTGCCGGCTTCTTTGCCTCTGAGCACTCTGTAAGCATCGGCGGAATACCCTATTTTGCTGCGAATGGAGTCTATTTTCTTGTTTAATGCCTCTTCGCTGCATTCTGTGAACTCTATTGCTAAAACTGCCTCTGGGTTTCCTTCTATGAGTTTTGCGTTTTCTCTCGCTGCAAGGGTCTTTCTGCTGAGTTGGATTATCTTTCCGTCTATGAGTTCCACTGCGGTCGCTCCAGCCTCTATTGCCATGAGGTTTGCCTCAAAGACGCTCTCCATTCTGTCGAAATGGCAGCAGAGCACTGCACTCTCTTTTGGCGGAAGTGGATCTAATCCTAATTTGAGTTTTGTGGCAATGGCCAATGTTCCTTCCGAACCGCACAGTATCTTGCATAAATCCAGTCCGTCGTCTTCAGTCCTCACTAAATCAAGGGCATAGCCGTTGTTCCTGCGTCTGAGTCTTTTGTCGGGAAATGCCTCTATGTCAAGATTCTCGGTCTCTCTGTCAATAATCCTGTAAATCTCGCCTTCAAGTCCCTCGGTCAACTTCTTCTGCTCTACCTCTTCTCTCCGCAGTCTCTTGAATGTTGTCACGCTCCCATCCGCCAGAACCACTCTTGCCTCTATTAGATGGTCTCTCACGGAACCATAAACGAGTGAGTGTGAACCGCATGAGTTGTTTCCGACCATTCCGCCTATCATGCAGCGGTCGGAGGTGGATGTCTCAGGCGAGAACATCAGTCCGTAAGGTCTCAGCGCGATGTTGAGTTCGTCGCGCACTATTCCGGGCTGAACTCTCACCCAGCGTTCTTCTTTGTTGATTTCTAATATCTTGCTGAATTTTTTGCCGATTTCCATCACTATTCCGGAACCTACCACCTGTCCCGCTATTGATGTGCCGGCAGCCCTTGGAATAAGGGCTATATGGTTTTTCCTGGCATACTCCACCAGTTCTATGATATCTTCCTCACTTTCAGGCCATGCCACCGCTTCTGGCATCTCTGAATATGCCGATGCGTCGGTAGCGAAAGCCACTCTCTCTCTTATATTGTATGAGACTTTCATTTCTTCTCACGTATCTCTCTTATCACCACTGAAGGCCATTTCCAGTTCTGGTATGCTGCCTGTGCTATCGTAGGTGCGAGAACCATACCCCACAAGCCCCATCCGAGCCATATCACCATCACTATCAGCAGTATGAGTGTTGCTGCTGCGGAAATCAATGACGCCTTGAAGAATGGCACTTCGTTTTTCGACAATAGGAAATCTGCTGCATTGACATGGTTGGTCTCCAGCCAACTCTGCATGAGCATCACCCAGAACACTCCGCCTGTCAACAATGCTGTGTTGCTGTGCATTATCTCCACCAGTGCCCAGTTGCCCATCAACTCGATTATCGCACCTGCCGCGAGGTATCCTGCAAGAATCACTCCCGATGATATCCAGAAGAGTCTTCTTACCGCCTTGTGGTTGCCTGTAACTCTCCACTCGAAGAGTTTGGGCAGATAAACTCTCGTCACCACTGTCGAGGCTCTGCCGATAACGACTATCAACTGGAGTGTGATTCCGAATGAAGCCATTGTTGCCAACGGCAGAAACTCTGAACCTATGAAGGTGCTTGACCTGTTGATTATTATTCCGCCAAGTCCGGTCAAACCGACTTTCACTGCATTGGGAGCAATGGTCTTGAATACATCTTTTGTCTCCTCTCTGCCTGAAGTGGCATTCCTGAGTCTTGCTTTTGTCTCTTTGGTGTAGAATGTCCACCTGCACATTATTCGCATCAGGAATATGGAGAGGAACTGAGCCCCAACGACTCCCACCAGTCCGAATCCGCAGTTGATGAACACTATTGCAGCCACGAGGTATGTCAGGTTGCTGAAGACAATAATCTTGTTGTATTGCTCCACGAGGCCCTTGCCCTGCAGCAGAGCCTGGTAATAGAGCGAATAGAGGTTCCAGCACATGAATACTATCAGCAGTCCCCATGCCCACCAGATCTCTCCTGCGTCGCCTGAGTACTTCTGCACCAATGTCCAGATGTAGTAGGTTCCTGCTGTGGCAAGTACTGCCAGCAGGGTGACTGCCATGATGCAGTAGAATCTTTTCATTGCGTTTATTACGCTTTTCATCAGGTTCCAGTCCACTTGGTCGTCGTCGGCTGCTTTCTCAAGATGCTCGAATCCGTCGCGTTTGAGATGTCTTACGCCGCTGAAGACATAACCGATGTTCCTTGCGAAGGAGTCATTGAAACCGAAGTCCATTAACACAACAAGCATCTGAACCGTCGTGAAAATGGTCCAGATGCCTGTAGCCTCGTCAGTCAGTTTGCACAGCACAAAGGGATAAAGAAGTACTCCCGCTCCTATCTTGAGCACTGTGGAGAGCACTCCCCAAACCATGTCTTTTGTGCCTATGCTCTTAATCATTCAAAAATTATTAGAGGTTCTATCACTCTGCAGGCATACAGAACAAGCAGTATTATCATAGGCATGCTGTTCAGGCCTATCTCTATCAATGCAGCTTGCAGATGAGTCAGTCCTCTGTCTATCAGTATATGATGGAAATGCCTGCGGTCTGCGTGAAAAGGCGATTCTTTGTGACAGATTCTAACTATCGCCACTCTTGCCATGTCAATCAGCGGAACCGGAACGAAAAGCAGACATGCCGCACTTATCCAAAATATGTCGGATGTTAATCCATAGATTGTGTCTGGCATTATTGGCAGCAAGACCGGAAAATCTATCTCGTATATGGCAGCACAGACAATCAGTCCCAAAGCAAGCGAGCCTCCGTCACCGAGAAAAACTTTCCTGCGTTTCCCCAATACGTTGAACACGAACAGTACGAGCAGCAATGGCATCAGCAGTGGAACTGAAACAGTGTCTGTAAAGTTAAGGATGAGTTTGGCGACGCATTCCAGTAGCAGCATCATGAATGTGATGCCTATTGCCAGACCGTCTATTCCGTCTATCAGGTTCATGGCATTGATTATGGCAAGCATCACAAACCATTCCAATCCGAACCAAATGAGATAGGACGGACTCCATTCTCCGACGACACCAATCTCTGCAAATACGATAAAGAATGTGACAATCAGTTCTACTATCAACTTGATCCTTGGCGAAAGGTTCCTTTTGTCGTCTATAATTCCGAGGATGCAAAGGACAGACATCGGCAGGTACAGATGGAGCCATTTGGGATTGATGACGCATAGGCATGCGCCCATCACCAGCAGACACCAGCCTCCCACTACGGGAATGTTCCCCTCATGGGATGTCCTGTCATTCTCCGTTGACACTAATCCTGTTCTCAAAGACAACCACCTGGCTCCCAGCACCAAAGGCACTGAGACCACCAATAGGATTGCCATTAATGTCAGTCTGTCCAAAACCACTTATCAGATATCATTAACGATATGGGCAATAGCGCGGAAATTTATCTCATCGCCGCTCTTGTCGTAAATTTTATACTCAAGCATTCCGAAAGCCTGCCTTGCAACCAGTTGCACATGCACTCCATACTGCAGCAGCCAGCGGAACTTAGTGCTGATGAATCCCTTGCGGATATACGCCGCTACATAAGGGTGAACCTCAAGGCGAACCCATTTGTAATGCAGCATGTCGTGAGCCATCTCAATCTTCTCCTCAATCTCGTCAACGAGAAGAATAGAAGAACGCGATTTGCCTGTACCGCCGCATGTAGGACATACCTCCTCGGTCTTCACCTCCAGTGCCGGTCTTACACGTTGACGGGTTATCTGCATCAGACCGAACTTAGACAAAGGCAGGATATTGTGCTTAGCCCTGTCCTTGCTCATCAGCAGAATCATCTTCTCATACAGTTTCTGACGGTTGCTTGCCTCAGTCATATCAATGAAGTCAACCACAATGATACCGCCTATATCTCTTAGTCTCAACTGTCTTGCTATCTCGTCTGCGGCAGCCATATTCACCTCGAAGGCAATCTCCTCAGGACTCATATCGCCTTTCAGCCTTGAGCCGCTGTTGACATCAATCACATGCATAGCCTCAGCCTTATCGATGATAAGATAGGCACCGCGCTTGAAAGAGACAGTGCGGCTGAAGAGCGACTTGATATTCTTCTCAATATCGAAATGGTCGAATATAGGTTCCGGATCACGGTAAGGCTTGATGATATTGCACTTCTCAGGCTCAATCATCTCCATATACGAGTATATCTCGCTGTAGACAACATCATCATCCACCCATACGGCATGATAGTCAGGAGTGAACAAATCCCTGAGTATAGAGACAGCCCTGCTCGACTCGCTGTAGAGTTGCGATTTCTCCTTAGCAGTCTTCAGATTCTCAAGCACCTTGATCCAGCGTTTCTCCATCTGTTTCAGTTCATTGGCCAGTTCAGGCAACTCAGCGCCCTCAGCCACGGTACGGAGGATAACACCATACCAGTTCTTGCGGACCTGAAAAACAGCACGGCGGAGACGGTGACGCTCAGCGTTCTGACGAATCTTCTGAGATACAGAGACTTTGTCAGTCATAGGCATGAGCACCATGTTTCTGCCTGCGATGCTTATCTCGCCGGTCAGGCGAGGACCCTTAGTATTGATAGGTTCCTTGATGATCTGCACCATGATGAGGTCGCCCTGATGCAGTACATCCTGGATATTGCCGTCCTTAGGCAACTCATCCTTAGTCTTTTTGTAAGGGAGTTCGGGGGATATATGTCTTCGGTCATTCAGACAAGCCTGAATGTATTGATTGAAAGCGATGAAGTTCTCGCCCAGGTCGTGGTAATGAACAAAAGCCTCACGCTCAGAGCCTATATCGATGAAAGCGGCATTAAGGCCAGGCATCACCTTTTTGACGCGGCCCAAGAATATGTCGCCTACTTGAAATTTATTGTCTGTTCTGTCGCGGTGCACCTCCATCAGCACTCCATCCTCCAGCATCGCGATAGTTATCTCTTTATCTTTTACACTGAAAATCAGTTCTTTCTTCATATTTTCAACTCAACTTTTCAACTACGATAATAATGAGAAAAAGCAAATTCAAGTTTTCACAAGTCAGTACCGACCGTGACACCCGAATTTGCTTCTCTCTCTTAAAGACCGGTGAAAAACACCCGTTAGAGCGTTTTTATTTCTTCTTATGACGGTCCTTTCTCAGTCTTTTTTTACGCTTGTGCGTAGACATTTTATGTCTTTTTCTTTTCTTTCCGCTTGGCATAGCTTTAGAAATTTATTTAGGTGTTAATTATGTGAACTGTCTGTACTACAAGTAGATTACTTAACCTGACCCATGTACTCCTTAGAAGGCTTGAAAGCTGGGATGTTGTGCTCTGGGATAGTGATTGTAGTGTTTTTAGAGATGTTGCGAGCTGTCTTCTGAGCGCGTTTTTTAACGATGAAGCTACCGAAGCCACGGAGATAAACGTTCTCCTCTTTTGCCAAAGAACCCTTAACAGACTCCATGAAAGACTCAACGATCTTCAAAACCTCGTCCTTCTGTATACCTGTGCTTTTAGCGATCTCGTTTACGATTTCTGCTTTTGTCATAACTTTAAAATTTTTTTGTTTATATTATTTTTTTATTCAGTTATTTTTTTATTCAGTCCGAGACTGTTTTTAATTCGCAAATTTCGGACTGCAAAGGTACAACTATTTTCGTTATCCCACAACATTTTGCAAGTTTTTTTCAAAAAAAATTTTTTTGTACTTTTTTTCTATATATATTGTGTAGTTCAGAAATTATTTGTACCTTTGCAGCGTCAATAGACATACTTTTTATCTAACTAAACCTTATTTATTATGGCTTCCGTCAATAAAGTTATCCTCATTGGCAACGTCGGCAAAGAACCTGAAGTACGTTGCCTCGACAACGATGTCCGTGTCGCTAGTTTTCCACTTGCAACCACAGAGCGCGGTTATGTAATGTCAAACGGCACCCAAGTGCCAGACCGTACTGAGTGGCATACAATCATTGCATGGCGCAACCTGGCAGACACAGCCGAGAAGTATATCCACAAAAGCACCCGACTTTATGTCGAGGGCAAACTCCGCACCCGCGTTTACGACAGTCCGACCACAGGACGCCGTTACATCACAGAGGTGTATGCGGAGAACATCCAGTTCCTCAGTCCAGTGATGACAGCGGCCCAGTTGGCGCAACAGCAGCAGGCACAGCAGACACAGCCACAGCAGCCAGCAGAGCCACAGCAGCCAGTTATGCCAGAGCCACAGCCAATGAATCCTGACACACAGGCAACTGAATTCTGACGTTGAAAATACAGTGAATATGGAGGCGTGATTTATCTCGTCTCCATATTTGCGTTTTTATATCGCAATGATTTACTACCTCATCATAATAATATTTTTGTTGGCTGTATCCGCCTTTGTATCAGCATCAGAGGTGGCCTTCTTCTCGT
>JAZUKZ010000027.1:0-11912 GCA_045643545.1 Candidatus Aphodosoma sp. | reverse complement strand
ATAAAAACTCTAAAAAAATGAAAGTAAGAGCTTCAATCAAGAAACGTAACGATGACTGCAAGATTGTACGCAGGAAGGGACGTGTGTATGTTATTAACAAAAAAAATCCCAAGATGAAACAGCGTCAGGGATAAAAAAATTAATTTAGAACTATGGCTATAAGAATTGTCGGAGTAGATCTGCCCCAGAACAAACGTGGGGAAGTCGGATTGACTTATATCTACGGAATAGGTCGAAGCAGCGCGCGCAAGATTCTCGCAGAGGCTGGCGTTGATTTTGACATCAAGGTTCAGGACTGGACAGATGATCAGGCTGCTAAAATTCGTGAAATAATCGGTGCTAACTACAAGGTTGAGGGTGATCTTCGCTCAGAGACCCAGTTGAACATCAAGCGTTTGATGGATATCGGTTGCTACCGTGGAGTACGTCATCGTCTCGGATTGCCATTGCGTGGTCAGAGCACAAAGAACAATGCTCGTACTCGTAAGGGTAAGAAGAAAACAGTTGCTAACAAGAAGAAAGCGACTAAGTAATTAACTGTTTAAAATTGTAGTTAGAAAAATGGCAAAGAAAACAGTAGCAGCAAAGAAAAGAGTTGTTAAAGTGGATGGCGTAGGACAGTTGCACGTTCATTCATCTTTCAACAATATAATTGTCACTATTGCTAATAGTGAGGGTCAGGTGATTTCGTGGTCATCTGCTGGTAAGATGGGTTTCCGTGGTTCGAAGAAGAACACTCCATATGCAGCGCAGATGGCAGCACAGGATTGTGCGAAGGTAGCATTTGACCTTGGTTTGCGTAAAGTAAAAGCATACGTAAAAGGTCCAGGTAATGGCCGTGAGTCAGCAATCCGTACAGTGAACGGTGCTGGCATTGAGGTCACTGAGATTATCGACGTTACTCCGCTTCCACACAATGGATGCCGTCCAGCAAAACGTCGTCGTGTATAACCCTTATAAAAATTAAGAAAAATGGCAAGATATACTGGACCAAAATCAAGAATTGCCCGCAAGTTCGGCGAGCCAATCTTTGGACCTGACAAGGCGCTTTCTAAGCGTAATTATGCTCCAGGTCAGCATGGTAACTCACGCAAACACAAAACATCTGAGTATGGTACTCAGTTGAGAGAGAAACAGAAAGCAAAATACACTTATGGCGTGCTTGAGAAACAGTTCCGCAACTTGTTTGAGCTTGCACAGTCTAAGAAGGGTATTACTGGTGAGATTCTTCTCCAGATGCTTGAGTCTCGTCTTGACAATGTAGTTTATCGTTTGGGAATCGCTCCAACCAGAGCAGCTGCCCGTCAGCTTGTATCGCACCGTCACATTATAGTTGATGGTGAGGTTGTGAACATTCCATCATACAGACTCCGTCAGGGTCAGGTTATCGGTGTTCGCGAGCGCGATAAGTCGATGGTAGTGATTGCAGATGCTTTGGCTGGTTTCAATCACAGCAAGTATCCATGGCTTGAGTGGAATGAGGATAATATGACAGGTACATTCCTTCATACTCCTGAGCGTGCAGATATTCCTGAGAACATTAAGGAGCAGTTAATCGTTGAGTTGTACTCTAAATAATAAGTGAATTATGGCAATATTAGCATTTCAACAGCCGGAAACGGTAACCATGGTTGAGGCGAATGACTTTTACGGTAAGTTTGAGTTCCGTCCTCTTGAGCCTGGATTTGGTATTACAATCGGTAATGCTTTGCGCCGTATTTTGCTTTCTTCGCTTGAGGGTTTTGCAATCTCATGTCTTAAGATAGATGGTGTGGACCATGAGTTCGCCACTATTCCTGGTGTTATTGACGATGTTACGAATATCATTCTGAACTTGAAGCAGGTTCGTCTGAAGAGGAACGACAGCAGTGAGGCAACAGAGGAGAAGTTTGTGATCAATGTCAGTGGTCGCGAGGAGCTTAGGGCTGGTGATTTTGATATGGTGATGCAGAATTTCACAGTTCTGAATCCAGAGTTGGTTATATGCCGTATGGATCCTTCGGCTTCGTTCCGCATGGAGCTTACAATCATCAAGGGCCGCGGTTATTTGCCAGCAGATGAGAATCCGTATGTTACACCAGAGATTGGCGTTATCCCAATCGATGCTATCTTCACACCAATCCGTAATGTGAAATATGAGCCACAGCCTTACCGCGTTGAGCAGAAGACTGACTATGAGAATCTCGTTATTGAGATTACTACAGATGGTTCGATTCATCCGAAGGAGGCTCTGAAGGAGGCAGCAAGTATCTTGATCAAGCATTTTATGCTCTTCTCGGATAAGTTTGACATTAAGTTGGGCGATGGTCCTGAGGATGAGGGCTTGGATGAGGATTATTTGCGTATGCGTCAGTTGCTCAAGACTGAGCTTGGCAAGCTTGATTTGTCGGTTCGTGCCTTGAACTGCTTGAAGGCTGCTGATATAGAGACTCTTGGTGATCTTTGCAAGATTAATCGTGCAGAGTTGCTGAAATTCCGTAATTTCGGTAAGAAGTCGCTTACAGAGTTGGATGCTAAGCTTGAGTCGTTGAACTTGACGTTTGGTATGGATCTTTCGAAATATAAACTTGATAAAGAGAATTAAAAATGAGACATAATAAGAAAGTTAATCATTTGGGTCGTACTGATGCTCACCGTCATGCTTTGCTGTCTAACATGGCAGTTTCGCTGATCATGAACAAGCGCATCTCTACTACCACTGCCAAGGCTAAGGCTCTTCGCGTATATATTGAGCCATTGCTGACTAAGGCAAAAGAGGATACGACTCATTCGCGTCGTATCGTGTTCGAGCAGTTGCAGAGCAAGGAGGCTGTTACTGAGTTGTTCCGCGAGATTTCTCAGAAGATTGCTAACCGTCCAGGCGGTTACACTCGTATTCTTCGTACTGGTTACCGTCTTGGTGATGCTGCAGAGATGTGTATCATTGAGTTGGTTGACTACAATGAGAATATGCTGAAGGAGAAGGCACAGAAGAAGGCTGCACGTACTCGTCGTAGCAAGAAGGCTGCTGCTGAGGCACCAAAGGCAACTGAGGCTCCAGCTGTTGAGGCTGAGGTTCCTAAGGCTGAGTAATTATCTGATTACAGGGATAATGATGGGATATGCTGCACGGGTTTCTGTGCGGCATATTCTTTGTTTTAGGGGGAGGCTTTGAGGCTCGTTGATGTTCCGATTATGTTCCGATTGAGGGTGCTTTGGCGGTGCTGGTTTTTTGAGTTATTTTGTGGTGGATTGTGGGGTGCGATTTGGTATGAATTTTTTGGCGGAAATGTTTGTATATGTTGTGAAAAATGTGTATTTTTGCAGCAGTTTTTATCGTGGGGTGGTGTGCGGAGATGAGAGGTGATGTGTGTGGTGATGATGTTTGTAAATGATTAAAAATTAAGTATATGAAGAAGTTTCTGTTTGTTTGTCTTGTTATGGCGGCTGCATTGAGCGGCTGTGTGAAACCTGTTGAACCTTTGGAGAAAGTGGAGTTGAGGGATACTGTGGGCTGGTGCTGGGAGGATGAGTTGACTGAGAATCTGTCGGAGGCAGTGGCTACGGCTGAGACTGACGGTGCTTTTAAGTTGCATTTCTTCGGCTGGGGTGAGGATGAGGATACTGTGTTCAAGGTGCAGATGCCGGCGAAGGGGAACTATAGGAAGGTGTTGCTTGAGTATACTATGTGCGGCTGGAATCAGGGTCCTGCTGATTGGGATATGACTACTGAGATCAGGGTTCTGGACAAGAAGAGCGGTGAGTGGTATGAGTTGCAGAGGTGCTTTACGCCTTATGGTGGCAGTTTCAAGGCTGACTGGAGCAAGGTGTTTTATATGGATGTGACTCATTTGCTGCCTATTTTGCTTCAGGATGGTGAGGCTGAGTTTAAAATTTTCTATTGTGGCTGGGATGCTACGGAGACTAAGGCTCATGCTGTAAGGCTGAAGTTTTATTTCTTTGAGGGGGAGAATGAATACGGGGGAAATATTACTTCGTGCCATAAGGTATATGATTCGTTCATCAGTGGAAACAATGGCTACAGGGCGTGGGCTTATGGTGTTGCGAAGGCTCCGATTGAGGATGCTGAGAGACTTGGCTTGCGTGAGATTCAGTTGCCTGCCGGTACGAAGAGGGCTTTGCTGAGGGTTTGCATTACCGGTCATGGTCAGGAGAAGAGTACTGTTTCGGATACTGAGGACGGCAAGTATGACGGTTATTTCCCAGGAAGGAGTTCGAAGCCTAAGAATCCTGCTGAGTTTGATGAGAACTGGTATACGCTTAAGGTGAATGGTGAGGCTTGGAGTGAGCGCGGCCATATCTGGGAGATCAATAAGACTGGTGTGAGGGGTAATTACAAGCAGGCGGGTACGTTTGCTACTGCCCGTGCCGGATGGGGTCCAGGTAAGCCTGCGAATGTGCAGTACTGGATGATCAATGATATTCCTGAGGATGGTAAGTTGACTATTGATTTGGATCTGGACGAGTATGTTTCTGACCGTGAGGAGCCTAATGCAGGATATGTTGCCAATTATTATGTGATGGCTGATGTGTTTGGTTTTGACAAGTGATTTTAAGTTTTTTGAATTATATGAAGAAGTTTAAGGAGTATAAGGAGCTGAATCTTTCGGAGTTGAATAAGGAGGTTTTGGCTAAATGGGATGAGGAGAGGCTGTTCCAGAAGAGTGTTGCGGAGCGTGAGGGCTGTCCGTCGTTTGTGTTTTTTGAGGGACCTCCTTCTGCAAACGGAATGCCAGGCATTCACCATGTGATGGCTCGTACGATTAAGGATACTTTCTGCCGTTATAAGACAATGTGCGGTTTCCAGGTAAAGCGTAAGGCTGGATGGGATACTCATGGTCTGCCTGTGGAACTTGGTGTGGAGAAGCGTCTTGGCATTACAAAGGAGGATATCGGCAAGAAGGTTTCTGTGGATGAGTACAATGCTGCTTGCCGTTCGGATGTGATGAGGTTCACGAAAGAGTGGGAGGATTTGACTCATAAGATGGGTTATTGGGTGGATATGAAAGATCCTTATATTACGTATGACAATAAGTATATAGAGACCTTGTGGTGGTTGCTTAAGCAGTTGTACAACAAAGGCTTGCTTTATAAAGGCTATACTATCCAGCCTTATTCTCCGGCTGCGGGAACCGGTCTTTCGACTCATGAGTTGAATCAGCCTGGCTGCTATAGGGATGTAAAAGATACTACTTGTACTGCTCAGTTCAAGGTTAAGGGTGGCTTGAAGGCTTTCCCTGATTTGAAGGGTGATACCTATCTTTTGGCTTGGACTACTACGCCATGGACATTGCCTTCGAATACAGCGCTTTGTGTTGGTCCAAAGATTGAGTATGTGGTTGTTGATTCTTATAATCCATATACCGGAATCAGGGCTAACTATGTGATGGCCAAACCATTGATGAATACATTGTTCAATCCAAAGGCTGCAGAACTTCCTATGGAGGATTATAAGCAGGGGGACAAACTGATTCCTTTCAGATTGCTCGGCGAGTGTATGGGACCTGATTTGGTTGGCACTGAGTATGAGCAGCTTATACCATGGGTTAATCCAGGAGAAGGTGCTTTCAGAGTTATTCCTGGCGATTATGTCACTACTGAAGACGGTACCGGTATTGTTCATATCGCTCCTACCTTTGGTGCTGATGATGCTTTTGTTGCGAAGAAAGCCGGAGTGCCTGGCTTGCTGATGACAACTGCAAAAGGCGAGCAGAGACCAATGGTTGATTTCAAGGGAAGATTTTTTGTGATTGATGAGCTTGATGCTGATTTTGTGGCAAAGAGTGTTGACCTTGATGAGTATAAGAAGTGGGCAGGCCGTTATGTGAAGAATGCTTTTGATGATACTCTCACTGCTGAGGATGAGACACTTGACGTGTCTATCTGTTTGGATTTGAAGGCAACTAACAGAGTGTTCAAGATTGAGAAACACGTTCATAACTATCCTCATTGCTGGAGAACTGACAAACCAGTGCTTTATTATCCTTTGGACAGTTGGTTTATCAAGACAACTGCTTGCCGTGAGGAGATGATAAAACTCAATAACACAATCAATTGGAAGCCACAGTCGACTGGAACAGGCCGTTTCGGAAAGTGGCTTGAGAACCTTCAGGACTGGAATTTGAGCCGAAGCCGTTATTGGGGAACTCCATTGCCAATCTGGCGTTCGGAGGATGGAGAAGAGAAGTGCATAGGTTCTTGCGAAGAACTTATGAACGAGATAGATAAGTCGATCAAGGCTGGATTCATGAAAGAGAATCCATATCCTAAGTTCAAAGTCGGCGACATGAGCAAAGAGAATTACGATCCAAGCGTAATCGATTTGCACAGGCCTTATGTGGATGGAATTATTCTCGTTTCAGAGAGCGGAAAGCCAATGAAGAGAGAGTTGGATTTGATTGATGTCTGGTTCGATTCAGGATCAATGCCATACGCTCAGGTCCACTATCCATTTGAGAACAAGGAACTTCTGGACACAAAGAAGATTTATCCGGCAGACTTCATCTCTGAGGGCGTGGACCAGACACGCGGATGGTTCTTCACTTTGCATGCGATCGGAACCATGGTGTTTGACTCAGTTGCATACAAGAGCGTAATTTCCAATGGTTTGGTGCTTGACAAGACAGGTGCTAAGATGAGTAAACGACTTGGAAATGCAGTTGATCCATTTGCAACAATTGAGAAATATGGTTCAGACCCATTGCGTTGGTACATGATGACAAACTCCTCGCCATGGGACAACCTGAAGTTTGATGCAGAAGGTGTTGATGAGGTAAGAAGAAAATTCTTTGGAACACTCTACAACACATATTCATTCTTTGCGCTTTATGCAAATGTTGATGGTTTTGATGCTGATGCTAAGCAAGTTAAGATAGAGAATCGACCTGAGATTGACCGTTGGATCCTCTCTTTGCTCAATACACTCGTCAAAGAGTGCAAAGAGCATTATGAGAATTATGAACCAACACGTGCAGGCCGTGCAATTCAGGATTTTGTGGGCGAGAATTTGTCGAACTGGTATGTCCGACTCAATAGGAAACGCTATTGGGGCGGTGATATGAATGAGGATAAACTCGCTGCATATCAGACACTTTATACTTGCTTGGAGACAGTGTCGAGACTGATGGCACCTATAGCACCATTCTTTGCAGACCAACTTTACAGAGATTTGACAGGAAGTAACGAGTCAGTTCATTTGGCTAAGTTTCCAGAGTATGATGAGAAGTTGATTGACAAGAATTTGGAAGAGTGCATGCAGTTGGCACAGCAGTCTTCGTCAATGATTCTTGCGCTCAGAAGGAAAGCAGAGAAGAAAGTCCGTCAGCCATTGGCAAAGGCAGTTATTCCTGCAGTTGATGCCAAAGTGCGAGAACAACTCTCTTATATTGCCGATTTGGTGAGAAGTGAGGTGAATGTCAAAGAGTTGCAGATTGTGGATGCTGCTGACTCAGAGATAAAGCTTGTGAAGAAGATAAAACCAAACTTCAAAGTTCTTGGCAAGAAGTATGGCAAGCAGATGAAAGAGATTGCTGCTGCTGTGGCTGCTATGAATCAGGACGAGATATCAAAAGTCGAGAGTTGCGGAGCATATGAACTGAATCTTGCTTCTGGCGCTGTGACATTGGAGTCTGGTGATGTTGAGATTACCACAGAGGATATGCCAGGCTGGCTTGTGGCTAATGAGGGCGTCTTGACAATAGCTTTGGATGTGACTGTTACCGAGGAACTCAAGCAGGAGGGTATTGCCCGCGAACTTATCAACAGAATTCAGAACATAAGAAAGTCAAGCGGTTTCGAGATTACTGACAAGATTGATGTTGAGGTTGAGAAGAATGACAATGTCAATGATGCAGTAAATAATTTCGGTGAGTATATAGCATCTCAGGTTCTTGCACGTGGAATCAAAGTGGTAGAGCATGTTGAGAATGCAATTGAGCTTGATTTTGAAGAGTATATAGTAAAAGTATCTGTTAGAAAATAAGTTATGTACGAGCAGAAGTTCATGGATGTGGCTGTCCGCCGCTCAATAGAGAATATCGAGCAGGGTGGTGGACCATTTGCTGCAGTGGTTGTGAAAGACGGAGTGATAATCTCAGAAGAGGGAAATTCCGTGACTGTTGACAATGACCCAACTGCTCATGCGGAAGTGAATGCAATCAGGTCCGCATGCAAGAAACTCAAGACATTTGATTTGAGCGGTTGTGATATTTACGCTTCTTGCGAGCCTTGCCCTATGTGCCTGAGTGCTATTTATTGGGCACATATTGACAGAATTTACTATGCAGCGACCAGAGAAGATGCTGCTTCGATTGGTTTTGATGACCAGATGATTTATGATGAGGTTCCTTTGAAACAGATAGAAAGGCGTATTCCAGGCGAGCAGCAGGGACGCGATGGCGCATTGGAAGCTTTTAGAATCTGGAGAGAAAAAAGTGATAAGACAGAGTATTGATTGATGAACGACCGTTACGAAGAGACGAGGATTTTGGCTGATTTGCTGCCTGAGCTTTTGGATAAATCGTTGGGGATGAACTCAGCGGCTGGACTCAGGGCGGTAAGAGTTGTGAATGTCTGGAAAGACGTTCTTGGGGCGACTATGGGCCGATACAGCAGTCGTGAGAAGTTTGAGAATGGAGTGCTGGTGGTGAAAATACAGTCGGCGGCACTTAGGCATGAACTTTTCATGAATAGGAAGTCAGTAATAGACAAAGTCAATCAAAAATATGGTTCGGAAGTTGTTAAACAATTGATACTCAATTAACTGAATTGTTAATTTGAAATAATAGGGGCTGCGACCTGACGGTTGCGGCCCCTATTATTTTTGAGTTGCGTAATTGGCTGATACTCAATGCATGTCCTGTATGGAAAAGGGATGGTTTTGCTGCCTGATTCGGATGAGCCTTATTGGAAAAAAAGGCCGGCAAGCGGGGATATGCTTGCCGGCCGACTAATATTATTAACTAGGTCCCTGACCTATGAAAAGAGTGGTATTCTGTTTTATTGGGCGCTGCTGATGATGTATGCCAAAGATTGTGTGCCCTCTGCAGAAGTGATGACTATTCGGTAGCAGCTGGCAGGGCCAGAGGTCTCGAACTCAAAGAAAGGAGAGTCGGTGGAAGTGTATGTGGAGATGAGTCGTCCTGCCATATCGTAGACGCTGAGAGTGTAGTCGGTTTCCGGGTCAAGGCCAGTGATGGTGACCGTGCCTGAATTTACTATTTCAGTAGGTGTGGCTGTGTATTCAGGCTTGCGGACGCGGAGAGCATCAAAGCGGTAAGTGTTGCTCCGCATGATTCCGTGGCAAGGAGCAGTAACAGCGCTTGTTCTGTAGGCATTGATGAGACAGTAGTAGTAAACGGCGCCCGTGGTGCTTGGTGAGACCTTCAGGGTGCTTCCTACGCCGACATGAACGTCGTCGCAGAGTGCTGGGAATGGACATTCGTCAATGTCATCGACATTTCCGACGACGCGGTACCAGTGGATGTCGTTTTCATTGAACATATAGCCCATTGCTCGCATTTTTGTTACATTTAGATTGATGCGATTGCTTGCGATCAGTGATATTATGACTGAGTTATCGCATTCTGGGGTATTGTCAGGATTTTGTGCTAATGTCGTGATGTTTGCGCCGTTTGCGTTTGGAAGGTAGATTGTATTTCCGCAATTAGTCTGCATTACAAAACGCATGGTCAGAGTGTTGTCTGAGTAAGAAGAGTGGTTGTTGTATCGTGAGAAGACTCCGTTGCGCTTGATTTCCCACCAGTATGAGGTGATTTCCATGTCATCGGCATCGGTAGAGACGGAATTGATGATTGCCTCTGTGGCAGGCTGGCAGTTGATAGGTTTTCCGCGGACGATGACAGGCTCATAGAAAGAGGCTGATGGAGTTTTGAATACAGTGATATTGATATTGAAGACAGAGTCGCAAACAAGGCCTGGCTGAGGAGAGAAATGGAGTGTGTCAGAGATGGTCATGTCATTTCGTACAGTGACTGTCTTGCCTGAAGGAAGAGTGATGCTTTCGCCTGGGCAGATAAGTCGGTTGATGGAAGTGGTTATGACATATGCCTTGATACTGTCGTAGGTGGCTGTGTAAGAGGCATCGGCTATTGCTGGAACTATAGAAGAAGTCCAACCGGAGAAAGTGTAGACAATGTTAGAGTTGCCATGGCGGGTTGGAGTAGTGCCGTGATAAGTTGGGGTGATGCCGCGGTGGACGGAGTCGGTGGAGAGAACTGAGTTGTCATAGTTGAGCCATGTTATGGCATAAGTTAATAGGACAGAGTCGAATATTGCAGTGTAAGTCTCATTTACAGATGCTGGATGTGGGGCGGGAGACCAACTATTGAAAGAGTATTCGTAGTTATTGTTTTGCCATTTTGCTGGAGTTGGAAGATTTGGAGTAGTGCCGCATGGGACAGAGATAGTTTGAGACACATTATTTATATTATATGTTATCTGGAAATTGTTGTAAACGGTGTCAAGTTGGGCGATGTATGTGGTATTGCCCGAAACGAGGGTGATATTTGGGGACCAACCGGCGAAAGAGACAGTCATGCAAGAATCAGAGAAAGAAAGATGAGATACATCCGGTGCTTCTGGTTTTGTTTGATTTGCCAAATATTTAACGTCGAGGATATCTCCGTTGGGGTCGATGAAAGTTACCTGGTAAGTAGGGCGAACGAGACGGACAGAGTGGCCAATGGCGTAGAGGAATGGACCGACTGAATTGTCGGAAGGAGAATAAGCCCAGTTGAAAGTCATATAGCAGCGGTCCGAAGCATGGTATGCACTTCGGAAGTCGCCTCCAGAGTTGTGAGAATAGTATCTGTCAGACTTGCGCGTTCCTGCATAAGGGAGAAAGACCGCACCATACTGTTCAATGAAAGACCATGCGTCTGCGGGAATGGACATTCCAGTTGCGATTGCTCCGGCGGGGAATTCGTCTGGACAGAGAACCATGCCGAGAGTGTCATTGACGTAGGCTTCTGCATGGAGAAGATTGGCATTTGGACGATTGAAAACCAAATAAGACCATTCATTGTTGTTGAGTGTTCTCCAAAGACCAGGCTGATTGCCTCCGTTGCTGATGGCGTTATGAACTCCCCAGTCTGCTTCAGCATATGCGCCGACGATGTCTCCGGAAAAATAATCGCCACTGCTAGTGTTGAAAGAATTTGGCTGGAATGCAGCGCTTCCGTTATTCCAACCGCTTGTGGCATAGCCAAAGAGGTCAAGCCATCCAGAATATGTAGAATCGGAAATGTTAGAATTTGCATTTCCAACATAATTGTTTTGAGAGAGTGCAAAACGCCAAGTGCCCGAAGAAGGCTGATACTGAAGATTGCCCTTAGAGAAGAAAATCTTCGAAGTGTCGGAAATAGAAAATGCACCATTTATTATTCCAAGCGTGTTGTCGTATGGTTTAGGGGCATCGTTTATCTCAATATATATGGCCGTGTAAGTGTCGTTAGTATTTTTAACAATACGCTTGTTCCAGCCAAGAAAGTGAAAAGATGAAGATCCGACGGTGTAGGTGTCAGGGGTGTAGTTTGGAAGAGAGTCAGCAGGTACTCTGAAATGATGAGAACCAGAATGGTCGTTAAAAGTAACTGTATAAGAAGAACCACTAACAGTTAAAGCATAAGTTAAATTAGGTGAAATCAAGCATAAAGCAAATGCAAAAGCACTGATGGTATTAAGAAATATTTTCATATAGTTAAGTATTTTTTATTATGTATGCAAAATTAGTAATAAAAATACTTAAAATACTGTAGTTTCCTGATTTTAGTTGACTATTTTTGTCTTATTCCTGACTTAGGTTGACTTGATTTAAATTATTACTGATTTTGGTTTACTTTTGACTGATTTTTTTGTTGCCAGGTATGCCTCACATGCTCCTCAGGAAATTC
>JAZUKZ010000026.1:0-12767 GCA_045643545.1 Candidatus Aphodosoma sp. | reverse complement strand
TTATGTTCCGATTATGTTCCGACTGGGGGTTGGAGGAGGTAGGAATGGGGGGAACCGTTGGGTTGTGCGGGGAGGGGATTGGCGGAATTTGGGGGTTGTATGGGGGAGGGAAGGGCTTTTTTGTTGGTTGTGTGTTGTTTGTCGGTTGTTTTTTGGGGTGGTGAAAATATTTTGAAAAAAAGTGTTGAAATGTTTTGTCCTATTAGAATTATTATATAACTTTGTAGTCGGTTTTACGGAATCAGTTTTATTAAGTATTTGTAAAATGGCTAATAAGAAAGATCTTATCAAATATCTTAAGAAGTATTTTGGTTTTGATACTTTTAAGGGTAATCAGGAGGCTATTATCAGGTGTGTTTTGGCTGGAGAGAATACGTTTGTGCTTATGCCGACGGGTGGTGGAAAGTCGCTTTGCTATCAGTTGCCTGCGGTGATGCTTGAGGGTACTGCGATTGTTGTGTCGCCTCTGATTGCGCTGATGAAGAATCAGGTTGACATGATGAGGCGTGCTGCGGATGATGACCATATTGCCCATTTTCTGAATTCGTCGCTGTCGAAGCAGGAGACTGAGATGGTGAAGAGTGACCTGAGGGGTGGAAAGACGAAGATTCTGTATGTTGCTCCTGAGACTTTGGGAAGGGAGGATAATGTGGTTTTCCTGCGTTCGATAAATATTTCGTTTTATGCGATTGATGAGGCTCACTGTATTTCGGAGTGGGGTCATGATTTCCGTCCTGAGTACGGGAAACTGAGGAAGATCATTAATGAGATCGGCGACCATCCTGTGATTGCGCTGACGGCTACGGCTACGCCTAAGGTGCAGCATGATATTCAGAAGAATCTGAATATGGAGGATGTGAAGGTGTTCAAGTCGTCGTTCAACCGTCCGAATCTTTATTATGAGGTTCGTCCGAAGACTGAGAATATTGACAAGGATATTATTAAGTATATTAAGTCGCAGCCTGGGAAGAGCGGTATTGTGTATTGTCTGAGCAGGAAGAAGGTGGAGGAGTTTGCGGTGTTGCTTCAGGCGAACGGGATACGCGCGGAGGCTTATCATGCGGGTCTGGACAGTGATACGAGGAGTGCTACGCAGGATAAGTTTCTGATGGAGGAGATTGATGTGATTGTGGCTACGATTGCTTTTGGAATGGGTATTGACAAGCCTGATGTGCGTTATGTGATTCATTATGATATTCCGAAGTCGCTTGAGGGTTATTATCAGGAGACTGGCCGTGCGGGCCGTGACGGCGGTGAGGGTCAGTGTATTGCGTTTTACAATAAGAATGATTTGAAGAAGTTGGAGAAGTTTGTGGACGGTAAGCCTGAGGCGGAGAAGGAGATTGGGCGTCAGTTGCTGAATGAGACTGCTGCTTATGCGGAGAGTTCGATGTGCAGGAGGCGTCAGTTGATGAATTATTTCGGTGAGCAGTATCTTGAGGAGAATTGCGGCAATTGTGACAATTGTCTGAATCCGAAGGAGATGGTTGATGCGAGTGAGTTGCTTGAGGCTGTGCTTGAGTTGGTTCAGCAGACTAAGGAGAAGTTCCGCACGGAGTTTATCATTGATATTTTGCGTGGGCGTGAGACGAATGACATCAAGCTTTATGAGATGACTGAGAATGAGTTTTACGGTACGGTGGGCGCTGATGAGGAGAAGTTGCTGCCTGCTGTGATCCGTGAGGCTACTGTACTTGGTTATCTGAATAAGGAGGTTGAGAATTATGGTGTGCTGAAGCTGACTGATCTGGGGCGTGATTTTCTTGAGAATGGCGGTACGTTCAAGGTGAGCAAGGATCATAATTATGATGATGAGGCTGAGATTATTCCTCAGATGAGCGGTGCTTCGTGTGCTTTGGACCAGCCTTTGTTCCAGATGCTTAAGGATTTGAGGAAGTCTATCGCGAAGGAGATGAAGCTTGCGCCTTATACTATTTTCCAGGATCCTTCGCTTGAGGCGATGGCTACGACTTATCCTATCACGCAGGAGGAGTTGGCTCAGATTCCGGGTGCGAGCATCGGTAAGGTGCAGCGTTATGGCGAGAGGTTCATTGACTTGATAAAGAGACATGTTGAGGAGAATAATATTGAGCGTCCTGAGGATATTAGGATTAAGTCGGCGGGTAACCGTTCGCGTGCCCGTATTGATTTGATTCAGGCGATTGACCGTAAGGTTGCGATTGATGATATTGCGGAGGGCAGGAGGATCAGCATCAGTGAGGTGATTGATGAGCTTGAGTCGATTGTGATGTCGGGTATGAAGCTGGATATCAATTATTTCTTGTATGATGTGTATGATCCGATGGATGTTGATGATGTTTTTGAGTATTTCAAGAGCAATAAGGGTGACACTTTGCCTGACTGGAAGTCGGCGTTGGAGGAGTTTGGTGAGGATGAGTTCAATGAGGATCAGATTCGTTTGATCAGGATTAAGTTTATTTCGGAAATATGTAACTAATTAAATTTTAAATATTTACAATTATGGCAATTATCAAACCATTTAAGGGCGTTCGCCCTCCAAAGGCACTCGCTGAGAAGGTTTCTTCTCGTCCATACGATGTGCTCAACTCAGATGAGGCTCGCGAAGAGGCTGAGGGTAATCCAATGTCTCTTTATCACATCATCAAGCCTGAGATCAATTTTGAGCCAGGTACAGATGAGCATGATCCAAAGGTTTATCCAGAGGCTCGCCGTCAGTTTGAGCTTTTCCAGAAGAATGGATGGCTTGTTCAGGATGAGAAAGAGAATTACTATGTTTATGCTCAGACTATGAACGGCAAGACTCAGTATGGTCTTTGCGTAGGTGCTTATGCCGGTGACTATGAGACTGGTGTCATCAAGAAACATGAGCTTACCCGTGCTGACAAAGAGGAAGACCGTATGAAGCATGTTCGCGTAAATGACGCTAACATTGAGCCTGTATTCTTCGCTTATCCACATATTGACGAGATTGATCAGATTGTGGCTAATGTGACTGCAAAAGAGCCAGAGTATGATTTTGTCGCTCCACTTGATGGTTTTGGCCACAAGCTTTGGGTGATTGACGATGAGAAGACAATCAAGCGTATCACTGAGATTTTCGCTGAGCTTCCTGCTTTCTATATTGCTGACGGTCACCATCGTTCGGCTGCTGCTGCCCTTGTTGGCAAAGAGCGCAAGAATGCTAATCCAAATCACCGTGGTGATGAGGAGTATAACTACTTCCTTGCAGTTTGCTTCCCTGACAACCAGCTGACAGTTATGGATTACAACCGCGTTGTCAAAGATCTCAATGGCTTGACAGAGGAGCAGTTCCTTGAGGCTATTGCTAAGGATTTTGACGTTAAGGATATGGGTACAGAGATTTACAAGCCTAACAAGCTTCACAACTTCTCACTCTATCTTGGCGGCAGATGGTATTCTCTCCAGGCAAAGGCCGGCCGTTATGATGACAATGACCCAATCGGACGTCTTGACGTTAAGGTTTCTTCTGACCTTATCCTCGACAATATCCTCGGTATCAAAGACCTTCGCAAGGACAATAGAATTGACTTCGTCGGCGGTATCCGTGGCCTTGGCGAGTTGAAGCGCCGTGTGGACAATGGTGAGATGAAGATGGCTCTTGCACTTTATCCAGTGTCAATGCAGCAGATCATCGACATTGCGGACAGCGGCAACATCATGCCTCCAAAGGCTACATGGTTTGAGCCAAAACTCCGCTCAGGTCTTATTATTCACAAACTCATCTGATAATTAGATAGTTGGAGACGGTGTGGTCTTCGGAATCACACCGTCTCTTTTTTTTATTAACAATGCGTCGAGTAGTACTTTTTCTATTGTTGGCAGTTTTTTCATTGCTGTCAGTCTATGCCCAGTTTGATGGGGGTGGACTGCCCGATGTGCCTAAGAAGAAGTATGACCCATTTGACAACAACGTCAAAGTGTGGACAATCGACACCAGATACGGAACGGCAGACACAGTAGTTGTAGATACCGTTATCCGCAACCATCAGGACAATCGTCCTGACATGAACTACAGTATAGCCAATTGCTGGAATGGCAACCTTGGCTCTCCAATGCAGTCGAAGATATTCTTTGACCGTATCTATGACCGCAATCATAAGTTGCGCAATACCTCAGACAATATGTTCTCCTCGGCGTATGATGCCTATACCATACTGCCAGAGGATATCAAATATTACGATTCCCATCATCCCTTTGCCCAGTTGGCCTACAGGACAGCCTTTCCTCTTCATCGCGAAGAAGATTACATCCGTTCCCTAATCACGATAAATGCCAATAAATACGTGAGTTTCGGCGGTTTGTGCAATTATATCTATGGCCGAGGACAGTATCAGAAACAGTCGTCCAATATGCTGAACGGTGGTTTCTGGGTGAGATACACGGGAAAACCATACGAGTTGAATGCTGCAGTGATGTTCAACTCATACAAGAACCTTGAGAACGGCGGACTGATGGATAACAGTTATGTGCTTGAGAACAGGGGAGTTGATGCAAACAGTCTGCCAATCAACCTTCAGAACTCACAGTCGAAATATAGAGATTTCTGCTATTTGTTCAATCACAGGTACAGAATCGGAAAATATGTAGAAGACTCTATTTCGCCAGACTCCACCAGAGTATATTATCAGCCAATTGTAGTAATCTGCCATTCCTTCAGGGCGGAAGATGTGAAAAGACATTTCATAGAGACCTCAATGCCAGCAGATTTCTATGACAACAACTTCTATTCAGAAGATGCGACGCATGACTCAACAGCCTATTGGACAATAAGAAACACCTTGTCAGTGACATTGGATGAGTCATTTAACAAAAAAGCAAAGTTCGGACTCTCGGCATTCGTAGAGTACGAAGTTAGACATTACGGGGTGGGGTATAGGGCAACCGATACCGTAAAGACAGAGTCATCTACACTTCACAACCTGTGTGTGGGAGCAATCTGGAGTAAGAATCAGGGAAAATATCTCAAATACAACTTCAACGGAAAAGTTTATGTTGTAGGTGAAAGAATCGGTAATTTTGATGTCAAAGGTGATATCAAGGGAACCATACCTTTCAGAAAAGACTCAGCAGAGATAGGAAATATGGATTTGATGGCTGGAGCAAGTTTTGAGAGAACCTCGCCTTATCATCTGTATTACAACTACTTCTCCAATCACTTCTGCTGGAACGACCTGCCATTGAAGAATCCATTGACCTTGGATATCCATGGAAGAATGAACCTCAATATAGCAGAGCAGGAGATATCAGTAGGTGTTAATTTCCAGAATATTACGAACTATACCTATTTGAGTGAAGTGGTGATGCCGACACAGGTGGATGGTTCATTGCAAGTGCTTGCCGTAGATGCAATGCTCAATTTCAAGGCATGGTACTTCCATCTTGATACAAAGGCAGTCTATCAGTTGTCGTCAAACAAAGACGCGTTGCCGTTGCCGGATTTAGCACTCTATTCAAACTTCTATTTCCTCAAGAAATTCTTCAAAGATGTATTCACGCTGCAGATAGGAGCAAGTGTGAAATACCATACATCATATTATGCAAATGCCTATGTGCCAGCTCTTGGGCAGTTCAGAACCCAGAAAGAGATGCTCATAGGCAATTATCCTGAAATGAGTGTCTATGTGACATTCCACGCACAAACCATACGATTCTTCCTGCAGTATTCACATCTCAACAGCAGGTTGTTCGGAGGATACAATTCCTTTGCGATGCCCGACTACCCAGTCAACCCAGGCACCTTCCAACTCGGACTCTCTTGGAACTTCTGGAACTAATCAACGCTTCCGGATGTCAGCATTAGTCATGCACAGATTGCGGAAACAGCAGTAAGTGCAGTGCTCCTCCTTTGTCGCGCGGACGAAGAACTTAGAGTTGTCGGTTAGCGCATCCTTCAGATCTTTGATTTTATTCTCCAGCCTAGTCTCAAAATCGTTTTTCACGTCATCGTAGCAATTTATGACTGTTGGACCATCTATGCAGTCCTTTTGGTCGCCCTTAGCAATCAAATATGTATTGTAAAGCAGAGGTTTCAGTTTCCGATTCTTGAACTTCTCCGATTTAGAAAGACAGTAACAATAAGTGAGGACCTGCATAACCTCCTCATTTATAGTGTTTATCTTGTTGCCGTCGAACATATCGTCAAAATTGTATGTCAAAATCCTGCCATTGAGAGAAGAAGGAACAGAAGTTTTATAGTCGATAACGCGGGTAAACTCATCATCATCGTCAATTCGGTCGATAACGCCAGAAATTTTAATATCATCAATCATAGCCTCATATTTCAATTCCGCAATGACATTAGAGAACGGCTTGCGTTTTTTGTCGTAATTGATGACATTCTCAGCCATTTTCTTGACAGAGCCGAAGACGATTACGTCATAACCCTTGCCAGAGTAACTGCGATAGAGAACATTGACGAAAGCCTCATTTATCAGATACTCAATGTTTTTCTGGACAGTTGTATAGTATTTCTCAAGAACATAGTGCAGAAGAGAGCCCACATTATTGTCCTTCATGACCTCATTCACCTCGTCTGGTTCCCTTATTCCGGCTACCTTCTCATAATAGAATTTCAGAGGACATTTGATGAAACTCTTAAGAGATGAAGGCGAAATGTGAAAATCCTTCAACCCTTCAAGTTCGTCATCAGCAATCCTGTAAGGAGCAAAGTTAGTGCTGAGAGAACCGATGTTAGATGTTGCAGACTCAGTGATGATATCAGCATTGTAAAGGAATTTCAGTTGTTTCTGGAAACGAGAAGGCTCATTCTTCGAAGTGTCTGCAGTGGCTACATTACATATAATGTGTAGTTCATTGCAACGGTGGAGACTTCTGTAGAAATTGTAGGCATAGATAAGATTAGTGATCTCGTGAGAAGGAAGACCGTAAGGAATACGGAGATTATAAGGAATTAGAGAATTCTCCATGTTAGAGTTACCCGGAATAAACTGGTCATTGAAACCCACAAAGATGATATTGTCAAAATCCAGGAGACGACTCTCCAGAAGGCCCATTATCTGAAGACCTTTGAGAGGTTCACCCTTGAACTGCACCTTCATAGAACGACTCAGTTTGCGCATCAGAGTGATAAGTTCAGAGTCAAGAATCTTTATTCCTGTAGCATCCGCATAAGAACTAAGCAAAGAGAGCTTGTTGCGGTACTGATTGACGAACTCAGAATCAATCTCATTTTCCATCAGTTCAGTGCAGCCATCAAGCAGATCCAGGAAACTGAAGATATAAGAGAACAAAGAGTCGCATTTGCAGAAAACATCACTGTTGATATCCTTCAGAATGCTTTCAGAAACACGAATCATATTCTTCTTGTTAGTCTTCATGATAGCAGCAGAAATCTTATTCTTATCCGCAATTATGTTAAAGTAAGGATGAGTCAGAACGTCCATTACATGCTTGTGGTAGAACGTCCATTTCCCATTGCTATGATCGTAAGAAGCAGTGACCTGCATCTGCATCAGACTCTGGATAAGCATAGCGATAGGGGTCTCAGTAAGCGGGACACCCATAGTGACATTGAATTTGTCAACCTCATCAGGGATAGCGTCAATCACATTGGAGAGCAGCCCCTCGTCAGCAAGAACAACAGCAGTGTTCTCCTCAATCATGTTCTTATTTTCCTTTAGAAGATCCTTGAGAATTTGATTGAGAGACGAAGCCTGTTCCGCGGCAGACATACGAGGATATTCAATAATTTTTGAAGGGATATTGAAATCAAAGTCGCGAATAGAGTTAGAATAGTTGAATTTCGCGCCCTTTCGGTCAAGTCTGTTGTAATCAAAATAGAAATGTGCAAGTCCCTCACGTTCAAACATCTGCATGACAGCCTCCTCACTGGCGGTCAAAATATTGAAACCAATGAAATATGTATGCTTAGTGGCTATTTCTTCTGATTTGCGACTGCATACATCTCTGAAAATCAGTCCTTCATATCCAATATTGTTTTTGCGGAGAGTCTCAGTATAGAGAGAGTACAAGTTGTAAGCCTTATTCCAAATGCTGACGAAATTCTGATGAAACTTTAAATTCTTGTCGTCAGTGCCATCCTGAGGCATTATGATGTGGAAAAGCCCCTCCAGCGCAGAGCGTTGTTCTGGAGTGAAATCAAAATCAACGGAAAGATTGCCCAGATCGTCAATGTTTGCGAAAAGTTTTTTAGCATCGACAAGATATTTGTCAATCTCGTCGAAGTCATGAATCAGTTTAAGTCCAAACTCAGAGAACTGATGAATATTCTGAGGCTTGTCGGAGAAAATCTGATTATAACAGTTCAGCAGCCAGAGAAGCAGCAGCACCTCATCTGCCCTATGCATGTCAGAGAATCCCTCAACGAAGTGGTTGATGTCATCCACATTAGGGAGGAAAATAGGTTTGTCATCTTTAGAGAGTTGTGCCAGAGCCTTTTTGAAGAAAAGTCCAGCACGGCGGTTAGGAAAAATAAAGTTACATTCGCGGAGGTCAATCTTCTGGTCAAGAATATTCTGAGCCACCTCATTGATGAAAGAATTGCTTTTCATGTTTTTACCAATCTGTTTACACTGCAAAAGTACAATTATTTTTTGAGACAGACAAAAGAAAAGTAGAAAAGTTATTATAATAATTAGTAATGGGATGAGTAAGTTTGTGAAATGCTTGTATTGGGTAATGCGTTGACATGCAGTGGAATAGGAAAAAGAATAAAATTTATTCAAAAAATTTGGTTGCTATTAATAAAACAATTATCTTTGCATTCGTAAAAATGTAAAACATATTGATATGAAAACAAAGTATTCAGGAACACAGACAGAGAAGAATCTCGAGGCAGCATTTGCCGGAGAGTCTCAGGCAAGAAACAAGTACACCTATTTCGCATCAAAGGCAAAGAAAGAAGGCTTTGAGCAGATTGCGGAACTTTTCTTGAAGACTGCAGAAAACGAGAAAGAGCATGCAAAACTCTGGTTCAAAGAGTTGAACGGCATCGGCACAACAGCAGAGAACCTTGCAGCGGCTGCAGATGGTGAAAACTATGAGTGGACAGACATGTATGAAGGATTTGCAAAAACTGCTGAAGCAGAAGGATTCAAAGAGTTGGCAGAAATGTTCAGAGGAGTAGCAAAAATTGAGAAAGAGCATGAAGAGAGATACAGAGCACTCCTCAAGAATGTAGAGACAGCAGCAGTATTTAAGAAATCATCAGTCAAAGTATGGGAATGCCGCAATTGTGGCCACATCATGACTGGAGAGGTAGCACCAGAGAAATGTCCAGTATGTGCTCATCCACAGGCATATTTTGAGATAAGACACGAAAACTATTGATTGATAGTTACATAGATGATAAAAGCCGCATCTCGTTTTGGAATGCGGCTTTTTTATTTTTCGTTATTTTTGTTATTTAGAAAGTCTTGACAAGTGCCAGAGCCTCGGCAGAAGTAAAAATTCTGTCCACAACCAAAATGCCATGACCGTCACGCTGAATCATACGACAGCGTTTCTGGTTACGCATAGCATAGTCAAGGATGTGAGTGAACGATTCAGACTCATACCAAAGGTCGTTCTCCTCAGGAAGATAGCAAGTCATCTTGCCAGTTCGAAGAGCCAGTTTAGAGAATTTCAGTCGGTTGGCCTCCCAGCGGAGACGGATATTATTGAAAAGTTCGTCAGCCTCATCAGGAAGAGAACCGAAACGGTCAACCATCTTCTCAATGAAAATCTGAAGAGACTCCTCATGGCGGATAGTATCCAGTTCGCGATACAGCACCATACGCTCAGACTGCGAACTTACGTACCAGGTAGGGAGCATCAGTCCCAGATCACTTTCCATCTGACAATCCGTTCCAATGATGCCGCTCGCGTCAAGAGGAGGCATATCCTCGCCTCCCTCATTATGCAGTTCAAGCATAGCCTCATTAAGAATCTGCTGATAAGTCTCAAAACCAAGATTAGTGATAAAGCCGCTCTGTTCAGCACCCAGGATATTGCCAGCACCGCGGATGTCAAGGTCCTGCATTGCAATATTGAAACCAGAGCCCAAATCGGCGAAAGTCTCAATAGCCTTCAGACGAGCCTTAGCGTCTTCAGTGAGAAGATTCATGTCAGGAGATATAAGGTAGCAATAAGCCTTACGGTTAGAACGTCCCACACGACCACGCAATTGATGAAGGTCGCTTAGTCCGAAAGTATGAGCATTGTTGATGATCATAGTATTCACATTCGGAATGTCCACGCCAGACTCCACAACAGAAGTAGCAACCAACACATCATACTCATAATCAATGAAATCTATGATAGTCTGCTCCAGTTCCTCGGTAGGCATCTGACCATGAGCGATTGCAATACGCGCCTGAGGAACAACCTTACGGATACGCTCAGCGATGATATCAATATTCTGGACACGATTATGAATGAAAAACACCTGACCGTTACGGTTTATCTCATTCATGATAGCCTCACCGATAAGCACAGGGTCCCATAGAGACAATTCAGTAGCGACAGGGTAGCGGTTAGGAGGTGCAGTATTAAGAATGCTCAAGTCGCGAGCACCCATAAGAGAGAACTGAAGAGTTCGTGGAATAGGAGTAGCAGTAAGAGTCAAAGTATCAACATTTACCTTCAGTTGCTTCAGTTTCTCCTTGATAGCGACGCCGAACTTCTGCTCCTCATCGATGATGAGAAGACCAAGGTCAGCGAACTTAACATCCTTACCCACAATCTTGTGCGTTCCAATAAGGATATCGATTTTGCCTTCAGAAAGATTCTGCTTGATAGCCTTGACCTCAGCAGGTTTCTTGGCACGAGAAAGATATTCCACCCGGACAGGGAACTCCTTCAGACGTTCAGAGAAAGTCTTGAAATGCTGCAGGGCAAGGACCGTTGTAGGAACAAGAACAGCCACCTGCTTTCCGCTTGTAGCCGCTTTGAAGGCAGCGCGGATGGCGATTTCAGTCTTGCCGAATCCCACATCACCGCAAATCAGACGGTCCATAGGACGGGCAGATTCCATATCCCGTTTAATGTCAGCAGTAGCCTTAGCCTGGTCAGGAGTATCCTCATAAAGGAAAGAAGCCTCAAGTTCATGCTGCAGATAGTCATCCTTAGCAAACTGAAAACCTTTCTCCTCGCAGCGTTTAGCGTATAGTTTGATAAGATCGCGGGCGATATCCTTGATTTTGCTTTTTGTGCGTTCCTTCAGTCGGTTCCAAGCGCCAGAACCCAGTTTGCTGATTTGAGGAGGCTCGCCATCCTTACCCTTATATTTAGAGACCTTATGCAGACAATGGATTGATACATAGACTGTATCATTATCCCGATAGAACAGTTTGATGACCTCGCGTCGTTTCCCGTTTTCCTCGAGGACAACAAGACCGCCGAACTTAGCGATACCATGGTCAGAGTGCACAACATAGTCGCCGACCTGCAGTTCGTTGATCTCCTTAAGAGTCAGAGCAGCCTTTCCGGCACGAGTCACATCGCTGCGGAGAGTGAAACGGTGGAAACGGTCGAAAATCTGGTGGTCAGTAAGACATGCAAATTTTCGTTCATTGTCGATAAAACCCTCATGCAGAGTGCGGTTGATAGGAATAAAAGAGATGTGCTCACCACCGCGCTGGTCGAAAATAGCAGCGATGCGGTCAGTTTGCTTGACCGAGTCAGAGCAGATAAAAATAGTGTAATTCTTAGAAATCCATTCTCGGATAGCATCCTCCACCAAGTCGAAATTCTTATGGAAAAGAGGTTGTGCCGACTGGTCGAAAGAGACAGTGCGAAGGTCCCCCCAATGAATGCTGCGACGGAAATGTATAGTTTTGTGAAGAACAGCAGCCTCAGCGAAACGCTCCGGTTTCAGAGTAGGGTTGCTGCCCTCAAGAGAATCCTCGTAAAGATCCTTCAGCACAGAAAGAGTATGGTCGTAGTCAGCATAGCAGATCACCACATCGTCGCGCAGATACTCCATGAGAGAGACACGTTCCTTGACAGAGACAGTGCCCTGAGTGTCAGGAATAATGTCAGCGCGCTCCTGCTTCTCAAGAGAAAGTTGCTTCTCGATATCAAAAGTGCGGATAGACTCAACCTCATCGCCGAAGAAGTCGATGCGGAAAGGACGCTCATTTGCAAAAGAGAAAATATCCGCGATGCTGCCGCGTACAGAGTACTGCCCCGGCTGATAGACAAACTCCATCATCTCGAACCCCTGCGAATCCAGGCGCTCGGTCAGTTCCTCCACATTGACAGTATCGCCCACCTTGATTACAGTACGCTGAGAGACCAGTTCATGCTCACTTGCAGTCATTTCAGCAAGTCCTGCAGGTGAAGTCACCACCACGAAACTCTTGCCGGTAGAGATAAGATTCAGAGCGTCAGTGCGCAGAATTTCAGAAGCCACATCACGCTCCCCATGTTTAGGAGATTTTCTGAAAGAAGAAGGAAGGACTGCCAACTGATTCCGGTCAAGCACAGTGGCCAGATCATTATAGGCATAAGAGGCAGATTCAGCATCGTCGAGCACCACCAAAACCTTAGCCTTAGACACAGAACAGAGCGAGGCGAAAAACATATTTCGTCCCGAAGCCTTAAGCCCCTCAATCCGGACAGCAGACTCCTTGCGTCTCAGCCATCCGCGGATCTCGTCCATCCCGGCATTTTCGCCGACAAGTTTCAGAATACGTTTCATATATTATTTCGGAGCCCTTCGGTAGAGGATGATTGCAAGAATACCGAAGAGAATATTCGGGAGCCAGACAGCAAAGAGAACAGGCATGTTACCCTTCACTGCA
>JAZUKZ010000025.1:0-16925 GCA_045643545.1 Candidatus Aphodosoma sp. | reverse complement strand
ATCCGTGCATGAAATTGTTAATGCAGAATAATCCGCAGGAACAGTTACTTTATAAACCGAGCTTACGAGCGAATTATCATAACAATCGATATTAGTTGCTTGAACTGCATAGCTTGTTCCTTTTTCATCCGTAACTGACAGTGGCGCTGTTGTGTCCCCGCCTACAGCGTAACCCGGAATAACACCTATGCAAAAGATCAATGCCAGTAGTAAAGAAAAAACTCTTCTTAGTTTTCTCATAGTTTAATTCTCCAGAATACATTTAGTATCACTTTAACTAAATTTTATTTCACCAGGAGTGGGGGAAGCCCCCATCCTTATGTCATAGCATTAGTTCCAAGGATGATGCATATAGTCGCAGCAGATAAACCAGCAGATGGTGTCACCTTCGGTCAATACATAATCAGCTCCACCGATAGGAGGAGTATTCCAGTTTTCAAACAGTGCCGCACCGTTGCTGTCCCAAGACGGATTGTTGGTGTACATCCAACCGGAAGCCCAACCGAAGGTAAATTCACCGATTCCATTCAGAGTTGCCATATAGGTGCATCCTTCGGGAACCTCATCATCATAGCCATTTGCTTCCGCAAAAGCATGCATAACATCCATTACCGTCATACCAGAGGAAACTACATACTGGCCATAAACTGAGCCGCTAAAGAAACTAGCTGCATTGCTTTCTATCTCTGCAACTGCAGTCTGAATTTCTTCACTTTCGGCATATTCAACAGAGCTCTTAGCTTCAGTAAAGTCAAAACCGAAGTCCACAATGAAGCTATTGGGATCGGTTGCAAATACATAATACTGACGCATTTCGCTATCATTTGAGACTGTCATAACAGGAGCGCCTGCGGACAAGTTCATTGCAGTGCCATTAAAGCAACCGCCTAGCGTGCCGTCTGCAGCGACATTTGCTGTGACATTTGAACGATCTGCAGGAGACGAAGCCATTGTTGCATTTACTTTATAATTGATAAAGGTCCACTTGGCTCCGGACATTTCAACATTACCAATGTAAGGATTCTGAACATTAGTTGCTGTTACAGTACCGGTTGCGCCGCCAATGGTAACGGAGTTGACTCTAAGAGGGTCATTTGCATCAATAGCAACATTTCCATTGGGAAGTCCAGCGGCCAAAGTATAGTTTCTGCCGGAAATGGTCAACGTGCAGGCATTATTGAAGAGGTTTACATTGGTTGCAGTCAACACTCTGCCGCTTCCAGATAGTGTCATGTCGGAACTACTAACATTGCTTCCAGCAGCTTTTGTAATGACAACAGTTGCGTGCTTAAGGGCATACTCAGAACCGCCATTATCAATTGCTCGAATATATGTGTTTCCGTCGCTGTCAACGTGGTAAACGGCTGTATCACCATTTACGGTAATGCGCGTAATGCCGGCAGGTGCAGAAACAGCCGTACTGTCATCAGGCAACACAGGAGAAACGGTTGTGGTTACAGCCATTGCGAAGCTGCAAAGTGACATAGAAATAACGAATACGAGAATAATTGATATAAATTTTGGGGCGTTTTTCATGATAATATTCCTTTCGTTTAGTTTTTTGCTTTCTGGATTGGCTTGCGTTTATTATTTCTTCGCATTACCCCTTTCAAGTGTTGCACGAGCGTTGACATTTGGATGCGTCATTTTTGATATGGCATTATCCCTTTCGAATGTGATTTATTTTAACTTATTATCTGACAAGTTGTATTTCGAAGCCGTATGTCCGGCTTTCGGTGCCGTATTCTATTATCAGATCACGGTTTTCAAGTGTAAGGTCAAGCACAGGGCGTCCACCAAGCTCTGAACGATAGCATGGGCTTTGCTCGGACACTGTTGCCCCCTCAGGCAGGGTAATATTGGCGACGCAATTCTTGAAATCTGTATCAAGCGGCAACGTGATGAGTATGAAATAGCGTATTTCGCCATCCTGTGACAGCCATCTGAGACTACCCAGACTGTCACCAATGGAAAATTCCAGAATGTCCAACGGGGAGGCCTCTCCCAGCGGTTGCAGCTGTACCGGCGTTTCTGCCGGAGACCCATTGGCTGCCTGACCGGCGGTCAGGTAACGTATCGCAACGCCGAGGGCAATCAGCAACGCCAGAATGGCTGCAATCAGCGCGATTATCAGTTTTTTCATCTGAGATTATCCTCCGTGAAAAGGCGATAGGATCGGCCGTAGCCATCGTTATACACGGTGATCTCAGGGACGCTCACCGTCAGGTCAACCGTAACATTCCAGCCGTCCAGCTCCACGATGCAGGCTGAGTCCGGCAAAAGCTCTGCACCATCCTGTAGTTTGAATTTCAAGTTTACGGCTGTTAGGTCATCTTCTTCACTCACCGGAAGTGCAATAAAACACGCTAGCCCGGTCGCTTGTCCTCCGGGTCGTTTGAATACCGTCACCGGGCAGCTCTGACCTCCGTAGGTCACGTCAAGTATTGCCCATTTGTTATCCTGTGAAGGTGTGCTTTCGCCTTTCTCTGCAACGGTGACTTCTGTGGGGGACTTTGTATCCCCCACATTTTTTTTGCAACTGGTGAGCATGCACAGCAAAAGCAAGGCGGCGGCCAGTATGAGTAATCGTTTTTTCACCAGCCATATCCTCCGCTGCCCCAACTGCCGGGCAAACCGTGGGGATCCCGGCTGACTTGATGATCAGAAACAGAGTTGTTGTCATTCTCCGCAACTTCATCCCAAAGCTGCTGCGAAATGCTGCGTTCATATACGATGCTCACGGTATACTCACGGCTCTCTTCTCCAAGTGTCACGGTGTAAACAACAGGCCTCGTAAGGTTGACTACCTCGCCGCTCATGGGGCTGACGGTGCAGCCGGCACTGGTGGAGATTTCCGGTGTTACGGCCGTCACATCCGTGCCGTTAGGGAGTCTGATTACAATGGTATTCTGACTCTGGTCAATCTCACCTTCCACACCGTAGATACTAAAGCCGGTAATTTTCGCGGTTGTCGGCTGAGGCGTAGGGCTGTCTGTACTGCCACCTGTGTTGCTGCCTGTAATCAGCTGACCGTTCACATTAAGTACACTCACTGTGTAGGTTCGGGACGCCACATTATTGCCAGAAACGATATATGTGACCTGTCTGGAGAAATCCTGAGCCACACCGGAGAGAGGATTGCAGGTTGTAGTTCCTGCTCCAAGGGTGATATCCGGTGAAAAAGTCGTCGTTGCCAGATTGCTGTCATCAACACCAGAAATTGTAATGGTATTATGATTGTTATCAATGATGCTCTCATAGACCGTACCGTTGATTGTCAGCGTGAATGCTGCTATAGAAGCCTGTGTTCTGGGAGTGACTTTGATGCGGTAGACATTGGTATTGGTCTCATCCTGCGAAGTAATGGTGAAGGTTGTCCAGTCGGTCAGGTTTACCTTTGTTTTGCCGTTCAACGCATTCGGTGACACTGTTGCATTGGAGGATACCGTTGCCTTAATAAAGAGATTATTTGTATCAACACCGGCGTTGACCATCAGCTCAATCTGGGTTGCCCCATCGCTGCCAGTGGTGATGACCTTGTTTAAAATTTCCAAATCACGCAGAATATTTGCATCCTGTAGTGTAATGGTAGAACTAATCAGCTCTGCACCGGATGCTTCTGTTTCGTCGCTGAGCGTGACTGTAACATAGTAGGTCTTTCTGGTTTCACCGTCTTCAGCAACAACGGTAAAGGGCTGTGCAACGCCTTCAATGAAGGTCACAGGCTGGCTCAGATCCGGAGCGACAAGAGAAGCGCCCTCGGAAAGCGTCACTTTTGGGTGCATTTTGCTTAAATCTGTTCCCGTGGGCAGGATCACTTCAATTTCATTCTGCCCGCTTTCTCCGCCTTCCGCGATTGTGCCGGTTTTGCCCTCCAGCGTGAATGCTGTGATATATGCTTCCTCAGAGAGCTCACGAGCAAAATCAAAACAGTGATAGTACAGAGAGTACGGACGTCCCGCTCCACCGCTATTTAGAAAGCCCAGATACCACTGGGTTGCGTAGCAGCCTTGATAGGTGGCCATGGCGTTATTTAGAACGCTGGCACTATGATGGAAATAGCCACCTTCGTAGTTGGCATAATCCAGAAGTGCTGTTAATGCGCTGTGTTCTCCGGAATTCAGCCGTGGATCGCTAAAGCTGTCAATTCCCATGGCTGACAGAGCACAGAGAACCTGCGCCGAACCTTCTGATGTGAAGACGCCGCCCCACTGGACACCGAAGGGGTTATCCCACACGTTTTTGTCATCGAAGGAATCCTGAATAATGGCGAAGCCCTCGTTCAGTTTTGCTTGTACGCGAGCGCCATAAACCGGGTCGTTATAATAGGGCGCTATGGACTGCATTATCATGGAAACCATATCCAAGCCAAAGCCATCGGACAGATATACATGGTTCAGCAGCGTTTCCAGCAGCCGCTCACGGGTCCAGACGGCATCGCTGGGGATGGTGTAGTTGCCCATGTCTAGTGCAATTAGGGCGAAAGCCGGGCCATTGATGGTATATCCGCCGCTGTAGTTATAGAGTATCTCAACAAGGTTGTCTACTTCGTTGCCCTTTTTGTCTAAATAGGGCTCACCGTTGTTATATTGGGCAAGGTTTGAACAGTCGATACCGTTTGCGGTAAGAGTCATGATTTTGCGGTCGATGTTCGTCATGGCCACATTGGTATCCACTTCCAACTTGGAAATCCTGTCTTTGATGGTGGCGGAAGACATGTTGTTCAGCAATTTGGAGTAGAAGCCAAGGTTCATGAATTCCCAGTCATCCGATGCGGATTTGCGATAACGGCTGATGATCTTGTTGACAAGGTTCTGCATATCCTCTATGTAAGGATTTTCTTTTGCCTCAGCAGATACCGTAACCTTGACGGTATAACTGTTGGTAGTGCCGTTCTGCGCCGTAACAGTATAGATAACAGGACTGCTAAAGTTCTGCGCATCTCCGGATGCGGGAGATATCGTTGCAAAGGGAGATACGGTAATGGTCGGCGCAAAGGTCGTAGATGTACCCGCAGGCAGTTCCAGCGCAATCGTGCCGTTAATATGGTCGATTGTGCCGTTGACTGCGCCATAGCTGAAAGACAAAAGCTGATTGCCGGTAGCTACGGCCTCGCGGCTGATGGTGACGGTGTAGGTTCTTTCTGTGCCGCTTTCAGATGCCACCACATAAGTGTTTTGTCCCTCAATAAGCGAAGTGGGCTGCTTAGTCAGGGAAGCAAATTCGGAAATTTCAATTTCCGGCATTACAGCGGCTAAATCCGTAGCATAAGGTACGGTGATTTCAATGCTGTCTCCATTGATTGAACCTTCTGCCTCGCCGATTTTATACGAAGTTATATAGTTTTCTTCGGATTTCTTCGCCGTTATGGTCACAGCGTAGTCTGTTGTCAGGTTAAAAAATGTATTTTTAACCGTCAGGATTAGCGGGTTGATTTCGGAATCAGCAAAATTGAAGGAGCCGCTGTCCATATTAGTTTCGGTACCGGTATGAACAATATTCGGAGTGATGGCACTGAGGTCAGTTCCCTCCGGCAGGTTGAGTTTGATAGTATGGGCCTGCTGATCAATGCGTGCATACCGGGTCTCACCGTTTATAGTAACGGAAAAGTTTGAAATCAGATTGTCCGGTGTGCCTTCGTTAATTATGACTGACCATGTCTGTGACAAATCGCTATATTCCGTTCCAGTTGCCAGATCATAGGGGGTAATCTGGTAGGCAAGAGTTCTGCTTGAAACGGATCCGGCAATTTTTCTAGCCTTATTCCAACCATTTGGCTCAATTACCGGCTCACCTAGAGAGGATAGGTCAGTTCCCTCCGGAAGAAGAATTGTAATTGTTCGGGAATCCTCATCCACTCGTCCTACAGAACCCCCAAGAGATGCGCATTTGACAGACGGTGCATCAATATTTTTTTCTGCATAGTTGAGATAGAACGGAACAATTTCCTCAAAAATGATACGCAGTGCGTCGGGCTTCATAGTATAGGAGCCTGCGGTTTTGTTTTTCTGTTCCAGAGCTTTCTGAAGATAATATTGCGTAAAGTCGACAGCCTTGCTTCCGCCTGCATTCCAGATGTTCATATACGAATCGAAGAGACGGTTGCCGTTCTGACCGACGGTCGTGTCTTCAAAATACGCTGTGCCCATGCCAAGCCAATAGCCGAGCGTGCTGAGCATATCTCCGTTTGAGGGATGTGCAGAGCCTACAGCTGGTTTCATGCTGCTGAGTTGTCCCATTTTGGCTGCAATAGAGACAAAAGTATTTGCAATAAGTTCAGACATGTCGAGCAGATCTTTTTTGTCCTGCTCCGTCCAGCCCTCCCAGCCGCCGGTATATTCAGCGGCCAGAGCAAATACTGGGAAAGTACGTCCATCGGAGGCAATTACGTTATACTGTACGGGTTTGGAAAAGTCATAGGTCTGTCCCAAGGTCAGGTCCGCAGTATTATTTTTTGTTCCTGCAAGATTACCGAAATCAATGGACGTAGGCGTAAATGTGTAATCACCTTTATCCGTCAAATATACGCGTATGAACCCGGAATAGGTCTCCATACGGTTGGTTAAGGGTGAACCTCCGGAATAAAAAATTCCGGGATTAATCATGTAGTTGTCTCTTGTATCCGCAGGCCACGCAGCGAATGCCTGTGAACAGAGAGAGAGTATCAATACCAATGTCAGCGCTATTGCACCTAAGCGCTGAATGCTCTTTCTCATGGAATCATCTCCATTTTAGTATATAAGAAAAATAGATGTAACACTTATTCTGCACGGATTGCTTCATTAGCACTAATCCGCATGGCTTTTCTAGCTGGCAACAATGCTGCGGCAAGTGCCACAAAACCAGCAAACACAACACCGGAAATTGCAAGCCAAGTGGGAATAATGCTTCGTACTTGCTGCTCGGCAAACATAATTGGGATCAATCTTTGCATGCCGTAGCTCAGGCCTAGGCCAAACAATCCCCCCAGAATGCCAACAATTAGGGCCTCAACAAGGAACATACCGGAGATACTCATCAGACTTGCACCCAAAACCTTCAGAACACCAACCTCACGAGTGCGCTCCGTAATGCTCATCATCATGGTGTTTGCAACGCAAATTGCGGAAACCAGCATTGCGACTGCTCCAATAGCTCCCAGCATGCCTTGAATTTGGCGGGATTGAGTCCGTACCGTTTCCAGCATGTCGTTAAGAGAATAGGTTTCAAGGCCTGTGTTCTGTATGGTGCGGGCAATACTCTGGACATCGTCAACATCTTTTGCTTTGATCCAGACCAGTTTATAGGTAGTGTCTGCATTTTCCTCGTCCGCATTTTCTGTGTTGCTGGTGCCCAGATAATCAGCATTGGCTCCAATCAGTTCTTGCAGACGTGCAACATCCAGAAACGCTGCTGAAGAATAGGTACGGTTTAAATTTGAACAAATTCCCGTTACATTGAGTTTATAAAACCTTCCTGTAGGCAATGCACGCCCATCCGCATCAAGCTTTTGCGTACCAGATAGATTGGAGTAGTCGAAGGTGAGCTTCATGTTGCTGGACATTGGATTTACTAGAGGGTTCCCTTCAGCATCAATCGCATCTTCCCAATCATTTGCAGGATCAGAAAATGATGCGGCCACATCATCTGAAAATATGACCTCCGGATACAAACGATAACCTAATCCGGGTATTTCGCCTTCTATTGGAGTAATTAGAAAACTGGCCGCCGTGGAGAGGTCAATGCCGTACAGCTTGACCATATTCACATAATGACCTGCTTTCACATAGGCTGACTGATTGACAACCGGAGTTACAGCCTCAACACCCTCAATGCCTTTGAAGGCTTCAACAGCTTTGTCATTCAGAAGCGGCACTTTATCTGTCAGCTTATCAGATGCAGGCAGAACATCAATTTTTGTGAGGCTGCCTAAATCCTCAATGCTTTCCCGGTAGGCCTCTTCATACCCGAGACCGACCGAGATCAGAACGACGATACACATGACACCAATGGTCATGGAGAGTGCCGTCAGGAACGTTCTGGATTTTCGCCGCCATAGGTTGATAAAGCCGAAGCGCAGAAGATCAGTCAGCGTCATTTCTTCCCACCGCCTGCTTTTGTGGAGTATGCCTTCTCCCAACGTCCCCGCGTTCTCTTTGCAATCATGATGCTGATAATCAGGATAATAATCGCCACCCAAACAAGAATGATTAACCAAAGCCACCAAGGAAGAATGGATTTTTTAATTGGCTGCTCAGGCTCATCAGCCGTTTCGGGAACAATAGGTGTGGGTTCCGGCTCTTTAGGAACGGCTACATTTAAGGGAACATTTACTTCCTGAGAATACAATTCACCATTGGCATCCTCGTATTGAACGATCAGCTTGCCAATGAATTCACCTTCTTTGGCGCAATTTACCTGAAAATCAGCGCTCAGCGTACCTGCAGAAGGGAGATCGCCGCCATAGTAATTTTCTGTCATGGAGATGCCATCCATTGCAAAAATGCAGATATTCAGAGCCTTGGCTCGCCCCATATTGACCATGTTCAGATTGATGGAAACTGGTTTATCTGTTGTTGGTGTACCGTAAACAATTGCTTCATCCAATACAATATCCATCGGCTGACTGACCGGTAGCATAATGCTTTGGGCGGCATTGCCGGTAATATGGTCTCCGGTTTCATATGCGAGATTGACGCCGATTGTCGTTGGGCCAACCTCTGCGTCACGCTTAACGCTAATTTTGAACTCGACTTCTGCGGTTTCACCGGGCTTAATTGCCGCAACATAGGCTGCATCACTGCTACCAACCGTCAAGGTAAGTGCTTTTGAGTTGATTAGGGATAAACTTGCAACATTTTTATAGGATGTATCATACTTCGCATTGTTGATGAGCTTTAGCCTCAGAGTAGCATCATCGCCTGCCATCAGGCCAGAAACCTCTGCGCCATCCACAAAAATTTTGTAGCTCTGCACCATGACGGACATTGCTGTATTAATTGTTTCTTTTGGTGCATCAGGCTTTACATATCCATTTGAAATATAAATATAGGTTACAAATTCACAGGAAGCAGAAACACCATTCTCAAAATATGTAGCTTTAAGGCGAACCGGTTTATTACCCGTCGTAGCATAGTCGGAAACAGTGAAATAAAAGTCTGCATAATTCACTTTCCCGGTTTCCCAGTAGTCATAAGAAATACCATAGTTTGTGTTGTCCGCCACAAAAGGGAACTCTTCCACGGAGGAGGAGATCACTGGAGAAATAGTTACATTACTGAGTGTGCCGCCTTTGTTAATGATCGGAATTTGTAAAGCAAGGGCCTGGCCAGGCTGACCAACAGGTGCATCATAAACACCAGATTCATTGATAGCTGCCAACTGCAGAGCACCGAAACTGGTCTGAACACCTGTTTCATTGCCGTCTTTGACGATGGTGACATATACACACAGCTTAAAAGTAACATCTTCTGTAATACTGGTGCCGTTGACTTCGTCATAGCGCCAGACGGATGCATTTACTTCAAAATTAATTGGATATACGCCCTTGGTTGCAAATTCGCTGATTCGAAAATCATACCAAATTTCAGCGGTGGAATTATAAGACATATCATCTAAATGACGCGTATAGCTTGCGTAAATTAGATCAAAGGGCCAGTTTTTGACGGAGGTATCGGTCGGAATTGCTGGTGCAACATTAATATTTCGTAGCATATAGCGTTCACTGGGCAGATATTCCTTGTTCACTGCCACGGGCAAAACAATGGACACAACGTCTCCGGGTTCTCCTCTCGGAGACTGTGCACCGGTATCCATCAGAATCAGCGCATTAGCATCGCTGGGAATTACGACGATATCTGTATTGGGTATCTCGTCCTCCACAGGTATTTCACTCCAGGGAGCCGTGGTGCCCTCGGAAAGCAGCATAATCGGTTCCTCAGCATAAGTTTCAGAATACGTCGTATTCTCTTCTTCACCAGCGGTTGCGAATGCTAGCGTTGTCATAGTCAAAATCATCAAACAACTCAGTAATAGCGCAGTAGTTTTGGGAAACTGTTTTTTCAACCTTAAAATATTCATGCTATCTCGTCCTCTCAAAGTGTATTGCACAATTTGCCATCTTGAAGATGAATGGTCTTATCCGTGTAGCATTTCATTCCCGGATCATGGGATACAAGTAGAAAAGTTGTTTGACTTTCTCTGAATATCTCTGTAATCAAATCCATAACTTCTTGCCCTGTTTTTGTATCCAAATTGCCTGTTGGCTCATCCGCCAGAACAATCGGCGGTTTCGTAATGATGGCTCGCGCAAGACCGACACGTTGTTGTTCGCCACCGGACAGTTCGGAAGGCTTATGTTTGATATGATCTTTGAGTCCAACTCGAATGAGCGCTTCCTCAGCTAACTCACATCGAATTTTGTACGGAGCCCCTCGAATTGCTAACGGTAAAGCGACATTCTCTAATGTCGTGTATTGATGCATCAGGTTATATGACTGGAAAACAAACCCAATATTCTCTCGACGGTAACGGATGCGAGCTTTTTCATTCATCCTGTCAACAGCGAGTCCGTTGATTGAAATCGTGCCTTCCGTTGGCCCCTCTAACCCGGCAAGCATATTCAGCATAGTAGATTTACCAGATCCGCTTCGCCCCATAATAAATACAAACTCTCCCCGATCAACATGAAAGTCGATACCATCCAGTGCTTTTACGACATTTCCACCAACATAATAGTATTTTTTCAGGCCGGAGACTTCTATGATGTGTTCAGTTGTATCCATAAGTGCCTCCTCCATTTAAGCGGCCTTGGACGAAGGCGGAAGAACATAGTTCCTGTCATCTGCGACAAGGCCGAACTTAACTTTTACTCGAATCAGCTTTTTAGTCCATGGTCCTGCCAACGCCCAAAGGACAAGGAACGTGCATACACCATGGCTCAAATCAAATGTAAAACTGGAAATATACGCTGCAAAGAAACTGTGCCATGTGAGTGGATCAATATAGCCCAGATAATAGAGATTCATGACCCAACCATATCCAAAACCACTCAAAAGGCCATAGACACAAAGCCTCATAGGAGCGTGGTCTGTAATATGCTTTGCAAAATAGAGAAGATCACCCCGATTTGTTCCGGGTGGGCAGATCTTATTCCAAATTGGGTGTGTGAAGTGGTCAACTTGCTGTCCTGCATGGAAAAATCCTTTGTTTTCCAGAAGACCGGCAATGAAACCAATCATTCCCCAACAGAACATTTGCCATGGAGTCCATGGGCCTTGTCCAAAAATAAAATTGGAGACAAATCCGGTTAATGCACCGGTCAGAAATCCGGCTTCCGGCCCAAAGGAAATAGCCGTAATAATCACGATTGCGGATACTGGTTTGAAATTTGGAAGAGGAATGATTGCAAAAACAGTTCGTCCCACAACGCCTAGAGCAGCCATAACCGCGATTGGGATCAGTTCTCTGGCTTGCGGTTTTTTCCTGTCATACACCAGAAAGAATGGGATTGCACATGCCACCAAAAATACCAGTGCCAGAAGAATGTCGGAGTTCAAAACGAAGTAATCCCATAATGTTCTTTCACCAACAACATTCACCGGTGGACGGTGTGTATGAAAATAATTCAGGGCAAACATCAAAACTGGAAGAACGAATGTGATCACGATAGCGGCGGTTTTCGTCTGTTTGCTTACGAATAATTTCTGCATGCCGCAATCACCTCCTCGCAAGTAATTGCCTGAGGTACATACTCTGCTACAATTTTATTAGCATCTGTGGTGTAGAACCGGTTGCCTGAAAAGAAAGCGTGGGGTTCGTCTGAGGAGATCAGGGTTCCGTCGAACATGAGAGAACAACGGTCGGCGTATTGCGCAGCAAAATCCACATCATGTGTTACAATCAGGATAGAGACATCATTCTGTGTAAGCGTCTTCAGCAGTTGCGCTAAGGAAGCCTTTGCATAGGCATCCAGTCCCTTAGTCGGTTCGTCCAGAAGCAGAACGTTTGCATTTCGCAGCAATAGCTTTCCCACGGCCAGTCGCTGCATCTCACCGCCTGATAGATCATATGGATGCTGATTAGCCAGTGGTAGCAATTCCAATTTTTCTGCCATGCTGGTCGCACGCTGCAGATCGCCATCGGCGCTGTCGAGCAATTCCAGCAGGACAGTATCTGCTACAAATAGGGAAGCCACGTTCTGTGGTAGCACACACAAGTGTGTATGCTTTGCAATTTTTACTTTCCCTCGGTAGGCTTTTTGAATGCCTGAGAGAACCTTTAACAAAGTCGTCTTTCCTGCGCCGTTTCCACCCAAAAGGCAGGAGATTTCGCCCTGGTATAGCTCCAGTTCCGTACCCCTCAGAATGTCTTTTCCGGCTTCATCCCAGCGAAACCAGAGCTCCGTTGCTGTCAGTACGATGTCCGATTTCTTCTTTTGATTGGCCTTTTTGATCAGAGGTACCGTTGGTTCCTTTGGTACATATGACTGTATCTGTTTCCTTGCATCACGAACGGAAAGAGGCAACTTCTCCGCTTCCAACTCGGCAAAAATGCGAGCTGAGGCAGGAAGACCAAAATAAATACGGTTTTTTTCAGCATTATATGACAAGGCTTTTGCTATGTCTTCCGGTGGGCCGCATGACAAAATACGTCCGTCTTCCATGACTACAATTCGATCTGCTGTTTGAAACACTTCGTCCAGCCGGTGCTCTGTCAGCAGAATTGTTACGCCTAATTCTCGGTTTATCCGTTCCACTGTGGAAAGAAGGTTTCTTGCGGCAAGTGGATCCAGCATTGCAGTTGGCTCATCTAAAATCAGCAGTTTCGGGTTCATTGCTAATGACGAAGCGATATTCAAAAGTTGTTTCTGACCGCCAGATAATTCGTGAGTCTTTTTTCGAAACCATGTTTCCATCCCGAAAAATGCTGCCATTTCTGCAACACGTCTGCGGATAACCGGTACTGGCAATCCCATGTTCTCTAATCCAAACGCAAGCTCATGCCAGACGTAATCCGTGACAATCTGATTATCCGGGTTTTGCTGCACAAAGCCGATTTCCGCAGCAGCCATATCATCTGACAGATTTTCTAACTTCATTTCTCTATATAAGACGCAGCCTTCTTTCGCTCCCACCGGAATCAAGGAGGGCTTTGCATGACGAAGCATTGTGGTTTTTCCGCAGCCAGAGGGACCACAGAGAACAACATATTCTCCTTCGTCCATTGAAAAGGAAATCCGGTCCAATATTCGCTTTGATGATTTTGGATAAGCAAAGCTTAGGTTCTCAAACCGTAAGATTTCCATTTAAATGCCTCCTTTGCTTCCAGTATTGAGGGCAACAGCATAAGTGCAGTATAATTCAGAAACATGGTGATACTTGGTGTTCCATATAAAAAAGGTGTCATTGCGGGATAGTATTCCATGTGTCCATGACCATAGATTCTCGCAACTATGCAAATGCACATAAAAATCAAAATGGCAATCAATATTTTTACATCTCGACTATCAAAACGGAAGAGATGAAAAGTTGTCCTGCGCCTGCTGCCAAAACCACGCGCTTTCATAGAATCAACCGTTTCCACAGCATTTTCCATACTCATAGTCAACAATGCAGAAAGATTTCTAAATGCCGTCCCCATCTTTTGGAACAGCCGGTTATCCGGTCGCTGAAGTGCCTTTTGTGACTCGGATATTTCTGCAGCATTTCTTTGCAGTTGCGGAATAAACCGCAGTGTGGAGGTAATTAGCAGAGAGGTTACCGGTGCTACTTTTCCAAACAAGTACAAGAACTTGTCTGAGGTCATAACTTCTTGATAACAGGTAAACCAGAAGATGACAGCACAGAGAGAACAGGCAGATACAAAGCCATATACAATGGCCTCCAGAGTTATCCACTGGTTCATAAAGAGGCATAGCATGGTCACACCACGGTGATTAAATAGAGGATTGCCGATACAGATTAGAAAAAACATCGGAACAACAAAACGAAGGGTTCCTACGAATGCTTTTTTACCTCTCAGCCGAAAGCTGAACAGGGAACTGCCTAAAAGAGAAGCTCCCACTGTAACGGGGTGCATACAAGTCAAAGTAAGATTTATCACACATACGAAGTAGCACATGCTGACAGCAGGATGCACATTGTTGAAATAACGCATCTTATAATCAGTCATGGGTATCTTTCCAATCCTTGCCATAACCATAGGGATCGCCGTTTTCCAGGTCGCACCCCAAGTCACATGTATAGTTCCATTCTATGACATCACCAGGCTGGAGATAATACACACCGCAACCATAGTTTGGATACCAACCGTTTACACAGTACATCCAGCCACTCCATCGGCCGCCATCAAACTCATAAAGGTTATTGATGCCTTCTACATAAATGCCACTTCCTGCACCGCTATATTCCATGTGGAGCTTGTATTTGTCACGAGCCTTGCAAAGCACATCAAAGACTGTTTCACCTTCTTTGATTTCGAACTCGGTTGTATCCAAAATAATACCGGAAGCAGGGACGATGCCGGCCCATTTGGATTCCAGGTGCATTCCGTTTTTGACTGCCGTATCGCAGCGAATATGCATCGTAACTGTATTGCTTTTTGTCTCTTCTACGGGTTCTTGTACCGGATCATCCTGCCGGTCTTCCTGCTCCGGCTGTTTTTCTTCTTTTTCTTGATCGTCTTTAATTCGCTGATACCACGGCTTATTATCTGTTTTGTTCATTTCCGGGGGTTCATCAACAGTTTCAGTCATCTCCTCCGTATCTTCTTTTGCGTGTACATCGGAATTTTCGGATACCGTACCCTGACTATAGAATTCAGCAACGCTATTTGGCTTTTCTTCTGTTTTGTTCTCAGTTGTAGTTATTGGCCCGAAACTGAATGCATTTTTAATCCATGTATACCAAGGGTCATCTTTTGCCGCTTCTTCCACAGCGGGCTTTCCAGTACTGATATAATCTAAATCCAGAGTATCTGTAATTGCTTCAGTCTTCTGCATACTTGTGCAGCTGCAGAGGCAAAACATGCAAACTACCATCGAGAACAGAATAGCCCATTTTTTCATTGTTTTCGCTTTTCCTTTCAAGTGCATTGTTAGAGAGCAGAATGTTTCCAGTTAAAAAAGCAGCATCCTCCGATTGGTACAGAGTTGCTGCTTTGGTGGCGCAAAAAAAGGCAGTGATATAGATATACCAATGCCTTTGTGTATGCTAATCTTACCACAGGGATATAATTACCACTGTAGTACTTCACTCATGTAGGTCTTCTGACTTATGCGTTTAGGCGGCTTTGCCGCCAACGTATTCTCTCGGCCTTCTCTCCTTGCCATTACAGCAATTCCAATGACCCACTTTCGCAATCTATCCTTCTGACAGACGAAAGAACACTTCGCAATCACAGCTACTAAGCCGATATTCCACCGCAATATAACGGCGTTTCTCGACACATGTCCGGGACTTTCACCCAATTCCCTTGTTCAGCGGAACAAGATATGCGTGTCCAACGGTTCTCCGCAGGGTCGCGCATTTGCCACAAAAGCGTAACATTATTTAGTTGTCGCATATTGTTTTCAGCCGTTTCTCATAGAATTTTTTATTTTCTCCCATATTTATTATAGCATTTCTATTAAAATTGTACAGACCTCACAGTTTGCTATTTTATATTCAAAAATTTATCATTTTCTCTGATTTACACGTTTACTTTTTCTGCGCTTCAGAGATTGACTAGAATTTTCAACTTTGCTATAATATGAAAAAATAGGAGGGACTGACGTGACTCTTCACTATCAGGCACCGGATAATATTACTGGTTATTCACTTCGCCCCCAGCATCCCAAAATCAAGCTGGCAGTAAAATATATCGAAGAACATATTAACGAGAGCATTTCCATGGATATGCTTCTGGAGCTCACCAACCTTTCTTACAGTCACTTTAATTATTTGTTCAAGCAAGGAACTGGTTTTCCTCCCAAGAATTACGTCTATCTGCGCAGTATGCACCGCGCTGCTCAATTTTTGGTTTGCGGCGAGAGTGTGTCAAAAGTTGCCAAGCGATATGGTTACAATAAACTCGGTAATTTTACTCGTGCATTTACAAACACCTTTGGTATTTCGCCGCAAAGCTATATAAAGGTCATGACGGAGAAGCAGGTTGAACCGGAAATACGATTTTTGGAAGGACGCTTTCTTGTGGGCTTCCGATTTGATGCACCCACGGGAAAGTTTAACTATTTAGATCATGCCGCGTACTGGCAGCACCAACATTTCGATCCGGAACAGGCTACAGTATATAACGTGTTTGCACCTGCTGAGAACGGAGAAGCTGGTGTATGGGTGCCGATGGGGCTGGATGGGAACTCCACAGCGTGTTACATTTATGGCGTGCCCGTCAAGAGTAATACTGCTGTGCCAAAAGAGCTGAGCTCTGTGTTGCTGCGTTCGGGTAATTACGCTTTATTTGAGGTCCCTGCCGGCATTACTTTTGCAGACAGTGCAGATAATTTGCGTGCAATGCTTCGTTACGCATTGCACGGTTGGCTCCCGGCTTCGGATTACTTCCTCGATGACTCTACACCTATCATTGAATATTATCACGGTGAGAAAATTCACTTAGCTATCCCACTAAAAGAACAGCTGCCAATAGATACAATTGAGAGGGAATAACGAGAGTGTGTAAAACCGCTACTAGCCAATAGGCAGTAGCGGTTTTTATATGGTGTGCCCAGCGAGCGCATGTTGGATATCCGAAATCTTTGAGGGTTAACTTTGAGGGTTTCAAAGCAAATAAAAGGCATATCCGAAAACTTTGAGGGGCAAGAAGTATGAGGGGCAACTTTGAGGGTTAAACTTGAGGGGGAAGTTTGAGGGGCAAGCAAAATATAATTAAAAAGAGGCAAGCTGGTCAACAGCTTGCCTCTTACAGTCTGTCAAAAAACTACCCAAATG
>JAZUKZ010000024.1:0-13296 GCA_045643545.1 Candidatus Aphodosoma sp. | reverse complement strand
CAAGCAGCCCCAGACGCTATCCAAACGCTATCTCGACGCTATCTGGACGCTATCTCGCACCCCCACACAAAAAAACTAACCATAGAACATAGAAACATAGAAACGTAGAAACATAGAACCCCGCAACTGGGACTGATAAACTCACCTTTTACGACAATACGTTGTAGCATGCCGTTAGGTATGCAATAACACGATATATGCGTTTTACCCCGTTAGGGGTAAGAGATTGGTAGCCAGCCATTCCTATGGCTGGTAAATGGAACGTAATGCGGTAGCCGACATTGGAATGAAATGACAATGTATTCCAACACCAAAATTTGCATTTAAACATAGAAAAAAAGTGGGACTGGCGAACCGAATCACCAATCCCACTTTGTGTGCTGTATATAATATAATGTGTTATTTTTTGCGGAAATATACAAATCCGGCGAAAGAAAGAATCATCATCAGCAGAGGAAGCATCGCATCGCCGAGAGGGACGCGTGGAGCCTCACCTTCAGCACCTGAGTTTGGAGTGCCCTCGTTGTCAAAGATACCCAAACCTTCGCCAAAGAGAGCCAGATGACCATTCTGACCGAGAGTGATATCATTTCCTTTTTTGTTGCCATAGAGAGCACCACTCAAAGCAGAACCGGAAGTTGTTGCAGTATGGCTACCGCCCAAAGAGACACCTCTTGAAGCAGAGACAGAACCACCTCCAACAGAAGAACCATTAGAACCATTCTCGCCCATTCCGAAGCGGAAAATGCTGCGAGGAGCCTGGCTGTTGTTGATAGCATCATAGTTGATGGCTGAAGTACCAGCCGAGTTGCTGTTATAGTTGATGTCAAAAGACTCATTGTGGTTGAAGTCCTCATCAATGAGCGAGCGAGGCTTAGCATTATTGTTGAAAGCATCACCACCCTTGAAGAAAGAGAATTTAGGACCGTCCTGAGCAGCAAAAGCAGAGAGGACAACCATCATCATTGCGAGAATCAAAGTAATCTTTTTCATATCCGTATCCTCCCTCCTATTATTTTACAAATTTTGTTTGACATTTCTCGACTGAAATCACATAGACTCCGCCTGGCAGATCCGGCAGTTCGAACCAAGGACCCTCCTTCATAGACCAAGTGCAGACCACCTTGCCCTGCATGTCAACGACACGCACCTCAGCTTCGCTTCCATCGAAGCCCATCACAAGGGCGCGGTTGCCGACAACCTCGATACGCTGCTCATCGCCAGTTCTAACAACTGCCTCATCCTCTTCCTCGTCACGCTGACCGACAATCAAGAAACGTTTCTCCTCGCCAGAGCGAAGACCAGTGAAAGAATAACTCTCACCCTTCATGATATTAGCATATTTGTTCTCCTTAGTATCGTAGAGATAGAGAGACTCATAACCCTCGAGACGGTCAGTATTGAACGATATAGTATAATGAACACCCTGCTTACCAGCCATGAAACCGAGGTACTGACCAGTAAGAGTCTGGTCAACATTCACAGAAGTTCTGCCGAACTCAGTAGTAGCATAGAGTTGAGGAGTGCCCTCAACGCCGAGCATCTTAACACCATCATAGCCATTATCGAACTTCTCAGAGCAGTTCTCATTCTCCATCAGCCAAAGCAAATCGCCGAGACTGTCAGTACCAACAACACTTATTCCAAGAACATTGAACTCCTCCTGCTTGCGTGGAGCGTAAGCAGCACCACTTGCAGCACCATCCACTGTTTCATATCTGAAATGGAATTGCTGATCAGTATTATTTGCCTTCACGAAGAATGCCTGACCTGATGGGATTGAAATAGCAGGAGCGGAATTTATTGGACATGAGACAAAAGTACCAGGAGCACCATAACCAAGATTAAATCCGCCTGTTGTTGCATTTCTAACCCAATCAGCATGAGTACCATTATTGAAGAAATAAATAGTCGCATTTGCACCTACAAAATCTTCCGCAGTTAAATTAGACAACTTAATAGGAGCAGCATAACTGTTGGTAATAAGGTTATTGCCTTTATCCGCATGATTATGATCAGCAGTTCCGTATGCCAAGTCAACAGTTTCACTGCAATTAATCAACTGGCCAGTGATAGTATGGATTGGAGCAGCAGTAGAACCCATAGCATAGCCAGTCCACTTACTGATAGTATTATCTTCTACTTGCACCCAACACTCATTCCAACCATCTTCATCACCATCTCCATTATCAGCCTCACTCCATTGGAAAATATAATCAACATCTGAAGGAATTCCGCTCTTAACAGAAGAACCCATGTAACGCCAAATATACTCTTTCCACAAACGAGTAACATCGTCCTCATCAGTCTGACGGATATACATATCAACAGTAGCCCAAGGGCCATTTGAGCAACCATCAACATTATGGAAAATCAGAGTACCAGAACTTGAACCATCCTCAGCAGTTTTTATTTGAAGTCTTGAAGCATAATCATCATCATTGTTATTCAAAGTTCCAGTTACAGACAAAGCACCATTTGCTTCAATAGTTAATGAGCCTCCAGTACCGAACTGCAAATTGCCACAAACAGCATCTTCATCATCAACTGTACAAGTAGCCAAAATTGTAACATTGTCATTTTCAGATGGGGCAACATGTGTTTCTACACCTTCTATCCAAGTCCTCCAATTCGCATCATGACTCCACTCTGTTTGGTTATTCTCATTACGATAAAATTCATAAACTTGAGATGCCTCAAGAGTAATAACATGAGTAACAGGAGAACCATTAATAGTAGCAGACAAAGTCAAAGTGCATGTTTTAATGTCATTGTCATTCGAACCTTTGTAAATTACAGTTCTAAGACAATTAGGAATGTCGCCCAACATAGAAGATCCAAAAACGCCTGCTTCTGCATAGCATCTGTCATCAGTAGCACTTACTAAAGTTGTTGAGGTTGTTCCATCAGAGAAAGTGAACAAACTACCATCACCACTCAAAGTAGCAGTAACAGGCACATTAGCCGCTAAGCTGAATGATTTGATGTACTCAGCCAAATCAATCTCTTTAGACAAATTATTACCAGCACTGAATTTTCCAAGGTAAATTGTTGTTGCTGGTTCATTATCATACGCAATATGCTCAGGCACGCTTGCTGTCAAAGGTATTGTAATAGTCTGATTTTTAGAATGTTTATTTGTATAAGTAAATACCAATTTTGCCTTATAAGTACCAAGTTTAGCAGTTGACCTATTACCTGGATTAAAATTAATTTCAACAGGAACATTAAAGTCAAAATTTGAAATACCCGCAACAGCATTTAATTTTGTTATTGTTTCAGAAGACAAAGAAAAACAACTTACATCTGCAGCATCACCATCCTGATCAATTTCATAACTAAATGTACACAAAGAAGAATAATCTATAGTGAATTGCTTCGTTGCCCCACCACACATAGAATTAGTATCAAAATCGATTCCACCGTTATCATGATGCGATATTAAAAAGGCCGCCTGAGATACTCCGATATTCGAAATCTCCTTATTTCCTTCCAAACCCTCTGCTCCAACATGAGTAGTAACCGTAAAATTCAAACTTGAAACTCTTTTATATAGTTCCCCACTAGAAAGTAATGATTCCTTTGCGTTATCAGCACTTGATCCCAAATGTGTGGAATAATAGTTCACAACATTTATACTTGCATCCTCATTTGAAGTAATAGTAACACAAGGACTTCCAAAACGATAATAAATATCATAGTAGACAGAATCGATAGGTACATTCTGACCATTGTTTTTAGGAATGCTTACAATTTGACTCTGGTTCCATCTATTTGCTGTATATCCACTTGGATTAGTTGTAATATGATTTGGACCACATTGTCCCCACACAACATTATATAGCGGAGTGACCAGCACCATCAACGCAAAGACTAAGGTTAATCTTTTCATTGTGGAGCAGAGATTGCTCTTAAAAACTTTGTTTCTCATATTATTTGTCGTATTTTTTATCATTTAGAGTGTAAAATTGATTTCTGATTTTATTGTTTATGGTCTTGGTTGTGGGGCACAAAAAGCAGAAAAACAGAGGATTAAGTTATAACTCCCTGTTTGCACAATGCTTTTTCCACGTATATCAAGAACCAACCGCAAAATTACAGCATATTTCTCACTTAACCACAGGTTTTTATAAGAAATTTATGTTATTACCATGTTAAAGTCGTTTAACAAAATCACTTCCCTCGGAATATTTTCCACAACGCCCAATATATCGGCAATCCAAGCATATAGGGCATTTCCAAGTTCGTATTTATGCCACCAAAAAGCAAAGATTGATTAAAAATTTTATCTAACAAATGTTATTGATTTTAACAAATGACGGCGGACGAGGTCCGCCGTACGAAAACGAAAACGAAAACGAAAACAATCATTAGGATACATTGTCGCTTCGCTTCAATGTCGGCTACCGCATTACGTCTCATTTACCAGCCATATGAATAGCTGGCTACCAATCTGACCTATTGACATAGGTCCAAAATAGGCTGCGGCTCTGTTTGTTGTTGTTTTTTGGGGGGATCACCAATCCCAGTTGCATGACTCGTTTTTTTGCGGATGATTTGATTTTGTGAGTTTTATTGTTGATTCAAGCACCCGAAAAGCGCCCGTGAAGCGCCCGATTGGGGCTGCTTTGGGAAATGGCTGGCTTTGCCCCAAAAATGAGATATCGCTGGGGTATCGCTGAAGAATCGCTTCCGGCAGGTATGGGGCTGGGAGGGGAGACGATACGGCAACGATTATTTTTTGGTATCGTTGGCAAGGAATCGCTCTACGGTTGTCCAGGCAGGGAGGGATAGAAAAAAGTGGGACTGATGGTTTTTGGCGTTTCATTATGCAGAGTTCACAGGTTTGCGGTCCACAAAGTTGTGAACTCCGCAAGAAAAACAAAGAGCAGATGCACGTTTTGTGCATCTGCTCTAAATATATATAATATATAATGTGTGGTTATTTCTTGCGGAAACAGACGAAGCCGGCGAAAGAGAGGATGAGGAGGAGCATAGGGAGGAGTGCATCGCCGAGGGGAACTGGATTTGCTGCCAATGGAGGCTGGCCAGCACCAATCCTGCCAGTATAATCCATGACTGCTGTGCCTCTTCCTGCCAGAGAGCCATTCTTGCCGAGAACGAAATCGCTACCGGAATTCTCAATCACAAACGAAGAACTAAACAGATTTCCTTTATCAAGAGAGATGTATTTATCACTGGTTGAGACTCCTATGCCAACTGCGCTGTGTCCAGAAACAGAAGAGGAGCGTTTTCCCTCCCCGTCAATAGAGACCTCGCTGCTGACGAGGGAACGGCCAGCAGGTTTTGCGATGGCATTCACATTGTCGTAATCTGCAACTCCAAAGCCGCTGGCATGAGCGCGAGTGCTGACCTTCACATCATAGACCTGTTTCATTGACGAGAAACGACTGCTGCCGTTGCCCTTAAGGAATCTGTATTGAGGACCATCAGCGAGAACAAACACTGACGGCAAAACGAAAAGCAAAATCAATAATATCTTTTTCATAATCTAAACCTCCTATCCAATTATCTGATAAACTTAGTTTGACAATCACCGACACTTATAACATAGACACCGCTTGCGAGTCCTTCTGGAATATCGAACCATGGGCCGGCTGCAGAGGATGACTGCCATACGATGCGTCCTGACATATCAGAAATCGTTACAGACTCCTCACCACCATCGAAGCCACAGACGAATGCACGGTCGCCAATAATCTCTATGCGCTTGTCAGAGCCAGTGAGAATCTCTCCGTTCTCGCGTTCGCCAAGGATGATGAATCGGCGCTCCTCGCCAGAGACCTTGCCTGTGAAGGTATAAGTCTCACCCTCAAGTATATTTGTATAGACGCCAGTGTTCTTGTCGTAGAGATAGAGTTTTGAGTAGCCCTCAAGTTCGTCGGTCAAGAACGAGATAGTGTATTTCTCACCATTGCTTCCAGCAGCAAAACCGATCTCCTGACCCATGAAAGTGCGGTCAACATTAAGAGATGTATGTCCGAAATCGTTTGCAGCATAGAGTTGAGGAGTGCCTTTTGCGCCAGTAAGTTTGATGCCATCGTAGCCATTGTCAAACTCGGACGAGCAGTTCTCGCTTTCGAGGAGAACGACCTTATCGCCAGACTCCTTGCCCTCGACGATAATGCCAAGACCGTTGAAATGCTCAATCTTTCGTGGAGCCTTGAATGCGCCGCTTGGGGAAGCATTAGTCATGCCATAGTTCATGTCAAAATAACCATTAGGTGCATTGGCGAGCACAAAGAACGACTCGCCAGAAGGAATCTCATAAGAAGTTGAGTTTATAGAATAAGACGTGAACTGTCCTGGAGCAGAACCAGAAGTCAGACTGCCATTATTGCCAGACTGACGCCATTCGTCGTAGGTTCCTGTATTATAGAGATAGACAGTCGCAGGTGCTCCACTGAAATCGCTTGTTGACATCTTGTTTGTCAACATTGGTGCTGAATAACTGTTTGTTATCAGATTGTAGCCCTTATTTGGATGACTCTCATCGCTATAATCAAGGAGATACTGCTTGTTGGTGTTGACCAACTGACCTTGGACCTTGCAGATACTGTCACCGCCGACCTTAGAAACTGCATAGCCATACCAACATGACATAGATTTGTCGCCTATCTCATACCAAGTCTCAGCATCTTCTTCTGCTCCGGCAGGCTCACTCCACTGATAGACCAAAGTTGTGCCATCGCCCTCGAGAGTTCCATTGATAACTGGAACGCCTCTGTATTGCCAGATGAGTTTTTTGTTCACCCCAGTAAGAGGAACATACATCTCAGCCTCAGCGAAAGGTGCTGCAGTAGTAGTATTGTGGAAGAGCATAGTTCCCTGAGCAGTCTCACTTGCCTTAAGTATCAGTTGCGAAGCCTGCGACTGAGGATTTATAGCATTGTTTGCCACATTGAGAGCACCAGTTGTTGCAATCTCAAGAGTTCCATCCGAAGTAATCTCAAAATTCCAACACTCAGCACCTGTATTGTCAATAATACATTTATTCTGAATAGAAACGTTATAATTGGCAGCAGATGGGATAACTCGCTCGCTCTCATTAGCTGCCTGATTATGTGGATACCAGTTGTTAGGATTGAACCAGTCGTCGTCCTCACTATTATTTCTGAACTCAAGAGTTCCGCGACCAACCACTGTTTTTACTGTTGCAACAATATTCTCAGCCTCTTCGTCTTCTGGACCTTGATATGTGGCAGTAGCCGTCATTACGAAGTCGCCGACTGTACGAAGAGTGAGGAGTTTATTGACATTGTCAAATGAATAATCAGCAGTTGTTGCAGATTCGACTGCAAAACTAACCTCGGTATCAATAGTATTGCCGCTGCGGTCCTTGACACTCACAGCGTCAGCAAGAGGCATCTGATATGTGGCAGTGTTGAGATCGTTGATGTCGAAGTCCATAGAAATATAATACTTGCCATAGCAGGTGCCATTGAGGAGAATTGACTTAACAACATTGCCATCAAGTTTGATGTTAAGAGTAGCAGTATGAGTGCCGATTTCTGTTGGCTGATACTTGACCGTGATTGTTGGAGCAGAGCCAATAGTCTCGGAAGCATTGCCGAAACAGTCAGCGCCATTAGCATATATAGAACCTGCTGCTATAGGGGAAGACGGCACGCTGAACATTCCTGCATTTGCTCCAGTTATCTCAAATGTGATACCAGACTTTGTGTAATAGGATTTATAGTATTCGGACAAGTCAATATCCCAAGTGCTGTAATCATCGTCAGAATTATGCTGAATAGAAGCAAAAACATAAGATGTGATATTGTTCCAAGAATCATAAGAATCCATGTGGTATGGAACTTTAATCTTGACATCCATTGTTTTTTTGGTACAATGTTTCCAGGTCTGGCCGCTACTAAAACCACTGAGCCAACCAATAGACAAATTATTAGTGTAAGGGTCAACTTGAACATTATTCTCATAATAATGCTTATACTTCGGGTTAAAAATAGTTGTCCCATCACCAGTCCATGCCAATAATTCGGAAGTAAACTTTCGAGCATTGTTAGCATTAAGGTAAAAACTTACTCGACCTGTGACCAAAGCCCATGATTCCTCAGCATAATAATCAATGTCGGCATAACTTATGGCATTCGGACAATAAATATCCGACTCAGACATACTCCATGAAGATGGTGTAGCATCCTCGCTAAGAGACTTGCTGCCGTCAGCAGCAAATCCGCCATGATAGATATACCACACGTTGCTTTCCTGTCCCCATTTTTTAGAGTTGGCAGATGCAGGAATACTACGGGAAGTCGTCAAAGTGTATTTTGCATCAACATAGTTCCAAAAAGAAGAGATGACAGCGAACAGAGCAAGAATCAAGATGCTTTTCGCTGATAATTTTTTCTTAAAAAATTTCATATTGAATGAAGATTTTGATTTCTTAAAAATTATTAAAATGTTGTGAGTGAAGATTTTATGATCTTGAAATTCTCTCAAAAAATCAGGTGCAAAGGTACGATTTTTTTGGGACATAGCAAAGGATTTTTGATAAAATTTTAGAGACAAGTGCTGAATTGTAAGTTTTTGAGACTGAATTGCACGGAGAGAGCGGATTATCAATGGGTTATTTGGGGATTTTTTGATGTTGGAATACATTGTCGCTTCGCTTCAATGTCGGCTACCACATTACGTCTCATTTACCAGCCATAAGAATGGCTGGCTACCAATATCTCACCCCTACAGGGTGAATCGATTATGTGAGAGATCTCGTTGAGGCTGAGATGAAAGGTCTTGGAGAGAGTGGTTTGGAGAGGTTGATCTGGGGTGATATTATATAATGTTTAGGAGAGAGGAGAAATTGAGGAGGAGGTATGGGATAATATATTAGGGAAAAGGTTTTGTATATTCGGAGAAATGTAGTACCTTTGCAGTCGTAAATTACGGTTGATATGTATAGTATTTATCTGAAAGAACTGAAGTCGTTCTTCTCGTCGGCGATGGGCTATATCGTGATTGGTCTGTTTCTGCTGGCTACTGGCTTGATGCTGTGGGTGTTCCCAGGTAATTTCAATATTGTGGACAGAGGTTATGCCGATCTGGACGGGCTGTTTCAGTTGGCCCCTTGGCTTTATCTTTTCCTCTGCCCTGCCGTCACGATGAGGATGATTGCAGAGGAGAAGCAGGCAGGGACATTGGAACTGCTGGTTACCAGGCCTTTGACTGGCTGGGATATTGTATTGGGCAAGTTGCTTGCTGCATGGAGTGTGGTGGCTATTGCGCTGATACCCACATTGCTGTGGTTCTGGTCGGTATGTCTGATGGCTGAGCCTGCCTATAATGTTGATGCCGCTGCTTTCTGGGGGTCGTGGATTGGTTTGATTTTCCTGGCATTGGTGTATGTGTCGATAGGACTTTTCGGTTCGTCGCTCAGCAAGAACCAGATTGTGGTGTTCTTCGTTTCCGCGCTGATTTGCTTTGCCCTCTATTATGGTTTTGAGCTGATTGGTTCATTGCTCTCGGGCAAATCCGCTTTCGCGCTGAGGCAGTTCGGCATTCATGAGCATTATAAGTCGATTGCCCGCGGCGTGATTGACTCCAGGGACATTGTTTATTTTCTGCTTGTTTCGGCAGTTTTTGCTTTCCTAACTAAAATCAGAGTAAAATGAGACTGATACTGATAACTAATGATGACGGCATAGAGGCTCCTGGCATTCACAGACTTGCGGAGATGGCGAGCAGATACGGTGAAGTGGCCGTTGTGGCACCTGACGGACCAAGGTCTGCCCAGTCGATGGCACTGACGATTACGATGCCTGTGAGCGCTAAGATTGTGAAGAGAGAGGAGAGAATTACCTGGTGGCAGTGCAGCGGGACTCCTGCTGACTGCGTGAAACTCGCTTGCAGTCAGTTGCTTGACCGCCAGCCTGACATGGTGCTTTCCGGCATCAACCACGGGTCGAATGCCAGTGTGAATGTTCTTTATTCGGGTACGATAGGGGCTGCTTTGGAGGGTACGATGCATGATGTGCCTGCTATTGGGCTGTCGATTTGCGACCATAGTTTTGATGTTTCGTTTGAATATTGTCTGCCATATTTTGAGAAAGTCGTGAAGAATGTCTGCGAGAAGGGGCTGCCTGAGGGTGTATGTCTGAATGTCAATGCCCCTGTGGGCGAGGTGAAAGGCATGCGTGTGTGCAGACAGGCCAAGGGAAAATGGGCAAATGATTTCACTAAGGACAATGCTCCAAGGACCATCGACTATTACTGGATGGTAGGTGATTTCTTCAATACTGAGCCCGACACCGCAGCCGACCAGGCGTCGATTGACGAAGGTTATATCACTATTACGCCTATTCAGACCGACATGACCGCTTATCGCGCGATGAAGTTCTGCGAAGAAAATCTATTAGAGTAATTCAATTCGACAGAAATCAATTTATAGAACTCACCGTATGAAGAAGAGACTCGACAATCCTTGGTTCGGACTGTTTTTGGGAATTGCGATGCCCTTGATTTTCGGCATACTCTTCCTGCAGTCGATGCATGTGGGCACTGACTGGCAGTCCATTACGAGTTTTCTGCATACCCCAAGCCTGAGGGTAAAGTTCCTGTGCGTGGCACTTTTCCCTGATATGGGGGCAGTGTTCGTGTTCAACACCGCTGAGATGTGGCGTGCCTGCAGAGGCGTTTTTTCGGCTATTGGAGTCTATACCCTTTTTGCCATTTCATTATTTTTCATTCTATGAAGTATTTTCTGATTGCTGGCGAGGCTTCGGGCGATCTGCATGCCAGCCGACTGATGAAATATCTGCTTAAAGAAGACCCTGAGGCTCAGTTTAAGTTCCTCGGGGGCAATAAGATGGCGCGGTATGGCGGAGAACCGATAGTGCATTACAAAGACATGGCTTTCATGGGCTTTGTGAATGTCATTATGAACCTCGGCAAGATAAATGAGATACGCAAAGTGGCTGAGCGCGAGATTATGGCTTTTCGGCCAGACCATCTGATACTGGTGGATTATCCCGGTTTCAACCTCCGTTTTGCGAAGTTTGTGAAGAAGAATCTGCCTGGAACCGTGGTCAATTATTATATCGCTCCGAAACTGTGGGCATGGAAAAGCTGGAGAATCAAGGACATCAAGAAATATGTGGACAGAATGTTCACCATTTTCCCGTTTGAGACAGAGTGGTTCGGCGAGAGAGGTTACAAAGTGAACTATGTAGGCAATCCAACCGTTGAGGCGATAAATGCTTTCAAGCGGAAAGGCGTGAATGAGCAGTTGTTCCGCGAGCAGAACGGCATTGACGAGAAGCCGATAGTGCTGCTGCTGGCCGGAAGCCGAATGCAAGAGATAAAGAAGAGCATTCCGACCATGGTTGAGGTGGCGAAGAAATTCCCTGAAGTGCAGTTTATTCTATGCGCTGCGCCGGGGATAGGGATGGATGTTTATGACCAGTTGGTCGGGGAGAGCGGGATTAAAGTGCTGCAGAATGTGACTTACGAACTGATGACAATGGCTGATGCCGCGATTGTGAACTCAGGGACCGCAACACTGGAGACGGCTGTTTTTGATGTGCCGCAGGTGGTTATCTACAAAGGTTTCGGGGGAAGACTGATTACCCTGCTTTTCACCGAAGTGCTGATAAAGACGGAATTTGTGTCGCTGGTGAACATTATCGCCGGACGCGAGGTGATAAAAGAACTGTTAGGATACAACTATACCACCGAGAGCACTGAGATGGAGTTGAGGAAGATATTATATAATAATGTGTACCGCGACTATATCCGGGAGGGGTATCAGCAGGTGAGAGATGAACTCGGAGATGAGGGCGGCGGTGCTGTTCTGGCTAAAAAATTCAGACCTCTTTGAGGTCTTTTTTTTGTGCTTTTTTGACCGTTGTAACTGATTGATTCTCAATGCATGTCCTGTATGGGATTCGGATGAGAAATGGTGCTGGTTCGGATGGGATTTGGAGTTGAGATTTAGGTATAAAAAGAGAGAGTTTCCTGCGGGAAACTCTCTCTTTGTTTTTTATGAAATAGTATTTTACTTGATGTTGCTGTTCTCGGACTTGTCGCCAATTTTCTTGTGCTGCTTCTTGACATTCTTCTTAGCATGCTTGTTCTGGCGCTGAGTGTCCTTAGGAGCCATGTTACGCCAAGATGCTCCACGCTCTGACTGGAGACAGTGGCACTTCTGAGGGACTGGGAGGTCAAACATGAAGGTCAGTTTGGCACCGATATAGAGTGGATTGATGTTGACGCCGTTGGTAGAATGTGCTTTGTAGAACGGAGTGATGAGGAGTTGCGATGGGTCCTGAACCTGAGCGCCGTTCTCATCAACAAGCGGATAGTCGAACTCTGGCTTGACATTGCCGTTGTTGGCATAGGCAGTGAGGAAACCATACTCTGCGTAGGCACCCAGCTTGAGGATCCATGGACGGACGTGCTCAGTACCATCGGAATGGTAGATTTCGTAACCGACCTCGAATGTTGCAGCCACGTTGAGGTTGAACTCCAACTTAGTGTCCTTGCCACCGTTGGTCTGACCTGACTCATAATCGCCGAGGTAGTGGTTCGGCATATCCTCGAAGTCAGTGATATAACGATCGTAGGTAGATGATGTCTTGTACTTTGCGTTAGGAGTTGAAGTGGCGTAGAAGTTGTAGCCGGCTTTTGCTCCGATGCCGATGTAGAAGGCGTTGGCACGGATACCGAACATCATGGCGAAACAGCCATAAGCACCTATCTGCTCGTCATACCATTTCTTGAAGTCGTAGTGGTAGGTGTTCTCACGCTGCGGATTAGGATAGTAAGTATCTGTGTCGTACATCATAGTGTCGAGACGCGCCATGCCTGGGCGGAGACGTGATGAAATCAACTGTGCCTCGAGGTCGAGACCCATCCAGAACATGCGGTGACGGAATTCGTAGCCGATACCGAGTGTTGTTCCGAGCAAACCAGGATTTTTGAATGTAGAAACCTCGTTTTTGAAACCAGGCGAAAGATAATTTGAATAACCAGCACTGATTGGAAGAGTCAAATAATGGAACTCAGGATACTTGCGGCGCTGGCCAAAAGCATCTGCGCTGAACAGCATGAGCGCTGCCAAGAGCAGTAAGGCCAAACAATTAAATTTATGTTTCATTTCTGTAATAATTTTCTAAGTTTACTCGTTGACCAACATCTTGAATACCTGACGCTCGGCACCCATAACCACCTCAAGGAGATATACGCCTGGAGCATTAGGTGTCTGTATCTCATAGTTGTCGCCGTCTATCTCATAGACTCCGCAGAGCTGGCCGGTGA
>JAZUKZ010000023.1:0-4684 GCA_045643545.1 Candidatus Aphodosoma sp. | reverse complement strand
CGAACCAAATCTCCTGGCATACCAAAATCAACATTTGGATTTGTCCCTATTATTTCCAAAATTGGTTCTACAAACTCTACCGGATTTGAATATTGAAGCAACGCCTGCTTAATTTCATCGCTGAGATAATAGGTTTCATTTGTTTTTGCAGACGTCCTCAATGCCTCAATAATTTCTTCTTTTGTCATTATTATCGCGCCCCCTACAAATTAAAATTTAATTTGCCTTATTCAAGTTTTTCAAATTCATCCAGATTCAATTCTCGTCTCAGTTCTTCCTTTGTTGGCATATAAGGCAGATACTTCGCTGCAAAAATCTGTCTGTTATCTTCAGGCATAGTAAACTCCACTAATGTGTCACTTTTATCTGCACAGAGAACAATACCAATTGGCGGATTATCGCCCTCGTTCATCATGCGGCGAGTATAATAGTTGACATACATCTGCATCTGTCCCAGATCTTGATGTGTCAAGTCACCAATCTTCAAATCAATCAGGACAAAGCATTTCAGAATGTAGTTGTAAAACACCAGATCAATATAGAAGTGTCTTCCGTCAACATTGAAATGTTTCTGTCGTGCTACGAAGGAGTATCCTCTGCCAAGTTCTAGCAAGAACTTCTGCAGGTGATCTATCAATGCCTGCTCTAATTCTGACTCGTAGTAATGCTCATTGGCCGGGAGATTCAGAAATTCAAGAACATACGGATCCTTAATAATCTTTTCGTACTCCGGTCTCGGTTCTAATGTATCAATTTCAGCAGCTACACTGACTTTATCTCTGCTGGCAAGAATACGCTGATAGTAAAATGAGTTGATCTGTCGGTCTAGCTGTCTGGAACTCCATCCAGATTTCACTGCTTCCTCTAAATAGAAATTACGAGCAGCGTCATCAGTCACTTTCATCAAAGACCTGTAATGCGTCCAACTCAATTCGGAACGCAGTGCGTTCCGAATTGGAAATGTCATATAGAACTGGCGCATATTTCGCAGATTCCTAACATCAAAGCCTTTTCCAAATTCAGCAGTCAGTTTATCAGATAAAAACTGCAGAAGCTGTTTGCCATATGCGGCGCGATCATTCTCACCACATGCTTCATAAATCTGTTTTCCGATATTCCAGTAAGCAATGACCATGGCAGAATTAACAGCAGCATATACCTGCTTCTGGGCCGCAATAATATAACCTCTGACTGTGCTGTAGGTTTTCTGGTCATCCGGAAGTTCCGGGTTGCTTTGAATCAGTTTATTGTCGCTCATATTAGTCACCATCCTTTTCGGATTTTATATATTTTCCACTTTTTATTCTGGCATCTGCCGGCTTCTTGGCATTTTCCGGAATGAGCCACATACCGCCCATCCTTTGAACACCTTCGATCCGTCCCTGAGCGCAAAGTACTTCGACTCTGCGTCTTGAAATATTCCATTTAACATTTCAAAAACACTATGTGCTACAGTGTCATTATATACGATATGGCGAACAATATCAATTTAAATGAGCGTAAAGGGCAAGTATCGACCATGGTACAAAATTTCATATCACACTCATTTTCCCACGGTCACATACTTGTTGGGGAGTGCCTTCCCCAACCCCTGCCGTATTGTACCGTTGAAAAGTGAAAAGGCGTGACCGAAGCCACGCCTTCCCATCTTTTTCAATTCTTAAACATTTACTGTTTTACGACGCCCCGCCATTGGACGGGGTTTTGCTGTTTTGATTATTACTTTGCAACGTGAATATTGAGGTGATTGTAGGTCATTGCGACGCCGTTGCGCTTGAAGGACTCGCGAACGAGCTCGTTCATGCCGAAGTAAACATCCCAGTAATCATCGTTCTTGACCCAGAGACGAACAACATACTCGATGGAGCTTTCCTTGTAGTTCAGGATAGCAACGAAGGGTGCGGGATCTGCAAGGACCTTACCGGTCTCGCTTGCTGCTTCCATGATTGCCTTCTTGACATCCTCAGTCTCGCACTCATAGCTTGCGCAGAAGGTCAGGTCAACACGGCGAAGAGGATCGGTGCTGTAATTGACGATGGAAGCTGCGGTAACATCGCTGTTGGGGATGGAGATGATTCTGTTGTCGAGGGTTGCCATTACGGTGTAGAACAGGCTGATGTGCTTGATTACACCTTCATTTGCGCCGATATCAACTCTGTCACCGGCCTTGAACGGATTGGTGATGAGAAGGGTGATGCCGGAGAAAATGTTAGCCATAACATTCTGAACGGCAAGAGAAAGAGCCAAGCCTGCAATGCTGACAACTGCAACGAGAGAAGCAGTGGGAATACCGAGAGTCTCGGAAACAATGATGATTGCGATTACCCAGAACAGAGCGTTTGCAGCGGTAGTGATGAAACGCTTGAGAGTTTCGTTGAGTTTGCTCTTGTTAAGTGCCTTCTGAACGAGGGACTTCAGTACACGGATGACAGCAACACAGATAACAAAGATTACCAGTGCAGAAAGAATGGTTGCAAGGGAAATGCTGCCAATTGAGATGCCTTTGAGAATTTCAAATACTTTCATATTTCTCTCCTTTGTAGTATAATTGATGGGCATATTTTACCACAAGTATCTATTGTTGCAAAGAGGAATTTAATTAATAATTAATTCATTGTTCAAAAAGTTTTTCGTATTTGTTCATTTTCTTGTAATAACTGGGGATTACTATATAGACAATCAAAGGCAACCTGATACTTAATTTATTGGAGGCACTAAAAATGTTTGAGCCTAATGAAAATGAAAACGATATTATTAACAATGAGGAGCTGACAGACGAAGTCAAACCTAATTTCACCGGTGAATTTGCAGCCGGCGGTGAGGACGATACCGATGCCTTTGCCCGTCCCATCTCTGAAGATTCGCATACACGTGAGACTTTCTCCGACGCCGGATATGTCGAGTCCGAAAATGCCTGCGCCGTGCCGCCTGTTTACCATTTCCACAGTGACAGAACCGAAGGAAAAACCAAAAAGCACGGTTTTGGTCGAATCATCGCCGCATGTCTTGTCTGCGCACTGCTCGGCGGTATCTGCGGCGGCGGTGCAACGGGCCTTATCATGCGCAGCCGTATGAGCACCGCCTCAGAGGCGGGAGTGGCACCCGAAACCGTTATAACCACCACCAAAAGTGAGCCTTCCAAGATAACCACAAGCATCGTGCAGCCCGGAAACGAGCTCAGCCCAAAGGAAATCTATGATATAGCCTGCCGTCAGGTCGTCGCGATCTCCACCGAGATCACCACAACCAACTTCTTCGGCTATACTTCCTCCGCTGCAGTCTCCGGCTCCGGCTTCATCATCAGCCCGGATGGCTACATTCTCACCAACCACCACGTTATTGAGGACGCTGCAAGAGGCGGCTATGCCATCACCGTTCTCATGTATGACGGCACCAAATATGACGCTACCATCGTCGGTTACGAGGCTGACAATGATGTTGCGGTTCTGAAGATAGACGCAGTTGACCTCGATGCAGCCGTTCTCGGCGACAGCGATGGACTGAACGTTGGCGACGATGTTTACGCCGTTGGCAATCCTCTCGGCGAGCTCGAATACACCATGACACGCGGCATGATTTCCGCAAGAGACCGTGAGCTCAGCTCCACTGACTCCCAGACCGGTGTTATTACCAGCATAAACATGTTCCAGATCGATGCAGCCGTCAACAGCGGCAACTCCGGCGGACCTGTCTATGACGACCATGGTGAGGTTGTCGGCATCGTTACTGCTAAGTATTCAAGAACCGGTGTTGAGGGACTTGGCTTCGCAATCCCCATCAATGACGCCGTAAGCATTGCAACCGATCTTATTACGAATGGTTACGTAACCGGCAAGGCATACATGGGCATCACCGCTCAGACCGTCTCTTCCACCGTTGCACAGTATTACAACATGGTCGAGGGTGCCTTTGTTTACAGCATCGAGCCGGGCAGTTGCGCTGAAAAATGCGGTCTGAACGTCGGCGACATCATCGTTTCGATGGACGATAAGGAAATCACCTCTTCCTCTTCTCTTACCACCGAGAAGAAGAACTATAAGGCCGGTGACTCCGCAGTCCTCAAGGTTTTCAGAAACGGCGATTATATCGAGCTCACCATCACCTTTGATGAGCAGACCCCAACTGAAAAATCTGACGAAGCCAACTCCAATGGTTGGAAACAGCAGCGATAACAATATCAAGATACATTATTTTCTTATCCATACCTCTCTTTTTAACAGGCATCCGGCTCACAAACTGTGAGCCGGATGTTTTTGCTTAATTGGTATTGGCGCTTGACTGATATGGTATAGTTTAGTATAAGATTAGCTTTAAAAATCCGTAGAATTGCAGGTAAACCAAAGGTCTATCGAACTAAACTGGCAGTCGGTTGAGTAAAGTGGAAGGAAGTGATATAGTGCAGACATCAAAAGGAAGGAGCCAGGAAGCAATGAAAAAGAAAACACTTGGCATGATGATTGCATCTTTAAGAAAAGAGAACGGAATGACGCAGCTTGAACTCGCTGAGAAGATGGGCGTAACAGATAAGGCAGTATCCAAGTGGGAGAGAGATCTTTCCTGTCCGGATATTAATACAATACCAAAGCTTGCAGATATATTTGGGATAAGTGTAGATGAATTGATGCAGATCAAAGCAGAAACAAAGGGCGAAAGAAAGAAAGATATTACGCCCTTAATTCAAATG
>JAZUKZ010000022.1:0-21218 GCA_045643545.1 Candidatus Aphodosoma sp. | reverse complement strand
AATCCTTGATGCAACTCCTTGGCTCACAGAACGACATGGCTACGATCCGACTTCATCGAAGACAACCCAGAACTTGCAGAAGAACTCTCAGCAAAAATCGCAGAGGCAAACAAGAACTGATTCACCATCACATAAAAAAAGTGAAAGCAGGAGCAAAAACTCCTGCTTTCTCTTTATATCAAAACTCACCCCCAACTTCCTCTAAAAACAACGAGCAAACAACCTGCAAGCTCCCTCAACCGAGTCCACACCGTGTCCAATTACTCAAAGTTAAGCGCAAGCGTAAAAATTCTTGACGTCAACTTGTCAAGCGCATTATTGTATGGCTCCCATTCAGGATCCAGATAACCACCATTTGCCTGCTCGATTCGCTTATCCCAATTCAAATGAATATTATTAAAACCAAGCGCAAACTTCAACTCAGGCGAGAACCTGAAATATGGCGTATAGAACGTGCACCCAACACCAAACTCAACAAAATAATCAAAATAATCCAGCAGAATAGGATTGGTCTGCTCATGCGAGAAATCAAACAGCACACCCGCTCCAAAAAGCACATACAGCCCATAATTATTTATTCTCACCGAGCTATATTTGAACAGCAAAGGGATAGTAATCATGGTCGAGCGGATGGTCGTTTTATAAAGGTCATCAGTCCTGTCATTCATGAAAGTCAAAGTCCTGTCTGCTATATAAAATGTAGGAACAAGACGCAGATTCAAATAATTGCAAAGGCGCACATCCGCTATCAGTCCTACGTTGAAACCAGGCATCAGCGACGACACTTCAGCCTGATAAGTCTTCCCATCAGGAGCCATTTTCATCGAATTACGTATGCCAAAATCCAGGACATCAAGTCCCAAGCTGAATCCAAAATGGAATCTCTTGTACTCGACATTCGGCAGATTTTGCGCCGAAACGCTACTGATACAGGCAATTAGCAATAATATGCAAACTGTTTTTCTCATCACTTTATTAACGTAACCGACCCTTCAAATATTGTGCGAAATTTATTTCAATTAAATAGCCGTGAAATCAAAAAATATTCGTACCTTTGCAAAACAAATTATTAGTACTAATTTTTTAATCTTTTATTCAAAATGGCTTACGTAATTTCTGAAGATTGCATGGCTTGCGGTACTTGCGCCGGCGAATGTCCTTGCGAGGCTATTTCTGAGGGCGATATCTATCATATCGACCCAGATAAATGCCAGGACTGCGGTACTTGCGCATCTGTTTGCCCTGCTGAGGCTATCCACCAGGCTTAATTTCCAGGTGTGATTTTTAAAAGAGGCGGATTTCAATTCTTGAAAATCCGCCTCTATTTTTTCCTCATCTCAGAATCCATTTTTGACCGGCCGTTGTACGCCCATACGGAATCGAACCGTAACCAAGAGAACCGGAATCTCTCATTCTATCCATTAAACTATGGGCGCCCGCCTATTTAGAATTCCAAAATATCGGCTGGATTATTCTTTGGTCTCTCCTCAGGCTCTATAAATCGACCTTCTGGAGTAGTCTGTGGCTTCTGCTGTTTCTGACGTCTGTCAGGACGCTCAGGCCTTGGCCTTCTCTCTGGCTCCTGATATCCCTCACGTTTCTCTTTCAATGCACGTGCCGAAAGTTTGAACTTGCCAGTCTTCTGGTCAATGTCAAGAAGTTTTATTGTTATCTTGTCACCCTCTTTGATGCCTGTCTGCTCCATTGTGTCAAAGCGCTTCCAGTCGATCTCCGAAATATGGAGAAGACCCTCTTTGCCTGGCATGAACTCTACAAAGCATCCATATGGCATGATTGACTTGACAACTGAGTCATAAACCTCACCTATCTCAGGCACAGCCACGATTGCCTTAACCTTAGCAACTGCAGCATCAATGCTTGCCTTATTGTTAGCCGAAATCTCAACATGACCCGCATTGTCTGTCTCCTCAATAGTAACGACAGCGCCAGTCTCTGCCTGGATTCCTTGAATAATCTTTCCGCCAGGGCCAATCACAGCACCGATGAACTCCTTAGGAATGTCCATAGTCACAATGCGTGGGGCATGAGGCTTAAGGTCAGGACGTGGACCAGCAAGCTCTGCCTGAATCTTGTCAAGGATGAACATACGTCCGTCATGAGCCTGCTTCAATGCCTTCTCAAGAATCTCATAACTCAAACCATCCACTTTGATATCCATCTGTGTGGCAGTGATACCGTCGCGAGTGCCGGTTACCTTGAAGTCCATATCGCCGAGGTGATCCTCATCACCGAGAATATCTGAAAGCACTGCATAATTTGTACCATGATTCTCCGAAATCAATCCCATTGCAATACCAGAAACAGGCTTCTTGATCTGAACACCAGCATCCATCAGAGCCAGACATCCCGCACAAACAGTTGCCATTGACGAAGAACCGTTCGACTCAAGAATGTCAGAAACCACACGCACCACATATGGATAATCCTCTGGAATCATCGACTTCAACGCGCGGCATGCCAAGTTTCCGTGACCGATCTCACGACGGCCGATACCTCTCGATGCCTTAGCCTCACCTGTTGAGAATGGAGGGAAATTATAATGGAGCAAGAAACGCTCATGTCCCTGAATCAGTGCCTCGTCAACGAGTTTCTCATCCATCTTAGAACCAAGGGTTACGGTCGAAAGTGACTGAGTCTCACCACGAGTGAAGATAGCCGATCCGTGAGGGCCTGGCAAATAACCTGCCTCACACCAGATAGGACGGATCTCATCAGTCCTACGGCCATCAAGACGCTTGCCTTCATCCAAAACCGAGCGGCGCATTGCATCACGCTCTACATCATGATAATATCTGTCAATCATCTCGCCTTTCTCCTCGAGCTCTTCCTCTGTGAACTGAGCCTTGTACTCGTCCACAACAGCCTGGAAGTTGGCAGCTCTTGAATGCTTGTCTGCGTTGCAAGATGTTGCCACAGCGTAAGCCTTGTCATAAGTCTTCTCGCGGACATCCTTTCTGAGGTCCTCGTCATTCACCTCATGGTCATAGACGCGCTTCTCTTTTCCGGCTTCCTGCATGAACTCAAGCTGAGCCTGGCAGTGAACCTTGATAGCCTCATGGGCAACCTTCATGGCATTCAGAAGATCCTCCTCCGAAACCTCTTTCATCTCACCCTCAACCATCATGATATTGTCAAGAGTAGCAGCAACCATGATATCCATGTCGGCCTTCTCAAGCTCCTCAAAAGTTGGGTTTACCTTATACTCGCCATTGATGCGGGCAACCCTTACCTCAGAGATAGGTCCCTGGAACGGAACATCCGAAACCGACAACGCTGCCGAAGCCGCCAAACCGGCATAAGAGTCTGGCATATCAACGCCATCTGCCGAATAAAGAGTCACATTCACAAATGTCTCAGCATGATAGTTGTCTGGGAACAATGGACGCAATGCCCTGTCCACCAAACGAGAAATCAAAATCTCATAATCCGACGAGCGTCCCTCGCGCTTGGTAAAACCTCCTGGAAATCTGCCACCTGCAGCAAATTTCTCCTTATAGTCTACCGACAACGGCATGAAATCTGTGCCTGGCACTGCATCCTGGGCACTGACCACCGTAGCAAGAAGCATTGTCTTGCCAACTGTCAGCATCACAGCACCATCCGCCTGCTTGGCAAGCTTGCCGGTCTCCAAAATTACCTCTTTGCCATCACCCATTGTGGTGACTTTTCTTGTTACATTCATTATTATTTACATTTAAACATTTTCAGTCCGCAAAGTTACAACTTTTTTTTCACTCCACCAAACAAAAACACAACAAAAAAGCCCGTCTATTCAACGGGCTTGCATTTTCTTTCAACTGTCAGAACTCTGATTTATCCCCTCAGCTTGGCTACGATAGCCTTGAATGCCTCTGGATGATTCATCGCGAGGTCTGCGAGCACCTTGCGGTTCATCGACACACCAGCCTTGTGCATTGCGCCCATAAGCTGTGAGTATGACATCCCCTCAAGTCTTGCTGCAGCGTTGATACGCTGGATCCACAATGCTCTGAAGTTTCTCTTCTTGTTCTTTCTGTCGCGATATGCATAGAGAAGACCCTTCTCCCATGTATTCTTCGCTACTGTCCACACATTTCTGCGAGCTCCGAAATAGCCGCGGGTGAGACTCAGAATTCTTTTTCTTTTTGCACGTGATGCTACGTGATTTACTGATCTTGGCATAACTAAAATTTTTTTTTGAATGTCAGCGTTCCTTTAAGAATCTTTTTTCCGGCTGAATCATTCGGTTAAACTAAAATAAAGAAAAATCCACCAAACGGCTTATCTCATTCCCAACAATGTCTTCACCGACTTAACGTCTACGTTCTCAAGAACTGCAACGTGTGTCAAGTTACGCTTACGCTTCAAAGACTTCTTTGTCAGAATGTGACTCTTGAAAGCATGTTTACGCTTGATTTTTCCTGTTCCGGTAAGAGCGAATCTTTTTTTGGCACCGGAATTAGTCTTAATTTTTGGCATTTTTACTTGTATTTATTTATTAATAATGTGTATTGTCACTTCTTCGACTTCGGCGAAAGCATGATAATCATCCTCTTGCCCTCAAGCAGCGGCATCGAATCCACCTTCGCTATCTCCTCCAGATCATTCGCAAGTCTCAGCAGCAGAACCTCGCCCTGCTCCTTGAACAGAATCGACCTTCCCTTGAAGAACACATAAGCCTTCACTTTGTTGCCGTCCTTGATAAACTCCTCCGCATGCCTGAGCTTGAACTCATAGTCATGCTCATCAGTCTGCGGACCGAACCTTATCTCCTTCACCTCAATCTTAACCTGCTTGGCCTTGATCTCTTTCTCTCTCTTCTTCTGCTGATACAGGAACTTCTGATAATCAATTATCTTACATACCGGAGGATTGGCCGTTGGCGAAATCTCTACCAAATCCAACTCCATTTCATCAGCCAGCTTCATGGCTTGCTCGATGGTATAAACCTTGTTCTCTACGTTGTCACCGACAACGCGTACCTCGCGGACACCGCGTATCTGATAATTCACACGATACTTGTCCTCAGGCTTGTTTGGGGCATTCTTAGCTATAGCGCAGTCCTCCTAACTTTTAATTAATAATAAGATAATTTTCGAGCCGCAAAGGTACAACATTTTTCTCACATGACAAACAATTTCCACTTTTTTTTCATTCAAAAATCACAAACCCTCAAAAAAAGCCCAAAACAAACACTTTTCAGCACGCAAACACCTCATTCTCAAGCCTCAAAAAAATTTTCTAAAAAAAGTTGCAAAAATATTTGGTCAGTCCAGAAAAATGTCGTACCTTTGCAGTCGCAAATCAGGGGAGTTCCCCTGTCGTCTGAATGGTGCATTCGTCTAGTGGCCTAGGACGTCGGCCTCTCACGCCGAAAACTCGGGTTCGACTCCCGGACGCACTACCAAAAAGCGGTATCTTCCCCCGAAGATGCCGCTTTTCTTTTGTCAAAACACCATTTATCCCCCATCCACAACACCAACAAACCATTATCAATCACCACATTACAAAAAATTTCCTTCCATCATCACAACCCCTTGAAAATCTCAGAAATTATTTGTATCTTTGCAGCACGAACCATAAAAACACTCATCCAGACAATCTCCACCAACGCCCCTCCGTAGCATTGCCGTAACATTACCGTAACATTGCCGTAACATTAACGAGCCCCAAAACAAGAAAAAAAACGACTTCAAATATCATATTTATTAACTTACTAAAAAAAAACAAACACTATGGCAAAAATCAAACCAATCTCATCAATCCAGTCAATCTCCCAAAAAATTGACAAAACTGAAGAAGTCTCATTCCGCTATCGAAACGGACAGACCGAGACCTACCACTGGAGCGAGGAAAACAAAAACCGCCCATTCACAAGGGCACAGCTCGAAAGCCAGCAGCGGCTCGCCTTAGCACACACCCAGGCAACCAGAATCCTCGCCGACCCAGCCCTCAGAGCCCAGTACGAAACCCTCTACGCCACCAAACCCGGCAAGTACAAAACCCTCCGAGGTTTCATCTGCGCCATCATCATGCGCGAACTCAAGCAAAACGAACAATAAAAAAAAGCAGGACAACTCCCCACAAAAGACAAAAGGGAGTTATCCCACAACTTAAAACTTAAAAATGAAAAAACTGAAAACCCTATTACCACGCCATAATTTCACAACTAAAAGTGGAATAGTGCCATAATCACGAACTAATAAATATTATTTAACATACGTGTCTAATCAAAAAAACGGTTCCACACTACAATTTCACAACAAATGCGGAACCGCAAAGTTAACATAAATACTGCTTGTTTAGGGAAAATGATTGTTTATTCATTGCACCTCTGTTATATTTAACTAATTTGTTTTTTAAACGGTTTTTACTTCTTGCAATCTTGTGCTACGCCCGTCATAGACGCTTCTAATGTAGGACTTCACACATAAATGATGAGGTGCAATGCTTAAACTATGTTAACTTAATTCTTAATATTCTAACCGTTAAAAATAACATTATCATTATTAGAAGAGGCTTAACGGCATTTCCCACTGGTGTATATCCAGGTGTCACCAACTGGTTCTCATCATCCTTGCCAATTTTCATGGGACCATTTCTCATAGGTCTTGAATCATTATCAATATCTTCGCCAGTACTTGCAAACGGATTGAAAAGCGATTCTTCCAAAAGTGAATTATCTCCAAAAACAACATTCCCAAACTCTCGTTCCTTATCTCTCGACCCCTCGTAACTCATTCTTTCGGCACCAGTAATTACAGACTCATAATATCCGAACTCATCTATATTATACGAAAGTCTGCTTTCAACAATCTTATATGACTTCCCTTTAATAGGGGCAATCCCATGTATTTTATTAATCTTTACTTTATTGTGATTCAAATTATAGTAATCGTCAACAGTCGTTTTTATATTACCGGCGGCAGATGTTATTATTTCATCTGCAGGACTATTTCTCCTATTAAAGAAAGATTGCATCCCTCTATCCGCATAATTTGATATTGTACAACTCACAAAAGACCTTGAAATCACATGTCCATCAACTGTCGATGACATCAACATCAGCAACAATAATACTCTTACTACTTTTTTCATCATTCAAAAATTTAAAATTAATAAACCACTTTTACTGTTTTCCCGTGAGCCTTTACAAAATAGACTCCATTGCATGGAAGCGTCACATCAACGCTCCCCACTGCCGACGGGTTGTCATAAACCATCTTACCAGCAGCATCATATACTGACACTCCGGCTGTTCCCTCTGGCACATCAACACGCAACAAACCGCCATCCACAAAAGCCTCGAGACTGCCCGAAACTTCTGAATTATCATTTTCTGCAATCACCCTCTCCGTTACTATGAAAAACCTTCCAGAGTTTGCTCCTTTGTTCAGACACACCTCAGCATCTGTCTCCTTCAAATTTGTATACTCGCCGGAATTGGAATCAAACAAATATATCTCAACATCATTATCCATTCTGCCTCTTCCCATGGAGATAGTATAGTTACCGGCTTTTGCAGCATCTATGCTGAGAGGTATCATCTTCTCTCCGTCGAGGCTCATTTTGTTCGCAAAGCACTCTATGCTGTCACCTATCATGGTGTAGATATTAGTCAATCCCCCATTGACCATCTTATAGCAGTCCTCGCCTATCACATAATCGTCCGAGGCATCGTCTTCGTCAATAAGATATGTATGGTCTTTTTCTTCTCCGTCGCTGACGACTGAAATCTCAAACATTTTCTCAACAAACAATTTTGGCAGTTTCGCTCTCTCAATATCGGCAGAATCAGGTGCCACAAGTTTCACATACAAATCATTGACTGTGTCCGGCACTTGGATATACACCGGTGTGAATGGTTCTATTGAATCTAATTCCGAGGCAAGACGAGGGGTCACAACATATCCCGTCCCTGTCCAGTCTATTGTGTACAGATAGTTCGCTCCTTTGAACGACAGTGGCGATATTGGCCTGAAATATGGGTTCCCTATCAGATTCCATCCGCTCGCTTTTACGTTTTTATACGAATCCAATTCCAGATTGCTGTTCGTATATGTCACTGGCACACTAATCGGATCATTCAATGGCACGTCTTTACTGAAATCAAATTTATAATTCTTTCTGGTTGGATCTCCATATTTTTCAAAAAAGAATTCGATTTTCCTGCTGGCATCACCTATGACTCCTATCGCATAGACCTTACCGGCTTTAAGCACCCCTGAAGTTATGCTATGAAATGCATTCGACCCGTTGTTGCCGTTTGCGAACTCACTCTCTGAATATTCAAAAATTATGAAATCTTTTGTATAATCGCCATTGTCTATCTGAGCAGTATCCCCAGTCGCCACATCAACTGCTTTGAAATTCTCGCTATCTATCGCACAGTCGAACGGCAGGCAGAAATAATAGAATTTCGAACCGTCAAATGTTCTCCTGAGAGAAACATTCATTGCGGACAAATAATGTACCGAATCTGAATATATGGTAGCGACATCATAATTATTTCCTTTTATCACTACTTCGTGAGCCGTGATAAAACCCCTATTAGGTCTGACATGAAACCAAGAGTTCTGTTCTACTATGTAGTTTCTCAAATCTACCGTGTCATAACTTTCAACAAACATATCCGTTCTATCAGAAAAAACATTTTTCCAATGATAATCACAATACAAAGTCATTGGCACATTACGAGAAAACACCTGATAGTCAAAAACGTGGTAGTTAGGACGAGGTATTGAGTCAAATACAAGTTCATAATCACACGAATGCGAAGCAATCCACGCTTGATTAGCATAAAAATCTTTTTTAGGTAAAATTAATTTGGCGCATTCGGAACCAATTCCCAAAATTGCTTCGCCTGATAAACTCACATTTAAACAATTGGAAAAATCGAATACGTCCATATTTATAAAATGAAACAATGCCCAGTTTTCCAACTTTTTTAAATTTACCAAATCAGTAAAATTTATGTAGTTTATACGAGATGGACCATCAAATGCAGATTGGCGAATTACTTCAACCTCCGGATTTAAAATTAATGTATCAAAGGAAACTTTGGCAAAAGCCGAAATTGGAATTACTTTTATGGGAGCTTTTATTGTTATTTTATTTAAACGACATACAGATGTGTCTTTAAAATCATAAAAAGCATAAAAAGAGGGAAAAGTATGACCATTATGAAAATGAGTAGCGAATGAAGTTACATTTAAAGAATCTTCACCAAAATTTACTTTCGCTGGTATTGTCAGGTTTGTAGTATTACGATAATATGGAGATTTATTGTTATAAATCAATTTTCTTCGCGTTGACGGCAAATAATATTGGTTGATGCTCACATTCTCGCCTAAGTCCAGCATGCTGCACAAAAAACTATCTCCATCAGCCGTAGTAGGAAAAAATTCGCACCACCCAGTATCAACATGTTGAACATTCACCAATTCAGCAGTATTTATATATTTTATTTTAGGCGAAGCCGACACCGCAAACTTCTTTATCTCTTCTGTTGCCGAACTCAGAATTAGCGTGTCCAGATTTGGACACCCGAAAAATGTAAACGATGGAATCACCTTTATCGGAGCCTCTATTATTATCTTTTTTGATCTGACACAATTGAATCCTTGCTGAGGATTATTTATTGCCCAATTATAAGGAGCAGCGCTATAAGAAACATCATCAAAAGAAGGAGTTGAGACATTCGTATAATCATCGAACTCCGTCACATAAAAGGTCTCTCCCCCATACTCAATTGTCGCTGGTATTGTCAATACATCACTGTATTCTACAAACATGTAAGGCACTTGTTCCCCCGAAAACGATAGTCCCCATTTAAAGTATTGATTGATGCTCACATGATTGGCATTGTTAAGCACCACGCAACGAAACTTATTTCCGTTAACAGTAGGATAAAATACATCGCCCACTGACAACGCCATGGTACTTATGGTTCCCCAAAACATCATTAAAACAAAAAGACTTGTTTTCAAAAACAACTTGATTTTAGATTTCATATCAAACTTTTTTTATTGTTAGAATTAGAATATAACTGACTAATATTGCTTGCAGCAGCAATAAAACATAAATACTTAATTCAAAATATAAAGAGTGTCAGAAAAGTATGTAAACGGTTATACAGCTATGTTCTTGAAAACAACAACTTCAAAATCCCAATCGCTATTGGCGATATTATGAAATCTTAAATAGCTTCTAACACTCTTTATATATTTGAATTATATGAGCTACATATTATGCTGCCTTAATCATTTCATTTATTTAATACTACCTTTTTTTCATTTCTTACTCTCTTTGTTTTGTTCCATACAGGATTACGTTTTAAAATTTTATCAAGAAATGCTAACCAAAACCCTTTCCCCGTATAAAACAAACTGAAATAAAAATAATAAAAAAATAGCGGCAATAATTTTATTCGGTCTGTTGTCCCATCCAGAACACATCCTGTCACTATTTGAAAAAATGGAGCAAAATTTCCTATACTTCCATGCAACAATGTAAGAATAAGCGGTATAAGCCCTTTGAATAATCCAACATCTCCCACAAACCACAAGAAAAAACAAGCAGTCCAACATATCCACCACTGGAACGGCAATGTGTATATAAACAAAACAAGCATGCCATCCACTTTTTGAAACCACGACAAATTGCGCGAAAACAAAAACTTGAAAAAACAAGTCATTAAAACTTGGTTATGTCCTCTGCTCCATCTTTGAATTTGAATACCTCTTGCTTTCCAGCTTTCTACACTTTCTTCATAACACTCCGAACGATTGCAATACGCAATATCCCAACCAGCTATGACCAGTTTGTATGTTAATTCCGTATCCTCCGCCAATATGTTGCCCGAAAATTTGCCAACTTCCATAAAGGCTTTCTTACGAAATCCTCCTACAGTTCCTCCATACTGAGGAATCGCATGAAGTGCAAACTTTGCTTGCTGATCCACCTGATAACCTGCTGTCCTTTCCAAGTCTTGAAGCCGAGTTAACAGATTTTTATTAGAATTCAATGGTATCACTCGACCCATCACTGCTCCAATTTTGGGATCTTTAAATGGTGCTGACAACGACCGCAGAATATCTTTGGGTGGAAGATAATCAGCATCAAATACCAATATTATATTCCCCTTTGCCATTTCTACTGCTTCGTTCAGCGCATGTTGTTTGCCCCGAGGACCTGTGTTTCTATGAAATGCCGTAATGCTTGGCCATTGTTTTTGCTCTTTTGACTGTCTTACATATTCATCTAATATTTCCCCTGTCCTATCATCCGAATGATCATTCACTCCTATAATTTCCATTTTGTCATGGGGATAATCACACGATATTAACGAATTCAAAACATCACAAATGACTTTTTCCTCATTATGCATGGGCACCAGCACTGTAATAAAATCAAATTTGTCTTCTATTAGGTCATGGTAATCCATACGTTCGTTTTTGAACATCCTATTGATCGAAATAACAAAATGACGTATTATATACAATACAATAATAACAACCAAAATGAACAAATATATGTTCAATATCAATATAATTACCTCTTTTCCCATAACGCATCTGCTTCATTGAGCTTTTTAGATTCTCTGCAACTAATATTAGAAAAATAACTATTCAATACAATGACATCATACATCGTTAAAACCAACAAAATCACGTATGGAACAACATACTGATTTCCAATGTATAATAACGGAACTACAATTATATACTTTATGATAGATGTCACAGCTACAATCAATTCATACAACAAAACATATAACAATCTTTTCCAAAAACCACATGGAAATACCAACATCATCAAATAAAGCAACAATGGAAAACCCATATATAATAATAAGGTCGATTGCGAAAATACTATGGAAACCGAATCTTCTGACGGCTCAAACCATTCTGGCAAAACACAAAATAATACTGAATATATAAACATCGGCATTATCAACACTTCACATAGTATGGTTAATGGCAAAGGTATTTTTTTGATTTTTGGCAACACGACCATCACTATTAAACTTACTGCCAATATTATAACTGAGGTTGTCGTAGTCGGCTCTGCTATTTCCACTGGAATATAAAAAATATCTGCACTTTTGAACAACGTGCATACTGCCATACGAACTTCAATTATGGGATGCATTATCCACTTTACTATATTCAATAACGTTTGTGAAATCTCATGAACAAAAACAATTTTTATTACAAATATTATTTCACACACGAACCCTGCCATACACGCACTCAACATCGTGGAACGCGTGACTTTTTGCCGTCTTATGGAACGATGTATTTTATTATGGCTATCGCAATATTGCGTCTCGTTATTTTCCATATCAATATTTTAAAATGACCAAAATGCACCTACAGAAACACTCCAAACATTATAGGCTTTCGAAACATAAACAAACCCTGCTTGTCCCAAAAGTCCCCAATTCTTTCTTATCCAATTCCTATGCATGAATGACACAGAAAACGCTCGTCGATCAACATTTGTAAGATTTCCCCAATCTAATGTCTGATATGACTGATTGCCGTATGAAACAGCTATCGTATTCATATATTTATATACGTATCCCTGATCCACCGAAAGCAACCCGGTAAATGACGTTTTCTTTCCAGGAAAACAAGTATTGTAGAATAATCTTCCTGACATTATGAATCCTGTCCCATAATACGTCAATCCTAACGACCCAATTGCTACGGATTGTTCTGAATAAAAATCCACATACGTACCGCCTAATGTAATTACCCAATCTTTCTTTTTCCCCAACTTAAAATTCAAATCCAAATCTGCTCGAATTTTGGGAGAATACCAGACATCCGTACCAGCTGAGATTGAGGAAAATGTGTAAAACATTTGAGCCCAATCAACATAAAGCCCTGCATTCATAATAAATGCCCCGCCTCCACATTTTTTTCGATGCAGATACGCAGGCTCTAAAAAAAATGTGCATTTCTTCAGCTTCCTAGTATATTTTATTCTGCCTGCATACCAATTACCAAATCCATTGTTCAAAAAATCTGCATTAAATCCAACTTCTATGGTATTCTTATTTTCATGAAACGCACTGTCTTGTTGCGAATAACAAGGAATTATTGATGCTATCAATAATATTATTGCTATGATTTTTTTCCCCATATCTGTTTTTACTAACTAAGACCTAATATACCCTGCATTACATGAAATATTGCCATAAACAATATCGCCACGTGAAAGAATTATTTTTTGCGCTACCAAAGAGCGTTCATGTCCTCTCATTCCTATGACTGTATTATTGCCTATGTAAACATCTCTTTGACAAAAAATGCTGCCCTTGATTACACAATTATCTCCAATTTCAACATTCCCTTCTGCAAAAATATCGCCATACACTTTTGTGTTCGATGATATCTTAACGCAACGATAACTTTTTATGCAACCTATAACCATACTGTGTTCTTCTATTCGAACATCTTTTTTTTCTATGATTGTTTCTTTTATGATCTTTTCAACCGAAAAATCGCTTTCTGCTCTTTTTTCGCCAATATATATTGTTTGGGCAAACAATGACTCAAAATATGTATTTTCTCTTAAATACATATCTCCTTTGCAGACACAACTATGACCTAAGCGACTTCCTCTCCCGATAGACAATTTATCACCTCGACAATCCAACCAATCGTTCACTGTCACTTTATCATCAAGAACAACATCATTCTCACATAACAAAATTGTAAAAATTAACCTCTCCTCATTTTTGATATTGCCAGTAACATACACAGGCTTATTATATATATTTTCAGAAAAATGAAATACATCACCATCAATTACAACAATCTCTTTCTCTTCCTTTTTTTCATCTTTTGTTTTTTCATAATGCTCTTTCAACCGATTCCCTTGATCAAATGGATTGCGAGAATAATCAGAATCAATCTTTAATGGCAAATCGTCTTGCGGCTTACGCAGCTCCCTTATGGCTGAAAAAAAAGGAGCTGTAAGACTCAATACAATTATAAGGATTAACATTATGCAGTATAATATGTCCATTTTCAATCATGATATTTTTTTAATACTTTTATTTAAACACCTCTACAATTCGTTCACACGCTCTGCCGTCCCCATATGGATTTGCCGCATGAGCCATCTTTTCGTATGATTTTACATCATCCAGCAATAGTGAAACTTCTTTTACTATTGCTGCACTATCGGTTCCAACAAGACGCGCTGTCCCACTTTTTATCGCCTCTGGTCGTTCAGTTGTATTCCTCATGACTAATACCGGCTTCCCTAAACTGGGTGCCTCTTCCTGAATACCTCCGGAATCTGTTAATACAAGTGCCGACTTTTCCATCAAATATGCAAATTCTAAATATTGCAATGGCTCTATAAAAAACAAATTCTCGTTGATATCATTTGCAAAAGCATTCGATATCGCCATACGAACATTGGGATTCGGATGTACCGGATAAACAAAATCAATATTTGGATATTTTTTTACAAGTATTTTGATAGCGGCACATATGTTATCAAAACCAGATCCAAAGTTTTCTCTACGATGACCTGTTATCAAAATAAGCATTCGGTTTTTGCCTATACGACACACATCATAACCAACACTTTTAATATTGTTTTCCACACTTTGAGCAAGTTCCGAATCGTTTTTTATCTTTTTTATCGTCATTTGCAAAGCATCTATTACAGTATTGCCTGTAACAAAAATTTTCCCCATCACATGCTCATTTCGTAAATTGGTTTCAGACAATGCAGTAGGAGCAAAATGATATGTAGCTATACGACTTGTTATTTGACGATTCATTTCTTCAGGCCAAGGGCTATAACAACAGTATGTCCTAAGCCCAGCTTCCACATGGCCTACTGAGATACGTGCATAAAACGCTGCAAGAGCAGCCGCTGTCGAAGTTGAAGTATCTCCATGCACTAACACAACATCTGGGCGACATTTGTCAAAAACAGAACGCATGCCAACTAATACCTTGGTCGTCACGTCTGTCAAATCTTGACCTTGATTCATAATATCTAAATCATAATCCGGTTTTACATCAAATATTGACAAAACTTGATGTAACATCTCTCTGTGTTGCCCCGTTACACAAACTATTGTTTCAAAATCTTTTTGATTTTTTTGAAACATTTTTACTAACGGACACATTTTAATTGCTTCAGGACGCGTCCCGAAAACCAACATTATTTTCTTCATAAAATCAACAATACACTAAAAAACACAGTAGAATTGGCAAATTCAATTAATTTTTTAATAAAAATAACCAGAGCAAAGCCAACACTATGGCTCCTCCGTTAACATTCATTCTAAAGTTTTTTGGCTGAAAAAGTACGTTCCGAACAGAACTAAAAAAAAGAACGTGAACCATACTTGACTTATTCCGCCTCTAGTGGTTCTACCAAAACCTCGACAAACAGAATAAGCAATATAGCCCACGCCGTATGTATTGCACGTCCGGACGGACGCGCTCGAAATACACACCATGAGCATCTATCGCTACTCGTTTTGACTTGTCTTTAAAAATTTGGTAGATTTCTAGAGATCAAAACAAGCGCCATAAACGCTTAGTAATAAATATATTATGTCCAACAACCCGCCCAATAAAAGGACACCTCCCAAGGCATGGGTTATCGCCTACAAAGGTAGTTATTTTTTTTTATATAGAACGTTTTCCAACAATTTTTTTTGCAATAATCATGTTAAAATATTTAAAAAATCAAATAGCGAGTAACAAAATATTGATTTTCAATATGTTACAAATAAAATCCGCTTTTGTCATCCAAACACATTATTATATATATATATCAACTAACGTCGCTAAACCTACCTCTCTTTCCAAAATCTAATATTTAGTTTGTCCAAAACTTGCACACCACAAAAAAAATTATTACCTTTGCAACGCGAAAATAATAAAACTATTCAAATATGAAAAAACTGTTCATCATCGCAGCCGCACTGATTCTTTCAATGGCTGCATTCGCCCAGGAATCTAACGATGAGGGCTTTAAATTCACTACCGTCAAGGAAATTCCTATCACTCCTGTCAAAAACCAGTACCGTTCTTCCACCTGCTGGTCTTTCTCCACAATGGGCTTCTTCGAGGCTGAAATACTTCGTATGAGCGGCAAGACTGTCGATCTCTCTGAGATGTTCCTCGTGAGCTGGTCTATGCGCGAGCGCGCTGACCTCTACGTCCGTCTCCACGGCAACGCTACTTTCGCCCCTGGCGGAGCATTCGCCGATGGTCTCTACTGTCTCCGCAACCATGGCCTTGTGCCTCAGAGCGTCATGCCTGGCATCAAATACGGTTATTCGGAGGCTGACTCTCTCCCTGTTCATAAGGAACTCGACGCTATTGCCGGTTCTTTCATCAAATCTATCGCTAAAGGTGACTTCACTACTCTCACCCCAGCATGGCGCAATGCTTTCAAGGCCATCTACGACTCTTACCTCGGCGAATGCCCAGAGGAGTTTGAGTTCGAGGGCAAGAAATACACTCCTAAATCTTACGCTCAGTCTCTTGGCCTAAATCCTGACGACTACATTTCTCTCACTTCTTTCACTCACCACCCATTCTACTCGCAGTTCGCCATCGAGATCGAGGACAACTGGCGCGGTTCTCTCTCTTACAACCTGCCTATCGACGAATTCATGCAGGTAATGCATTATGCCATCGACAACGGATATACCGTTGCATGGGGCTCCGACGTTTCTGAGCAGGGATTCTCCCGTCAGGGCGTCGCTGTAGTGCCAGACATCCTCAAGAGTCAGCAGGAGCTTGGTTCCGACATGGCTCACTGGCTCGGCCTTCCAGCCGCTTCTAAGAAGGAGGCTCTCACCTCTCGCCCATTGCCTGAAATGGAGATTACTCAGGAGATGCGACAGCAGGCTTTCGACAACTGGGAGACTACCGACGACCACGGCATGCTGATCTACGGCATCGCTAAGGACCAGAACGGCAAGGAATACTTCCTCGTAAAGAACTCTTGGGGCATGGCAGGCGCTTACAACGGCATCTGGTACGCATCTGAGGCTTTCGTTAAGTACAAGACTATCAACATCGTCATCAACAAGAAGGCGCTTCCTAAGGACATCGCCAAAAAACTTGGCATCAAGTAATGTTTGCTGACTTAATATCAAAAATAACTGGCATCGCCGAGCAGCAGGTCTCTGAGACTATTGCCTTGCTCGGCGATGGCTGCACCATACCGTTCATCGCCCGCTACCGCAAGGAGGCTACCGGCAACCTCGACGAGGTTCAGATATCAGCCATAGCCCACGAGTTGGAGCGTCTGCAGACTTTGGCAAAACGCAAGGATTTCATCATTGATGCAATTGACAAAGCCGGCAAACTGACTGATGAACTTCAGGCAAGAATCGCCGCCTCTTGGAATGAGACAGAGATTGAGGACATCTACCTGCCATACAAGCAGAAACGCCGCACTCGCGCTACTATCGCCCGAGAGAATGGCTGTGAGCCTCTGGCCAAGATAATAATGTCCGGCCGCGAATTCCGCATCGCGGAGGAACGCAACGTCCAGACTCACACTTGGACTGAGGAGGATGTCGTAGGCGCTAAGGACATCATCGCTGAATGGGTATCCGAAAGCGAGGCTGCCCGCAATGCTATCCGTCTCATCCACCGCCGCACTGCATGGATTGAGTCAAAGAAAACCGCCTGCAAGGATATTCCTGAGGAGGTCGTATCTAAGTTCCGCGACTATTTCGACAAGCGATTTCCTCTCCACCGCTGTCCTTCGCATGCTCTTCTTGCCATGCGCCGCGGCGAGAACGAGAAGGTGCTGAAGGTGCAGATTCTCATCGACTCCGAGGAGGGCATCAACCGCATAAGCAACATTTTCTGCCGACAAGGCAACAAACATAACAGCATAATCCGCGAGGCTGTTGAGGACGGATACAAGCGCCTGCTTCAGCCGTCAATCGAAACGGAGTTCGCCGCCATCTCCAAGCAGAAGGCTGACGAGGAGGCTGTGCGTGTGTTCCAGAACAATCTCCGTCAACTGCTCCTTGCATCGCCACTCGGTCAGAAACGCGTCATGGGCATCGATCCCGGCTTCCGCACCGGCTGCAAGGTCGTCTGTCTGGACGCTCAGGGACAACTGCTGCACCACGATGTGGTCAACCTCCGCAACATCTCTGCGGGTGAGACGGTCCTGACTCTCTGCAACCGCTACAAGATGGAGGCCATAGCCATCGGCAATGGCACTGCATCCCGCGAGACAGAGGCAATGGTGCGCGACATAAAGTTCAAACAGCAGATGCCGATATTTGTTGTCAGTGAGTCTGGCGCCTCCATCTACTCTGCATCGGAGGTAGCCCGCGAGGAGTTCCCCGACTATGACGTCACTGTCCGCGGCGCCGTGAGCATCGGTCGCCGTCTGATGGACCCTCTCGCAGAACTGGTCAAGATTGATCCTAAAAGCATTGGCGTCGGTCAGTACCAGCATGACGTGGACCAGAATCTTCTGCACCGTGCTCTCGACGAGACTGTCATCTCTTGCGTAAACAGTGTCGGCGTTGAGGTGAATAATGCATCTAAGCAACTGCTTATGTATGTCGCCGGCGTGGGACCGAAACTGGCAGAGAACATTGTCCGCTATCGCGACGAAAATGGTGCTTTTCCCAACAGAAACGCCCTCAAGAAGGTTCCTCTCATGGGACCTAAGGCTTTCGAGCAATGCGCCGGTTTCCTCCGCATACGGGAGTCTGAGGAGGTTCTCGACCGCTCTGCAGTCCACCCTGAGCGCTACGCTCTTGTCGCGCAGATGGCAAAGGACGTCAACGCTTCTGTCGCCGAACTGATGGCATCTGCCGACCTCCGCGCTAAAATCAACCTTCAGAAATACGTCAATGCTGAACATGGCGTCGGTCTCGCCACTCTCACAGACATCATGACCGAACTTGAGAAACCGGGCCGCGACCCTCGCGAACAACTGGAGGAATGGTCTTTCGACCCTAACATCAAGACAATCGGCGACCTCTACCAGGGACTGTCGCTCCACGGCATCGTCACCAACATCACCAATTTCGGTGCGTTCGTGGACCTCGGCATCCACACAAATGGTCTGATTCACATTTCGCGCATACCCCGCGGCCGCACTCTGGCTGTTGGCGAGCACCTCACGGTCACGGTGGAGTCTGTCGATTTCGAACGCAACCGCATAGCACTTAAACTGTAAAAACAAAAAAACATAAAATATGGAAATCAGAGAATACATCGACCAGAACTGGTCAAGAATAATCGATGAGTGGTCTTCGCTCATCCGTATCCCTTCCATCTCTGCCGAGGCAGAGCACAAACCTGACATGATGCGCTGCGCACAGCGCTGGTGCGAACTTCTCGTGGCAGCAGGTGCCGACCACGCTGAGCCAATGGCCACCGCTGGCAATCCTATCGTCTTTGGCGAGAAGCACGTTGCCGACGGACTCCCTACAGTGCTGGTCTATTCGCACTATGACGTGATGCCAGTCGCTCCGCTGGAGTTGTGGAAGAGTCAGCCGTTTGAGCCGGACGTCCGCGAGGGACGCCTCTACGCCCGTGGCGCTGACGACGACAAGGGTCAGGCAATGATTCAGGTCAAGGCTTTCGAATACATGAACCGCGTGGCTGGTCTCAAATGCAATGTGAAGTTCATCTTCGAGGGCGAGGCGGAAATCGGTTCCCCATCTCTCGAGCAGTTCTGCAAGGACCATAAGGAGATGCTCAAGAGCGACCTCATCCTTGTTTCTGACACGAGCATGATCGGCAAGGACACTCCTTCTCTCACCACTGGTCTCCGTGGACTTGCCTACTGGGAGATAGAGGTAACGGGTCCAAACCGCGACTTGCACTCCGGTCACTTCGGCGGTGCTGTTGCCAACCCAATAAACACTCTCTGCAACATGCTCTCTAAGGTAGTCGACGACCATGGACGCATCACTATACCGGGTTTCTACGACAAGGTTCTCCCTGTTCCGGAGGCTGAGCGTGAGATGATTCGCCAGATTCCTTTCGACCTTGAGAAATACAAGGCCGCCATCGGTGTTGACGAGGTGGCTGGCGAGGAGGGCTACTCTACCCTTGAGCGCAACTCTTGCCGTCCTTCTTTCGACATCTGCGGCATCTGGGGCGGCCATATCGGCGAGGGTTCCAAGACAGTGCTCCCATCAAAAGCTTATGCCAAGGTTTCTTGCCGTCTCGTTGCAAATCAGGATCACCATGAGATTTCCGAGGCTTTCATCAAATACATGAACGAGATTGCCCCTAAATCGGTCAAGGTCAAGGTCACTCCTTGCCATGGCGGTCAGGGTTATGTCTGCCCTATCGACTGGGCTCCTTACCGCGCTGCCGAGAAGGGCTTCACTGAGGCTTTCGGCAAAAAACCTCTTGCTGCTCGCCGTGGTGGTTCAATTCCTATCATTTCGACATTCGAGCAGGTGCTTGGAGTCAAGACTGTCCTGATGGGATTTGGACTTGAGAGCAACGCCATCCACTCGCCAAACGAGAACATGGATCTGGATGTTTTCCGCAACGGCATTGTGGCTGTCGTAGGCTTCTACAAGGCACTCAGTTTGTAATTGTAAGACACATAATAATCATGAAGATTCTCCCTCAAAAGGGGAGAATTTTCATTTTAACCAAAATTTTCTGGAAATCATTGCCTATATTCAAAGAAAATGTTGTATCTTTGCACGATATTGTATAAATAGGTGATTTTTATGAGCCAAGATTATCAAAACATGAACCTTTTTGACTTCATCCGTCTGTGTTGCAGAGGTTTAGTCAAATTCTTCACTTGGATTTTCAACTGTTTCATGAGCCTCATCCAGCTCTGTTTCCGCTACTGGTATATAATGGTTATCTGCGTAGTGCTGGGCTTTTTCGCCGCTCGCGTTTGGATGAAGCCAAGATTCACCAAGTATTACGGCTCGGCCACAATGGTTTTCCCTGCCGAGATGAAACCCGTCATTGAAGAAGGACTCCTGGTCTATCTGTCGCAGTCAAACGACTTCCGCCGCGATGTCCTGGGCATGCCCGACTCCATCCAGTGCGCCATGCGCGGTTTCTACACTTACAACAGCGTTGACGCTAAATCTGACAGCACCATCGACTATATCGACACCAAGTGCAAAATCGACTACGAGGACACTCTTAATACCATTGCTTCTGACCGTCTGACTCTCAAGATTGTCATGCGCGGAC
>JAZUKZ010000021.1:0-6075 GCA_045643545.1 Candidatus Aphodosoma sp. | reverse complement strand
CCAAAAATTTGTTGTAATTTTGCAGTCGCTTTCGAGAGAAAGGGTCATGGTGCTATCGTCTAGTGGCCTAGGACAACGGCCTCTCACGCCGTAAACCCCAGTTCGAGTCTGGGTAGCACTACAAAAGAAAAGAGTTCGCGGTTGCGAACTCTTTTTCTTTATTCAAACGATCCCATCTTGAGGAAGGACACTTCCTTTTCGGTGAGGAACCGGTATTTACCTCTTGGAACGTTCTTCTTGGTGAGGCCTGCAAAACTAACGCGATCCAGGCGCATCACCTTATAACCGATCTTCTCGAACATACGACGCACGACGCGGTTTTGTCCCGAATGGATTTCCAATCCGATATGGATACGGTCTTCTTTGGGGAACTCCAGTGCATCGGGTACGATAAGTTCGTCGTCCAGTACGACACCGGCGCGCAGCGATATCTCGTCCGCCGGTTCTAAGTCGCGATCCAAGGTGGCGGCATAGATCTTCTTCTTGCCGAACTTAGGATGCGTCAACTTAGCCGCCAAGTCGCCATCGTTGGTGAGCAGGAGTACACCCGTCGTGTTACGGTCCAAGCGGCCGACAGGATAGATGCGTTCCGCGCACGCATTACGCACGATATCTAATACGGTGTGCCGCTCTTGCGGGTCATCGGTGGTGGTAACGGTGTTCTTGGGTTTGTTGAGCAGGATATACACTTTCTGTTCGCGGCGGATAGGCTGATCGTGGAACATCACCTTATCGGTAGGCATCACTTTGGCGCCTAACGAGTCCACTACTTCCCCATTGACGGTGATGACACCGGCTTGGATGAAGTCATCGGCCTCCCTACGGGAGCATACACCGGCATTCGCCAGGAACTTATTCAGGCGAATCGGTTTGGTCGGGTCCTCAAAACGCTCCCGATATTGCATACGTTTGTGTTGCGAATACAGGTTATGGTTGCGTTTCGGACGATCGGTACGGGCAAAATGGGGGCGTTCGCCTCCATTGCTCTTAAACTGCGGACGCTCTTCACGAGGCCGCTCATCACCGTCACGGTGAAAACGGGGGCGCTCTTCACCATCTCGGTGAAAACGAGGGCGCTCATCGCGTTGCCCATAAGGCACACGCTCAGGACGCCTTGCAAAGCGAGGGCGTCCATTGTCATTGTGTCCCAAGTTGTTGGGACGATCATTGTTTTGAAACATACGTTAGTTTAAGCCGATTAAGCTTCAGCAGCTTGCTCAATAGCTAATTTGCCACGATAGTAGCCACAGCTGGGGCAAACCGTGTGATACAAATAATGTGCACCGCAATTAGGGCAAATAGCCAATGCCGGCATCTTTGCTACGTCATGAGTACGACGTTTCGCTTGTCTGGTGTGCGATTGTCTACGTTTTGGATGTGCCATAATAAATATTCTTTTTAAATGTTATACAATTGTTTTATAGCGTTTCGGGCTCTTGCTCGGTGCTGCAAAGGTGGCGTTGGAGAAGTGCAGCCATTTCGGGGTTGCAACCACCTTCAGGGTGACGACGCACCAGAGGAAGATTAACTACTATCTGTTCATAAGCGAGCCAATTCAAGTCGATTACGTTCACGTTGTCCAAGAGCGGGGCCATCTCCTCGGTGGCATCCACCTCAAGGCTCACGGGCTCCAAGCAACGGTCACAAGTCACATCAACCTTCCCAATCACGCTCAAGGTGAGGTCATAATCGTTTGCTCGCAAGTTAAGTTGCGCTATCACGCGGACGGATCCTCCCAATAATTCCGACTTCTCGATCGAGGTAAAATAGGAACTATCCAACTGAAAATCAAAGTTATAACGCCCGACTTCCAGCGTTTTCAGTTCTACAATATGTTCCTCTATCTCCGCCATAAGCGCAAAATCGGCTGCAAAGATACAACAAAAATTTGGAATAAGCAAATATTTTGGGCACTTTTTTGATTTTTTATCAAATAATAGTACTTTTGAGATATATTTTGGGAGCTCGCTCACGAAAATATAGAACAAAAGGAGTATTAGGAGGCGATAGCCGTTGTGCCCAAATATTTGCTTATTTTGATAAAGACGCGACTGTATTTTCGGGGGAATTTCGCGAAGCGAAAGGCGGCGTCCGAAATTACTACTTTTTTCTGATATGACAAAATAAAAAAGCGAAAAAATGCAACTTTTTCATTTTTGACCCCAAGCAAACCCGAAATGAGCCCCGTGGATGCATAAAATGAGCCCCGTGGATGCATAAAAACTACACAAAAGGGACAGACCCCTTTGTGTAGTTTTTCATAGAGTTATTTTGTTTAATTACTTTTTCATTTTTGGCCCCAAGTGTCTCCGAATGAGTCCGTCAATATCAGAGGTTACAAATTCAAGCTATCCGGATTTAATAAAAAGTCGAATAAGGTTTTGATTTGAACGCCATCATCATTTATACCGGAAACAAGTCCATTCGCAACAACCACTATTTTGCGGAAATTATCATGAACTGCCAATAATGAGCGTAATTCTTGATTTTTCTTTTCTATAGATGATAATGTCAACGCTGATTGTATATAGACTTTCTCAGGAATGATATTAACAACAAAATCTATTTCCAATTGGGCACGCTCTTTCTTTCCGTTATCCTTAGTCTTCCAAGATTCAACAAGTCCCACATCTACGGAATAACGTCTAATACGCAATTCATTATAAATAACATTTTCCATAATATGCGTGTCTTCTATTTGTCGGAAATTCAGAATCGCGTTACGCAATCCAATATCCTCAAAGAAATACTTATTTTCTGAACCGATATATTTACGACCTTTCACGTCATAACGTTGCGCCTCCGATACAATAAAAGCATCTTGCAAAAAACGCAAATAAGCATCAATAGTTTTGGGGGCAATGGCCAAACCTCGTTCCGATTGAAATGTATTAGATAAACGTTGTGGATTACTACTACAACTAATGCCGGATGCTAAAACTTGTATTAGTTGACGCATACCTTCGGGATTACGAAGATGATTGCGATCAATCACATCGCGAAGATATACCGTTTCATAGATATTGAGAAGGTGCTCGCGTTTTTCACGCTCATCGTCCATTAGCGCAACTTGCGGTAATCCTCCATATTTATAATAAGTGTCTAGGGCTTTGTTCCTATCACCGCCAATGGCTTCATAGTATTCTGCAAATGAGAGGGGATGTATTCGTATTTCCTTACCTCGACCACGAAATTCGGTGGCAACTTCACTGCTCAAGAATTTGCTATTACTACCGGATACATAAACATCTACATTAGGCATTTGCATAAAAGAAAGCATTACTCCCACAAAATCATCCACAAGTTGTATCTCGTCTAATATGATATAGGTGGTCGCACCATCGTTCACGATTCTAGTTTCAACATAATCTATTAATTTGTCGGGATCAAGTAGTGTTCTGTTCTTTCGAGCATCTAATCCCAATTGAATAATATGATCTTCTGTTGTGCCATGTTCGATTAACCAATTATGAAATAGGTTGCACAAGAGAAAAGACTTTCCACAACGACGAATGCCGGTGACAATTTTAACCATACCGTTGCTACGGCTGTCAATAAGTTGCTGTAAATAGGATTTTCGTTCAAAAAACATAGTTTTACGTCATTTTTCTGTGACTTTCACGGATTTCGGGTGCAAAGGTACAACTTTTTTTTGATATGACAAAATAAAAAAGCGAAAAAATGCAACTTTTTCCTTTTTGACCCCAAGCATGCATGCAACTTTTTCATTTTTGGCCCCAAGCAAACCCGAAATGAGCCCCGTGGATGCATAAAATGAGCCCCGTGGATGCATAAAAAAACACTACCGCTCCTCACGGATGGGTAGTGTGTGGTTTTGGGCAAGGGGGATTAGTTATCGGATGTCCTTCAGTCGAATTCCGTGTTCTGTCTGCTCGATATACTCATCAATAATCTCTTGTTTAGGTTTCCAGATTTGATCCTCCGGAACGCCTATGTTTATGGCAAAGAAATTTTACTCCTTTCTCAAGCAATATGGTAATTTCTCTTTTCCGCGATGGTTATGAGGGCAAGGGATTATGGCTTCAGGCATCCGATAGGAACGACATAAACGCCATCTTCACGACGATAGGCATATTGGCCTCCTGTTAGAACCATAAGAAATGATGGTGCGCCAATTTTACTAGTATCCACAGTATTGCTTAATGTGATAAGATTTTTTGCGGCTTCATCAATTTCTTTGGTGCCGGTTTTGACTTCGACAGCTGCCCATCTTCCGTCATTTAGATGCAGAATCATGTCTGATTCAAGTTCTCTATTGTCATGATAGTGATATACGTTCCCTCGTAAAGGTTGAATGTAGATGCGCATATCCCTTACACATAGATCTTCAAATAAGAATCCAAATAAATTAAAATCTTCCAACACGCTTTGTGGTGTCAATTCTAATACAGCGGTAGCAATACTTGTATCAACAAAATGTCGTTTGTGAGAGGTTCGTATGCCGGTTTTACTTCTCAATGAGGGTTGCCATGCTTTGACATCTTCGATGATAAACAATCGCCTTAATGCGGTTAAATAACTGGACAATGTTTTATCTGTGATAGAAATGTCATTTGCTTTAACATCGGCCATTAATGTTGTAGCTGCTGCCATAGTTGATATATTACGTGCATAACTACGCAAAACACTACGGACACGATCCGGATTTTTCTCCGTGTTATCCACCTTATGAATATCTACATTCACAAGCTCTTCTACAAGGTTGAAAGCCACTTCTAATGCATCCTCTTTCTCTAAATCCAATGTTCCCGGCCATCCTCCTCGGCACATAACGAATGCCAAGTCTCGTAGAGATAGTGGATTTTCAAATAGCTCCAATGTTTGCGTTCCGTCAAAAAGCGCTTTGAGAGAAATTTGTCCAGCAGAATCTTTAGATTCCCATAAACTCATCGGGCGCATTTTCAGTCGTGCAATACGTCCCATACCTGAATGCTCAATCTCATCATTTTCTTCATCATTAAGCGGTGTTGCTGAACCTGTCAAAAGAAATTGCTGCATTTTTTGTCGCTGGTCGGCAGCGAAGCGCACGGCATCCCATAATACAGGTATTGTTTGCCATTCATCTATCAATCGTGGAGTATCTCCTTGCAGCAACAAGGAAGGCTGAGCATCTGCCATTTTGCGATATGATCCTCTTTTATCCGGATCTTGAATATAAATGACACTTTTTGCTAATTGTGTACAAGAGGATGTCTTACCACACCATTTTGCACCCTCAACTAATACTGCTGCACTACTGCGAAGTTTCCGCTCTAAAAGTTCATCTGTAACTCGACTTAGGTATTTCATAATGTACCAATTATATGAATTCGGCTGCAAAATTACTAAAAAAAAATGACATACACAAATATTTCCGAACTTTTTTGTGTTTTTATTCCGATTTATTTTATATTTTCACTCCGAACTTTTTTGTCCTTTTCATCCTTTCTCAAGCAATATGGTAATTTCTCTTTTCCGCGATGGTTCGCCACACAGGCGCAGCAGTGCCCGTGATTCGGGCAATCCTTTGGGCAAGGGCAATCAATATGTTGGTGTGGGCAGGGCAAGGGGGATTAATTACCACGCCAAAGCGAGACCAGCACCATTGCCGGAGGTGGTGAGACTGAGTTTGATTTCTTCTTTGGCTTCTACTTTGACGTTGTATATCTCTGCAGCCGTATGCATCTTATTATAACCAAAGCAAATGCAGGTAACACCGATGCTTGTGAAGAGGCCTCCAATACCGATCATCACAGCTCCGGCAATAGTCTTTGAATCATTAGATACCCCGCCCTTATATTTTGTTGTTGTCGAGCCGGATCCTAAAAGTGCGCCACCTATGATATCTAATATAGTACCAGGAATGAATAAGCCCCAACCAGCACGGCCTAAACGATAGCCGGAAGAGAACTGGTTATAAGCGGCGGGACTCAACTTGGCTAATTGAGACTGAATGCCGTTTTTATTATAAACCACGTTGTTATAGACATAGGTATTTCCCACACGCCGGATATAAAGACGACTATCTATTTTTACTTTCTCTTCCTCACTGGAAAAAACCATATTGGCAATGCT
>JAZUKZ010000020.1:0-20075 GCA_045643545.1 Candidatus Aphodosoma sp. | reverse complement strand
CCTCCCCTCCAAATCAAACACCGCTGCAAAATTACAACCATTTTCCCAAACCACCAAACCTTTCCCCCCATTTCTTTCCCCATTCCTTTTCGTTTTCGTTTTTGTTAAACGATTACACTTTTGTATCGTCTTTGTATCGTTTCTCCTCCTAGTCTCCACCAAGGCAGAAACGATTCTTGAACGATTCCTCAACGAATGCTAAATTTCCGTTATGTTCCGCCGCGAGCCTGATTTCGTTTTCCACACTGCAGCGATTGCTGTTGGCTGCAATGTACTGCCTATCACTTCTACTTGAAAATCCATAAGGTATGTGCATAATTGAATAAATATCTTTATTTTTAATTCATCCGACTCGCGACCCACTGTTCCACCGACACGTTCTCATAAAATGTAGGTCGAAATGATGCTTTTAAGTATTATTCACTAGTTTGTGTAATAAAATTAATTATTTATATTGTATAGTATCTGACTTAGAATTTTGGAGAGTGGGTCGTGATTTAGGTGGGTCGGTGGGTCGAAAATAAAAAAGTCTGTAGTGTGCTGATTTTTGTTGTCTGTTTAGTCTTTTTTAGCAAAATATTCACATCAAATATGATAGTGAAAAAATAATACAAAAAAATACTTCAAATCTCAAAAAAAATTATTACCTTTGCAAAAATCCGGGAACCGTGCAATTCTCACCCCTGTTTTTTGCACGCATGTTACATGACAAGCACCTGATTATATGGCAAGAACGACAGCAAAACCAAAAGCAGAGAAATCTATCGAAACTCAACTCTGGGAATCGGCAAACAAACTCCGTGGAAATATCGAGGCTTCTGAGTACAAACATGTTGTGCTTAGTCTTATCTTTCTCAAATACGCCGGAGTTCGTTTCGAGCGTCAATACAAAAAACTGCAGGAGCAATACGGCGATGTTTCCAACATGGTCTGTGATATGCCTCAGTCCTACGGCAAGGACAATGTCTTCTATCTTCCTGAGGAATGCCGTTGGGACTACATCATGCGTAATGCCAAACAGCCTAATATCCCTCAGATAATCGATAAAGCGCTTGCTGAGATTGAGCGCAGCAACAAGCAGTTGGCAGGCGCAATGCCTGTCAATTATTTCACTCAGGTGGGCATCGACCCCGCCAAACTGGGCTCTCTTATCGACACCATCAACGACATGGAGCAGCACATGGACGACTCCAACGACTTCTTCGGCCGTGTCTATGAGTACTGTCTTTCGAACTTCGCTCTTCAGGAGGGCAAGGGCAAGGGCGAGTACTATACGCCTAAGGCTATCGTGAACCTCATCACTGAGATGATTGAGCCATACAAGGGTAAGGTCTATGACCCTGCCTGCGGTTCTGGCGGTATGTTCGTCCAGAGCGGCAAGTTCATCGAGGCTCATGGCGGCAATCGCCGCGACATCTCTGTCTATGGGCAGGAATACACTCTTACTACTTACAAACTGGCGAAGATGAATCTCGCCATCCGTGGTATCTCTGCCAATCTCGGCGAGAAGGCAGCAAGCACTTTCCAGGACGACCAGCACAAGGCTGAGAAGTTTGACTTTATCATGGCAAACCCTCCTTTCAATCAGAAGGACTGGCGCGAGCCAAACGAACTCATCGACGACCCTCGCTGGAATGGGTTCATCACTCCTCCTGTCAGCAATGCCAACTACGCATGGATTCTCAATATCTTCAGCAAACTCTCCACTAATGGCATAGCCGGTTTCCTTCTCGCCAACGGAGCTCTCAGTGGCGATGGAGATGAGAAGGCCATTCGCCGAGCTCTGATTGAGAATCACGATGCCATCGAGGCAATAGTCATCCTTCCCCGCAATATGTTCTATACTACTGATATCAGTGTCACTCTCTGGATAATGAACCGCAACAAGCATGCCCGTACCACCGCTGTCAACGGCGAGCAGCGTCATTACCGCGAGCGCCAGAACGAGATTCTTTTTATGGACCTCCGCACCTGGGGTGAGCCTTTCGAGAAGAAATACACTACTTTCAGTCAGTCGGACATCGAACGTGCTGCCGAGTGTTTCCACCGCTGGCAACGTACTGATATAGGCTCCTATGAGGATGTGCCTGAGTTCTGCAAGTCTGTCAGGACATCCGACCTGAAGGACTTCTCTCTCGTTCCAAGCAAATACATTGAGTTTGTCAACCGTACCGACAATGTCGGCTACGAGGAGAAGATGACTGCCCTTCAAGCCGAACTCAAGCAACTTTTCAAAGAAGAGGAGGAAAGTCGCAAGGCGGTAATGGAAGTATTCAAGGAATTGGGCTATGAACTCTAATCAAATAAAATCATGAGCGATTTATTTGAAGAATATATTCGTCAAGGTGAGCCTGATAAATCACAACGAGCCGAAAACTGGCAAATCGCTATCGGTTTGCAGGCTGTTGATGGGTTGAAACCATCTGCTTATTTGCTGGAGACAGCTCAATTGCACATCGAAGGCGAAATTACGATGGACAGCGTGAAGCAGCGCATCAACGACTACTATCAGACGCAGGATGGTAGGACTATGGCTGCGGAACGGACTGATGAGGCGGACAAGGTCTCTGCTAATATCGCCGATTTGCTGGCAGAACAGACATTCTCGTTTGCCCCTGTTGAATATGCGCGTATTCACCGTCGCATATTTGCAGGAGTGTTTCCTCATGCTGGTGAATATCGTTCATATAATATTACAAAAAAGGAGTGGGCGCTTGATGGCGATACTGTTATATATGCTCCTTTCGAAATGCTGAAAGAAACCATTGAGTTCGATTTCGAACAAGAAAAAAAATTCAGTTACAGGGGCTTGTCGCAACAGGAATCTGTTGCGCACATCTGCAAATTCATAGCAGAACTGTGGCAGATTCATCCATTCTTTGAGGGAAATACCCGAGCCACAGCGGTTTTTACAATAAAGTATTTGCGTAAATTTGGTTTCAATGTCAACAATACGGCATTCAAACAACATTCTTGGTATTTTCGCAATGCGTTGGTGCGTGCCAATTATAACAATTCTATAAAAGGAATTACAGAAACAACTTTATATTTGGAACGTTTCTTTGCTAATTTGCTTTTCGGTGGAACATACGAGCTGAAAAACAGATTTTGCCATATTCTATGGAGCGAAACAGATTCTCAAAGTGCAAATAACAATGATTCAAAGTGCAAAATTTGCACTTTGAATTGCACTTTGGAGGAAACGGCTGTGCTTAATTTTCTTAAAACTACACCTAAGGCAACGCAAAAGCAGATTGCTGAGGCAATAGGGAAATCGGAACGAACAGTTAAAAACATTACCGTCTCGCTGCAAGAAAAAGGCAAACTCGCACGCGAAAACGGAAAACGTAATGGTACCTGGCAAGTGATAGACAATGAATAATCAAAACACGACATATAAACGACTCGGCGACTACATCCGCGAAGTGGATGTGAGGAATAGAGATTTGTCCGTCTCTATTCTACTAGGCTTAAGCATGACCAAAGAATTTAGGCCATCAACATCTAATGTTGTAGGTACAGACTTAAGTAAATATAAAGTTGTTCAAGAAGGACAATTTGCTTTTGACACGATGTCAGTTATTCGTGTCCATAAAGTCCCTATTTGCTATAATAATTTAGGGTATCCTATTATTATTTCTCCGGCATATATAACATTTGAGGTAATAGATGAAAGTGCGTTAAACCCGCAATATCTCAAGTTGGTAATAAATCGCTCAGAATTTGACAGATATGCAGATTTTAAATCAGATTCAGCAGTAAGAGGTGGCTATAATTGGGAGGAATTATGTGATACGTTGATTCCTATTCCCGATCCTACAGAACAGCAGCGCATTGTTGACCGTTACAATGCCATCCAACACCGAATCGAGACCAACAAACAGACGATCGCCAAACTGGAAGAGGCTGCACAGGCACTCTATAAAAAGATGTTTGTGGATGATATTGATGTGGAAAATTTGCCTGAGGGGTGGAGAATGGGGAAATACACTGATATTGTAAAGATTTCCGGTGGTGGTACTCCAAACACAAAAAATAAGTTATTCTGGACTACTGACATACCTTTTTTTTCTCCTTCTGATGTATCATACGGATATTATAGTATTTCAACGGAGAAACATATTTCAAAAATGGGACTAGAGAATTGTAGCAGCAAACTATATCCTAAAGAATCCATTTTTATTACAGTTAGAGGTACTGTTGGAGAAATCGCAATGGCTGGAATTCCCATGGCAATGAACCAAAGTAATTACGCAATTGATTCTAGTCTCAATAAAAACATCCATTATTTACATCAATTGACAATGCAAGTTGTTAGTAAGCTGAAAAATGAGGCGGTGGGTGCTGTTTTCAGTGCACTTGTCACAAAAGATTTTGAAAATTTTGATATCGTAATTCCCAAGCAACTAGAAATAGATTTTTTTGAATCAAAAGTAGTGAACATATATGAAAGCACATTACTTTCTCAAAAAGAAAACGAAACATTAACAAAAATGCTGTCTCTGCTGATGGTGGAAATGGGGTAATGGAGATGATTATGGCAACAAGAGCAGCTACGGCAACTACATTCGGATTTGATTTTCAAGCAAACGCAGCAATTGTTATTATGCTTGATAATATTAAAGAAATGCGTTCTATAAGATTAGAGGGTGAGGAAGATATAGAACTGATTCTTGAAGATGGAAGCTATATATTAGCACAAGCCAAAGCTGTTGAGAAAAGTAGTTCAGACTTTTCACATGTGACTAAAAATTACAAAAAAGCATTGGCTTCTTTAGCAGATGGAGAAAAAAACTGCGGTACTAATAATGTTAAACAATTGATATTTGTGACAAATTCTCCGAGACCTTTGGGTGGAAAGCAAAATGATTCTATTTTTTATGGTGCTTCTTTTAGACCATATGATTCACTACCGCTCAAGTATAAGAATCTAATAAATAACGCAATAATACAGAAATCAGTTTCAATTAGTTTAAATAAATATGCAATTCAAGTTATACCATTTGAAACAGACAATGATAAGGAACGTTATAAAGTTATAACTGATAGTATTCGTGAATTCATGTCAAAATCAGGCATTATAGTATCGGCTGAAGGACTGCAAAAGTTGTGGGCTTATGATTTATTTGTCAGTGGAGCCAAAAAGAATCAAAATATCAAATTAAATAAAAAAGATATTATATGGCCAATAATTGTTACTATTGTAGAAAAGCCTGTAGAAGATGATGGATTTGACGAATCTTCTTTGGTTGAAATCAAAAAATTATATTCAGATTTAATTGACACTTGTAGTGAACAATATTCTTTTTTTACAAGAGTACTCGCTGATTACAATGTTTTTGGACAAAACATAAAAAATCCCAATCAAAGAAAAGAAGAATTTTGTACTACCAAATTTTCTAATTATTCGGATTTGGTTGATGATATAACATCTTTAGACCAAGAGACAAAAGATTTGCTTCTTCAAGTAATTGTAAGAAATATCCTTAATAAAAGAATTCAAATAAACAAAATAAAAGAAGCTGTAAATTTATGATAATCAAATCAATATATTTAGAAGAATCTATAGATAAAAGGCTCATAAAATTTTCTGCAAATAACAATCTTGTTTTTAGTAACTCTAATAGTAAAGGAAAAACAACTTTACTGAGATTGATATTGTATTCTTTAGGATTCCCTATACCCAACACAAAGAATATAAAGTTCGAGAACTGTAAGGTGGTTGCTACACTCTCCTTGAATAACAACGAGGAAGTCACATTGACAAGAGAGTATGCCAATATAATTTCTGCTAAGTTTTCCAATTCTTCTGAAGAATATATTGTTCCTTGTCAACAATTAGATTTACACAAAAAATTGTTTGGGACAGATACTAGTGATTTGTTGAATAATATTTTGGGGGTGTTTTATTTTGATCAAGAAAAAGGATGGACATTATTGAATAGAGGAATTGTAATAGGCAGTATACATTTTAACATAGAAGAACTTGTCAGAGGTATAGCCGATATTGACTGCACAAAGATGCTTAAGCAAAAAAAACAGAAACAACAAGATTTGAATAAATACAAACAGATGTTTAGTGTTTCTCAGTATCAAAAATCAATCAATATGGATCTTGAGAAATATGACACTAATAATTTCTCAAGTATTATAGATAGTGAAATTAATCAATTAAAAATAGAGTATAATGGTTTAGATAAAGAATATAAACGAATTAATAAAGTGTTGAAACAAAACTCTTTGATAAAGGAATATATTTCACAAATGAAAATTGTTGTAAAAACTCCTAATGGAGAAAATATGGTTGTCACAGAGAATAATGTAGTAGGATTAACCGATTCAATAGAGTTTTTGCTTGCAAAGAAGAAAATCATAGCATCCGAAATAAATGCTATACAAAAAACAATTGATTCTAAGTCTAAAATCCAAAAAACAGAAGAACAACAGATGTCGTTTTTTGAAGATGAGAAGACTATTGCGGATATTTTCGATGAAAGAATATCTAATATTCCAATAAACCAAAATGCTGTAGAAAAAAAAATATCTAGTTTGAATAATGAAATTAAAGAACTCAATAAGTCTATCACTCAAAAAACAAAAAATAATAATGAAGCTACAAATTCAATCTATAAAAATACTGAGCGCTATTTAAGAGAATTAGGAGAGAATAAACTGAGATGTGATATTTTTACCTCCAACTTGAAAGAACTTTCAGGGGCAATTCTACATAAATATGTATTTGCTGTAAGAATGGCATGTCTTATTGAGGTCGAAAAAAAATTAGGTATCAAATTGCCTATTATCTTGGATTCTCCAAGAGGAAAAGAAATTGATGATAAAAACATCGATGTTATGATGCAAATTCTCAAAAGAGATTTTTATGAAAATCAAATTATTATAGCTTCCATTTTTGACTACGATTTGCCTCAACTCAATAAAATAAAGATTAAAAACCATTTAATTGAATAGTTTCATTGTATATAAACCAGAATACAACATCTTTATGTATTAGCAACTAATGAATAATAACGATACAAATATACAACTGACGTCTAACGACGAGATGCTGATATACAAGTCGCAGGACGGCACCATCAAGGTGGATGTGCTGTTTCAGGACGAAACGGTATGGCTCTCCCAAGAACAAATGGCAATGCTGTTTGGAAAAGGTAGAACCACTATCTCTGAACATATTCATAATGTTTTTGAGGAAGGAGAATTGAATGAGGAAGTGGTATGTCGGAAATTCCGACACACCACTCAACATGGTGCTATTGAAGGCCTTTCGCAAACCAAAGATGTGAAATATTACAACCTCGATGTGATTATTTCTGTAGGCTATCGCGTGAAATCGCACCAAGGCACACAGTTCCGTATCTGGGCAACTCAACGTTTGCGTGATTACATCATCAAAGGCGTGGCTTTGAACGACGAGCGTTTCAAAAAAGGAAACTCCATGAACTATTTCAAAGAGTTGCTGGAACGTATTAGGGAAATACGTCTGTCGGAACGGGTTTTCTATCAGCAGATAAAAGATATCTATGCCACCAGCATCGATTATAATCCTTCCGACGAAATTACTCTCAAATTTTTCAAAGAGGTGCAGAACAATCTGCTCTGGGCTGTGAGTGGCAAGACTGCTGCCGAACTGGTCTATTATCGCGCGAATGCCTCTCTGCCAATGATGGGGCTGACCTCAACAGAAACTGAAGGCAAGGTATTGAAATCGGATATCGCTGTTGAAAAAAACTACTTGAATGAGGATGAAATGGAAATCCTTAAATTGATAGTTGAGCAATTTCTTGCATTTGCTGAGGCTCAGGCAAAATCGCACGTTCCTATGTATATGAAGGATTGGGTGGAACGGTTGAAAATGGTATTGACCATGAATCAAAAATCAATTCTTCAGGATGCCGGAAAAATATCGCATAAGATGGCGATAGAGAAAGCAGAAGTCGAATTTGGCAAATTCAAGGCAATGGAATTGGAACAGCAACATCTTGAAAGTATCAAGGAATTGGATGCTGACTTGAAAAAGTTACAACAAAAGAATAAATAACAACCAAATATGTTCAACGAATCCACGCTCGAAAGTGCCATAATGAAGCTTTTCGAGAATGAAATACACTATTCTCATTTTTTAGGCGAGCAGTTGCATAAGAACCTTAGTGAAGTTGTCCTCATTGAGGACATTGAGGCTTATCTTCGTTCTGCTTATTCAGACATCACTCAGGGGGAGATTGACCGCGCTATCCTCACACTGAAGACTCCTCTAAGCGGCAGTCTCTATGATGAGAACCGCCGTGTTTTCGGCATGATTGTGGATGGTTTCGCTCTGAAGCGCGACGATGCCTCGCTGCCGCCTCTATGGATCCGTCCAATCAATTTTGAGAATCCGGAACAGAATGATTTCAAGATTGTGAATCAGGTGGAGATAGTTGAGGCATGCAACCGTCGTCCTGATGCCATTGTATATATCAATGGTCTGCCTCTGGTGGTGATGGAGTTCAAGACGGCAGTCAAGGAGAACTGTACTATTGTCGATGCCTACAAACAACTGACCGACCGCTACCGTCGTGATATTCCGAGTCTGTTCCGCTACAATGCTTTTGTTGTCATAAGCGATGGAGTGCAGAATAAGTTCGGTACGCTCTTCACCCCTTACGAATATTTCTATGCCTGGAATCGTGTCGAGCCTGAAGACAAGCCAAGCGACGGACTGAATTCTCTATTCACTATGGTGCGAGGACTTTTCCGCAAAGAGCGTCTCTTGGAGGTTATCCATGATTTTGTCTATTTTCCTGACAGTTCTACGAGGGAGGAGAAAATAGTTTGCCGTTATCCCCAGTATTTCGCTGCATCTCTTCTTTATGCGAATATCCTTAAGCATAAAGAGATTGGCGATGGCAAAGGTGGCACGTATTTCGGTGCTACCGGCTGCGGCAAGAGTCTTGCCATGCTGTTCCTGAGCCGTATGCTTATGCGCTCGTCCGAACTTGGTTCTCCTACTATACTTCTTATCACCGACCGTTCCGACCTGGACGACCAACTCTCAAGTCAGTTTATCCGCGCCAAGCGTTTCATCGGCGATGAGACTATTGAGCAGATTGAGAGTCGCGAAGAGTTGAGAAAGAAACTTAGCGGAAGAGCAAGTGGAGGTGTGTTCCTGACCACCATACAGAAGTTCTCTGAGGATATCAACCTTCTCAGCGACCGCCGCAACATCATCTGCATCAGCGATGAGGCTCACCGTACACAGACTAATGTGGAGGAATCCACAAGAATCTCTTATGACGAGAACGGCACGGCTACTGCCATCAAGAAGACATACGGCTTTGCTCAATATCTGCACCAGTCTCTGCCTAATGCAATATATGTGGGATTCACAGGCACTCCTATTGATGCAACAATCGAAGTGTTTGGTGGAGTTATCGACAGATATACTATGGTGGATTCGGTTGTTGACGGCATAACGGTCCGAATTGTGTATGAGGGTAGGGCTGCCAAAGTGTTCGCTGACAATGAGAAACTTCAGGCTATCGACAAATACTATGAAGAGTGCGAGAAGGCCGGCAGCACTGAGGAACAGATAGAGAAGAGCAAGCAGCAGACTGCCACTATGGAGGCCATCATCGGTGACCCCAAGCGCCTTCAGGCTGTCGCAGAAGACCTTGTGCAGCACTATGAGCAGCGTATAGAGGAGGGAGCTACGGCTTGTGGCAAAGCAATGATTGTCTGTACGAGCCGAGAGATTGCTTTTGATCTCTATAAACGTATTGTCGCACTTCGTCCGGAATGGACTGAGAAACTTCCTTGCTCGCCAGATGCTGTGCTTTCCGCCAGTGAGAAGAAAATGCTGCTTCCTATGGAGCGTATCAAGATGGTGATGACTGGCAACAAGGATGACAAAGCGGAACTGGCAAAACTTCTTGGAACAAAATCCGACCGCCAGGAGTGGGCAAGGCAGTTCAAAGAGGCTAATTCTAACTTCAAGATTGTTATTGTGGTTGATATGTGGCTGACAGGTTTTGACGTGCCTTGTCTCGACACTATGTATATCGATAAACCTATCCAGCGACACACTCTCATACAAACCATCAGTCGCGTCAATCGTGTCTGCCCGGGCAAAGAAAAAGGTCTTGTGGTGGATTATCTTGGTATTAAGAAACGTATGAATCTTGCTTTGAAGAAATACGGAGGTTCTAATGGCGGCGATAATGGCGGCTCTATAGACCCGGAGGATGATCCAACAGAGAGTATTGAGGAATTGGTGAAGATTGTGAAGGATGAGTTGGAATCTCTGCAGAGTATTATTCATGGATATGACTATAACGGCTTTTTCAGCACTTCTCCGCTTGTGCAGCTGAATGCTCTCAATGGTGCTGCTGACTTCATGACGGCACAGGAGGAACGCAGAAAACTGTTCATGGCTCATGCGAAACGTCTTAATCAGGCATACAAGATGTGTTCTTCTTCTGAGTTGATTTCAAGGAAAGAGCGTGCTCTTGTACTTTTCTTTGCTTCAGTAAGAGCGGTAATATTCAAATCAACTCATGGCGATGCCCCTGATGTTGAGGAGATGAACATACATGTTCGCAAACTGATGCAGGAAGCATTGGAAAGCAGTGGGGTAGAGGAAGTTGTCAAAATAATCAAGAATAAGCATGGCGACCTTGATTTGTTTGATCCTGCCCATCTGGCTCGCATTGACCAGATAAAACTGCCTAACATACGTCTGAAACTCCTTGAACGTCTCCTTCGTCAGCAGATCTCTGACCTGGGCAAGGTTAACAAAGTCAAGTCCATTGAATTCATTGAACGCCTTAATGATCTCATAAAGTCGTACAACGACCGTTCTGATGATGCTGTTTTTGCAGCAGAGGTGATGCAGGCTGTCACCAAGGGCATCAAAGATATGATGCAAGAGGTTGCCAATGAGAAGAAGAACTTGCCTGAAGGCATTGACAGTTACGAAGAAAAGGCTTTCTTTGATATTTTGAAAACGGTTAGTGACACTATGAAGTTCAACTACCCTGAGGATGATATGATTGCCATAGCAAAAGAGATTAAAGAGATGATTACTTCTAAAAGTCAATATACTGATTGTTTCCGACGTGCTGACATCATGGCTGAAATGCAGTTTGACATTATAATCATTCTCGCCAAGCATAAATATCCTCCTGTCGGCGAAAACTATGATGAAGTTTACAAAAAGGTTCTCGAACAGGCAGAGAACTTCAAGAAATATCAAGACTGAGACATAGCAATCCAACCACCCGACAAGCACCCGTGAAGCACCCGATTGGGGCAGGTAGAGGATAGGGAAGAGTTTGTATCAAAAGAGGCTGACCCCATAGGATCAGCCTCTTTTCATTTTCGTAACCAAAAGGTTTCTCAATTCTCCCCGCCAAACTCCATCAGATAAGCCTTGATGAAGGCATCGATGTCGCCGTCCATCACTGCTCCCACATTGGATGTCTGGTAATCAGTGCGGTGGTCTTTCACGCGTCGGTCGTCAAAAACATACGAGCGTATCTGCGATCCCCACTCAATCTTCTTCTTGCCTGCCTCAATGCGGGCTGTCTCCTGTCTGCGCTTCTCCAACTCGAGGTCATACAACTGGCAGCGGAGCAACCTCAATGCGTTCTCTCTGTTCTTTGGCTGGTCGCGTGTCTCGGTATTCTCAATCACTATCTCGTCCATCTCGTTGGTCACTGGGTTGCGGAACTTGTAGTGCAAGCGTACGCCTGACTCTACTTTGTTGACGTTCTGTCCGCCGGCACCGGCCCACCTGAAGGTATCCCATGAGAGATTGGCTGGATTGACTTCAATCTCTATGGTGTCATCCACCAACGGCACGACAAACACTGATGTGAAGGAGGTCATGCGCTTGCCCTGGGCGTTGTATGGCGACACACGCACGAGTCTGTGCACTCCGTTCTCTGACTTGAGGTATCCGTACGCATAATCGCCGTCTATCTGGATGGTGACTGACTTGATGCCGGCCTCATCGCCCTCAAGCATGTTGGTGATGGTGGCTTTGTAGCCCTGTTTCTCACACCATCTGAGGTACATGCGCATAAGCATCTCCGCCCAGTCCTGAGCCTCTGTTCCTCCCGCTCCTGCCACTATCTTCAGTACGGCACCCAACTTGTCCTCTTCTTTGCGGAGCATGTTCTTCATCTCCAACTCTTCTATGGCTACTATGGCATGGGCATAAGCCTCATCAACCTCTGCCTCTGTCATGGCATCTTCTTTGTAAAGGTCAACGGCTATCTGCACTTCATCCACCGCCGACGCTACATGGTTGTAGCCTTCTATCCAGTATTTTATGCCTTTCACCAACTTCATCTGGGCTTCGGCACGCTTCTGGTCTGTCCAGAACTCAGGGGCCTGTGTCTTGAGTTCCTCTTCTTCCAACTGTATCTTCTTCTCGTCGATGGCCAAATACTTCTTCAATGCCTCGACGCGGTCATTTGCTGCTTTTAACTGATCTGCTGTTATCATTATCTATTTTAGTATATACATTAATTAGTTACCATCGCCCTTCGGCGCAGTTTTCGTAGCGAATGTAATGAGCGATTTCGTAAGCCAGCGTGGCGCGGCTGATTTCGTAGGCAACATAGTTGCCGATTTCGTACGAGCACAGCGAGTTATTTCGCTTGAGGATATTTCCTAAACCAACTGCTGATCTTCAGTCTCACCACTCCGAACAATGCCTCCGAGAATATGCCGCCCGACATCTTCGATGTGCCTTCAACGCGGTTGACAAATACGATAGGTACTTCGACAATCTTGAATCCGCACTTGTAGGCAGTGAACTTCATCTCTATCTGGAAGGCATAGCCTTTGAACTTAATCTTGTCAAACTCTATGGTCTCGAGCACTCTGCGGCGGTAGCACTTGAAGCCGGCTGTGGTGTCGCATACTGGCAGGCCTGTGACGAATCTTACGTATTTTGATGCGTAATAACTCATCAGTACGCGTCCCATTGGCCAGTTGACAACATTCACCACATTGCCCACATAACGCGATCCTACGGCTACATCAGCCCCCTGTACAGCACATGCCTCATAAAGTTCCATCAATTTAGGCACTGGATGCGAGAAATCAGCATCCATCTCGAAGCAGTACTCGTAGTCATGCTCCAAAACCCAACGGAATCCACGGATATATGCCGTTCCAAGACCCAACTTGCCTGAGCGCTCTACTATGTGCAACTCTTCCGTAAACTCCTGCTGAAGGCTCTTTACTATCGCTGCCGTACCGTCAGGCGAACCGTCATCTATCACAAGGATATGGAACTGCTTTGGCAATGCAAAGATAGCCCTCACTATCTTCTCAATATTCTCCTTCTCATTATAAGTAGGAATAATTACCACACTGTCACTTTTCATATTTCTTTCTTTTTTTATTATCTATAAACTTACCATCACCCAGGTATCCCGTAGTGGAGCAGAGCAGAGCGGAACGTATCGTAGGTGGCATGCCACCGTATCGTAGGCTCAGCAAAGCGCGAGCCGTATCGTAGTGAGCAAAGCGAACGTATCGTTATTTAGTAAACTTCCACCTCCGGTGCGACCACAGATACTGGTCCGGCTGCTTGCGTATGTCTGCCTCCAAAAGACTGTAATACCTCTGCACAAGGTCATGCTGACTGACCTCACTCTGTCCATCCCATATCTTCTCCGCAAACACGCTGTAACTCTTCTTGCCGTGATGTATGAGGTGAAGGTATATCACCGGCATCTTCATGCGCATGGCTATCTCCGCCCACCCAGGCACTGCGGCAGTCTCCCTGCCGAAGAAATCAACCCATTCTACCTGCCAGGTGGAGTGGGGCGACTGGTCTGTGTTGAAGGCAAAGAGGGACGGTTTGCTCGACTCTCTGCGTATGTACATGATTCTCCTGGCTGCCCCTTTGTGCTCTATGCTCTTGAGCCCAAAACGCTCTCTGATGCCTTTGAAGAGGCGGTCAAACAGTCGGGAATGCAACTGTTTGTATAATGCGTAGGAGTCGAAGGCGTCTGTCCATAATGGTATGGAGGCCACTAAATCCCAGTTGCACTGGTGTCCGAAGACTGCCACCATGTCGCCTTGCTCTCTGGCTATCTGCTCGCCTAACTCTACATTGTCGAAACGGAGTATCTCTTTCATGCGTCTCTTGCTGCAGAAACTCATGGTGAGGGACTCTCCGAGAATGTCGGTGAAATGAGCATAGAACCCACGCTCTATCTCACGGCGCTGCTCCTCCGTAGCGTCGGGAAAGGCTATCTTAAGGTTCTGACGTACTGTGCCGAGTCTGTACCTTAATATCTTATGTGCCAGAAAGCCTCGCATGTTACTGATATATGCCTGTCTTCTTGCCGTACTCGTACTCTCCGTCGAGAATGGCTGCCACTTGCTCTTCGCAGAGGTTCATGATTGTCTCTTTGCGTACTGCTGCCATGATGAAGTTCATCATGTCGTCTTCGGCTATCTCTGCCTCTTCGGCTTTGTCTTCCATGAACTCGTTCTGTGCGTAGTACTCGCAGATGAGGTCAAGCACATACTGCACATCGTCATCAGTGATGTTCAGACTCTTATCTACATAACCCATGATGAACTCTATGCACTCAGAATCATCAACTATCTCGTCTAATATATCCTTTGCCATATTCTTTCGTTTTGGTCAATTACCACCGCCTTTCGGCGCTTTTCGTTTTCGTTTTCGTTTTCGTACGAAGTCCTTTTTTCGTTTTCGTTACTTCAAGTACTTATCCAACCAATTGAAGAATCTTCTCTGCCAGAGCACACCGTTCTGTGGCTTGAGCACCCAGTGGTTCTCGTCTGGGAAGATGAGCAACTCTGCATCCAGTCCACGCAACTTGGCTGCATTGTATGCTGCCATGCCCTGTGACGCAAGGATACGGTAGTCTAACTCGCCGTGGATAACCATGATTGGGGTATCCCACTTGTCAACGAACTTGTGTGGTGAGTTGGCGTATGTGTTCTCTGTGCCTGGTGTCCAGTATGCTCCTCCGAGATCCCAGTTTACGAAGAACATCTCTTCGGTCTCAAGATACTGCTGCTCGAGGTTGAACATGCCGTCATGGGCAATGAAGGCTTTGAAGCGTCCTTCATGATGTCCTGCCATCCAATATACTGAGTATCCGCCGAATGACGCTCCTACGCAACCGAGGTGCGCTGTATCTACATAACTCTCTAATGAGAGGGTGTCGATGGCTGTGAAGAGGTCTGTCATGCACTGTCCTCCGTAGTCGCCTGATATCTGTTCAAGCCACTCTTGTCCGAAACCTACAAGGCCACGGCGGTTTGGCGCTACGATGATGTAGTCGTTGGCTGCCATCATCTGGAAGTTCCAGCGGTAACTCCAGAACTGGCTTACTGGCGACTGTGGACCGCCTTCGCAGTAGAGGAGGGTAGGGTATTTCTTGCTTGCGTCAAACTGTGGTGGAAGAATAACCCATACGAGCATCTCTTTGCCGTCTGTGGTCTTGATCCAACGCTCTTTGACTTCTCCCATGGTGAGTTGGTCGAGGATGTGTTTGTTCTCGAATGAGATCTGTGTTTCTTTGCCTGTCTTTACTTCTACTGAATAGATTTCGTTTGGCATTGACATTGAGTGGCGTACTGCAATAATCTTGTCGCCTGCAAGGGCTATCTGCTCGTAGTCGTGTACGCCTTCTGTGATGCAGCGTATCTTCTTGTCTGCTATGTTCAACTCGTAGATCTGGAACTCTCCATGCCAGCATGAGCGGAAGTAGAGTTTGCTGTCGTCTGCAGAGAAATGGAGTTCTTCTGAGCACTGGTCGAAACTGTCTGTGAGTTCTGTGCGTACTCCTGTCTGCATGTCCTGGATGAAGATGCGGTTCTTGTCACTCTCATAGCCGTCATGCTCCATGCTCTCCCATGCCATGTATTTGCCGTCATGCGAGAATACTGGATTGATGTCGTAACCCATCATGCTGTCTGTGAGGTTCTTGATGGTCTTGCCTTGTGCTATGTCGTAAAGGTAGATGTCGTTGTTGGTTGAGAGGGCGTATGCCATGCCTGCCTTTTTCTTGCATGTGTAGGCCACTTGCTTGCCGTCTGGTGTGAAGGCTATCTGCTCTGCTCCTCCGAATGGCTTGACTGGCGACTCGTATGGCTCGCCGAAGATGATGTCTCGCTCGTTGTTGAGGGTTGTGCCGTCATAGTCGTAGAGGAATGGATGAGGTACGCTCTCTGTCCACTCGTCCCAGTGTTTGTACATGAGGTCTGTCACTACGCGTCCTGAGGTCTTGTCAAGGTCTGCATAGAGGTCGTGGGCTGTCTCTCCGTACTGTACGTTGCGGATGAGGATGACTTGCGCTGAGGCGTTGTCATAGAGGTAGTCGTTGACGTCTCTGTCTGATGCTGAGATCTGTGTGCGCTCTGTGCCGTCTGGGTTCATCTCCCACAACTGCATGATGCCTGCTGTGTCTGGATAGAGGAAGGCTATCTTCTCTCCGTTCTTTACCCAGCGCGCTGCAAACTCACCTGCCTTGGTCTTGGTGATCTGCTGTACGTCGCTGCCGTCGAGGTTCATAGTGAATAACTCGCGGTTTGACTTGTTCTTCTCTACGCTATAGTACTGTACTCCGTAAAGTACTTTCTGGCCGTCTGGCGAGAGTTGTATGTCGCCAAGGCGTCCGAAGGCCCAGAGTACCATTTCGTTCATTCTGCCGTTCTCTACGGTGATTTCGTTCCTGCCGATGTAGTCGGGATCTGCGGTCTCATCGATTATGCCCGTTGCTTTGTCTTTGTGACATGCTGTGAGGGCTGTGGCTGCTAATGCCATTACTAAAATGCTTTTAAGTTTCATATATATTATAATGTGTTTAATTTCTTGATTTCTTCTGCCCAGAGTGTCTCGTCCGGTGTCTCGAGTATAAGGGGTATGTTGTCGAAGCGGCTGTCTTGCATTATCATCCGGAAGCAGTCGATGCCTATGAGTCCTTTGCCTATGGAGTCGTGTCTGTCAACTCTGGAGGCTAAGGCTTTCATTGAGTCGTTGAGGTGCATGCCTCTGAGGTAACGGAAGCCTATGACTTCCTCGAAATGCTCCCATGTGCTCATGAAGCCCTGCTCTGTGGCTAAGTCATAGCCTGAGGCGAAGGCATGCTGGGTGTCTATGCAGACTCCTACTCGGCTTTTGTCTTCTACTCTGTCTATGATGTGGCGCAAATGCTCGAAGCGGTAGCCCATATTGGTTCCCTGGCCTGCTGTGTTCTCTAACACTGCTGTGACTCCTTCGGTCTCTCTGAGGGCTATGTTGATGCTTTCGGCTATGGTGTCGAGGCATTGCTCTTCGGTGCATTTCTTGAGGTGCGAGCCTGGATGGAAGTTGAGGCGGTCAAGTCCTAACTGCTGGCAGCGGCGCATTTCGTCTATGAATGACTTGCGGCTTTTGTCAAGTCCTTCGGGATCGGGTGAACCGAGGTTAATGAGGTAACTGTCATGGGGCAGTACCTGTGCTGCTGTGTATCCGCACTTCTGCATGTTGGCTTTGAAGGCTGATATGCTCTCTTCTGTCAGGGCTGGGGCAAACCACTGTCGCTGGTTCTTGGTGAACATGGCGAAGGCGGTGGCTCCTATGGCATGGGCATTGAGAGGGGCATTCTCTACTCCTCCTGATGCTGAGATGTGTGCTCCTACAAATTTCATTCTATCACTCTTACTAATACGTACTGTGGACGGACAAGGTACTCCAACTCGAACTGGCGTGCCTGGTGGCTCTTGGTCTCGGTGGCTGTGATTCTGCCGTCAAGATATGGGAGGAACGGACGTATGTGAAGGTCTTTGAGTGGATCAAGTCCTTGTATGTCTATGAGTTTGTAGAGCGCCTCTTTGGCTGCCCACATGATGGCCAACTGTGGCTTCTCGCACTGGAAGTCGATGAATGCCATCTCTTCTGGTGAGAGGTATTTGCTCTTTACTCTGACGAGTTTGTCGGTGAGTCTCTCTATGTCTATGCCGCAGCGTTTGGTAGGATGGAGGAGCACTGTCACCCACTCTCCTGTATGGGAGATGGAGATGGAGTCCTGATGGCCCTCTATGAATGGCCTTCCTGACGGATAATAGCCGATGTTTGTGAGTTCTCCGTAATGTTCTTTGAGCATGCAGCGCGACGCAAGGTACTCGCATTTGCGCTTGATGCTGGTGAAATGGGAGATCTGTTCTGCGATAAATGGATCGTTGTCGAGTTTCTCAAGCAGTTCGTCTACTTCTTCTGTGACTTGCCAGAGCATGAAGGTCGATCCGTCTTCAAATGTTTTTTTCTCTATAATCATAATTATATCAGTTTTTCCATCTTAGGTTCTCTATCAGATGCACGATGTCGTTCTCTACGTAGATGGCGACTGGCTTGATTGAGTCGTAGTTCGGCAGGCTGTTGAAATATACCGAGCCGCGGAGGAAGTTGTGCATTGAGTCGGTGGCGTAGAACTGCGTAGGGGAGGCTGCATTGCCTGTCAGTTCGTAGAATACACAGTAAACTTTGGTCGTGTCGTTTTCGTAATAACTCTCTCTAATGGCGTCTGCCCTTACTGTGTGTTTATACACAAGGGTACGGCTCTCTTCTGTCACTGTCTGCACTTGCTCAGGGGTTATGTGCTTGTAACTGAGGTGGACGGTGGCGTTGATGGTGGGGTAGTAAAGGTTTATCCATTTGTCACTGGGGGTACTCCAGTGTGAGTCTGCCTGGTCGCTCACGCAGGAGGCGTTGACTTCTGTGATGTATGATCCGAGTGTGTCGGCTGTGACATACTCCACAGCGGGAACTTCTATCCTGTAGTAGGCGTATGGCTTTGGCTGTGGCGCCTCTGAGCATGACGCGAGAAGGAGTGGCATCACTGCCGCCATGAGTATGTTCTTAATTTTCATCATTGTTTTCTACTGGGTTTACGGTCATGCGGACTTTCTGTATCCTTCGTGCATCTATCGCCGTAATCTCGAAATCAAGGTTGCGGTAAGGTATATGCTCGTGGAGTACAGGGAACTCTCCTTTTATCTCGAGTATGAGTCCGGCAAGTGTGTCTATTTCTTCCAACTCGTCAAAGATCTCGTCATCAAGATTGGCGTCTTTGACAAGGTCTGTAAGGGATATCTTGGCCTCTACGGAGAAATGGGTGTCGTCTTCTGCTACGCAACTCATGTCGTCTGTGTCGTATTCGTCGCTGATGTCTCCTACTACTTCCTCAAGGACGTCTTCCATGGTGACGAGTCCTGAGGTGCCTCCGAACTCATCCACTACTATGGCCATGTGGACTCGGTTCTTCTGGAAGTCCTGGAGGAGGTCGTCTATCTTCTTTGTCTCTGGCACGAAATATGCCTGGCGTATCAAGGTCTGCCATTTGAAGTTCTTTGGCTTCTCAATGAATGGCAGGAGGTCTTTGGCATAGAGTATGCCTCGTATGTCGTCGTATGAGCCTTTTAGAACGGGTATACGGGAATATTCGTGCTCGTTGATGCAGTTTATCACGCTGTCGAATGAGTCGGTCACACTGACTGTAATCATGTCTGTACGGGGTGTCATGACACTGGCTGCTGTCTGGGTGCCGAACTTTACAATGCCCTGGAGGATGTCTTTGTCTTCGTCTATGGTGTCTTCTGTGAGTTCAAGGGCATGGGAGAGTTCATCCATTGACAGGGTGTTGTGCGTGTGTTTCTCTATTCTCTTGTCTATGAATGAGGTGGAGTGAATGAGGATGTATGAGAAGGGGTAGAGGAGGTACTCAAGTGGCATGAGTATGCCTGAGGCTTTGCGGCACAGGAGCAGTGAATGCTGCTGTGCGAATATCTTCGGCATTATCTCTCCGAAAAGGAGTATCACGAAGGTGATGAGAACTGACTCAACAAGAAAACCGAGCCATGGCTTTGACGAGAAATCAAATGCCTGGCTTATCACTATCGAGGAGAGCACGATGATAGCCACGTTGACGAAATTGTTGGCGATAAGTATCGTGGCAAGGAGTTTCTGTGGATCTTTGAGGAGAGTGTTGATTCGTATGTCTGCAGGCTGCTCGCTGTCGTCCAACTCTTCATGATGGGCT
>JAZUKZ010000019.1:0-26706 GCA_045643545.1 Candidatus Aphodosoma sp. | reverse complement strand
CGAACGAGGAAGCAATATGCTTTCTACATGCTTATCTTCGCTTAGGTTTTCGAGAGCAGGATAGACCGAAGCCACCAATCTTGCTCCTTATCTGCTGGGTTTTCGGCCGGACAGCGCAGAAATGGCCGGACTATCCCTGATATTGCGGCACCTCTATGACCAGAACGCCTCATGGATTGGGCAACTGAGAGATGTCTCGTTCCCGCGGTGTGTCGGGGAATGAAGCTAATCTACTGAACTTCGATTAAGCAGCGAGAGCGTAAGTATTTTCGCCAGTTAATTTTTGTCCGCTGGGATTTAAGTGCTTATCAGACAAGGCACTGCATGCTTACATACCTCTTCTGCCCGCCGTCAAAACCGAGCAGCCCCTGAGGTAATGTGCGGCTGGTCCGGGGGACCGGCCGCACGTTGTATTTGTTATTTTGCGTATGATACGGAACGGGTCTCGCGGATGACCGTGATTTTGACTTGGCCTGGGTAGGTCATTTCGTCCTGTATGCGTTTTGCTATGTCGTAGGAGAGTGTCTCGACTGTCTTGTCGTCGACTTTGTCGGCTCCGACGATTACGCGGAGTTCGCGGCCTGCCTGGATGGCGTAGGTCTTGACTACTCCTGGGTATGACATGGCGAGGTTTTCGAGGTCGTTGAGGCGTTTGATGTATGCTTCGACGATTTCGCGGCGTGCGCCTGGACGGGCTCCGGAGATGGCGTCGCAGACTTGGACGATCGGTGCGAGGAGTGTTTTCATCTCGGCTTCGTCGTGGTGCGCGCCTACGGCGTTGCAGATGTCTGGTTTTTCTTTGTATTTCTCGCAGAGGTTCATGACGAGTATTGCGTGTGGAAGTTCTGGCTGGTCGTCAGGCACTTTTCCGATGTCGTGGAGGAGTCCGGCGCGTTTTGCTTTCTCGGGGTTGAGGCCGAGTTCGGCTGCCATGATGGCGCAGAGGTTTGCTGTCTCGCGGGCGTGCTGGAGGAGGTTCTGGCCATAGGATGAGCGGTATTTCATTTTGCCGACGAGGCGGATGAGGTCTGGATGGAGGCCGTGGATGCCGAGGTCGATTGTTGTGCGTTTGCCTGTCTCGATGATTTCTTCTTCTACTTGTTTGCGGTTTTTTGCGACGACTTCTTCGATGCGTGCTGGGTGGATTCGGCCGTCTACGACGAGCTGGTGGAGTGAGAGGCGGGCGATTTCGCGGCGGACTGGGTCGAAGCCTGAGAGGACGATTGCCTCTGGGGTGTCGTCGACGATGATTTCTACGCCTGTAGCTGCCTCGAGGGCGCGGATGTTGCGGCCTTCGCGACCGATGATGCGGCCTTTGACTTCGTCGTTGTCGATGTTGAAGACTGTGACGGAGTTTTCGATGGCTGTCTCGGTTGCTACGCGCTGGATGGTCTGGACGATGATGCGTTTTGCCTCTTTGTCGGCGTTGAGTTTTGCGTCTTCCATGACTTCGTTTACATAGGCCATTGCTTCGGTTTTTGCCTTGTCTTTGATGTTTTCGATGAGTTGGGCTTTGGCTTGCTCTGGGGTGAGTCCTGCGATTGTGGCGAGTTTTTCGTTTGCCTCTGCATGGAGGTGCTCGAGCTCGGTTTTATGCTGCTCTACCTGGGCGAGTTGTTTGGCAAGGTTGTCGCGGGTTGTGTCGTTTTCTGCGATTTTGCGTTCGAGATCTTTCTGTCGCTGTGTGATTTGCTGTTCTTTCTGCTGGGCACGTGACTCGGCCTGGGCAGCGCGGTTCTCGGACTGCTGGATTTTGGAGTTGCGCTCTGCGACTTCTTTTTCGAATTCTGCTTTTTGATTCAGGAATTTCTCCTTTACTTCGAGAAGTTTATTTCGTTTGAGGTTCTCAGCCTCCTCTTCAACCTGCTGAAGACGGCGGGCGACTTTGCTGTCCATGGTTCCGCGGACTACGAAGAATCCGACTGCACAGCCAATCGCGATGCCGACGATTGACAAAATTACAATTAGCATTACTGACATAATATATATAGTTTTATTAAATTGTTTGCATAAAAGAGCGCACCATTCACTGGCGGCGCAGTTAACGCGGCTTATGAATGGTGCGTATTATACTTATTATCAAGACGGTATGAATCAGTAACTGAGGAGATCCATACTGTCGCTTTTTGGACTTTTTTCGTCACAGTCGAGGGCACCCTCTATCTGTGCGAGTCGCTCTTCTGCCTCATGGAGCATTTTTTCGCTCTTTGCGAGGTTCAATGACATATCAAGAGCTACCATGGAAAGGATTTTGGTGTAGCTTGCTGATACATATTTTGCGCCATAATTACCAATAACTTCGTTAAGTTGCTGAGCGGCAACACGATATACTTCTTCTTCTTCGGATTCCACATCCAGTTTGAAGATTTCGCCATTGATATTTAAGGTAATAGTTCTGGTCATTATAGCTATTGAATTTTCTTCAGGAGAGCCAAACAGTAGTCTATTTCACACACCATTCGGTTGATTCTAGCGGTTGCTTTTTTCTTGGTTTCGTCGTTCCATCCATAAGCGCGCGCCATTTTCACTCTATCGTAACTATCTTTCAAATGCACTATTTCTTTATTTGCGTTCTCCAACTGTTTTTTCAGTGACTCGACTTCTGTTTTCAGGTTTTTGTTTTCTTTAGTCAGGTCTTTAATTCTCTGAATGATAGAGTCAGTCTTGGAGTTCGGCATAGTACATTCTTTAAGCGCTGCAAAATTACACATTTTCCGTGACATAACAAAGCATTTTGGAATTTTTTTTCAACATAAAATAATTGCTCTTTTTTTTGTTTGTATTGAATATTTTATGTAATTTTGCAGTTTGTAAATTGCCGAGATATGTACATAGAGAAAATAGATAGTCCGGACGACCTAAAAAAATTAAAACCTGCTGATTTACAACCAGTTTGCGAAGAATTGCGAAACTATATCATTCATGAGTTGGCCAGTAATCCCGGTCATCTTGGAGCGTCTTTAGGCGTAATTGAGCTGACAGTGGCGCTGCATTATGTTTTCAATACCCCATACGACCGCATTGTTTGGGATGTTGGGCATCAGGCTTATGCACACAAGATACTGACTGGAAGGCGCGAGGCTTTCAAAACGAACCGTCAGTTCAAGGGGCTTTGCGGGTTCCCAAACCCCAGGGAAAGCGAGTATGATGCTTTTGGCACCGGCCACTCATCCACCTCTATATCAGCAGCTTTGGGCATGGCCATTGCCTCAAAGATCAAAGGTGAAAGCAACAGGAAAGTGATTGCAGTGATTGGCGATGGTTCAATGACCGGCGGTCTTGCTTTTGAGGGCATCAACAACGCCTCAATAAATGACAATGATCTGCTTATCATCCTGAATGACAACCACATGGCCATTGATCCTATTCGAGGTGGCCTTAGCGATTTTCTGACATCCATCCATCTTTCGCACAAATACAACAAGCTGCGCTGGCAGGGATACAAAGTACTTTCGAAGATCGGCCTCATGGACCACGGCAGAAAGAGCAAGGTAATCAGACTCGGCAACACGCTTAAGAGTCTGAGAAACAATCCCGCTGAGAACAATATCTTCGAGGGACTCAACATCCGTTATTTCGGCCCTATCAATGGACACAATGTTGAGCAATTGGTTGACATGCTCGGAAAAATCAAGAATTATCGCGGACCTAAAGTACTGCATATCATCACAAAAAAAGGAAAAGGCTACGAGCCTGCGGAGCGAGAGGAAACAATTTGGCATGCACCAGGAGCATTCAACGAGACTACCGGTGAACGCATCAAGAGCGATTCAACCAACCAACCCCCTAAGTTTCAGGATGTTTTCGGTCACACACTGCTTGAACTCGCCAAGGCTGACGAACGCATTGTGGGCATCACTCCCGCCATGCCTTCAGGTTGTTCAATGAACATAATGATGAAGGCGCTTCCAAAGCGTACTTTTGATGTCGGAATCGCTGAGGGTCATGCAGTTACATTCTCAGCAGGCTTGGCGAAGGAGGGACTTCTGCCATTCTGCAACATTTACTCGTCATTCATGCAACGAGGTTATGACGGTGTTATCCATGATGTTGCTCTTCAGAACCTTAACGTAATTTTCTGCCTCGACAGGGCCGGTCTTGTCGGCAATGACGGAGCCACACACCAGGGTCAGTTCGACATCGCGATGTTTCGCCCTATTCCAAATCTCAAAATCGCGGCTCCAAGAAACGAGCACGAGCTCCGGAATCTGATGTTTACCGCAGCACACTCAGAATCAGGACCTTGGGTCATCCGCTATCCTCGCGGCAACGGCAACATTGTCGATTGGCGCAATGAAATGAGAACCATTGAGATCGGTCGAGGCGAGGAACTTATCAAAGGTGAGAAAAAATGCATAATTGGCGTTGGTCCAATACTTTATAAAGCCCAAAAGGCCATTGAGAGCATCAGCGACCAGAATATCGGACTTTATGACCTTAGGTTTATAAAACCACTTGATAATGAGTTACTTCGCAGTGTCGGCAAACGCTATGACACCATTTTCACTATCGAGGACGGCAGCATGATCGGCGGTGTAGGAAGCGCCGTTGAGGAGTGGATGATGGATAATGGGTTCTCACCAAAAATCATCCGCATCGGTTTGCCGGACCGATTCATTGAGCATGGTTCGCCTGCAGAACTTTACAAAATGCTTGGCATTGACGAGGATGGCATTCGTCAAAAGATTGAAAATCAATAACTGACAGTTTTTATCCGCTGAAAATATATGAAAATAATCATTGTTGGAGCCGGCGAGGTCGGAAGACATGTGGCTAAAATGCTTTCCAACGAGGACCACGAAATCATCCTCATGGACAAGGAGGAGGAAAATCTCCAGGACCTTGACACTAACTACGACATAATGTCAAAGGTCGGCGACCCCACTTCGCCTGCCGACTTGCAGATGTGCGGCGTCAAGGGCTGCAATCTTTTCATCGCCGTCACTCCATACGAAAGCGAGAACATAAACTCCTGTATATTAGCATCTAACCTCGGCGCAATCAAAACCGTGGCAAGAATCAACAACTACGAATATCTGCTCCCAAAGAACAAGGAACTTTTCAACAGAATGGGAGTTAACGCGCTGATTTACCCCGAGATGCTTGCCGCTTCCGAGATCGTGCACTCTGTTCAGCGAAGCTGGATTCGCGAGTACCGTTCTTTCTGCGACGACGCGCTGGTTCTGGTCTGCATCAAGGTCCGCGCCAACGCCGAGATCATCAACAAGCAGTTCAAAACAGGATTCTTCAACCACGACAAGTTCCGAATCGTGGCTGTCCGCCGTCACAATGAGACTATCATCCCCGGCGGTAACGACCAAATCCTCGCCAACGACCTCGTATATTTCATCTGCACACGCGACAACCTTGGCAGCGTTCGTCAGGCAGCCGGCAAAACGAAGTTCGACATTCACAATATTATAATAATGGGTGGCTCGAAAATAGCCATCAAGGTAGTTCAGTACCTGCCTGCGAACATCAACGTCAAAATCATTGAGGCAGATAAAGCGAGATGCTATAAACTTGCAGATGAGGTAGATACACTCATCATCCATGGCGACGGCAGAAACATCGACCTCCTCAAGGACGAGGGAATTGAGGAGACTGACGCTTTCGTCGCTGTAACCAACAATTCTGAGGCCAACGTGCTGGCATGTCTTGCCGCAAAACGACTCGGCATCCGTAAGACAATCGCTCAGGTTGAGAACACCGATTATATCGAACTGGCTGATAATCTTGATATTGGCACTATCATCAACAAAAAACTGACTGCTGCGTCATACATCTACCAGCAGACTCTCGACGAGGATACTCAGGATGTTCAGTGTCTGACATATTCCGATGCTCAAGTCGTTGAGTTTGAGGTCAATGCAGGCGACAGAATCACCAAGGCCCGCATCCGTGACCTGAAATTGCCTTCTGACATCAACATCGGTGGCATCGTCCGCAATGGCGAGGGCCAAGTGGTTAATGGTGATACAGTTATCTGTCCTGGCGACCATGTTATCGTATTCTGCAAGGCTTCTTCAGCCCCAAGAATTTCTAAATTCTTTAAGTAATGACTAAATCCTTCAACTGGCTGCAAGTGCTCCGAATTCTCGGAATTCTCCTCCTTATCGAGGCTGGATTTATGCTCTTATCAGCCATTATATCAATAATTTACCACGAACGTGACCTCTGGTGCATAGTCGCCTCGGCTGCCTTCACAGCAATAGTCGGACTCTTCGGCTTCTTCAGCGGCCACCGCTCCCGCAACCAGATCGGCACCCGCGAGGGCTACCTCATCGTCGGCCTCGTCTGGATCATCTTCTCTTTCTTCGGAATGATGCCTTTCGTCCTCTCCGACAGCATCACGACCATCACGGACGCGTTCTTCGAGACGATGTCGGGATTCACCACCACCGGCGCCACCATTCTCACGGACATCGACCACATGCCGAAAGGACTCCTCTTCTGGCGAAGCCTGATGCAATGGATCGGCGGCATGGGAATCATCGTCTTCTCAATGGCAATCCTCCCGGTCTTCGGCTCAGGCATGCAGGTCTACAAAGCCGAAGTCCCCGGACCAACCTACGACAAGATGATGCCTCGAATCAAAGACACCGCCCGAATCCTCTGGGCAATCTATCTTGTCCTGACTTTCAGCGAATTCCTGCTCCTCTGCCTCGCCCGCATGAACTGGTTCGATGCCATCTGCCACTCGCTCACCACAGTCGCCACAGGCGGATTCTCCACCAAACAGTCATCCGTCGGCTACTGGTCCTCGCCAGCCATACATTATATAATAATATTCTTCATGCTCATCTCGAGCCTCAACTTCACGCTCATCTACAACGCAATCTTCAAGCAGCAGATCAAGAGGCTCTTCGCCGACGAGGAGGTCCTCGCCTTCCTCAAGGTCATCGGATTCGTCACCATCTACCTTCTCATCGGACTTCTCATCAACACGCATGTGTCTGGCGTCAAGGGAGTTGAACTCAGTTTCCGACAGTCGCTCTTCCACACCATCGCCATCATAACCACCTCAGGCTTCTGCACCACCGACTACATCTCCTGGCCTCCGATGCTCTGGGTAATGCTCATTCTCATCACCTGCTCAGGCGGTTGCGCAGGCTCCACATCAGGCGGCATCAAAGTCATCCGACTCCATCTCGCAGCCAAGAACATCTTCTACGAATTCCGACGCATAATCCACCCAAAAGCCATAATGCCAGTGCGTTACAACCACCGCATGGTACCCGACAACGTGGTCAACAACATCCATGTCTTCCTCGCCATCTTCCTCATACTCACCACCTTGTCCACAATCATACTCATCGCACTCGGCATGACCCCAATCGAAGCCTTCGGAGCAGCACTCTCCTGCATCAGCAACGTCGGCCCGGCCCTCGGTTCACTCGGTCCCGCAGGCTCCTACGCAGCAGTCCCAATGCTCGGCAAATGGACCCTCGCATTCACAATGCTCATAGGCCGTCTCGAACTCTTCACCATCCTGCTCCTCTTCGCCCCTTCCTTCTGGAAACGCTGAAAGCAACCCCAAAAATAGCCCCAAAAGCGCACCCCATAAAGGTGCGCTTTTTTAGTATCAGACCCCAAAATTCACACCGACACAATGTTTATATTTTAACATTCCACCCATTCCAAACCGCCCCTCAGAACCAATATCCCCACCACCCCATCAGTCCCATCATAGCTCCAATCCCCGCACAAACCCAATAGCAGCAAAATACCATAGCTTCACGATAGCTCAACGATAGCTGAACGATAGCTGAACGATAGCACAAGCAACCGAATAGCCCATTACCAAACACCCGCTCCACTCAAAAAGCACCCCAATCCGCAAAATCTCCTCCCTCTCCTCCACCCCATTTCAAATCAAAAAAGACAAATCCACTCCAAATGAATTTTTACCAGATTTTTCAATCCGCAAAACAAAAAAACAAAGGCGAAATCTTTCTCTAAAACTCTGCGTTGTTTTAATTAATATTTGTCCAACAAAAAAAATCACAAAACTCTTTGTTACATAAAAAATATTTAGTAACTTTGTCGCCGCAAGCTTGAGCATTATTCAACCTGATTAATATCAAGCAAGCAGACATATTATAGGCGTTTATTGACGCTTGTTTCGGCTTTGATAAAATCTGGTAAATTTTTCAGCAACCCGAAACAAGAAAGTACAATGAATGCCTGCATCGCAAGTATTTTCATTGCATCTCACAATGCAAAATACATAACGGCGCAGGCTACATTACTATTCTTGTTGCACGGTTTTACCAGAGCCCATCGAAGGAGAATAGCATGTGACCTGCGTTTTTTATGTCCCAATATGTCTGGTCATTCTGACAATTTTGATTACTAACACATTTTATATATTATAGCATGCGTGGATTATCATTCTCTTTAAAACGGGCATTAGGAATCAGTGCTCTCAAAAACAAAATCGCAAAAAAGACTGGAGTTCCCACCACAAGACAAGGTCGTGAACGCAAAATCGGATCAGCAATAATAAATGCCGTCACACGAAAAAAGAAAAAGAAATAACCACTAAAAAGCAATCAATAATTATGGCAAGTAAAGTCAGAGTCTATGGCAAGGCTCAAAACCGCACGGCACTGGGCATCGTTAACGCCTATTTGGTAATGTACCCTCATGCCAAATTCAATGATTTCATGAAGGCATTCCCTAAAGAATTGAACCCGGACAGCGGTTGGCCTGTAAATTTCATGCGTCTAGAAGAATGTTTGGATGACGAACACAAGAACTTTTGGTTCACGTCTCATGACGAAATTCTCAAGCTTCAGGACGGAACAAAAATGGTGCTTTGCAAAATGTGGACAAAACAGAGTTTTGACCGACTGGTCAGCCATGCAAAGCAATACGACATTGAAGTAGCCGAGTTCGAGAAAACAATGAAAGGCGAAAAAGGAGGTTTCCGCCTTGAATACCTAAATGGATACATTCCACCAAAACCCAAAAAATCAAAAATTTGGTTATGGGTGGCAATTCCTGCCGCTATCATAATTCTTGGACTGTTGGCATGGCTCTTATTCGGCAATAAGCCTAAGGAAGTGATCGTCGAAAACACAGTCGTCGTTCACGACACTCTATATCTGCAGCAGCTCGAGGAGATCGAGACCAATTTCAATGCTGCAGAATTTGTCGTTGGCAAGGCAGACTTAAGCGAAGAGGCAAAATTCGTTCTTCATGACCTTGCAAAACTCATGAATGATCATCCAGAAATCCGTCTCCGTCTTGCCGGACATACCAGCGCTGAAGGAGATGCTGATTTCAACCAAAAACTCAGTGAAGATCGCGCAAAGGCTGCTGTCGACTTCTTGGTTAGTCACGAAGGCATTGGCGCAAATCGACTTGAAGCAGTAGGATTTGGTTCATCTCAGCTAAAAAATACCGATAATCCCATGGCTCCAGAAAACCGAAGAACTGAATTCATTGTTGAAAAATAATTTATAAACCCTTTAAAAAATTTTTATTATGGAGATTAAAATTGATGGACGCCTTTTGGTGTCAACTCTCGCAAAAAACTTCAAAAAAGAGTTTGGCGGCACACTTAGAGTTTACAACGGACAAAAACTTTGTGATGGCAGCGAAAAGGTTGCTGATATCGCAAAAACAACAGGTTCTTACGAATGCAGAAGCAGCAAAACCGTAGGAGGCTTTGAGAAGGATCTTATGGAAAAGTTTGGCATCAAAGTCCAAGTTGCTTCCGCTGATGACTATGTTCTCGCATTGAACGAGATGACTCTTTCTAAACTTCCTGAGATTCCAAAGAATGCCACAAAAGCACAGATGGATAGCCTTAAGGCAAAATATGCAAAATAAATTCGGCCCAAGACTACAGGATAGGTGTTTCTGGCATCACATTTTATAAGAAAAACACAATATTGTTACTATAAAATCTGAATACACAATGGAACTTTTTAACAACATCAAGGACCACTTTACGAACGCTGAGTTCACCGTGGCGCCAAACAAAAAGGTCAAAACCATTTGCTCCGAATTCAAGGGAACATTCGGCTGCACACTGGCCATCTACAAAGGAGTAAATCTCGCTGATGGCGACATGACCATCAACCAGTTGAATCAGAAAACCACAGCCGAAATTAAGACACACAGCTCAACCGAACTGAAAATCAAGGCTTCCATGAAAGTTGGTGATGCTGAAAAACTCTTTAAGAAAACCTATGGTCTCCAAGTGCAGATCAAAGACCCCAAAGGAACAACTTGTGTGGACAACAGTCTCACCATCGGTCAAGCATCCCGTGGAGAGAGCAAGTAACAAGCAGAAACAGCCTGCCACACTGAAGTGGTGGGAATAAATACATTTATTATTATGGCTGATTTTAGAATCGATGGCCGAATGAAGGTTAAAACCCTCAAGGCTAATTTCAAAAAAGAGTTCGGCGCAACACTGCGTATCTACAAAAGCATTACCTGCAAAAGTGCTATGGCTGACGACGATGCCACATTGTCATCACTCCGCAGCGCTGACGCTAAAGGTGGCGAAGTAACTGTAGGTCCTAATAAGCGCGTAGGCAACTTCGAAAAAGAATTTGCTGCCGCTTTCGGCATTGGCGTCCAGGTTGCCGACAAAGACGACAAGAATTTGGCAGACAACGATGCCACCATCGCTGCTGCTGGCAAATAAACCATTTTTTAAACAGGCGGGATTGGTTTCCCGTCTGTTTACTATTACCAATTTTAACGGTTGGCCACTTTACAAAAATCCGAGAAACACACTTAGCATGGACCTACAAAAATTGGTTTACAACGACATAGTTGTTTTTTTAAGACAAAACAACACATTTTTCTTTAATGAAAGGGATTTCCAATTGCATTTAGCAATATGGTTAAAAAAATCAGATCATTATTGCGATGTAGATGTGGAATATACAGTTCCTCTGGTTGCAATCAACACCATGCCGCCAATTCATCACATGGAAAAAGTCTATCCTTGGAACACAGAATTGAAGATTGACATTGTGGTGAAAAAAGACAACGAATATTGTCCCATCGAACTAAAATACAAAACCAGGTCACCCAAGACTGATTGTATGATAAATCGGTTTGGAGAACAGATGTGTTCATCATCTCTTGTGAAAAATCAAGGAGCGCAAGACCTTGGAATGTATGGTTTTTGGAAGGATGTGTATCGGATAGAATTACTTAAACGTCGCTTCCCAGCGGCTGTCAAAGGTGGTTTATGCATATTTCTAACCAATGACAATTCCTATAAATGTAAGAACAAGAAAAACGGAACAAACGATGCCGATTTCAGCATGAAAGAAGGCATGCACGAACCTTATAGAATTTGGAGAGATGCCAATTCTAAAATAGCGAAAGACTATCCTGGATTTGTCCTTTCATCTCAATACGAGATCAAGTGGAATGAGCATAACTTCAACTATATTTCTACCATTGTCAAAATATGAGATCTCATAAAGAATCACTCAAAAATCAAAAGAAGTCATAACTAAATAATGAGACCGCACTATTTCCTTTTTGTAATTCTTTTTCCGCTATCTCTTTTTGCCCAAGAGGCTGCTGATGATTGGATGCAACCCGATCGGCCGGGAATGGCGACAGGCACAGGCATTATGCCATTTAAATCCGTCATGTGGGAAACAGGCTTCCAATGCGATTGGAATTCTGGGCACGCTATTACTTTGCCTACCACTATGTTCCGTTTCGGCATCACTGGTTTTGCCGAGCTGCGTTTGGAATATGATGGTACATTAACCGAAACATCTCATAAGCGCTTTGATTATGAAATTGAACCACTCATAATTGGCACAAAAGTACGCATATTTGACGGATGTGATAACTACAAATGGATTCCACAAATGGCATTGATGGCCAATCTGGCCATTCCGTGCACAAAGGAATTAGCCGATTTCATGCATGTTGCGCCTTCCATCTATCTGTTGTTCGACAACGACGTGACCGACTGGTTCAGCATAGGCTACAACTTAGGTGCTGAGTGGGATGGCTATTCTTCCACACCAGCAACTTTCCTGGCTGTTTGTCTGAGTTTTAGTATCACCCCAAATTTTGGCAATTTTGTGGAAAGTTACAACTACATCACCAAATATGGCATTCACAACACAAAAGGCGAAGCCTATTTAGACTTTGGATTCAACTGGTTGGTTCATCCAAAAGTTCAACTTGACATTTATGCGGGTTTCAACTGTCAAAGCCCCATATCTTACAGCATGGCAGGATTGGGCATAGCCTGGAAGATAAATTAGTTTAAGACAAGACATACATGAAACAATTCAAACAAGAGTTGGCAAGAGTATTCGATAACGATCTACACACAAAACAATGGCATAACTATGTGGACTATACCATAATAGCCCTTATTCTGCTTTCCACAATAGAAGTATTTCTCTCCACTTACGACTGTATCGTAGACAAATATGGCATTGTTCTCAAAGCGATAGACTATTTCACTACATTTTTCTTTACCATTGAAGTGTCTCTGCGTATCTGGACAGCAGATTTGATCGATCCCAAATACAATGGTTTCTGGGGCAGGGTTCGTTATTGTTTTTCGTTCTATGGATTGATTGATATCCTTGCCACATACCCTTTCTACTTGCATTTCTTCATGCCGATACCTTATGTCGCACTCAAAACACTGCGTATTGCCCGCCTGCTGCGTATATTCCGCTATATTAAGGCACTTGACATCCTCAGCCGGGCACTCAAATCCAAGAAAGACGAGATGCTGATTTCACTGCAATTTTTGTGCATCATTACCTTATTGCTTTCATTTATCCTTTTCTTTGTTGAGCACGAGGCCCAACCAGACGTATACAATAACGGTTGGACTTCTGTCCTTTGGGCTTTTGCTCAATACATAGGTGACCCGGGAGATTTTGCTGACACTCCTCCTATCACCGTATGCGGACACCTCATCGCATTTATCATCGGCATACTCGGCATTGCAATTTTTGCCGTCCCCACAGGATTGGTTGCCAGTGCCTTCAGTGAAGTGATGGATGAAGACGACCACGAAAAAAAAGCTTCAGATTGGGCCGAGAAACTGCATTTAGCTTTTGAGCGCAAGTTAGACAGACCAACTGGCTATAGAGTAGTGCCCAAGTTCATTTCTATTGCTGAAATTCAAGCGCGAATAGGACTAAAAGAGGACGAGATATTAGATGCCATTCAAGCACGAGAAGATTTTCGTCTTATCAATTTAGCCACAACGCGACCTATGGAAGAGCAAGCCGAAGACAAACTGGCTGTGGAACACTTTCCCATCAACCGCCCGTATGGTTGCTGCATCAATCGTGGTTCAAAAATTACGATTATGAATGCAATAGCATGCACAGATGCCATCACTGGCTGGGCGGCTTTCTATTTGGCAAAAATAGGTGGGTTCAATTACATCTGTCGCGAAATCGGAGTAGCCAGGCCATTCAAGTCATATTATTTGCATGACGGGGAAGATAGCATACCTTATTTGAAAGAATATATGGATGACCTCCGTTCTTTAGCGCCAAACGAAGATTGCTGGGTAATTACCTTAATGGCTTCAAGCGGTGCACTTGAACCAGCGCTACCAACGCAAATCCATTGGACTTATGGAGCGAACAAAGGAGATGAAACCTACAATGATCCAAATATAACTATCCATAATATTTCAACGTTCGACAAGTTATGGAAAGACATCTCAGCTGAATTGAAAAATAAATTCGGTCTTGATTCCGACTGTCAACGTTACCACAACAACAGCAGTCAACGCTTGTATGTAAGACAATGGTCCTACAAAATCAATGCTATTGGTTTGCGTATAGCATGGAGTGAAATGTGTTGGAATACGAAATCGTTGCACATATTACAGACGATTGCCGAACGGATAAATCAGGTCATAAATAATACTTTTAATCCAAAGGTTGAAGAATTGGAATCCGCAGGAATTGGTTACGAAGATTATACTGACTGTGAATAGTCTATTTATTCAAAAACATAGAAACATAATAAATATTGCACTAAAGGCACCTGTTATGAAAACAAAATTTTTGTTTATTGGAACGATTGTTATTCTAACAACCATCTGTTGCAAAAAAACTGGAAACTCCTCATCATTCCAAATGAGCGATGAAGACATGGCCAATTATAAAGAGATATTGGCTGCAGCTCAAGACATAGAACAATCGCTTGATGACATTTCTTTCATGACTGCAGAAGAAATACTGAATCTGAATGAAATCTCAAAAGATTTATACTTTGACTATGATCCCATGGGCATGGATTCGTCTTCACAAGCAGCTTGCGAACAACTCAAGCAGCGTATAAAAAAACTGAAGTTGCAGTTGGATAGTGCAATAACGGCGTCTGTTCCAAACATCCACGTAGACATAGTAAAAAATCACGATAAACTGATTGAACAAACCGCTACAGTTCCAGTATATCTTCAACGCGGAGATTCTTTATTTGTCAACATCAAGGCAGAACGAGCTTTTACACTCAGCATTCTCAATTCCGATGCGAAATCGACTCTGATAACACGCAAGGGAAAAACCACTTATAATGAAAAAATAGCAATAAAAAATTCTGCAATTTATCTGATTGATATCAATCCTGGGACAAAAGCGCAATATGCTGATTGGAATATATATTACAAAGTCAAAACAATCGATCATTTGCAAAAAGTTCGGGTGTCCGAAGAAGAAGTACCTGCCGAGAAAAATGAATGGAGAGCCCGCAACATCAAAGGCATTAAAATGCAGAGTCTATTTGAAGAACCGCGTAAATTCACGCTTCGTGGTCAACTCAAGGCAGCCTTTTCCGGTTCCTATCGCGCTCTTGTAGCTGTTCAGGTTCCTGCCGGTGCGACCGATATACTTTATTCTCTTCGAATCTCCACAAACGAAAGAAATAGATCTGAAGATGGTAATTTCTATGATAATATGGAAACATCATACAAACAAATAAAATTGTTGGGACTGCCAATATACGAATCTCACAAAGGTTCTGGCTTGATAGCTACTCTGTTGGGAGAGAATCAGCCTGTCCGCGAAGAAGACGCCTACATTAACATGTATGTATTCTATAATGCTGCACAAGCCAAAAAATTTCAAGACGGTATTGCTGCTTCTAGTCTTTCTTACAATGTGGACTACTCTACCCTGGGCACACAATCCTGCAACGGACGGATTCCTTCAAAAGGGTACAAGACTATCTATCTTGCTTTTGAAAATGAGCGTATGCGATACAATAATTACATATGGTTGGAAGCAATCAGCGCAGTACCAAAGACCGAATATTTCAAAACAAAATATTCAATTAAATAAGGAACAAAAAGAGGCAGAACCCCAAGGTCCCGCCTCTTTTGTTTTCACAATCAATCCCTCAAAACTTTATCCCATCCCCAGGCAACTGTTCCTCCTCAAAACCAGCCCCATACATGGCATCATTCCTCAAATGGCGTTCTATCGCTCTTTTCGCTCTCTTCTGAGCCCAAATGAAGAAGGCAAAGAAAAGCATCACGATAATTGCCTGCGTAGCACCATTTTCCACAATGCTTCCGGACATCAGTATCGCGTCAAAAAGTCCATGCAGCACCACTGGCGCAACAATCACCATCATTCCGGAGAAGAATCCCCCGTTCCTGAAATGGACATTTGAATAAAAGAATCCCATCAGCACAGCAAACATATAATGCCCTGGCACTGAGAGTATTGCCCTCATTATCGCCACTGACTGCCACTCTTCGGCATCTATGACATAAAGGACATTCTCCAGTCCAGCAAATCCCATTCCGACAGTCACCGCATAAACTATTCCGTCAAAATATTCATCAAAATGTTTGTTTTTCCTCAGCAAAAGCCACAAGAAGAACAACTTAGCACATTCCTCAGGAATAGCAGCCCCAAAAAACGCAGTCTTGAAAGCCCCCTCAATGGTCCCGAAATCATCCCGATACAAGCCGTAATATTGGAGCACCGTAGCTATCGAAACTGCCAGAAAACATGACAAAACGCCAAAAACAACACCCTTGAGCATCTGCCCCACGGGCTCATGCTGGTACTTGTCTTTCGCATATATATAAATGAGTAGCACTATTGCCGGCAAAAGCGCTGCTCCTATGGCCATGAAGATATTATTCATATTTTTCAGCTATTTTCTCCACACTGAGTTCTCTGGCTACTATCTTGCCGTCATGATCTATAAGCACCATCGAAGGAATCGCCTTCACTCCATAAATTTCTGCAGGCACTGACTGCCAGTGTCTCAACTCTGAGGTGTGCATCCAGTCCATCTGGAATTTCTCTATGGCATCATGCCATGGTTTTTCCGCAGAATCAAGAGATATTCCTATAATGCACAGTCCATCAGCCTTTTTGCTCTCATAAAATTGTTTCAGTGCCGGCATCTCCGCTCTGCACGATGGGCACCAGCTTGCCCAGAAATTCAAAAGGACATATCTGTTCTCTGCCACGACTTCCGAAAGTCTCAATGAATCTCCGTCAATGGTAACGAATTCAAAATCAACCATCTGATGACCAACTGCGGTATTGATTATCTGCGCCGCAATTTCCAACATCTGGCGGACTTCCTCAAGCTCACGATATTTTTCGGCGGTGGATTCCACCAATCCGGCCAATCTCTCAGGCTCATCGGTGAACAATGCCACATATCTCGCCAGAAGTCCCACTCCAAGGGCGTTGTCAATATTCTGCTCTATTGTCTCTTTTGTCAATTGCATCCATTGGTCGTCAAACTCTTTGAGTCTCTGCTGAATGGCTGAGTCTGCAGCAACATTTCCCGTCAGGCTGTCATAGCATTTTTCGGATTCTTCTTCGAGCAAATCAGCCTCAACCATATATTCGTTGAGTATGTAGTTGCATGATGTTCCGGACCTTCTGCAAGACGCCGCATCAAAGACTGTCTTTCCGGGCTCAAGCACCACCATTGTATGGTTGCCGTTCCATGACACATAGACTAATCTGTCTGTCTCCGCAGTTCCTCTGAAATAATAAACGCCGTTTTCCTCAACGGCCGTGTCTATCACATTCCAGTCTGGCTTGCAATAGGTCATCAGGAGAACGTCTCCGTCACCTGCGTAATTTACCACCTGCAGTTCATACTCTTTTGATTCTCTGCACGATGCAAGCACCAAGGCAGCAAAAACCGCCAAAATCCAAATTCTTCTCATTTTGCTATTCCGTCTTCTTCAGTCCAGGTTGTGTCTTCAAGTTTGAAGCGCATTCTCCATCTTCCTTCCTGAAAATCGGCATTCAATATCTTGAAACGGCCTATCAGCGAGGTGTTTGTCACATGTGCTCCGATGCAGGCGCAGTTGTCGTAATCGCCGATTCTGACGATTCTCAGTGTCTGGGATGCATCTTCGGGCAACTTGCTGAGATCTACTATCTTGGCAGCATCTTCTCTGCCCATGAACTCTATCTTTACGTCAAGATTTCTTGCGATTTGCTCGTTTACTCTTGTCTCTATCTCTGCTATTTGTTCTGCAGTTGGCTCTGTCTCAAGAAGATAGTCTGCTTTGCTTTTTTTTCTCTCAATGTGCGCATTCCTCGACCTTGGGCAACCGAACATTCTGACCATTGTCTGGTTGAGAATATGCTCTGCGGTATGCATCGGAGGATACTCTTGCTTGTTGTGTTCGTTCAACTGAATCTCTTGTTCCATAATTATTTACAATTCGCTATAAGGATAAAACATCAAATCAACCACAAAAAATAATGCAAAAGCGACGAAATGAAATAGGATAAGAATCACTGTTATCACCCATTTTTTATACGCTATTGCCACAATCAGATTCACCACTCTCCAGATCAATGCAATAAGTCCGATAAATGCAACTATCTGTGTGAATGGTCCCCAGTCTGTGATATAATCAGCAGCATAATGATGACGGGTGTAATAATCCCCTATCGCGCTGTACAGGCAGCACATCAGTGTCACCGTCACTGGCAGCCACCAGTATCTCAGCAGCCAAGGTGTATTCTCATTTTTCATATCATCACATTCAATCATTAATCGCCCAAATCATCATATGCATCATTCCACCATATACTTCTCATTTTTCTGAGCATGGCGAATTTCTCGGGATACTTCTCGGCTAATTTTGGATATCCGCACTCAAAAAGCACTTCTGCCACAGCACCATCGGATACTTCCCCAATAAGCATACAGAACTCGAGGGCACCTGCGCTGTCTGCCAAAGCATATTCCACCGTCATCCATGCCAAATCTTCCGCAAACAATGTATTTTCGTCTATTTGTCCACAAACAACGCTGTCATAAATACGGTTTTCGGCATAATTGAGCGGATATACATCCATCAGTACTTTCATTGGCACTGGCAGGGAATCTGCTATCAACTTATTGAATTTCAGCAAGTTTTCTTTGTACTGGCTGAGTCCTCTTTTTTCATAATGTATTCCTTTTTCCAAAGTATCAGTACTTTCTTCAAGAATCTTTCCGTTTTCTATCCTGTATTTTGTGGTTATCGTCTTCACATACAATGTGTCATCCATCTGCTCTCCGGAACGGACTTCACAATCTACTGTCCTCTGCTCTAACTGGTCGTAATAGAAAAAGTCTGAGTGATAGAACCATGCAACTTCCACTCCATCGGACCAATCTAATGGCTCTCCGTCTGCAGGAATATCTATCGTCATATAATCAACTATCTGCCCCGTCTGGTCTATGAGGAGTAAGTACATTCCCATACGTCTCATGTCTTCCGCATAGATTTTCACCAGGCATGAATCTCCAAGTTCTTGATATCCATAGAGTTTTATTTGTGGATTCTCTAATTCTAACTTCTCGCAGATTCTGCCGTAAATGCTGTCGGATGAGGTTATTTCTACAGTCAAATCGCTGTTGACGTACTCTGCATTGATATTGTCGGGCACCATCTCGCCAAAAGCTTCTCTGGCACTGAATTTCTTTCCGCATGAGGCCATCGCAGCACTCAAAGCAATAACAATCAATAACTTAATAATTGGCTTTATCATATTGTCTTAAAGTAAAAACCCTTCTTCTCCTATCTCTTCTGGAAAGAGTTCCTCAAATGCATCTATCACTTGATTTATTTCGTCAAGCATCTGATTTACAGCCTCTTTATTGCCGTCTTCTACCAGAACGCAGAGTCTCTCCATCAGGGCTACTGCTTTTCCGCAATTTGAATTGCCGTCTGGCGTCCTGCACTCTGCTATGCTTAAGTTGCCTCTGCTCAACAGGAACTGATATTTCTCGCCATCTGTCCCTTGGTCTTCTCCGAAATAACTGGCGGTGTAAATCACTGCTTTATAGAGTCTTATCAATGCCTGGGCCACTTCGTCGTCTATTGTGACTTTTTTCCTTTTTGCATCTACTTCGACTTGCGTCTTGGCCCCATGCATATTGGCAAAACTGCACCATTTCCGCCAGATATTCTTCTCTGCCTTGCTGTAAACCAGCGACTTGTTCTGTGCGTCATAATAAAGGCAGTACTCTGGCTCGGCTGACGATTTGACCAAATAGACCACATCCCCATGCCCGACTCCAAGGGATTTCATTAGCGATGTCTCATAATCTCGGCGCAAATCGGTCGCAATTTTCCCGGGCATCATTCTCTCCTGAGCATGACACAACACCGTCCCAAAAAACATCATTAAACTGATTATCAGCCTTTTTATATCTGTTTTCATTCTAAAATCAAAATCTGAAACAAGCAAATTCTTTGTTGTTTAAAATTCTCTGCAAATATAGGCAAAAATATTTTCTCCCACAAATATTTTTTTGTAATTTTGCAGAAATTTATATTCTAAGCAACAAATCAAAAAATAAATACTTTTACTATTATGTCAGAATTTCATTATCAGCCCCTTATCGAGTTGGGCGAGGACAAAACTGAGTACTATCTCTTGACTAAGGACCATGTCTCTGTCTCTGAGTTCGAGGGTAAACCTATCCTCAAAGTTGACCGCGAGGGTCTCCGTCTTATGACTCAAACTGCTTTCCACGATGTTTCTTTCTTGCTCCGTCGCGAGCATAACGAGCAGGTTGCAAAAATCCTTGCAGACCCTGAGGCCAGCGAGAATGACAAGTATGTTGCTCTCACTTTCCTCCGCAATGCTGAGGTCGCTTGCAAGGGCAAACTTCCTCTCTGTCAGGATACTGGTACCGCTATCGTTCACGCTGAGAAGGGCCAGCAAGTCTGGACCGGCTTCTGCGATGAGGAGGCTATCTCTGAGGGTGTTTACGACAATTACACTCAGGAGAATCTGCGCTACTCTCAGAATGCTCCTCTGGATATGTACAAGGAGATCAACACTAAATGCAACCTTCCTGCGCAGATCGACATTGAGGCCACTGAGGGTATGGAGTACCGTTTCCTCTGTGTCACTAAGGGCGGTGGTTCTGCCAACAAGTCTTATCTCTATCAGGAGACTAAGGCCCGCATCCAGAACCCTGGCACTCTGATTCCTTTCCTCGTGGAGAAAATCAAGACTCTCGGCACTGCAGCTTGCCCTCCTTACCACATCGCTATCGTTATCGGAGGCACTTCTGCCGAGAAGAATCTACTGACAGTAAAACTGGCTTCTACTCACTATTACGACTCTCTGCCTACTACCGGCAATGAGTTCGGCCGCGCTTTCCGCGATGTGGAACTTGAGAAGGAGTTGCTGGAGGAGTGCTACAAGATCGGCCTCGGCGCTCAGTTCGGCGGCAAATACCTTGCTCACGACATCCGCGTTGTCCGCATGCCTCGCCATGGAGCATCTTGCCCAATCGGTCTCGGCGTCTCTTGCTCTGCCGACCGCAACATCAAATGCAAAATCAACAAGGACGGTATCTGGATCGAGAAGATGGACGACAAACCTTATGAGTTGATTCCAGCAGAACTCCGCAATGCCGGCGAGGGCGATGCTGTTAAGATCAACCTGAACCAGCCAATGGCTGAGGTCCTCAAGGAACTTTCTAAATATCCTGTTTCTACCCGTCTCTCGCTCAACGGCACTATCATCGTTGGACGCGATATCGCTCATGCTAAACTGAAAGCGCGTCTGGACGCTGGCGAGGGTATGCCTCAGTACATGAAGGACCACCCTATCTACTACGCCGGACCTGCCAAGACTCCTGCCGGAATGGCTTGCGGTTCTATGGGACCTACCACTGCCGGCCGTATGGATCCTTATGTTGATGAGTTCCAGGACAATGGCGGCAGTATGATCATGTTGGCTAAGGGCAACCGTTCTCAGTCTGTCACTGACGCCTGCAAGAAGCACGGTGGTTTCTATCTCGGTTCTATCGGAGGCCCTGCTGCTATCTTGGCTCAGAATAACATCAAGAGCATTGAGTGCGTTGAGTACCCTGAACTCGGAATGGAGGCTATCTGGAAGATTGAGGTTGTTGATTTCCCTGCTTTCATCCTTGTCGATGATAAGGGCAACGATTTCTTCAAACAGTTGAAACCACGTAACTAAATTCATCTGAATATATCTTGGGGGACATTCTGTGTCCCCCATTTTCTTAATTTCATAGGAATGATTGTCTGCATCGCCGAAAAACCGTCCGTAGCCCGCGAGATTGCTAATGTCCTTGGAGCCCACACTCAGCGTCAGGGGTTCCTTGAGGGCAACGGCTATTGTGTCACTTGGACTTTCGGCCATCTTTGCACTCTTAAGGAACCGCATGACTACTCCGCCAACTTAAAGGCCTGGTCTTTCGGCTCTTTGCCTATCATTCCCAAACCTTTCGGCATCAAACTTATCGCCGACAAGGGCGTTGAGCATCAGTTCAAAATCATCGCGGACCTTATGTCTAAGGCTGAAATGGTCATCAACTGCGGTGATGCCGGCCAGGAGGGCGAACTTATCCAGCGATGGGTGATGCAGATGGCTGAATGTAAATGTCCGGTTAAGCGTCTCTGGATTTCTTCTCTTACCGAAGAGTCTATCCGTGAGGGCTTTAACTCGCTGCATCCGGCCTCGGACTATGATTCTCTCTACTACGCCGGCCTTTCCCGCGCCATCGGTGATTGGCTTTTGGGCATGAATGCTACTCGCTGCTATACTCTGAAATACAGCGGGGGAAACCGTCAGGTGCTCTCTATCGGCCGCGTGCAGACTCCTACGCTTAACATGATTGTTCAGCGGTGCCGCGAAATCGAGAATTTCGTCCCTGAACCTTTCTGGGAACTGAAAACGAAATACCGCAATGTGATTTTCTCTTACACTGAGGGGCGTTTCAATAAGCCGGACAAGGCGAACGAGATTATCAATCGCATTACAGGTCAGCCACTTACCATCGCATCTGTCACTAAAAAGGAGGGTAATGAATCTGCACCTCGTCTTTTCGACCTTACTTCGCTGCAGGTGGAGTGCAACAGGAAGTTTTCGTTCTCGGCGGACCAGACGCTGAAAATCATTCAGTCGCTCTACGAGAAAAAGGCTACTACCTACCCTCGCGTCGATACGACTTATCTGCCTGACGACATCTATCCGAAAATTCCAGGAATACTGACCAATCTCGCTGGCGCACTGATAGTTGACTCTTCAATCCGCAGCAACATCCAACCGATTCTTGGCACAAAACTGCCTAAATCTAAGAAGGTTTTTGACAATAAGAAGGTAACTGACCACCACGCGATAATTCCTACGGGCATGGTAAATGTCTCTCTTTCAGTGGATGAGCAGAGGGTTTACGATTTGGTCGTTCGCCAATTTGTGGCGAATTTCATGGAGGAGTGTCATTTTGCCACTACTACGGTTCTGGCTGATGTTGAGGATGTTAAGTTCAAGGTGACTGGCAAGGTGATTCTTCGCCCGGGCTGGCGGGTGCTTTTCTCTAACGATAATAATTCTGAGCCGAAGGAGGAGAATGAGGACGCTCAGACTTTGCCTGATTTTGTTGTGGGTGAATCTGGGCCTCATGAACCGCAACTGGTTCAGAAACAGACTAATCCACCTAAACTTTTCACTGAGGCTACTCTTCTCCGTGCTATGGAAACTGCAGGCAAAGGTGCTGAGAGTGAAGAGATTCGCGAGGCTATGAAGGAGAATGGCATCGGCCGTCCTTCTACCCGCGCTGCGATAATCGAGACTCTTCTTAAGCGCGGTTATGTCCGAAAGGAACGTAAGAACCTGATTGCCACTGAGATGGGCTGCCGTCTTATTGACACAATCCATGATCCGCAACTGAAATCGGCGGAACTTACTGGTGAATGGGAACATAAGCTTCGTCTTATAGAACGCAATGAGTATCAGTCTTCTACGTTCATAAATGAACTGAAGCAGATGGTGTCGGTTGTGGTGGATAATGTGCTGAAGGATAATAATAATGTGATTATCGCAACTACACCGCTGGCTAAGGAACTGAAGAAGAAGGCTGTAGCCCGTAAAAAAAACAAGACCCCCGAAATTATCGAGGGTCAGGCTTGTCCTAAATGCGGTAAGGGCGTGATTATCAGAGGAAATACCATGTTCGGCTGTTCTCGCTGGCGCGAGGGCTGCGATTTCCGTGCCCCTTTCCCTAAAAAGTCTGACAATTAGTCAGTTATCTTCAAATCGGTAAATCCGAATTTCAATCCGTCAAAAAGTCCTGTGTCTATCAGTTTCAGCTCTGGAATGACAGGTAATGCCATGAATGCCAGGGTCATGAATGGTGCGCTGAATGGACATCCTATCTGTTTTGCCATCTGTTTCAACTGGCAGTGTCTCTGCCCGAGTTCTTCTCCTCTGAGCGGCGACATGAGTCCTGCTATCGGCAACGGCAACTGTTCTACTTTCTCGCCATCGGTTACCGAGAATCCGCCTTTGCTCTCAACTAAGGCATTTACGGCCATAACTATCTCTCTGTCAGAGCATCCGAGGGCTATGATATTATGGCTGTCATGGGCAATGGTGGATGCCATGGCTCCTTTCTTCAACTGGAATCCTTTGATAAAACCTATCGCTGGCTTTGCCTTTTTGTACCTATTATATACAATGAGTTTCAGAATGTCATTCTCTACGCCTGATTTTCCTTCAATTGCTTTGGTAAACAACTGTCCTTCAAAGGCTTTCATAACTTTTACTTTTGCATCGTCCAATTGCAACGCTATATCTTCTTCTCTCAGCGGCTGGGCATTGAAATTATTGATAATTCTCTCTGGCTCAGCATTTTTCACCACATTTTCTTTACCGTCACCAAAAACTTTCTCTCCGCCGATATAGGTCTCTAAGACTTCAAATTTCTTAAGGTCTCTGACTACAGCAAAATCAGCAGGATCACCACTGCGCAGACTACCTACGCACAATCGGTAATGCTCTACAGGCGTGATGGTTGCAGCCTCGAGGACATTCCACAATGGCATGCCTGCCGCCACGGCTCTTTCAACCATTTCATTTATATAGCCTTTTTCCAACTCGTCAGGATATTTGTCGTCTGTGCAGAACATCAACTTGCCAACCCACTGGTCTTCAGCCAACAATGGCATCAAATCGTTGAGATTGCAAGCAGCAGAGCCTTCTCTTATCTGTATCTTCATTCCCATCTGGAGTCGCTCTCTTGCCTGGCCTAAATCGAACATTTCATGGTCTGTTGTGATTCCCTGCGCAATATAGTTGCGGGCACGCTCGCCGGTCAAACCTGGCGCATGGCCGTCAACGACTTTTCCTGCCATGAGGGTGGATTTCACTTTTTTCAGGGGTTCTTCCAAACCAATCAGCACACCGGGAAAATTCATCATTTCGGCCAAACCGTAAAATTCATCTTTTTGCACCAACTCTTTGACGTCCTGTGAGTTAATCACCGCACCGGCAGTCTCGAAATCTGTGCATGGAACGCACGAAGGCACTCCGAAACTGAACTTGAATCTGGTGCTTTTGGCGGACTCGATCATGTATTCTATACCTTCTCTTCCGCAGACGTTGGCTATCTCGTGCGGGTCAGTGACGACTGCAACGGTACCGTGTTTGACAGCCATTCTTGCGAAATTCCTCGGGGTCATGAGGGTTGACTCAATGTGAACGTGGGAATCAACGAACCCAGGCATTATATAAGGAGCAGTCTCAAGCACATCGCACTCTTCGACATTGGTTATCAGTCCGTTGTCAATTGTCAAAATACCCCCGAAAATCCTCCGGTTTCTCACATCTACAATCTGTCCGACTTTCTTTTCCATAAACAAGATCTCGAAAAATTATAATTTTTGCAAAGATACAACATTTTTCCGACTTTTTCCTTGTTCATCCGAAATTTTATTCATACCTTTGCACCGGATTCCCCATACGGTTGCTGAACGATAGCACAACGATAGCAGAACCATAGCTCTATATATCTGCTCGCCGTCAAATCAAATGGGATTATTTTGATAATCAAACTTTTACAAATACACTTTATTCAAAAACTATTATGAAAAGAAAGATTCTATTCTCCGTGCTATTTCTATTAAGCACATTGGCTGTAAATGCCACACTGAATGCACCAGTACTCAAATCACCTGCTGATGAAGAAGTCTTCACAAGCACAATCAGCGCGAATTGCAGTTGGAACACTGTCTCAGGAGCAAGCAAGTACATCATTGAGTGGGATACCACATCAACATTCACATCGTCAGTCAAAGGCTCTCAATCAACAACATACACTTCATACAGCATAACCACTCTCCGTTTCAATACTAAATACTACTGGCGTGTATGTGCAATCAATACAGCCAGTCAGGACACCTCCTCATGGTCGAAGGTCCGCAACTTCACAACCTGCTCGACCGTAACACTCAAATCACCTGCTGATGAAGAAGTCTTCACAAGCACAATCAGCGGGAATTGCAGTTGGAACACTGTCTATGGGGCAAACAGGTACATCATTGAGTGGGATACTACATCAACATTCACATCGTCAGTCAAAGGCTCGCAGTCAACAACATACACTTCTTACAGCATAAATGTTCTCCGCTTCAATACTAAATACTACTGGCGTGTATGTGCAATCAACACAGCCAGTCAGGACACCTCCTCATGGTCGGAGGTCCGCAACTTCACCACCTGCTCGACTGTGACACTCAACAGTCCTGCTGATGGTGCAACCAACAGAAGTCTGACAACAATGCTGAAAGTCGACCCGTTGACAGGAGCGGGATATTACATATTCGAGTGGGACACCACTGTCATGTTCAATTCTCCAGCACTTTGCAGCAAATCATCAAGCAGCAACTCAGTAACACCCACCAACTCTCTCTTAATGGGCACAACATATTTCTGGAGGGCAAGAGCCACAAACAGCAATGGTTCTGACACATCGGTATGGTCTTTGCCTTGGAGCTTCACAACAACAGGAGCAGCACCTACACTTGATTCGCCATCCAACAATGCTACGGATCTCCGAATTAACCCTACAATCGACTGGGATGCAGTCAGCGGCAGCGACTACTATGACTATCAGTGCGATACAACACTCTCTTTCAATTCAGCCGAATTGCAGTCTGGTTCGATGACAAGCGGAACATCACAGGTGACACTCAACACACTTCTGTTTGGCACAAAATATTATTGGAGAGTGCGTTCACGAAATGGAGCAGACACATCAAGATGGTCTGCCGCATGGAACTTCACGACTGCTGAAACAATCACCCTGACCTTGCCATCTGACGGGACAAATAACGTCGGCTCGTCAGTCAATCTTGATTGGAATTACATATCCGGAGGAACATACTTTGAATATCAGTGCGATACAACCTCA
>JAZUKZ010000018.1:0-2535 GCA_045643545.1 Candidatus Aphodosoma sp. | reverse complement strand
GCACGAGTCAGGACATCCGAGATATTCTTTACGAGATGGAAATGGTCAGCAACCTCTGCGATGAAACGCTCGGTACTGGCAGCGGCTGCAGAGTAATCCGTAGATCTGTCACGGCTCAGGAGCTGCACCTTGAGGTGACTGTCAAGCCATTCTCTGAAAGTTTCCTCCTCCCTGTCACCCAAGAGGTCAATTATCATACCCGTACGCAGGTTTACGATCACGCTTCCATAGGTGATTCCTTTACGGAAAGCCCAGTCGTCAACACCAATCTGGTCAACATCGGGATATGACGGCAACGGCATCCTGTGAGTGTCACGGAGAATAGTTGCCCTGCTCATGGGAATTCCCATCAGACGAAGATTGCTGCTGGCGACTCCTGCGGATGATGATAGCGCCATCTTCGAGACAAGCACCTCACACCGTCTGCTCCTGCGGCGGTAGCGAAATATTTCTATCCCTGGCTGCTCAGCAAATGTCTTGTGACTGCACTTGTCATTAGGACAGAAGAACTTGCGCATCTGCAGGTGAAGGAATGTTTGCCGGCCTAAGATGGGAAGGTCTGACACCGTGCGCATGTATGTGCTATGTACCTTATGACTCTTGCGTCCGCAGTAAGGACACACGCCACTGTCAAGCGAACAACGAGCATATATGTGCACGGAATCCGGCATAACTTCGACACTCTCTATCAAGAGGTCGGAATCCGGATAAAGTACTGAAAGACTGATTTTATCATCATATATTTCATTTGAGATGCGATTTTCTCGATTTTTATTACTAACTTTGTGACGATTAGGATGTTTTGACATTGTTTTGAACTCTCTGTTTGGTCACATAAAGTTACAAAATACTTGTCAAATATCCTAATTTTATTTGTTATATATTATTGTATATAAGTTAATTATACTTAATGCATAGTTCTATTTAAGCTGACACTTTTAAGACATATGAGTGGGCTGGTTTTAGTGAAATGATACAAATGTCTTATGATTGTTTTCAACTAAATTGAAGAAGAACCAGTTTTGTTCTGTTCTACCAAAACCACTTTTAATCGGTTGAGATTAGCCATGTTGTTTAAATTGATATGTATTTGATGCAAAGATATCAATTTATTATCGAAATTCCATGAAGAATCGGAGAAATTTGGCATAAAAACTTGTTTTTAACTAATATCTTGTCATGTCAGAGTATTTGAGTATCCTTATGTATTAAATAAACCAAGTATCAATATGGACTTTCCGGAAGAATGTTTGGATGGAGGAAAGAAGAATCGTGATATGTACTATTGAAAGATTCTGCCCACCAATATAAAGCAAGAGGCCGTGTCAAAAGTAGCTGACACGGCCTCTTGCTAAGATGCACCACTGGTAATTCCGACAGGTGAAATAGATACAGAATAAATTGCAAAAAGAAGAATGAACTAAGGATGTGGAACCTATATATATGCTCAGTATCAGCAGGTTACGTACATTTCCGGTGCAACTTTTTGGACAAAACAAAACCTCATAAGTCTGATAATCAGAACCTTATGAGGTTTATAGAGCGGAGAGAGAGGGATTCGAACCCCCGGTACCTCGCGGTACACCGGTTTTCAAGACCGGCACATTCGACCACTCTGACATCTCTCCTGACGCGATTTGTGGCGCGGCTTTCTCTCAAAAGCGATGCAAAGGTAGGGAGTTTTTTTGATATTGCCAAATATTTTTGGGAAAAAGTTTCATTTATTGCTTGAAAAGTTGAAAAAATGACTTTCTGAGGCGTTATTCGATGCGGAGATTGCTCACTTTGGTGTTTGTGATCAATGCGGCATCGAATGCTTTCTGCTTGTCTTTTACCGTACTGTTGAGGAAGGAGAAGTTGCGCAGGATGTATTTCTCGGACAAGCTCACGTTGAAGAAATTGGTGCATTCCACATTAACGTTCTGAATGGTGACATCGTTTGCCACAGAGACGGGCATGTCGGGACGATCCTCGAGTTTGTAGAACTGTGTCCATGGCTTCACTACAAGGAAAGAGCCACAATTGCCTTGCAGGTTCTCCAAGCGTATGTATTCATAGTGCTGAGGCGTGTCGGGGCGCATCTTGAGCCAAAGAACACGGTGTGCCTTGTCGAAAGTGATGTTGCGGAGCACTACGTTATAGCTATGAAGTGACTCGGAACCTATGGTGAGGCAGCCATGCACCACGCCATAGCGGCAGTTTTGTACCAGGATGTTGTAGTTGGGACCATTCTCGGGCATCTGGTCGGCCCAAGTGCCCTTGCCGCCTTTGAGCACTACGGCATCGTCGTTGACCGACATGTAGCAGTCGTTGACGATGACATCATGGCAGACATCCAGGTCGATGGCATCGGTCGAAGGGCCACCATGGCTCTTGTCGCCGTAGGCTCCAATGCCCGAAGTGGGGGAGTAGATGTAGCAAGAGAGGTAGCGCACATGGTCGCTGCGGTAGATGTGGTTGGTCCAGAAGGGGGAGTTGATGAGTCGTACATCCTGGACGGTGGCGTTGAGGCTGTTGGAGATATAGACCAGGCGA
>JAZUKZ010000017.1:0-11044 GCA_045643545.1 Candidatus Aphodosoma sp. | reverse complement strand
AAAAATAGTGGTAAATTTGCATAGCGAAACAGGAAAAACGCTTCATTTCTGACCACAATTTATATAATTATAGAAATAATAGTTTCATGAAAAAACTTCACGAAGTTATTAGTTAGACAAATTTCCAGCCATGGGCTGTTGCGAAACAGCCCTGGCTTTTATTGAGGAATAATAAGGCTGTTCAAAAACGCCATTTTTCCCTAAAAAACAGCCGACTGGACTAAAATCGGACTCCACCGGACTGCAACCGGACTCCTCTTTTTGGGTATTTTACCCATCAAGACGCTAAAACTCAGTAATATATACCAATTTTTCATTTTTAGCAAATAAATTGAAAATCGGACTGCAATCGGACTCTTTATATTTGTTTGTTTAATTTTTTATCCGTAACTTTGCCTCTGAAAAAAACGAAAAAGGCCAACAATTATTGAATAAACTTGTTTATTATGAAAAAATGGCTCTCAATCTCGCATTTTTTCATCAAAAAAACACCCCGCGGTCAAAAACGGTCATCTTTTTTTAAGCCATTTTTCATAACAGCCTGACTCCTTGCAAAATACAGACATAAAAAATTTTGTCCGCGGTCAAAAACGGTCACAAAAAAATTTGGAGGGTACGAAAAATAGCCGTAACTTTGTAAAGCAAAACCGAAAAAACACCCCATTTCCGACCACACATTTATATATATAAGGAAATAATAGTTTCATGAAAAAACTTCACGGAATTATTAGTTAGACAAATTTCCAGCCATGGGCTGTTGGAAAACAGCCCTGGCTTTTATCGAAAAACAATTCGACTCCCCCAGATGACCATTTCGGGAGTCTCGGAAGAAATCAAATATTAATTAAAAACATATTTATTATGAAAAAGTTTTTATTTTTTGCAGCATCCACGTTATGCTGTCTATTGTTGGCTGTCATGCCTGCATGCAAACAACAGCAACTGGACATTGCGGACGGCAATGCCTCCATTGCAAAATCAAAAATTCCAATCAGCACTTCAGATGTCTTGATTCAACATGGCCCCAAAGCAGAATTTGCCATTAAGGTCATGGACAAAGCGCTTTTGGAACTGTATCCTTCTATTCAAGAGCAAATTGCTCACGGAAATATTGGATATGACATTGAATTCTACACTCGTCAGACACTTGAGCAAATCTTCCCTGATTACATTACTGGCAATGAGGACACTTTGATGTATGTCATCAATTTCAGCGATGAGAAAGGATACGCATTGCTGGCTTACGATTTCAGAGTGTTGGCAATGTCTGACAAAGGCAACCTGTATCTATCTGATTTTTCTATGCCAATAGATGAAAATGCCTATCGAGAGGAAACTCCCAAATATATAATTAGGGATCTCATTAATAAGTCTCTCTTTAATGTTAATACCGTAAGAATTACAGATTATGACAGCATTAGCGAAATATTTATCCCATTTGTCAAAGACAGTTATGATATGTTCTCATTTGACACAGTATTATCTGAAAAAGTTGGACCTTCCTGTCCGATGAAACTGGACCAAACTTATCCATATAATTATTTTTGTCCTTCCATTGAAGGCAGACCATGTTATGCTGGATGTGTCGCTATAGCAATTGCAAACATATTTTCTGCAAACACATACCCCGAATTCAGAGGAACATTCACGTGGAACAATATCATTACGAGATGGACTGATTATGCAGAAAGTCATTCAACTTTCAGTGGCATTTCTCTTAATGCTTCACATACAGAAAACTTACCGATTTTGGAACTTGCTCGTAGAATTCACGATATTGGAATTGGTGTCGAAATGAATTACGGAATTTCTGGCAGTTCCGCATCTAACCTAAATGCTCGTAGATTTCTGGCCAATTCTGGCTATAATAATGTGCACGAGAGACGAGCTAACAATGTTGACTACGTTTATTATATGTATCACAACACACCGTTGTATATTTCTGGGTATCATCGTTTCGCTGATGACAATGTTATAGGACATGCATGGGTGTTGGATGGAATGGTTGATTTTTCAATTTATATTAAGCGTTATATTGAGGGCTACGAGATCGATATGCCTTGTGTAATCTTAAATAATTTAGTCCATTGTAATTATGGTTGGGCTGGCCATTGCGACGGATATTATGAATATAGTTTATTTGACTTATCATCTGGTCCTGTGACTGATGATGAATATTTAGATGATTTAGATATTGATGATGATAATCCGCCAATTGATTGGGAACACGGATATAGAGATTTATGTTTTGAGGATTATTTAAGAATTATAACATACGAATAAGCAATGAATATGAAAAAGTCAATATTATTTACATGTATATTTGCAGCATGTCTGTTTCTCGCTAGCTGCGGTGATAACAATCCAGTACCTCAACCTTATCCAGATGTATATAAGGTAGTTTCAAAAAGTTTTATTGCAGTATTAGATCAAATTGACTATGTCGATGTCGAATTTCCATCTGAAAAATATGATGGGAAGTACTACATTTCGTTTCAGTTGAAATGTTATGATTCCAACATCGGAAACTCGGTGTCCATATTGTCAACCGGCCACGAAAAAGAGGTCTTTGATTCACTCATGACTGTTTTTGGAGATACCGCATACAACCAAGAACATTATTATGAGGATTATGACACACACTCTGATGCTTTGAATTTTCCTGTCTTTACTAATAAGTTCTGTCATGCACATCTGCAACAGGTGACCAGTCTGGATGTCACCAGTGATACTGATTGGGATGATGTCCACCCTGCAGGGACATCGCTGAATGACATTATCACTTTTTCGTCCAACACTCCGAAATATTACATCCAAAATGGCTATCAGGGCGAACTGTCATTCGACTACAATGATTCTTTTTCATGGCAGACTATGCCGTTGAGCGAGATGGGAGAAAATGATTTCCATTTGACTATGAACTATTTCGTTCAGAGAATTAGTGGCAATGACACATATTTGTTCTTTGATTCAGAGCCAACTTCCGAGAAAAACCATACTATCACTGTTACTCTTCACCTCGATGATGGCAGAACAATCCAAGATTCGGTTGATTGCTCATTTGAATAATTTCTGAATACTTGATTATCAATTAAGTATTGGTTAAACAAATTATTAATTTCCAGCCATGGGCTGTTGGAAAACAGCCCTGGCTTTTATTTATGTATATATATGAAACACACAAAATTTATATTTTTAATTATGTCAGTCATCATGTTATGTAGCTGTCATAATTCTTACGAGGCTCTTAACTCTTGCCCCGAAAAACTCGCTCGCCGCAGTGCTCCTCAATTACCCGCTGACATTAAATTCAAGAAACAAATCAAATCTGGCATGACATATTCTTGTGATATTCATGAGTTCGGCTTTTGCATTTCCCCAATTTCAGATTTGTCATCCGATTTTTTTGAAAATCTTGCCAACTTATATTCAGATAACAATTCTCTTATACTCTCTATTCCTAAATTCACTTTGTCAAACGACTACAACCCTCTATACACACAAATAAGTGATTCCGACTCTTTTCAAATACCAGATACTGTAACTATTATAAATCCAGATATACTTGAATTTCTAAATATTGATTACCCCGTGACAATAGAGCCAGGTTCATTCCCTGCTACTTTTGATGATAATGACAATATTTTTATATCCCTACCTATGATACCTGCTCATCTTTCTAATGGCGTTGTAGTTTATTTGGACAATGGTTCGCTAATATTCGACACTTATTATCATGGATTTTTAGGCGAATCATCATTCCCCACAGCCATAATTGAATACATAAATGACAATTTTATGGCTTTACGTTTCCCTTTTGACATCAACGAGAACATGAACGAGCAATTCTTATCTGAAATTGCGAATTCTTCCGCTCTCACCATCGAGACTAATTCAGAAATTTACGACAATCTCATTTTGGAAATTTTGAACATTGACTCCCCTATTGTTATTGAAAATGGCACTTACTTCGCTTCAGAAAACGAAAATGGCATCATTGTAATATTACCTTTCCAACCCATTCCATAAATTATTTCTGCTGGCCTTTGTAAACTGAACATTTTTTACTAACTTTGCAGCCGATATGAACAGAATTATCAAAAAAATATTAATAATCACTCTCTCTGTCTTGGTAGGTATCTTTCTGCTCTTCTATATACTGGAAAATACCGACTTCGTCGTCACGGAAACTTACCTTAAATACCGTCTCGCACCTCGCCGTTACCCTTCCCTCAATTTCGTATCCGTCAACGATGTCAAAAACACCATCAGCCAGGACTCTAACCGGCTCAAGGTACTCTGCTACTGCGAATGTCTTGACAAAAGTGACACTAAATACATCCGGGAAAATGTTATCCCCAAATGGCTGGAGTCTGACACTTCCTCTATCTCTCTTTACATCATCGTCAGCGACTGCGCCCTCCTCACTGACACAAATGCTTTCAAGGACTTCGACATCCCTTCTGCCCATTTCGTAGTCATCCGCGACAACTCTAAACAATTCCGCAGTTACGGCGGTATCTTTCCCGAACTGCATAGGACGTTTAGGCTGACCGAATACATCGCTCCTTCCGAAAATCTTAACATGGTCACTGTCAAAAGTGTTAACGCCATGCACTCTCTGATGCTCGACAGGCACAATAATGTCAAACTGTGCAAAATACATGGAATCACAAATACTGGCCCGAAAAGCCATATAATCACCATGCCTTTCGAAACACTCTCTAATACCGACAGCATCGATTTCAACACTATCGACTCTGTCAGTCTTGCGGATTTTCCCGAAATTCCTCTGTGCTGGTACTTGGACGACTGAAACTAAAAAGAGTGGCAAGCATATTCGCTTGCCACTCTCTTTAGATATCTATCAAAACTTATCTCCTGCTCATCAACTCTATCACTCTCTTTCTAATCTCTTTCGCATTGCCTTTCTCGCTTTCACGCATACCTAACATTCGGCATATCTCATTCTTGTTTTCATTCAATCTTGTCTTTTTTATTCCTGTCATGTCCATCAACTGATTTATGGAACAACCGGCATCTGAACACATTGTCAGCAACAATCCCTTATAATATTCATTCATTCCTTCTATCTCCAAATCTTTTAATATGCAACTGGCTGCCCTTTTGACATTATCCCACTCAAAATTCCCTGCAACACATGCATCTGCAACACTACCTATATTATTCTCTACTATACCATCGGCCTTTGCTTGGCTATCCGATATTTCCTGTTTGTGTTCTTCTATGGACTTATCATGTCTCTTGCTCCTGAGCAGCAGAATCACAAGCCCCACTATGCAAAGCGCTAACAATACCAGTAATGCCACTCCTGTCATCTTCCTAAAATTGAACCAAAATACTATATTTTTATTCATCTCGAACCATGCAACGGCTGTTTCTGACATTGTCTCTGCTGCTAACGCACTGTCTCCTTTCTCGCTTGCCGCAAATCCTTCTATGCACAATGCTGTCATCAAATCTTCGGCAGTACCCCATTCTTTATATACCGAGACTACCGCATCCAACTTGTTCAGGTCAATGCTGTCGATATCTCCTCTCTCTAATCTCTCACAGGTCAGAATGAGATATCCATCTCTGGCATCATCAAACTGGCTGGCATCTGGGAATGTCACTGCATGCAAATCCATGACGGCAGTTACAGCCGCCACAAGAATCACCAATATCTTGAGAATTTTGTTCATCGCATCAAAAAAAACAAAAACTTTAACTTCCACCGAGCAGTCTTCCTTTCTTCTCTACTTTTCCGTCTTCGAGGTGCATCTGCCATTGCCATGCACTTCTGAGCGACTCGTCTATCGACACTTCTGCCTTCCATTTGAGTTTTTTCTCTGCTTCGCTGGTATCTACCTTCACTTCCGCCATACTGCCATCACGACGCTCTACGGTCTCACTTGCTATCTTTACATTATTGACGGTCTCGAACTTCTCCACCAACTGTTTGACGCTTAACGCATTGCCCGAACCGATGTAGAATTCTTCGATATTGGCTTCACTCTCTTCCGCTATGAGTCTTCTCATTGCTGCCTGATGGGCTTTGGCCAAATCCATCACATCTATATAATCTCTTACGCATGTGCCGTCCTCAGTCTCGAAATCACCTCCGTAAATCTTCAACTTCTTCTGGGCTCCTGCTGCTGTCTGTACTATCGCCTGCATCAGGCTTCCGCTCTTGGCTGGCAACTCACCTATCAGTCCCATTCTGTGGGCTCCTACTACATTGCCGAACTTCAAAACGGAAATCCTCATCTCTGGATTTGCCACTAAAGCGTCTTCCATTATCTTGCGGCATACGCTGTTGGTCTCTACTTCATCAAATCCTGCATTCGCCGACGAGAACACTAAGTTCTTTATCTTGTGCAGAGGCATCAACTCAAGCATGGTTATCAGCGACAGGATATTATTTCTATAATGTGTCAATGGTTCTCCACTGCCTTTCCTTGCCGCAAAATGCAGAATCGCCTTTATTCCGTCGTTTTTGTTCAGGAACTTGTCCATGGCTATATAGTCGGAACAGTCGATGTTCTCATAAACTGGCTTGACATCAGTGATTTTCTCAATCCCATCAAGAACGTCAATGTTGGAGTTGGAGAGGTTGTCAACTATGCAGACGTTGTATCCGCTCTCTATCAACTCTACGACTACATGCGAACCTACATATCCTAATCCTCCGGTAACGAGCACTTTGTTGCCTTCGTCGCTCTCTATGTTGAGCAGTTTCTTTAATGACTCGGAAAATGACATATTATATCTCTACTTTTGTTTTTTTCTTTAACTCAAAATCTCGACCTAAATATTTCTCTCTTACCACTGGGTTGTCGGCCAACTCTCTTGGTGCGCCTTTGAACAATATCCTTCCCTCAAACAGAAGATAGGCTCTGTCGGTGATGGAAAGTGTCTCATCTACGTTGTGGTCGGTTATCAGGATTCCGATGTTCTTGTCTTTCAAATGCCATACTATATCCTGAATATCCTGCACTGCAATAGGATCTACTCCGGCAAATGGCTCATCAAGCATGATGAAATTTGGTTCTATCGCAAGGCACCTCGCTATCTCACACCTTCTTCTCTCTCCTCCGGACAAACGGTCGCCTATGTTCTTCCTCACATGTCCTAACCTGAACTCTGCTATCAGCGACTCTAACTTCTCTTCTTGCTTCTCTTTAGTGAAATTAGTCATCTCCAGCACTGAGCGTATGTTGTCCTCTACACTCATCTTTCTGAAAACAGACGCTTCCTGGGCCAAATAACCAATGCCCGCCTGGGCCCTCCTATATACCGGATAGTCGGTTATCTCTTCATCATTCAGGAAAATCTTTCCGGAATTTGGCGTAACCAGTCCGGTGGTCATATAGAAGGTGGTGGTCTTGCCGGCTCCGTTTGGTCCCAGCAATCCGACTATCTCGCCCTGCTCAACTTCAATGGAAACATCGTTGACTACAGTGCGCTTGCCATATACTTTGAATAGGTGTTCTGTCCTTAGTTTCATTACTTTACATAGTGTGTATGACCCTTCGCAAAAATATATTTAAAATCGTCTGCAAAGTTAAGCAAAAAAATTTGGAACATAAAGAAATTTGTTGTAATTTTGCAAATTGAATTTTGCTAAATATAATTTATTAATAATAACAACAAAAAATTTATTCATTATGTCTTGGTTATCAAGTTCTTCAATCGGAAGAAAGGTAGTCATGAGCGTGACTGGTACATGTCTCGTTTTGTTCCTTCTCTTCCATGCTTCAATGAACATCGTTGCCATCTTCGACGCCATCAACGGCACTGAGGGCTACGAAATGATCTGCGAATTCCTTGGTGCTAACTGGTATGCCCTCGTCGGCACAGTAGGCATTGCGTTCCTCGTAGTCGTTCACATCGTCTATGCATTTATCCTTAATGCACAGAACTACCGTGCACGCGGCCATGAGCGCTACGCTATCCCTGGTCGTCAGAAAGAGGTTGAATGGGCTTCTTTGAACATGCTCGTTCTCGGAATCATCGTTATTCTCGGCCTCTTCCTCCACCTTTTCAACTTCTGGGCTAAGATGCAGCTTCAGGAAATCCTCGGTTACCTCCCAGACGGCGGTACTGAACTCATCGAGTTCACTTTCTCTAAGTGGTACTTCGTTGTCCTCTACCTCATCTGGCTCGCTGCCATCTGGTTCCACCTTACCCACGGCATCTGGTCTGCTATGCACACTCTCGGTTGGAACAACAACATCTGGATGAATCGCTGGAAATGCATCGCTAACATCATCTCTACAATCATCGTTCTGATGTTCGCTGCTGTTGTGGTATTCTATTTCGGTTTGAGCCTCAGCTGCTGCGGTGCTCTCTAATTGTTTAATTCCTTATAAAATTAATTCACAATGATACAAAGAGAAGAATTACTTAAGGATGGTGTTATCACCGCTAAAATCCCTGAGGGTCCATTGGCTGAAAAATGGACTAACTATAAGGCTCATCAGAAACTCGTAAACCCTGCCAACAAGCGTAAACTCGACATCATCGTCGTTGGTACTGGTCTCGCAGGTGCTTCTGCTGCCGCTTCACTCGGCGAAATGGGCTTCCATGTCCTCAACTTCTGCATCCAGGACTCTCCACGCCGTGCTCACTCTATCGCTGCACAGGGTGGTATCAATGCCGCTAAGAACTATCAGAATGATGGTGACTCTGTTTACCGTCTCTTCTATGATACTATCAAGGGTGGTGACTATCGTGCTCGCGAGGCTAACGTTTACCGTCTCGCTGAGGTTTCTAACGCTATCATCGACCAGTGCGTCGCTCAGGGCGTTCCTTTCGCTCGCGACTACGGCGGACTCCTCGACAACCGCTCTTTCGGTGGTGCTCAGGTAAGCCGTACATTCTACGCTAAAGGTCAGACAGGCCAGCAGCTTCTCCTCGGCGCTTACTCTGCTTTGAGCCGCCAGGTGAACAAGGGCACTGTTTCCCTCTATACTCGCTATGAGATGCTCGACGTTGTTATTATCGACGGTCGCGCTCGCGGTATCATCGCCCGTAACTTGGTTACTGGTCAGATTGAGCGTTTCGCTGCTCATGCTGTAGTTATCGCTTCTGGTGGTTACGGAAATACTTTCTTCCTCTCTACCAACGCTATGGCTTCTAACGGCTCTGCTGCTTGGCAGATCTATAAGAAAGGTGCTTGGTTCGCTAACCCTTGCTTCGCTCAGATTCACCCAACTTGTATCCCTAAGCACGGCGAGTTCCAGTCTAAACTGACTCTTATGTCTGAGTCTCTCCGTAATGATGGACGTATCTGGGTTCCTAAGAAGAAGGAGGATGCTGAGGCTATCCGCGCCGGAAAACTCAAACCAACTCAGATTCCTGACGAGGACCGTGACTTCTATCTCGAGCGCCGTTACCCTGCATTCGGTAACTTGGTTCCTCGTGATGTTGCTTCACGTGCTGCTAAGGAGCGCTGCGATGCTGGATTCGGTGTAAACGAGACAGGTCTCGCTGTTTACCTTGACTTCAAGTACGCTATCGAGCGTCTTGGCAAGGATGCTGTTGCTGCTCGCTACGGCAACCTCTTCCAGATGTACGAGAAAATCGTTGATGACAATCCATACGAGACTCCAATGATGATCTTCCCTGCTATCCACTACACTATGGGTGGTATCTGGGTTGACTACGAACTTCAGACTTCAATCCGCGGCTTGTTCGCTATCGGTGAGGCTAACTTCTCTGACCATGGTGCTAACCGCCTCGGTGCATCTGCATTGATGCAGGGTCTTGCTGATGGTTACTTCGTATTGCCTTACACAATGCAGAACTATCTCGCTGACCAGATTCAGGTTCCTCGTTTCTCAACTGACCGTCCTGAGTTTGAGGAGGCTGAGAAGGCTATCACTGACAAGATCGACCGTCTGATGAGCATCCAGGGCAAACGCTCTGTTGACTCTATCCACCGTGAACTCGGAAACATCATGTGGGAATATGTCGGAATGGGCAGAACTAAGGAAGGCCTTGAGAAAGGTATTGCTCTTATTGCTGACCTTAAGAAGGTATTCTGGAGCGAGGTATTCATCCCAGGTAACAAGGCCGACTTCAACGTTGAACTCGAGAAGGCTCTCCGTCTTGCTGACTTCCTTGAGATTGGCGACCTTATGGCTCGCGATGCTCTCAACCGTGAGGAGTCTTGCGGTGGTCACTTCCGCGAGGAGTACCAGACTGAGGAGGGCGAGGCTCTCCGTCAGGACGACAAGTTCTCTTATGTTTCTTGCTGGGAGTATCAGGGCGACGACCAGGAGCCAAAACTCCTCAAGGAGCCTCTCGACTATGAGTTTGTAACTCGTCAGACACGTAACTATAAAGCATAATAAAGGAGATTGATTATGGACAAGAATATTAATATCAAAGTTAAGGTTTGGCGTCAGGCAGGTCCTAAGGCTAAAGGCGCTTTCGAAACTTACGAACTGAAGAATATCTCTCAGGGTAGCTCTTTCCTTGAGATGCTCGATGTTCTCAACGAGCAGTTAGTCAACAAGGAGCGCAAGGAACCAATCGCATTCGACCACGACTGCCGCGAGGGTATCTGCGGTATGTGCTCGCTCTACATCAACGGCCATCCTCACGGACCTGACACTGCAGTTACAACTTGCCAGTTGCACATGCGTCGTTTCAACGATGGCGATACTATCACTATCGAGCCATGGCGTTCGCATGCATTCCCTGTAATCAAGGACCTCGTTGTTGACCGCCGTGCATACGACAAAATCATGCAGGCTGGTGGTTACATCTCTGTAAACACTGGTTGCGGTGTTGACGCTAATGCAATTCCAATCTCTAAGGCTGCTGCTGACGAGGCTATGGATGCTGCTTCTTGTATCGGTTGCGGTGCTTGCGCTGCTGCCTGCAAGAACGGTTCTGCAATGCACTTCGTTTCTGCCAAGGTAAGCCAGCACGCTCTTCTCCCTCAGGGTAAGATCGAGGCTGCTCGCCGTGCTAAGGCAATGCTCAGCAAAATGGACGAACTCGGCTTCGGTAACTGCACCAACACAGGTGC
>JAZUKZ010000016.1:0-29790 GCA_045643545.1 Candidatus Aphodosoma sp. | reverse complement strand
AATCAGAGGCTCGTCAATGTTACGGCAATGTTACGGTAATGCTACGGAGGGGGTTCGGAGGGGATTTTCATGGAAAATGGGGCTAAAAAATGCCATGTTGAAAATAAATTGGATTTTGTTAGGTTATGTCAAGAAAAATGAGTAACTTTGCGGACTTTATTTATAATGTGTTATTACGCCCTGGCGTAAAGGCGGGAAAGTGGGGCAGAGGGCACAGTCGAAAAAGAGAAATATATTATATAATTAACTATAACACAAATAATTAACAAAGACAATGGAAAGAGACAATCAAGTTTTTGAATTGATCCAGAAAGAGCGTCAGCGCCAGATGAAAGGCATTGGGCTGATCGCTTCTGAGAACTTTGTAAGCGACCAGGTGATGGAAGCTATGGGTTCTGTTATGACAAACAAGTATGTAAATGCGTGGATAAGCGAGCATTTAGTAGTGCCTCGAAATGTAGTAGACCAGACAGAGACACTCGCAATCGAGCGCTTGAAACAGTTGTTCGGCGCATGCTGGGCAAATGTTCAGCCACACTCAGGAGCACAGGCCAACATGGCAGTGTTCATGGCATGTCTGAACGTAGGCGACACCTTCCTCGGCTTGAACCTTTCGCACGGTGGTCACCTTTCACACGGTTCTCCTGTGAACATGTCGGGTATCAACTACAAAGCATTGGAGTACAGCGTTAAAGAGAGCGACGGCCGTGTTGACTACGACCAGCTTGAGCGCGTTGCGCGTGAGAACAAGCCAAAACTGATCATCGCAGGTGCTTCTGCATACAGCCGTGAGTGGGATTACGCACGTATCCGCAAAGTTGCTGACGAGATCGGTGCAATCTTCATGGTAGATATGTCGCACCCAGCAGGTTTGATTGCTGCCGGTTTGCTTGACAACCCAGTTAAATACGCTCATATCGTAACAACCACTACTCACAAGACACTCCGTGGTCCACGCGGCGGTGTGATCATGATGGGTCAGGACTTCCCTAATCCATGGGGCAAGAAGACTCCAAAGGGCGAGGTAAAGATGATGTCGGCATTGCTTGACTCTGCAGTATTCCCAGGCTGCCAGGGCGGTCCACTCGAGCACACTATTGCTGCAAAGGCAGTAGCATTCGGCGAGGCTCTCCGTCCAGAGTTCAAAGAGTACCAGAAGCAGGTGAAGAAGAACGCTGCTGCTTTGGCAGACGCATTCATGGCAAAAGGTTACAAGATCGTCAGCGGTGGTACAGACAACCACTCAATGCTTGTTGACCTCCGCACCAAGTTCCCTGAGCTTACTGGTAAAGTGGCAGAGAAGGCACTTGTTGCAGCAGACATCACAACCAACAAGAACATGGTTCCATTCGACACACGCAGTCCATTCCAGACTTCTGGACTCCTTTTCGGTACTCCAGCCATCACAACCCGTGGTGTGAAAGAAGATCAGATGAAGGTTATTGTTGACCTCATTGACCGCGTATTGTGCGACCCTGAGAACGAGGCAGTTATCGCTGCTGTTCGTGCTGAGGTAAACGAGATGATGGGTAAATATCCATTGTTCGCATGGTAATATAGCAAAGAATCTGAGTGCCCCTGAAGAATCGGGGGCATCCAGATTTTTTCATTAAAAGCCTATGACAGAAAGAATAATCGAAATAGACGAAAGAGTAGACCTGAGGGTTTTCTACGGAGTGAACAACTGCAACGTGAGGACCGTCAAAGAGTTAGTGCCAAAAGTAAGCCTTGTGGCAAGAGGCTGGACTGTGAAACTCAGTGGCGAAGAAGAAGACGTGCAGAAACTCGAAGAGAACATCAGGACAATGGAGCAGATGGCTTTGAAGAGAAACGTCTTGACCGAAGAAGAAGTCGTAGAAGTGCTGAAAGGCAATGAAGTAGAAGTAAAAGCAGAGGACAACGAGATCTTGTACGGAGTAGGTGGCAAGCTCATAACGGCAAGGACCAAAAATCAGAAAGCCCTCATGAAAGAGTATGAGAAAAGCGATCTCATGATAGCGATCGGTCCTGCGGGCTCTGGAAAGACATATACAGCCATAGCGCTGGCAGTCAGAGCATTAAAGAACAAAGAAGTAAAGAAAATAATACTTTCACGTCCAGCAGTAGAAGCCGGAGAGAAACTCGGGTTCCTGCCTGGAGACATGAAAGACAAAGTAGACCCATACCTCCAGCCATTATACGATGCATTGGAAGATATGATACCAGCAGCAAAACTCGCTGAGTACATGGGCAATAAAACAATACAGATAGCGCCATTGGCATTCATGAGAGGAAGGACCCTCAGCAATGCCGCAGTGATACTCGACGAAGCGCAGAACACCAGTGTGGCTCAAATAAAAATGTTCCTCACACGACTCGGAATCGGTTCGAAAATGATTGTTACCGGTGACCTGACCCAAGTCGACCTGCCGAGAGACCAAAAGTCCGGACTCAGAGACGCAGTCGAGAAACTCAAAGGCGTGAAAGGCGTATCGATTATAGAATTTGATCAGAAAGACATAGTAAGACACCAACTCGTGACAAGGATAATAGAAGCGTTTGAGAAAGCAGAGAAGAGAGAAAAATCCAACGAGAGCAAAAACAAATGAATATGGAAAGAAGAAAAGACATAAGAGTGGCCGTGATGGGCGGAGGAAGTTTCGCCACAGCGATAGCCAAAATACTGATGGACACCATGGAACACATCACATGGTATATGAGAAGACAAGATCAGATTGACAAATTCATAAGCCAAAAGCACAATCCATCTTATCTCTCGTCGGTAGAGTTTGACATAGACAGAATAACATTCACAGACAAGATAAACGTAGCAGTGGCAGAGAACGACGTATTGTTCTTCGCCACGCCATCGCCTTTCTTCAAATCCCATCTGGCAAAACTGCGCAGAAAGATAGATGACAAGATAATCGTCACCGCCATAAAAGGAATCGTACCAGACGAGAACCTCCTTATATCCGAGTATTTCGAGCAGTTCTACAAAGTGCCAACAGGAAACATAGTGGCACTGAGCGGTCCGAGCCATGCAGAAGAGATTGCGCTGGAGAGAATCACCTACCTCACAGTGGCATGCGCAGACAGAGAAATTGCTAAATTCATCTCCCAGATAGTTCAGACTCACTATGTGCATACGAAGATCTCCGATGACGTATGCGGAGTAGAGTATTCATCTGTCCTGAAAAACATATATGCCATTGCTTCAGGAATCTGCCATGGACTCAGGTGCGGAGACAACTTCCAGGCAGTGCTGATTTCCAATGCATTGCAAGAGATGAACAGATTCTCCAACGCAGTCTATCCAGCACACAGAAACGTGCAGGAGTCAGTTTATTTAGGAGATTTGCTGGTAACAGCGTACTCTAAATTCTCAAGAAACAGAACCTTCGGCGGCATGATAGGCAAAGGATACAGCGTACAGGCAGCCCAAATGGAGATGGAAATGATTGCCGAAGGATATTACGGAACAAAATGCATCCACGAGATAAACGAGAAATACCATGTTGACATGCCTATTATGGAAGCTGTATGGCAGATACTCTACAACAAGGCAGATGCAGAAAAGACAATGAAAGAACTAATTCAAAAAATGGACTAACTATGATATTCGACACCGCAGGAGTACAGAAATTCGTTGGAGCCGAAGAAATGAGAGAAGCCCAACAGAGAGCAATCGCAGCAATGCAGTCGCTGATTGATGATTTTGAGAATGGAGCAGACAAACTGGGATGGCTCTCGATAGCAGCCGACATAAGGCCGCAGATAGACAAGATAGAAGAGTGCGCATCAAGATTGCGCAGAGAATGCGATGCAGTGGTAATATGCGGAATAGGAGGCAGTTATCTTGGTTCAAGAGCAATAATCAAAGCCCTGCAGCCATATTTTGAGAAAAACAAGCCAGAGATACTCTTCGCAGGACAGAACCTTGCCCAAGACTTTATCGTAGAGTTGAGCGAATACCTTCAAGGCAAAAAATTCGGCATTTTATGCATCTCAAAATCAGGCACGACACTCGAGACAGCAATAGCCTTCAGAGTATTCAGGGCTCAGATGGAGAAAGAGTTAGGCGAAGAATACGCAAAAGAGCACATCATCTGTGTAACAGACAAGAACGAAGGCGCACTGCATGACATAGCCGAACTCAAAGGATACCAGACATTTGAAGTCCCTGAGAATATAGGCGGAAGATATTCAGTACTCTCAGCAGTAGGACTGCTGCCAGTTGCCGTTGCCGGTTTCGACATCCGTCAACTCATAGCAGGAACATTTGACTTTTACCGTCCTCACAGAGGTGTTGAGCAGTGCGGTGAAATAATAGACTATGCTGCATTGAGGAACATATTCTACAACAAAGGAAAGAAAATAGAACTCTTTGTGGATTTTGAGCCAAGACTCAGATACTTCGGCGAATGGCTCAAGCAACTCTTTGGCGAAAGCGAAGGCAAAGAAGGGAAGGGACTGTTCCCAGCAACAGTCACCTATACCACAGACCTTCATTCAATGGGACAATACATCCAGGAAGGAGAAAGGTCAATGTTTGAGACCTTCATCTCTGTAGAAAAAGGCAACAAAGAGATAGAAGTACCAAAGACCCAGGACAATTTGGACAAACTCAACAAATACTCCTGGTACACAATAGGATATATAAACTCAGCGGCAGAAAAAAGCGCAAGATTGGCACATATAGAAGGAGGAGTGCCAAACATCAGAATAGCAATACCAAAGTTAAACGAATATCATCTTGGACAAATGCTCTATTTCTTTGAGATAGCATGTGCCGTAGGTTGCAAAATGCTAGGAGTCAACCCATTTGACCAGCCCGGAGTAGAAAAATACAAAGCAAACATCAGGAAATTACTGTAAAGATGGAAGATATCAAGTTCTCGATAATAGTGCCTGTATACAACAGACCAGAAGAAATGAGCGAACTCTTCGAGTCACTGGCAAAACAGACAGACCTCGGATTTGAACTGATGGTGATGGAAGGAGAATGCGAGAAAAGTTGCAGAGACATTTGCCAACAGTATTCAGAAAAGCTTGATATAAAATTCATTACAGACACGACCGGTCGTTCAGAGAGAAGAAACAGAGGAATGAAAGAAGCAAGCGGAAACTACTTTATGCTTTTTGATTCCGACGTAACACTCCCTGAAAATTATATAGAGACAGTCAGGAAAGCGCTTGAAGAAGAGTATGTTGACTGCTACGGCGGACCAGACTCAGCAAACGAGACATTCAATGATCTGCAACTTGCAATAAACTACTCCATGACCTCATTCATGACCACAGGCGGCATAAGAGGCGGTATGAAAAACGTGTACAAATACCAGCCAAGGGCCTTCAACATGGGATTCAGCAGAGAAGTTTTCGAGAAGACCGGAGGATACCTTGACATGATAGGTGAAGACGTAGATCTGAGCATGCGTATCAGAGAAGCAGGATTCAAAGTCAAACTGATAAAAGACGCTGTCGTATATCACAAAAGAAGAATAACCCTCAAAGGATTCTTCAAACAGACAAACACATTCGGAAAAGCACGCATATTGCTGACCAACAGACATAAAGGTTCGTTGAAACCCACACACTTATTGCCTAGTTGTTTTGTGATAGGCAATATATTTTTGGTGATTTTGGCTATTGTATTCAAGTGGTGGTGCATAATTCCACTTATTTTGTACATAGCAGGACTGTTCATAGAATCATTGATGAAAAACAGACGCATACATGTAGCATTGCTCTCAATAGCAACGTCTTATGCACAGTTGTTCGGATATGGATTAGGATTCATCGAAGAGATGATAACCAGAAAAGCGTCAAATGCAGCAGCAGAGACACTTTACAGACAATAAAATCAAGACACAATAAACAATAAGAATATGAAAGTTGTATTGTTAGCAGGAGGTTTCGGAACAAGACTCAGCGAGCATACCGGGCTGATTCCAAAACCAATGGTAGAGATAGGCGGTAAGCCAATTCTGTGGCACATAATGAAAATATACAGCCACTACGGCTTCAATGACTTTGTAGTCTGCTGCGGATACAAACAGTACGTAATCAAAGAGTACTTCGCGAATTATTTCTACCACAACTCCGACATAACAGTTGATTTGTCAGACAACAGCGTAGAAGTGCTTGACAACCATTCAGAGAACTGGAAAGTGACAATGGTTGACACTGGACTCAACACACTCACCGGCGGACGAATCAAAAGAATACAAAAATACATAGGGAACGAAAGATTCCTGCTCACATACGGAGACGGAGTGGGCGACATAGACATAAACGAAACAATCAAAGCTCACGAGAAAGCAGGTAAACTTTTGACAATGACCACTTACCAGCCAAGCGGAAAGTTGGGAGTAGTAGACATAGCACCTGACGGCAGCGTGAAGAACTTCCTCGAAAAGCCACAGAACGGAGGATCATGGATAAACGCAGGATTCTTCGTCTGCGAGCCAGGTGTATTCGACGTATTGGGCGGAGACAACGAGATGTTCGAGCGCCAGCCAATGCAAAGACTGCTTGAGATGAGACAAATAAACGCTTACAGACACGAAGGATTCTGGAAACCAATGGATACCCTCAGAGACTGTCAAGAATTAAATGCAATGTGGGATGCCGGAAACGCTCCTTGGAAACTATAATAATCATGTTTGCAGATATATACAGAGGCAAGAAAGTCCTCGTCACAGGAAATACAGGGTTCAAAGGCTCATGGCTCACGACATGGCTTCTGCAGTTGGGAGCAAAAGTCTATGGGTTAGCAGACAGAGTGCTGACAGAGCCAGCCATGTTCAACGTACTTAAACTTGAAGAAAAAATAGAAAAACAGTATTGGGTTGACATCCGCGACAAAAAGGCAGTCAGGAAGACGATGACAGAAGTTAAGCCAGACTTTGTGTTTCACCTTGCAGCCCAGGCAATTGTGTCAACATCTTATAAAGACCCATTTGACACCATCACTACCAATGTCGTAGGGACAGCGTCAGTGCTTGATGCCATTAAAGAGGCAGACTGGCAAATGACCGCTGTTTTGATAACCTCAGACAAAGCATATGACAACGTAGAGTGGATCTGGGGATACAGAGAAAATGACGCAATGGGCGGCAAAGACGTTTATTCCGGTTCGAAAGGCGCCGCCGAACTCGTCATTAAGAGTTACTGGCACTCATTCATAAAAAACAAAGAAAACATCAGACTCGGAGTGGCAAGAGCCGGCAACGTAATTGGAGGAGGAGACTGGAGTGCAGACAGAATAGTAGTTGACACTGTAAAATCATTCTCAGAGCATCGTGCTGTAGAGATAAGAAGTCCAAAAGCCACCAGACCATGGCAGCATGTTTTGGAACCATTAGGAGGATATTTGAGATTAGGACAGGCACTTGCCAGCGGAACTGAGATTAACGGCGAGGCTTTCAACTTCGGACCAAGAGCCGAGCAGACAAAAACCGTTAGACAACTCGTGGAAGACATAGCCCGCAGATGGGGAATGAATGCAGAAGACTGCGTAAAAGTAACAGGACAAATTCCTTTCAATGAAGCGACACTTCTCAAACTCAACTGCGACAAAGCATTAGCATATCTGGGATGGCACTCGACACTCGTTTACAAAGAGACCGTAGAATTCGTCACAGACTGGTATAGAAGTTATTACGAAGGCAATAAAGAACTCTACACTCTCACACAAAAACAGATAGCCGAGTATGTGGAGAAAGCAAAAAAACAAAAGATAGCATGGACGGAGTAAAAATAACACCACTCAAACGGATATCAACCGGCAAAGGCGACGTACTGCATGCGATGAAAGCAACGGACGAAGGCTACTGCGGATTCGGAGAGGTGTATTTCAGTGAAGTCTATTGCGGACAAAGAAAAGGTTGGAAACGTCATAACAGAATGACGCTCAACCTTGTAGTGGTGAAAGGTGCGATAAGATTCATAATATACAATGAGTGCAGCGGAGAAAAAGAAGAAGTAGTGCTCTCGCCAGAATCAAATTATGCACGACTGACAGTGGCATCAGGACTATGGATGGCATTTGAAGGTGTGGCAGAAGGCGTATCATTACTGATGGACCTCATACCAGAGCCACATGACCCAGCGGAAGCAGACAGGAGGGATGAGATATGAGAGGTGACGCCTGGTGGGTAGAGAAAAGCAAGTTTATTAATTGCTGGAGACATTTCTGGCAGAAAATGAGACTCGGGAAGTTAGGCAAAGGTTCGGTTATGAACCATGGAGTCAAGATTTTAGGCAATCCCCGCAGAATTTTTCTTGACGATAATTTCAGAGTTTGGGAAAATGCTCTTCTCTACACAGGAGACAAAGGAAAGATAATTGGAGGAAAGAACAGCCTGATAGGCGTAGATTGCTTCATAAACTCAGGAAACAGCACCATCAAGATAGGCAACGGGGTAGCCGTAAGCAGTCACTGCAGACTCATTGCATATACCCATTCATACTCCACAGAGGACATTCCTGTAATCTACACAGAGAAAGAAGGCGACATAACAATAGAGGACAATGTCCTGATAGGCAGCGAAGTAACAATATTGCCAAACGTAAAGATAGGATATGGAGCAGTTGTTGCTGCAGGAGCAGTAGTTACACAAGACGTTCCAGAGAGGACGATAGTAGGCGGCATTCCAGCAAAAATAATAAAACATATAGAAAGTTGAGGATGAAAAAAGTTTTAGTCACAGGAGCGACCGGATATATAGGAAGAAGGGTAGTAAGAGCCCTCTCAGAAAAAGGCGACTTCGCGGTCATGACCCTCAACAGAGATGTTGAGAAAGCCAAGATGCTACTCTGCACAAAAAACATAGAGAACAAAGAAGCCGAAGCATGGGAAAATGTGACTGAATTTTCGCCAGACATAGTGCTCCACCTTGCGACATTCTCAACAAGTGCAGACAACCAGGATATCATAGAAAGACTGATAGACAGCAACTTGAAATATGGGACCAAATTGCTGAGTGCATTAGAGAGAGGCGGAAACGTCAAGAAAATGCTTTTTGTCAACGTAGGTTCATTCGCAGAATACAGACTCGGGTTGGAGGAAGGCAAGAAAGACGCATATCTATATACAGCGACAAAATCAGCATTCAGACATATCGTTGATTACTACGCAGATAAAGCAGGATTCAGGTATGTGACAGCAGTGCCATACACAGTTTACGGAGGAGTGGACACTGGGAAAAAACTAATTGACTACATTGTAGAAAGCCTTGATGCCAAAGAGCCTGTAAAAATGACAAAAGGCGAGCAAATACTTGATTTCGTGCATGTTGATGACATAGTGAGATTTTTTATTGCCATGGCCGAGCATGCCGACGAGATAGAGAGCGGAAAAGAATTTCATCTGGGAACCGGAACAGGCACACGAATAACAGAACTTGCTCAGATAGTAGAGACAGAAAGTGGAAGAAAAACCAATATAGAATGGGGCGGAAGAGAGTACAGACCTCTTGACGTGATGCATGCCATTGCGCCAAAAGACGAGTATCTTGAGAGATTCTGGAAACCTGAGATTGATTTGAGAAATGGAGTAAGAGAGAAACTGACAATTTTAGAAAAATGATTTCAATAGTAATCTGCACATACAACAGAGACTGCTACATCAAGAAAACCCTTGACTGCATAGCCGATTGCCATGCCGACAGAGCAGATTATGAAGTGATTCTCGTTGACAACAACAGCACAGACAAAACTGCTGACAGATGCAAAGAATTCGAGCAAGAACGCGGCAACGAGTTGAATTACAGATATGTGGTAGAGACAATGCAAGGACTTAGCAACGCAAGAAACAGAGGAATTGAAGAGGCTAGAGGAGAAATGATAGTTTTTCTGGATGACGATGCGTTCGTAGCGAAAGATTACTTGAAAAACCTGAAAAGACATTTAGAGGAGATGCCCAGTCTGGCCGCTTTCGGAGGAAAAATCGACCCATACTACGAAAGTGACAATGTGCCAGAATGGATGTCAAAATGGAGTTATACATGGGTAAGTGCTATTGATTACAGCAAGAAGACAGTCCCATTCAAAGGAAAAGCATACCCAATTGGCGCCAATATGGGAATCAGAGCCGACATAGCAAAGGCTGCCGGAGGATTCAATCCAAATTTAGGAAGGTCGGGAAAAAACACCATGGCCGGCGAGGAAAAAGATATCTTCGACAAAATCAAGAGAATGGGCAATGAAATCATTTATTTTCCTGATGTGAAAGTTGAGCATTGCATTCCAGAGAAAAGACTCACAATGGATTTCATACGCTCGATTGGAGACGGAGTGGGAAAAAGCGAGAAACAAAGAACATTGGATATAAGCAAGTTAGCATATATTAAAAGACTGATACAAGAGATTGTGAAATGGGGAGGGACGATTGCCTTATGGATGATTTTTACACTGAGGGGAGAGAAAAAGAAAGGCGATGTGCTCGTGATGTTCAGAAAGCATGTGAGTAAAAACCTAGTGTAAGATGTCCAAATCCCACTTTCCATTCTCACTGTTTTTGAATCGGGATTTATTTATCGTTTATCGATAAATTTTAGGGTTTGTAACTTGCTGATTATCAATCCATGGTTCGATGGAAGCTCGGATGGGCTTGGAATGGTTCAGAAATGGGCCTGGGATGGGGGAGAAAAGTGGGGAATTGTGAAAATTTGATATATTTTATTCAGTTAGGGAAATGAGAGACTTTATTGTCAAAATACTGACGAAACTCGGACTTTATAAGAAAAGTGTCGAAGTGCTCAATAAACTTAAGTTTGAGTTGCAGGCAAGAAGAATGAAGAAATACGGACTGGAGATGCTTGTGGCAGCTGACAAGGCATATACGCGTGCGGGGATCAGACTTTTTCTGACATATGGAACACTTTTGTGGGCGTACAGAGACCATGGGTTCATACCTTACGATTTTGATGTAGACCTCGGCATACTTGCTGATGAGATGAATGACAAAGTGTATGACGAGATGCGGAAAGAGGGTTTCATACCATACAAACAGATTTATATGGGCGACAATGAAGAAGTAATTGAAGATACATTCATTTACAAGAAGTTGCATTTGGATGTCTTCTATTATTTTGAGAGAGGAGAGGATTTATGCGCATTGGATCAATTGGCACATGAGTCGAAAGACTGGAAAGAGGCGAACATTAGTGACGGATTTCCGTCAAACGAGAATTACGTGCCGAAATCTGATTTTGAGAGACGAGATTTCCTTGGGCATCAAATATTTATGCCAGTAAAAACTGATGCCTGGTTGAAATCGCTGTACTCTGAAAATTATATGACTCCTATCAAAAATTGGACTCCGGACGGGCAAGATGTCAGGATATATCGCTCGAAAAGGCGTTCGTACAGAAGATATTTCTAAAATGGTTCAGATTGCTGATATGGAGATAGTTGTAGACAACCTCGACAATACAGATTTCTCATTGGATCAGGTCGCTGAACTGATGCATGACGCCTTCAGAGAAAGGGTTGAACAAGGATTGAACCTGGGCGGCGCGACAATAGAGGTTGAAGAACTTAAGCAGTGCCAGGAAAAGGGCGCTATATTTGTGGCATATGGGGCTGAGGACAAGCAAATGCTTGGTGCTGTGGTTATTTATTTGAAACGAAATTTGTTTGGCAAAGAGTTCTGGCTGCATGATTTCGTAGGAGTAAGCAGCAGTGCCAAAAGATTGGGAATTGGCTCTAAAATGCTTGAAAAATGCGTTGAATACGCAAAACAGCAAGGTGCAGAATTTATTGAAAGCTGCACTGCAGTAAAAGCCACCAGTTCGGTGAACTGGCATTTGAAAAATGGTTTTAGGATAGTAAAATACGCATCCTACAAAGACAAAAATTATTTTTCCTATGTTTTCAGGCTGCAGCTGAGGAAACCGTCATTTTGGAATTGCGGACTTTTCAGGGCTGTGGTATTTGGTTTTTATTGGGTAGGTGTGAGGTTGCTTTTAAAAGAAGACGGGACTGCCACCTGGCTCGGAAAAATAGTCAGGTTAATATGGTTGCCAATAAAGAAAAGAATAAAGCGTTGATTATTAGAATATATAGTTATGACCAAATTTGATTGGAAACATAAAGTAGTGCCTCATATTGTGGCTGTTGCGGTATTTTATATAGCCGCTATTTGTTATTTTGCACCAATATTTTTTGACAACAAAGACCTTGCACAGGGTGATGTCGTATCGTTTCTTGGTTGGGGAAATGATGTGAGGGAGCATTATGAGCAGACCGGAGAGGTGAGTTTCTGGAGCAATGCCATGTTCGGCGGTATGCCAAGCAACTACAGTTTCGGACAAAAGACCAACAATCTGTTCAAGCCATTGAGCAGGATTGCTGAGGGTTTTCTGCCGCATTTGAATGCAGGAGTTGTATTTGCCTATATGATAGGTTTCTACATATTCCTTCTGGCTATCGGTTGCTCTCCATGGCTTGCGATTTTCGGTGCGTTGGGATATGCTTTCTGTTCGTACAACATCATTATCATTGACGCCGGACATATCAACAAGGGTTTGGTAATGGCGACGATAGCTCCTATTGCCGGAGGCGTAATACTCTGCTATAGGAAGAGATACGCTATAGGTGCTTTGTTGACACTGATTTCGGTGGGACTTAACGTTTATTGGAATCATCAGCAGGTAAGTTTCTACATTATTCTGATGCTGATGTGCATGGCTATTTGCTATCTCATCTATGCGATCAAAGAGAAGACTTTCAAGAATTATATAGCAGCTTCAGCCATATTGCTCTGTGTGGCAATACTTTCGGCGACTCCGGCTGTTGACAAGCTTGTGCCTACGATGGATTTCTCGAAGGAGACGATGCGTGGTGGTGCTGTATTGAAAGCTGATAATAAAGGAGAGAAAGAGAATGCCGGTCTGAACATAGACTATGCATATTCATGGAGTTATGGCAAGGCTGAGACAATGACTTTGCTGATTCCAAATTTCTATGGCGGAAGCTCTAACTATGATCTCGGCAACGAGAGCCATTTCTATGAAGCGCTCAGGCCAACCGGCCAGGCGTCCGTATATGTGAAGAACTCGCCCGCCTACTGGGGCGACCAGCCTTTCACATCTGGTCCTGTTTATGCAGGCGCCATCATATGCTTTCTGTTCATCCTTGGAATGCTTGTGTGCAAAGGGAAAGAGAAATGGTGGATACTGGCAGCGACGGTTGTTGCAATAGTGCTTTCATGGGGAAGGAATCTGCCATCGATCAACAATTGGCTATTCTATAATCTGCCTCTTTACAACAAGTTCAGGACACCGTCAATGTCGTTGGTAATAGTGAATTTCACCATGGCGGCAATGGCGTTCATGTGCCTCAAAGAGATTGTAAACAAGAGCATTGACAAAAAGGAACTCAACAAGAAACTTTATATAGCATTTGGTGCAGTTGGCGGGATTTGCCTGATATTCTGTTTGTTCGGTGGTACAATGTTTAGTTTTGAAGGCCTTAACGACGCACAATTGCCAGATTGGGCTGTTTCTGCCCTGGTTGATGACCGAAAAGAGATGCTGAAGAGCGATGCGTGGAGGTCATTTGTATATATTTTGCTTGCCGTTGCGGTAATATGGTTGTATAATAATGAAGTGCTGAAAAAAGAGACCGCTGTCATTGTTATTATCGGAATGCTTTGTTTCATTGACGTCTGGAGTGTGGACAAGAGATTCTTGAATGAGGAAAGTTTCATTCCTGCACGTCAGGCTAAGAACATTCAAGCAAGCGAGATTGACGAAGCAATAAAGCAAGACAAAGATCCTGACTATAGGGTACTTAACCTGACGACAAACACATTCAACGAGTCCAGGACATCTTTCCATCACAAATCAATCGGAGGTTATTCGCCAGTTAAACTCCGCAGATACCAAGACATCATTGACTACCATATCAGCGGGAAAATCAATTGGCCAGTTATCAACATGTTGAATACCAAGTATGTGATTTTCAATACCGAAAAGGGTCCAATGTATCAAATGAACCCAGACGCAATGGGCAACTGCTGGTTTGTCGAGGGTATTGAGTGGATGCAATCACCAGACGAGGAAATTGTTGCTCTTGGAGAGAGAGACCTCAGGAAAGTGGCATTGATGGATGTTGAATGGAAAGGCCAGATCAAGGATGAAACAGCACTCCAAGGGAAAGACAGTGCGGCACAGATCACTCTAACAGAATATATTGACCCAGGAAGGCTGAAATACCATACAAGTGCTAACAAGCCGCAGTTGGCCGTATTCAGCGAGGTATACTACAAAACATGGAAGTGCTACATAGATGGACAAGAGGCACCTATCGAAAGAGCCAATTATATTCTCAGGGCAGTGGAAGTGCCTGAAGGTGAACATGAATTGTTCTTTGAGTGCATTGACCCATTGTATGTCCAGACGCACAAATGGTCACTTATCGCTTCATGTGCGGTTGGATTTGCAATGCTTGCCTTGATGGCATTGGCCATAATAGGAAAGATTAAAACAAAAGCCGATGAAACAGTATGATTATCTGGTAGTTGGCTCAGGCCTATTTGGATCGACTTTTGCCTATGCTGCAAAGCAAAGAGGCAAAAGATGCCTTGTGATTGACAAACGAGGTCACCTCGGAGGCAATGTCTATTGTGAATCGGTCGAAGGTATCAACGTACATAAATACGGACCTCATATATTTCATACTTCTAACAGGAAGATATGGGAACTGGTTAACTCCATTGTTCCATTCAATGGATTCATCAACAAACCATTAGCTAATTATAGAGGTTCTTTGTACAATCTGCCGTTCAATATGAACACATTCAAGCAGATGTGGGGTGTGATGACTCCTGGTCAGGCAAAAGCCAAGATTGAAGAGCAAAGAGCAGAAATTATTTCCAGGCTAAATGGCAGAGAACCAGAGAATTTGGAAGAGCAGGCATTGATGATTGTTGGCCGTGACATATATGAGAAACTCATAAAAGGATACACTGAAAAACAATGGGGCAGAAAGTGCAATGAACTTCCGGCGTTCCTTATCAAACGATTGCCTATAAGATTTGCCTTTGACAATAATTATTTCAACGACCCATATCAAGGCGTACCTATTGGAGGATACAACAGACTGATTGATGGATTGTTAGTTGGCATTGAGACGAAGACAGGCATAAACTTCTTCAAAGACAGGTCAGAATTAGAGAGACTTGCAGACAAAATTGTTTTCAGCGGTCAGATTGATGAGTTTTATGATTTCATTTTCGGGCATCTTCAATTCCGTAGTGTGAGATTTGAGCAGGAAACATTAGATATGCCTAATTTCCAAGGAAATGCTGTTGTCAACTACACGGAGAAAGATGTTCCTTACACGAGAATCATTGAACACAAGCATTTTGAGATGTTTGGCGAGAGGGTAGAGACATGCAAAAAAACTGTAGTCAGTAGGGAATATTCAGTAGAATGGAGTAAGGGCATGGATCCATATTATCCTGTGAATGATACCAGAAACGACGAGATATACAAAAAGTATAAAGAACTGGCTGACAAGGAGAAAAACGTTATCTTCGGCGGACGTCTTGCAGAATATCGCTATTATGACATGGCGCCAGTAATGGAAAGAGCTATAAATCTAGTTGAAGATTTGACGGATTGAAATGAGGAGATGAAAAAGCATCATTAAAATGCTTATTCTCAATTATTTGTTTAGGTGTGGCTGTTATTACCGAGTCGTTCTTGGTTAGCAGCCATATTTTGTGAGAAGCACTCAAAGCAAGTCCGAGTTCATGTGTCGAAATGATAATTGTTTTGTGAAATTCTTCTGCGAGTCTTTTAAGCAACAGCATGATCTCCACTCTGTTGGGCATATCAAGATGTGAAGTCGGCTCATCAAGCAAAATCAAAGGAGTGTCTTGAGCCAATGCTCTGGCAATAGTTGCTCTTTGACACTCGCCATCTGAAAGTTCGTTAATCAATGAAAATTTCTTTTGGGTAAGATTCACATTATCAATAGCGTCAGAGACTATCTTATCATCTTCAGCACTCAACCGCCCAATCCAGGATGTGTACGGCATTCGTCCCATGGAAACCAAATCGTACACGGTAAGATGCTCAGAGACAATAGTATCGGTCAAAACAACCGATATTTTTTTTGCTCTTTCAGACATGGATATCGATTTCAAAGAGACTCCGTCAACTATTATTTCACCCGACAACTCTGGTTGCAGTAAAGCCAATGTTCTCAACAAAGTGGATTTTCCTGTACCATTAGTTCCTATAAGAGAAATGAGCAACGACTTGTCTGCCTGCAAATTAAGTCCTGTTTGGACTACTTTGCCGGCATAACCTATTGTCAGATTTCTCGTTTCCAAAAACATAACTAGTTTCTATTTTTCAGAATTATCCAGATTACTATTGGTGCTCCAATGATTGACGAAATCGCATTTATTGGAAGCACAGAACCATTCTGAGGCAGTTGCGAGCAGATATCGCAAACTAATAGCAATGCTGCTCCTGCCAATATGGACCCTGGCACTGTGAGAAAATGATTGTTTGATTTCAAAGACAATCTTACCAGATGAGGCACAGCAATTCCTATGAATGCTATCGGTCCGGTAAATGCAGTTGTTGCGCCCGCCAAAAGGGCTATTGCCAAGATAATCGTAATTCTTACAACTTTTGTGTTTACACCTAACGACATGGCGTAATTCTCACCTAATAGCATGGCATTCAATGGTTTCTGAATCAATGCTACGATTATCAGTCCAATAATCACAATAGGCAGCATGGCCTGCATATATGTCCATGTTACCGAAGAAAGAGAACCAAAGGTCCAGACTATGAACAATTTAAGAGAATCTGGATCTGAATAGTTCTGTAGTATCGTTACTATCGACCCTGTAATCTGTCCAAACATTATTCCTACGATGAGCAGGGTAGAATTTCTCGTGGTTCTGAAGGAAACGGCAAGCACAACCAACAGAATCAGCATTGCGCCTATTATGGCTGATATGACGATTCCCCATCCGCTGTTGACAAGAACTGTCGGCAAGATAGGCGCTGCAAGCATGAACAACGCAACACCTAACGAGGCTCCTGATGAGACTCCAAGAACATATGGTCCTGCTAACGGATTCTGAAAATGTGTCTGCATTATCAGTCCCGCTACTGATATCGCTGCTCCAGTAAGCACTGCCGTTATGGCTTTGGGCAATCTGAAGTTAAATATTATGTTGTGATAAATAGGATCGGACATCTGCGCTAAGGTCACAGTGACGCTTCCATAGCAGAGGTCTATCAGGAATAGCACAACTACGGCAATTGATAATATGAATAATGTCAATATGTTGCGGTTCAGCGACATACGCTAATATAAACTGGAGTATATTCTTGCATTTTTTCTGGATACAAGGCCCAGATGATGTCTTTGAGTATCACATCCGGATGAGCGACACCCGACTCCCAGAAATCATTCGCCTGTTTTCTGGTCTTTCCATAAAAGCCGAAAGTTCTGTTGTTGTTAATCGGAGCAAATAATTTATGTCTCTCATCCATCTTAAGTATTTCATCTACAGTACTTGCCGGTGCATTCAACCAAACGTCGGCATTGGAGAATTGCTGGAGCACGGTCTCAAAATTCAATGGCAATGATGTCGTCTTTGTATCATTTGAATATTTGTAATCAGCACCGGCATCCGACAATAATTTCCCCATATAGGTCTGTCCTCCAGGCATATACCACGTACCTTTGAAGTTTCCTCCTACCATTACGACAGGCTTTTCTTTTACATTTTTGACAAGTGATAATGCACTGGCATATGATGAGTCAATGGTATTGAATAATGTGTCGGCTAATTCTGTTTTGTCAAAAAATGCTGCTATGAATTTTATCCATTCTGCTCTTGCCAATGGCGATGATTCTGTCCATTCGTTGTCAAAAATGACCAGGTTGTTAGGAAAAGCACTGATTTGTTGGGAGATAGATGAGGCATTGTAGAATGAGGTCATTATTGCATCTGGATTCAATGCCATTACGGTTTCTTTATTTATTGAGAATGCATCCCCTAAATTTACTATTTTCCCTTGATTATATAATCTGGTTATCAACTCGTTATATGTCAGTTCTGGATTGCAAATACCTGCAATGGCATCTGTTTCTCCAAGCATGGCAAGAAATTCGTATTGTGTGACGCTTGTCGAGGCAATACGTTGTAATGGTATTTTTACCCTCACGCCATCTGCCGGAATCTTTGTGCTGTCTTCTCTAACGAGATAATATCGGGTTACTATCTCTTTGTCTTTCCATGGGTTAAACAATACTATCTCTACAAATGCTTGATGTTTGTAGAGATCAAATCCTTTGGCATATTTGGGCGGACAGTGTTCTGCTTCTTGATCTCTTTCTATGGTCTCTGTCTTTTGACGGGCACATGACATGAATAGGGGGAATAGCAGAATAAATAGTATCGCTTTTTTCATAAAAACTCTTTGAGATGCTTGTAAACAAGGTGGATTGGCAGTCCCATCACGTTGAAATATGACCCTTTCATACAATCTACTGCCACATAACCTATCCATTCTTGCACTCCATATGAACCGGCTTTGTCAAATGGCTGATATTCATCAATATAGTATTCTATTTCCTTGGAATCGAGTCTTGCGAAGTGTACTTCTGTTGTGTCGGAGAAGTTTATTCGCATATTTTTGGACCTCATGCATACTCCTGTAACCACTTTGTGCCATCTTCCCTGGAGAATCTCCAACATCTGTATGGCTTCTTGTCTGGAATGGGGCTTGCCATATATCTTCCCATCTACTATCACCACTGTATCTGCAGTGATAAGGACATCGTCATCTTCAAGATCAAAAGCGTCTGCTTTTACTCCTGCAATAAACAATGGCACTTTTTCTGCCTCTAGGTCAGCAGGATATGTCTCGTCTGTTGATTGGGTCTTTACTACAAATGGCATGTCGAGACCTTTTATCAGCTCTTGACGTCTTGGCGATTTTGAACCGAGTATCAGCATCTTGTCAGCATGAAATAAAATAGGATGGGGTAGAGGGCCAGAAAAATCATCGTGACTCTAGCCATATATATAGAATTCTTAATGCCACGGCATGAGTTGGACCAGATGTAATAATTCATAAATATCAGTGGCACAAGCAGAAAGGTCATGACAAACCTGAATGTGTAGAAGTTGTGGAAAAATGGCATGAGGTGGGATGCGGCTACTGCAAGTCCTATGAAAATCACACTAAGCGCACTGACTATTATCTTCGCGGTCAGATCTCCCCAAACCACTGGTATGGTATGGCATTCCATTTCACGATCTCCGTATTGGTCGTTTATGTCTTTTAAAATCTCTGTTATCGCTGTAAGTATGAACACAAATAATGCTATGCCACAACACATTGTGTATATATTTGCAACTACAGGCACGTTGAGGACGATCTCGCCGAATGTGCTGACTAATTTCTCTTTTGCTGCAAAGGCAGGCAGGAGCGGCACTAATGCTGCCATAAGGGCAACCATCAGATTTCCGACAATCAGCATTCTTTTATAGGAGGATGAGTAAAACCACATCAATCCTGCTACTATTATGAATATGAAGGCTATCGTGAAACTTTTCAGTGCTATTGCTGCCGCCAGTCCGATTCCGACGCCCGCAACGGTGAAAATGATATACATCTGCATGGCGTTTTTCTTTGATATTGAGTTGGTTACAACTACTTTATCTGGTCGGTTCATCCGGTCTATCTTTAGGTCAAAATAGTCGTTCACTACATATCCTCCGGCGGCAATGAACATTGTCGCCATCATTATCGATGCTATAATCCAAAATGGCATCTTGAGGTAAAATCCTGAGTCACTGACTATTGGACTTACCACCATAAAATACACAAGTGCCTGACTCAAAACGACACACAGCAGGTTGGGCAGTCGAATCAGTTTCAAATAATCTCTCATTATGTATGTATAATTTTATAAATTGTTTCTCTTAGCATGTCATAATCCGACATGTTGCCGGCTCCTATGCCTTTGAACCGCGCGTCAAGGGTGCGCAATTCACCTATTATGCTGAGTATCTGGCCTCCATACTTCACTGACTGACTGGTTGCTGCCAGTTGCTTGGCTTTTGGATATGGGGCTCCGATAAGGCTCATTATATCTCTTGTATTGTCTCGGTTTTCGGGAAATCTCGCGGCCTTAACTATCATTAAATCAACATAAAACCTGAACATCACTATGGTTATCATGGCTATGCTGTTCTCTTTGGGGTTGGCTGCCATATGGTTTACTATCCTCATGGCTTTCCCAACGTCTTTCCTGGAGACTGCCTCTATGAGTTCGAATACGTTGTAATCTTTGGAGATGCCTATGTATTTCTCTATCAGACTGGATGTTATGACGTCTGTCTTCTGACTGTCCATGACGGTTTTCAACTTGGCTATCTCGTTCGATATTTTGCTCAGGTCGTTGCCGAGATACTCTGCCAGTAGGTTGGCGGTCATGATATCTATCTTGAGGCCTCTGTCTGTGGCAAAACTGATTATCCACCCTGGCAACTGGTTGTCATACAGTTTCTTGCTCTCAAAAACAACTCCGCTTTTGCTTATGTCTTTGAAGGCTTTTATCCTTCCGTCAAATTTCTCTTTTTTATAGCATATTACGATAATCGACTGTGGCAGAGGATTTTGCATATAAAGCGACATTGCCTCCCATTTGTCTACGTCTATCTGCTGGGCTTCGCGAACTATAGTAAGTCTGTAATCTGCAAAACTTGGGTACTGTCTGGCGTTGTTCACTATGTCGGCAGCGGTGATGTCTTTGCCGTACATTACAGTCATGTTGAATTCTTTCTCGTCTTCTGTCAGGAGGTTGTCTTCAAAGTACTTGGCTATCAGGTCTATGTAATAGGACTCGCTTCCATATAGAAAATATATGGGGGCAAAATTCCGCGCATCCACATTGCGCAGTATCTCCTGGTAACTTATGTCACTTGTCTTTGCCATTGTCTTTCAATTGGTTAGGTTGGTAATTCAACGCATCGGTAAATATATATCGTTTGTTTTCGTTGTCTGCTTTGCACATTATATGGGTCAGTCCGTTGCTTATCACGAGGTAGGGTACATTCAGCTTTTGATTGTATACAGCTATTTGGTCAAACACTCTCTGGTTCAGTTCGATACGAGGCTGTTTGTACTCGGCTATTATCATTGGCTGCAGTTTCTCATCATATATAATTGTGTCGCAGCGCTTGCTGAGTCCGTTAAAATCTATCTGCGCCTCTATCGCGAACCGGCTCAATGGAATCTCCAGTCTCTCAGAGAGATAGAGTGTCATATTCTGTCTTACCCACTCTTCGGGAGTCAGGGCAACCCACAATTGTCTCACTGGATCAAAAATCTCATAATTCTCTCCTGACTCTCTGACTCTCAGTCTATTGGAATAGTCGGGCAGGTTCAAATCTGGAAATTTTTCGTTCATGGAACTGTTTATTTCATCGTTGTGTAGAACTCTTTCAAATAGAATGGCTCATAATACGCAACGTCTTTGAAATCAGCCTTTTCCCATGCTTCTTTGGCCAACTTGAGCATCTGTATGTCTGCCAAAGGCTGGACGTTTTCTATCATCACGGCTTTTCCAATCACTTGCACACATTTTCCCGCACCGCTTCCAGCTATGTAAATCGGCCAGGTCTCTTCGCTGAGACTATCGCCGTCTATTACCGCCGCTTCGGCTTCGCCAATTATATGTACCTCTGTGTCAAACTTTTGCATATAGACTTCCATTCTTCTGGCATCTATCATCGGCAGGAGTATGGCGTTTTCCTCAAATTTCTGCCCTGATATCGCCATTTCTTCTGCCATAAGTCTCAATGTGCTCACTTCCAGCAGTTTTGCTCCTGTGGCATAACATACTCCTTTGGCAGTCGAAACGCCTATTCTTAATCCTGTATAAGAACCTGGACCACCACTTACGGCTACTGCATCTATGCTTATTTTCAGCTCTTTGGCTTTTTCTATTGCGCTTTTCACAAAAACAGGCAGCTTTGTGGCATGCTGCATTGGCTCGTCACACCTGTAGGCCTCTATTATATGGTCTTCTGTGGCTAATGCCGCACTGCAAGTGGTTGCAGATGTTTCAATTAGTATGCAATTCATTGTCTTTAGATATAGGTTGCAAAGTTAAGTATTTTTCTACTTTAATCCAAATTTTCCCAACATATTTTGCTAACATTTTATTCCTGCACTGACGAGTGCTGCATATGCTTTCCAACATCCTTTGCCACAATACATGCCGTTTGATGTTTTTGTCTGAAAAATGGTGGTCTTGTCCCTCTTTTTGCTGCACTTGTTTACCGACCGTTTAATGGATTTTTCCTAATTTGATGTCGGAGAACATATTTTTCGCGCATACGAACCGCATCTGTTTCAGCTCCATGGACCATCTGTTTTTCATACAGGGCATGCATTGATTATCAATAAGTTACAAACACACAAAAAAGCACTGAAAAATTACCGCTTTTTTAAGTATGAAAAATTTTTTACTGTTTTTTTATGATTTGTTTGGCAGCAAGAAATTTTTGTTGTAATTTTGCGGTGTCAAACCATGTAAAATTTTTGCCTATCGAAAAGACCTTACTCCTTAACCGGAACCGGAATGCCTGATCCGAGCGGCTTTCCAAGTTCACTAAAACAAGAGTAGTAATGGCAAATATGATCAATTTGGCTGATGAACAGCTTATTGTATTGTTCACAGACGGTAACGACGCTGCTTTTGAGGCGCTGTATAAGCGTTATCAGGGGCAGGTTTTTTCGTATGTACTGAAGTTGTCTCAGGATATGACTCTCGCCGAGGACTTCTCCCAGGATGTCTGGCTCAAGGTGGTGGTCAGCCTCCGCGAGGGAAAATACTCGCACGACAACAAGTTGGTCAACTGGATCATGAGCATCGCCCATAATGTGGTCTATGACTATTTCCGCCGCGACCGTGCTCCTATCCGCGAACAGGTCGAGAATATTGAGCAACTGAATTGCGCAGTTGAAGAGGTGGCTGAGCATGAGGAGGTTATGGCTCGCGAGGCTATCCTTACCGCTGTTGAGCATGAGGTCAGCCTGCTCTCTTCCGAACAAAAGAGCGTAGTGGAGTTGCGCTATTTCAAGGACTTGAGTTTCAAGGAAATAGCAGATTTGGAGGGAATATCGGTCAACACGGCTCTCGGACGTATGCATTATGCCGTGCTGAACCTTAGAAAACAGCTTGCCGGTTAAGTACTTATCGCATTTTCATTTTCTATTACAATATGTGCAAAAAAAATGCTGAATATCTCTGCGTATTCAGTATTTTTTTCGTAACTTTGTGGGCGTAAAATAAAAAATCTGCATATGAAAGCTTTTGTTTTTCCCGGTCAGGGCGCTCAGTTTGCCGGAATGGGCAAGGATTTATACGATAATTCCCTGGCTGCCAGAAATTTGTTCGAACAGGCTAACGAGATTCTCGGTTTCCGTATCACTGACATCATGTTCAATGGCTCTGACGAGGATCTGCGCCAGACTCGCGTAACTCAACCTGCTGTGTTCCTGCACTCTGTGGTCTCTTGCCTTACTTCAACCGATGAGATGAAACCCGACATGACCGCAGGTCACTCTCTCGGCGAGTTCTCCGCTCTCGTTGCCGCTGGTGCCATCAGTTTCGAGGATGGTCTCCGACTCGTGCTCAAACGCGCTCTTGCCATGCAGAAATGCTGCGAAAATAATCCTTCAACTATGGCCGCTGTGCTTGGAATGGAGGACGAGAGGGTAGAGGAGATCTGCGCAAAAGTCAACGGCGTTGTCGTTCCCGCTAACTACAACTGTCCCGGCCAGCTGGTCATCTCTGGCTCGCTGGAGGCTATCGACGAGGCTTGTATCCGTCTCAAGGAGGCCGGCGCCCGCCGTGCTCTGAAACTTTCCGTCGGCGGAGCTTTCCATTCTCCGCTTATGGAACCTGCCCGCGTGGAACTTGCCAAGGCTATCGAGACTACTGAGTATCATACGCCTTCATGCCCTGTCTATCAGAATGTCGACGCTTTGCCTCACATCTCTGCAGCCGAACTTAAGGCTAATTCTATAGCCCAACTGACTTCTCCTGTCCGCTGGACTAAATCAGTGCAGAATATGATCGCTGACGGCGCAAACGAGTTCTTTGAGTTCGGTCCTGGCGAGGTGCTCCGCGGCCTTATCCGCAAAATCAACAAGGAAGTTTCTACAAACTAATTTTTATAGTATGAGGTTAATCATTCAACCAGACTACGGCAGAGTCTCAAAATGGACTGCCAACTACGTTGCCAAGAAAATCATCGACGCTAACCCTACACCTGAGCATCCTTTCGTGCTCGGCCTTCCTACCGGTTCTTCGCCTCTTGGCATGTACAAGGAACTCATAAACCTTAATCGTCAGGGAGTTGTCTCTTTCGCCAATGTTGTTACTTTCAACATGGACGAGTATATCGGCATCCCTAAATCACACCCTGAAAGCTATCACTCTTTCATGTGGAACAATTTCTTCTCTCATATCGACATCAAGGCTGAGAATGTCAACATTCTTAACGGAAATGCTGAGGATCTCGAAGCTGAGTGCGAGCGTTATGAGCAGAAAATCAAGGATATGGGCGGAATAGACCTCTTCCTCGGTGGCATTGGCCCTGATGGTCATATCGCTTTCAATGAGCCTGGATCCAGCCTCGCATCAAGAACACGCAAGAAGAACTTGACTACCGACACTATCATCGCCAACTCTCGTTTCTTCAACAATGACATCAACCAGGTGCCTAAGACTGCACTCACTGTCGGTGTCGGCACTGTCCTCGACGCCCGCGAGGTGCTCATCATCGTGAACGGTCACGGCAAGGCCCGCGCTCTTCGCCACGCAGTCGAGGAAGGAGTTTCTCAGATGTGGACCATCTCGGCTCTGCAGCTCCACCGCAAGGGTATGATTGTCTGCGACTATGAGGCTTGCTACGAACTCAAGGTCGGCACTTACAAGTATTTCCTTGATATTGAGAAGGATAACCTGTCTCCTGACACTATCTTGAGATGAAGCCAAGGTACGAGGCTGAGGCCGGTATTAATAACTGTTTGATTATCAGGGACAGTCACGACCAGGATCTGACGTCCCTGACTAAACATGCCCTGGGTTTCCTTGAGCAGCAGGCCGGGAACCAGAACATGCGCCGAACTCTTATTATCTCTGATGTTGATGGCAATGATCTTGTTAACGAGATGTACTGGGTTAATATCCAGCGCGTTATCAAGGCCAAGGCTGTCGACCGCATCGTCTTTATCGGTCCTGACCTCTCTGCCAACTCTTCTATGTTCAAAATCGACGATAAGCTTTTTTTCCAGTCTACCGCCGATTTCCTTGTAAGCGATTTCCTGAGCAGCATCAATCATGAGGCTATCCTCCTGAAAATCGCCCCTGAATATGAGCCTGAACGCATTCTGAACCACATCCAGCAGCTTGCGCATGACACTGTGCTTGAAATCAACTTCAACGCTCTGTTCCACAATCTTGCCTATTTCCGCTCTAAGATCAAGAAGGAAACTAAACTGATGTGCATGATGAAGGCTTCGGCCTACGGCAGCGGCTCTATCGAGGTGTCTCAGGCTTTGCAGCATTTCGGGGTTGACTATATCGCGGTTGCTTTCACGAACGAGGGTGTGGAGATCCGCCAGGCCGGCATCAAGACTCCTATCCTTGTCCTCGACCCGATGCTTCCGTCGCTTCACCATCTCTTCAAATACAACCTTGAGCCTGAGGTCTGCTCGTTCCAGTTCCTGACTACTGTCATCAATGAGGCCAAACGCCACAATCTCAAGGATTATCCTATCCACATCAAGCTCGACACAGGCATGCACCGCGCTGGCTTCCAGGCTGAAGATCTCTCGCTGCTGGTCTCTATAATCAAGAACCAGAATGCGGTCCGCATCGCTTCTGTCTTCTCTCATCTCGCTGCTGCTGATGAGTTTAAGCCTGATATGGAAGAGTTTACACTTCAGCAAATCGAGGAGTTCAGTCGCAATTCTGAATTCATCCAGAATTCTTTCGACCACAAGATTCTCCGACACATATTAAATACTGCGGGTATTGAGCGTTATTCTGACCATCAGTTTGACATGGTCCGTCTGGGCATAGGTCTCTGGGGCCAGAACTGCTGCAATACCGACAGTCTGCGAAATGTCTGCTCTTTGACCACAAAGATCATGCAGCTCAAGGTGGTCCATGCGGGGGAGACTGTCGGTTACAGCCGAAAGGGTGTCTGCGATGAGGAGAAACTTGTCGCTCTTCTGCCTCTCGGTTACGCCGACGGCATCGATCGCCGCCTCGGCAACGGCAATGGCTGTGTCTATATCAACGACAAGCCGGTCCGCACTATCGGAAATATCTGCATGGACCTCATGATGGTGGATGTTACGGGAATGGAGGTCAATGTGGGCGACCGTGTCGTTATTTTCGACGACAATCATCCTATTTCTTCTATCGCCAGCAAGCTTGGCACTATCGCTTACGAGGTGCTCTCGGGCATCTCCCCAAGGGTCAGGAGGGTTTACTATCGCAACTGATCAGGATACATATCTCACTATCGACTCTCCAGCCGAGGGTCTCTACAAGGACAAGGGCAGTAAGTTCATTGCCGCCATTCATCATGTCTCTTCTGCCGACGAGGCTATGCGCATCATCGATGATACTAAGCGTCAGTATTTCGACGCTCGGCATGTGTGCTATGCATATATGCTTGGGGCTGAGCGACTTGTATTTCGCTCCAATGATGATGGGGAACCTTCAGGCACAGCAGGCAAACCAATCCTTGGCCAGATCAACAGCGCCGGACTGACTGACGTGCTGATTACTGTCGTCCGCTATTTCGGAGGCATTCTTCTGGGCACGGGAGGACTTATCACTGCTTATAAGTCTGCTGCTGCAGATGCTGTGCAGAATGCGGTTGTGGTGGAGAAAATCATTGAGCATCAGTTTCATGTGGACTTCGGCTATGAGCAGATGAGTTATGTGATGCGTTCTCTGAAGGACTTGCAGGCCACTATGATCAGTCAACGGCAGGAGGCTGACTGTTCTATCATCTTTTCTATCCGAAAGGGCAATATTGATTCTATGAAACAGAAATTTACTGATATAAAGGGAGTTACCTATGGCGAGAATAATGGCAATTGATTATGGCGAGAAGCGCACTGGATTGGCTGTCACCGACCCTTTGCAACTGATTGCCAATGGGTTGACTACGGTCGAGACTCCTAATCTTAAGGCTTTCATTGAGGATTACTTCTCTCGCGAGCAAGTGGAGAAGGTGGTCATCGGCTATCCGAAAACACTTTCCAACGAACCTGCAGTCGTGGCTGCCAAGGTCGATGGGTTCATCGACTATCTCCATAGCAAATTCCCTGGCGTTGAAGTCATTAAGATTGATGAGCGGTTCACAAGCAAACTGGCTTTTCAAACTATGATTGATTCTGGAATCGGCAAGAAGGCTCGCCAGAACAAGGGACTGATCGACCAAATCAGCGCTACTATTATTTTACAATCTTACATGGACCAGATAGTGGGCAACAAATAAACATAATATATTGAACTTACCAATAATGAAAGAGGGTAAACTTATTATTTTCTCAGCCCCTTCGGGCAGCGGTAAAAGCACTATTATCAATGCTTTGCACGAGCGTGGACTTGAATTTGAGTTTTCTGTTTCTGCCACAAGCCGCGCCCCTCGCGGCACTGAGCGCAATGGGGTAGAGTACCACTTTCTCTCCCCTGACGAGTTCCGCAAAATCATCGCGGAGGGGGGATTCATCGAGTATGAGGAGGTCTACAAGGATCAGTTCTATGGCACTCTGAAGAGTGAGGTCGACGGCCGCCTTTCTCAAGGCAGGAATGTCATTTTCGACATTGACGTCAAGGGCGCTCTGAACATCAAGCGCATCTATGCCGACAAGGCTCTCACGGTCTTCATCCAGCCTCCCGGAATCGAGGAACTGAGCCGTCGCCTGCATGGCCGCGGCACTGAGTCTGAGGAACTTATCCAGAAACGACTGGCTAAGGCTGAGTATGAGATGTCTTTCGCCGGCCAGTTCGACGAAATCATCATAAATGATGACCTCGAGGAGGCTATCAACAGAACCGAACGTCTTGTCCGCGATTTCCTTTCATGAATGTAATTCTCTATTTCGGCTCTTTCAATCCAATCCACCGCGGGCATCTCGGTCTCGCGGAATTCGTGCTTGCCAACTCAGACGCTGACGAGCTCTGGTTCGTGGTCTCGCCGCATAACCCGCTCAAGCAGAAATCCGACCTCTGGGACGACAATCGCCGTCTTGCTCTTATCCAGGATGCCATCAAGAACCATAATGGTCTGCGCGTCAGCGATATCGAGTTTTCGCTTCCGCAACCGAACTACACAATAAACACTCTCCGCACTCTTCGCGACAAATTCCCTGAGCATTCGTTCTCGCTTCTTATCGGCGAGGACAACTACGCTATCTTCAACCGCTGGCGCGACTATGACGAGATTCTCCGCGATTTCCGCATCTTCGTCTATCCGCGCCCTGGAGTGAACGCCGACCGCTCTCTATTTCCTGAGATGCTCTGGCTTGACAATGCTCCTCTTTTCGACATCTCTTCCACAGAGGTCCGCAACCGTCTTGCCAACGGCGAGTCTGTCTCCGACCTTGTCCCTTGACCAGACTGTTTTCCCCAACACACATTATTTATATTGTCCCCCTATAGGATTCGCCAATCGAATCCCATCCGAACCGGCTCCATAATCCATACAGCCGCCATACAGGGCATGCATTGAGAATCAGTCATTTACATACTCACAAAATGGCACAAAAAAAGAGGTGACCGGGTTCTCCGGTCACCTCCAAATTTATCTGGAAGTTTGATTACTTCTTAGACTTAGCCTCGAGGTTAGCCTTAGCCTCAGCGAGCATGTCGTTCTTCAAAGAAGCGAGTGCGTCGAGGTCACCGAAAGTTGTCTTCTCGATTACTGGAGCCTCAATCTTTGGCTCTTTCTTCTCTTTCTTAGGCTCGTTTGCTGCAGCCTCTGCCTTAGCAGCGTCCTCGTGGATGCGGCTGTGTGAGAGGATGATGCGCTTAGCGTCCTTGTTGAACTCGATTACCTTGAAGTTGAGTTTCTCGTCAACCTTAGCGCTTGTGCCGTCCTCTTTTACAAGGTGCTTAGGAGTTGCGAAGCCCTCTACACCATACTGCAATGAGATTACTGCGCCCTTGTCAAGCATCTCGATGATAGTTCCCTCGTGGATGCTGTCTGGAGTGAAGATTGTCTCGAATACATCCCATGGGTTCTCCTCAAGCTGCTTGTGGCCGAGGCTGAGACGACGGTTGTCCTTGTCGATGTCGAGTACTACTACCTCGATCTCTGCACCGATCTGTGTGAACTCTGATGGGTGTTTGATCTTCTTTGTCCAGCTGAGGTCGCTGATGTGGATGAGGCCGTCGATGCCTTCCTCAATCTCAACGAACACACCGAAGTTAGTGAAGTTGCGTACGCGTGCTGTGTGCTTTGAGCCTACTGCATACTTGCTGTCAATGTTTTCCCATGGATCAGCCTTGAGCTGCTTGATGCCGAGAGACATCTTACGCTCGTTGCGGTCGAGAGTCAGGATAACTGCCTCTACCTCGTCGCCAACCTTCAGGAAGTCCTGTGCTGTGCGGAGGTGCTGGCTCCAGCTCATCTCGCTTACGTGGATGAGACCGTCAACGCCACCGAGGTCGATGAATACACCGTAAGAGGTGATGTTCTTAACAGTACCC
>JAZUKZ010000015.1:0-10413 GCA_045643545.1 Candidatus Aphodosoma sp. | reverse complement strand
GAACCGGGGACACAAGGATTTTCAGTCCTTTGCTCTACCAACTGAGCTATGGCACCATGCCTTTTCTTTTGCGACTGCAAAGGTACGACTTTTTTCCTCCCCCACCAAACTTTTTCCTATAATTTTTTCAAGAAAATTACAACTCTTTGATTTTCACCTTATCTGCCTCTGATTTCATGCCTTCATACAACTGTTTTCATGCCTCGCAGACCTCTCCGTATTGCTGTGTCAGGTGCTTGTCAAGGCCATTCTCGCCTTTGTTGCTGAGTTTTTCATATACAAAACCGAGTGTCAGCTTGTCCTCTGAATATGCAGGAGTCCACTTCTGCGCCTTGCCTTTCTCTATCACTTCTTTCACCAGGCCGGCATCTCTCAGCATGCCTACTATCTCCCCTATCACAAGCACGTTCTGACCGGTCTTGTCTGCTATCTCGTTCGTTGTGTACGACTTGCCAGAATCCATTCCGTCAACGATTATCTTCATGACTATCAGTATCATGGAGTCTCTGTATTTCCACGAGAAGTCTTTCATCTGACCCATGGTGCTGGATTTTGAGTTCTGTATCACATAGCAAAGCTCAGCACCGCCAATGATTATCATCCACGATATGTTCATCCAGAAGAGCATCAGTGGAAATGCCGCAAAACCTCCGTATACGGCATTGTACTGCGACAAGGTGACCTGTCCTGTGAGATATACCCACAGCAATGTCTTGAAAAGTATGCCAACAAAAAATCCGGAAATCAGCGCCGGAACGAACTTAACTTTCGTGTTCGGCACTATCCAGTACAGCAATGTGAACAGGAACATATATACAAGGCAACTGTATGCATCTGCCATCCTGGCATCCATTTTAATGTCGATTCCGCTGGCTATACCTATTATCACAGGCACAATAATAAACATGGTGCAGTAATGGGTAATCCTGGTCACCCAGTCTTTGTTCCTCTCTGTGTTCCATACGGCATTGAACTGGTTCTCAACGTCTTTGAACATTGAAATCACCGCCCACAGCAATATCAGTGTGCCTGCTCCCCAGAATGCTCCGTTATGGGTGTACTCTATGTAGTTGTCCACAAAACCCATGACGGTCGCCGCCATATCAGGATTCCGCTCAAACACTTGGTACACAATCCTTCCCAACGACTCCTGTATTCCGAACCCAAATCCACTGCCTATCGACACGAGCAGCGCGAGTATGGGCACCACGGCAAGCATGATGCTGTATGTCAGGGCTGCCGCCTTATACCAGATCTGGTCTGTCACTATATGCTTTATCAACATCACAAGCAACTTTGCGCTGTTCTTGCACCCTCTCACAAAATGTGTCTGGTCATGTTCCGACCACCATGACTTTGCTTTGTCTGTCAGTTCTTTTGCTTTCATAAATCTTGCAAAAATTAAAAAAAACATACAGTCTGCCTGTAAGCCGGGTTCTGTACCATTGCTGGCGTCTGTCATCTATCTACTCTGCATGTTGCCATGCAGCTCTATCGTTCTACCCACCCAACTTGGACGAGCCGCCCTTAAAACGCTGGTATACTTGAACTTTCAACCCATTGCGGCACAGCTGGCTGTGTCTCCACGCCACTGGTGGGCTCTTACCCCGCCTTCTCACCCTTACCCCCTAAGGGGCGGTCTTTCTCTTCTGCCTTACCTGAACATTGCTGCCCACTTTCCGTTAGAAAGAATGGTGCCCTGTGTTGCCCGGACTTTCCTCTTTCACCGCCATTGAAACGGTGCCAGCGACAGACCGGCAGGCTGTATGTTTATCTTTTTTTAACCGAAAATCCGAATTTCCCTATCTCTTCGCCCAACTTGTAATAATGGCCGTGAGAATAGGCTATCAACTTGGCTTCCTGCAACTTGAACTCGCCTGTCTCTTTGTCTATGTACTTTTCGTCGGCCTGTATGTTGGTGACGTTGGCAATTATCATGTTGTGCGAGCCTAACTCTTTTATCTCTAACACTTTACACTCTATCGACAATGGCGACTGCTCTATCACGGGAGCACTCACGGTCTCTCCTTTCACCGGCGTGAGTCCTGTCTCTTTGAATTTGTCAAAGTCTCTTCCGCTCTTCACTCCGCACCAGTCTGTCTCTCGCGCCATCTCTTCTGTGGTGAGGTTTATCACAAACTCACCGGTCTCTTTTATCAGTGGATATGAATGACGCTCTGGACGAACTGATATATAGCACATTGCAGGATTGGTGCATATGGTCCCCAACCATCCTATGGTTATGAGGTTCCAGTTCTCACGCCTGTCTCCTACCCCAACAAGCACTGCAGGCAAGGGGTAAATCATTGTCCCTGGTTTCCAGTTTTGCTTCATTTGTCGTCTCTGAATGTTTTCTTATACAACTCGCCGGTCTTGCCGCTGAACTGTCCGCTGCTTTTCCAGTCTTTGTCGTTATGTGTCTCATCTATAAAAAGATGCCTGCCCTGTCGGATATAATTCTCTATGAACCATATCTGCTCTTCGGGATGGGTGTTGCCGAACTGGCATACGTCATGTCCCGCGCCTACCACTCTCCTCAGCCAGTATGGATGGCCTAACTTCTCAAATCTTTTGGCCAACTCATACGAGCCATACAGTCCCAACTTGCCGAGCTCTACTTTCTTATTGATAACTATCTGGTCTTCAGTGCCATGCCACATCATTGTCGGCGCCGGTGCCCTTTTCTCGTACTTCACTTTTCCGTCTTCGGACAAAATAGCCCCCGCAAAGGCCATCACTCCTGCAAACCTAAAGTCTTCAGGCAGCACTGCGCTCTCTTTCAGTCCGTTGGCATGGTTGTAATCGGTCTCTAAAACAGTTATGGCTCCCGCGCTGTTGCCGGTGATGATTATCTTCTCGGGATTTATGTCCCACTCGCCGGCATTATCTATCAGAAAAGCAACCGCCATGCTGAGGTCTTCAACAGCCATGCTGATGGCTTCTTTTATCGCACTGACAAACTGTATCTTGTTGCCGCTGAAATCTTTCATCCCGAGTCTGTAGTCAATGGCTATGGTTGTGAACCCGCGCTCGCTCATGGCCTCGCAGTACCCTCTGGAAATCTGACTGTCTCTGCTTCCGGTCTTGAAAGCACCGCCGAACACATATATAATAGTCTCTTCCTGACGCTCCTCTCCCTTGGCCATATAGATGTCCATCATCATCTCGCGCTCCCCTCGCTTGCCGTAAACCACAGTCTCTTGCGCTGACACACAGGCACTTGCCGCCAGCAGCACAAAACAGAATATTCCGAAAAATCTCCTCATCTCAAAAAAACAAAAAAATATTTTTTTCAGGCTGCAAAGTTACGAAAAAAAATTGTAACTTTGCAGAATCTAAACCAATAATTTATTTTTTATATGAAAACGAACAAACTTCTCCGTGCTGATGCCCGCGAGGCTCTCCGCGGCAAATGGGCTGAGGCAGTGCTCGCATGCCTTGTCTTTATGGTAATAACATACGCATGCTCCGGCCTCTCCTCTGTCGGTGAAATCCTCAGGATGCCTGTCATCTCGATCATCGCAGCATTCATAATCTTAATCTTCATAATCCCTCTCGCAGGTGGCTACTCAATCTCTTTCCTTCGCCTCTTCCGCGGTGACAATCAGACTGTTGCAAACACTTTCCGCGCTACGGGCGACTATTTCGGCAAACTCCTCGGAGGCATGCTGCTCATCGCCGCTATTACCATCTTACTGATGATTCCTTTCTTTATAATTTTCCTTCTCATCATGTACAGCGATGCAGGCACAATGAACTCTTTTGCCGACTCAGTGAACTCAGACAACCCGTTCGAGGCTCTCCGCGTCATGGCAGTCCTTTTCCCTTGCCTGCTAATCTACATGATTCCGGTAATGCTCGTCATCTACCGCTACCAGCTCTTCACTTACGCTCTTGAGGACAATCCTGAGATGAGTGTTTTCGACGCATTCGAGGAGAGCAAGCGCCTCACCAAGGGACACATCTGGAAACTTTTCGGGCTCGACCTCTCTTTCATCGGCTGGTATCTCCTCTCTGTCCTGACTTTCGGCATCGGAGTCCTCTGGGTACAGCCTTACCAATATACAGCCCGCGCTGCTTTCTACCATAACCGCCTCGAGGAAGATAACGCAGACATCCCTTCCCCATCCGAAGAAAGCACTCCAGCCGCTTCCGCCGAATAATCCCATTCCCCTATAACACAGCAAAGCCAGACCCCCAAAAAAATGGTCTGGCTTTCTTTTTCCCAATTTTTCTCTGCCATATCCGCCTGTCACTCTTCCTTAACCCTATATCCTGCCACTAAACATCATAATATCAACGTATTAACCCGCCAAAAAGCACGCCCATACGAGGCTCCATCGAACCATGGATTGAGTATCAGCAAGTTACGAGCCTCAAAAAAGGCATTTTCTGCACAATGTCATATATTTGTGCAGAATCTGTTGGCGCTGTATGAAAATGTGAGAGGTGCAACTGGGACTGGACAACCGGAATCATTCAAATCCTACTTCAGCATAATGTTCCATGAACATGGCTGAGCATTTCAGAGTCAACTCTAATATTTTCTCTTCTTCTTCCTCGGTGTACTCTCCTTCGTGTTTGTCGATTTCGTCAAAAAGGTCGCCGTACTCTTGGGCTTTGTCGTCCCATTCGGTGTTGCTCCAGTTTTTGCTCTGGTTCTCCATTTTGTCGGCAAATCTCTCTAATTTGCCCATGGCCGACTGGTCTAAATAACTGCATGACAGCATTATCAGTGCCGCCACAATTGCAATAAACAATTTTTTCATATGCTAAAAGAAATACTTCTTCTGTTCTTCTTTTTCTCTGTGGTTTTTGGCTACATAGACTTTCTGACCTGTATACGGGTCTGTCTCTGCCCAGAACATCTCGGTGGCGTATGTCATGGGGGTTGGGGTGAAGTCTTGCACTTGCTCTAACCTGAAGTTGAGGCCTTTCTTGACTTTCTTGGCTAAATCGGCCATGTCGTTTCTTGTGCACCCTGGATGTGAGGAGATGAAGTATGGTATTATCTGCTGTCTGAGTCCTGCCTCTTTGTTTATTTTGTCAAATCTCTCTTTGAACTGGTAGAATAAATCGAATGATGGTTTTCTCATCAACTTGAGTACTGAGTCGCTTGTATGTTCTGGCGCTACTTTGAGTCGGCCGCTTACATGTCTCTCTATCAATTCTTTGACGTATTCTCTGTTTGTTGCATCTGTCTTTGCGTCTCCTGTCTCATGCATGGCTATGTCATACCTGACGCCGCTGCCTATGAATGATTTCTTGATGCCAGGCAGGCTGTCCACTTCTTTGTAGAGTCTCAGCAATGGCGCATGGTCAGTGTCCATGTTTTTGCATATTTGTGGAAATGCGCAGGATGGCCTTGAGCATTTTTTGCAGAGTTCCTGGTTCTTGCCTCTCATGCGGTACATGTTGGCAGATGGTCCTCCCAAATCGCTGAGATAACCTTTGAAATCGGGGTCTGCAATCATTTTTCTTACTTCTTTGAGCACTGATTCTTCTGACCTCGATACTATGAATTTTCCCTGGTGCATTGATATTGTGCAGAATGCGCATCCTCCCCAGCATCCTCTGTGTGTGTTGACTGACCATCTGATCATGTCGAATGCGGGAATGGTCTTGCCTTTGTATTTTGGATGTGGAAGTCTGGTGAATGGTAGGTCATAGACTCTGTCGAGTTCTTCTGTGCTTATTGGCGGATATGGCGGATTGACGACTACATACTTCTGCCCGGTTTTCTGCACTAATATGGTGTCGTTTAGTTTGTTGCTCTCTTGCTCTATCTCTTTGAAGTTGTAAACGGCGGTCTTTTTGTCAGCCTTGCACTCTTCGTAACTTTTCAGCATTTTTGCATTCTCGCTCTCTTCGGGCCTCTCTGCTGTCATGTAGGCTATTTGTCTCAATGCTCTGCACTCCCCTATCCCTCCGCCGTTCTTGAACACTCTGCAGATCTCTCTCATGACTTTCTCTCCCATGCCGTAAACGAGTAGGTCTGCCTTGCTGTTTTCGAGAATGGATGGCTTGTAGCAGTCGTCCCAATAGTCATAATGGGCGAGTCTCCTGAGCGAAGCCTCTATTCCGCCAACTATTATAGGTGTATTCGGATATAGTTCTTTGAGTATCTTGCAATAGACTTCAGTGGCTCTGTCTGGCCTTGCGCCATGTCTTCCGTCGGGAGTGTAGGCGTCGTCATGCCTGAGTCTTTTGCCGGCTGTATAGTGGTTGACCATGGAGTCCATCACTCCGGCGGTTATGGCGAAGAAGCATCTTGGAGCACCGAATTTCTTGAAGTCTCTGTAGTCTCCATGCCAGTCGGGCTGGGGTACTACGGCTATCCTAAGTCCTTCGTCTTCAATTATCCTTCCTATTATCGCTGTTCCGAATGATGGATGATCGACGTATGCGTCCCCTGAGAAAAGGACTACATCCACTTCATCCCATCCTCTGAGGTCTGTCTCTTTCTTGGTTGTCGGCAACCATCTTCTCAAATCTACTCTCTCTTCCATTTTTCTTATATAAGTCTCATGCATTCCTACTCAATCTCTCATCTCTTTCCCATACAGGACATGCATTGAGAATCAGTCGTTTACAATTCCACTACTTGCATCTTTCCATTGCCGTTGAACACTGGGAAATAAATCAGTTTCGCCTGTGCCGGATTCACTGTATATCTTCCAGGATAGCGCTCGTTGAGTTTTATCTTTATTTCGTGCTTGCCTGCGCTTACTCTGTCGAAATAGATGTTCACTCTGTCTCTGTATTGTTCTCTTCCGCTCTCTCCGGCTCTCCATGTGAAATCGTCTTCATAGGAGCAACCTGCTGGTATAGGGCAACTGAGCATGACGTATTCTGCGTCGTTCTCGAAATCTACAGTGACTGTCATCAGGCCTTTCTCGTATGTCATGTCGACAATCATTCCGTTGTTCTGTGGCTCTGGGTCTTCTGCCCAATGGTTCTGCTCGGTGCCTATGTAAATGTCGCGCTTGCCTTCATACTCTACTTTTACTTGTCTGCTTGCATTGATGGTGTATGGAAAATTCATCACCACTTTTCCATCGACGCTGAGTTGGTAGAGTACGTCGCTCATCTGTATTCCTTTCTCGCCCCAGATGGTCTTCACTATGTCGAGTTTCATTCTTTCTGACATCCATCTGCCTCTGATGTACTGCATCAGCCAGCGTTTTATGGCTTTGCATCTTGATGTCTCTCCCCTATTCTCGTAATAGCGGTATGCTCTGAGTGTCAGTTCTACTTGTCCGTAAACCGGGTCGTACCAGCAGCAGTTTCTCGGCAGTGCTTTGTTCTCGAAGGCATAAAACTCTCCGTCAGTGTATGTTGTGTGTCTCATTGTGTCGAATGCCACAGTCTCGCCTTTCATCATCTGGAGGTCTATCCTGTCTGTTATGCTGAGGCTGTCTTCGGGAACAAAACCGATTCTTACGTTCAACTGCAATGTGTCTCCTGTCGCTTCATACACTTTGAGCACTTGGAGCATTGAGCTCCAATTCTTTGATGCTTCAAAATCTGCGAAAAGTTCTGCAAGTTTCGCCGATAGTGTATATGATTTCTCTACTTTGAGCACTCTGCATACTTGTTCTGTAGTCCATAATGATCCTCCGTATAGGGCTTTCCCGTACCATCCCCACATGCCGTCTTCCCCGCGGTTCTCGTTGAGTCTCTCTTCTATCTTGTCCATCGCTTTCTTGATGGAATCGGTCTGAGGCTGCATTCTCATGGCCTCTAATCTTAACGCGAGGTAGTCGTTTGACGAGCACCAGTCTGCATTGGCTATATTCTTTATGTCTTTCATGAAGATTTCTCTGGTGTCAGTGTAAACTCCGACTTTCATCTCTCCCCACTCTGGGTTGTAGTTGAGTGTGAATGCGGTGTCGTTGTCCATCAGGATGTACTGTCCGTCTATCATCTCCAGTCCCTTTTTGTAGATTGGCGAGCATCTGCGCTCTCCGTCATTTTTGTATGTGTAGGTCATGCAGATGGAGTCGCCTGTGGCTGTCTGGTAGAAGGTATCTACTTCTGACACATTATTTATATAGTCTACTCCGATACCTATGGCTCCCACTGAGTCTCCTTCTATTGCGAATCTTGGCATCTTCAACTGTCCTACGAGGTCTTTGCGGGCAATGACTCTCTGTTTGTCATAACCTCTCTTTTTGCCTTTTATTCCGGCGATTAGGACTTCCCATTCTGTCAGGTCGTCCGGGTATTTCACTGTGAATCGTACTTCTCCGTTCTGGTCGGTCACTAAATCCGGCTTCCAGAATGCCACATCTGAGAAATTCTTCCTCATCTCTATCTCTTCCTGAAATACTTCATCAAACTTTTCCTCTACTGCTACTCCTGGAATGGCATCATTGGTCACTGACCTTGCATTGCTGCCGACTATCGATTTCTTTGATGCACTGCCGTATGCTACTGCCACTACTTCGTCTATCTCCATCGCTTCTTCCTCATACATCATTGCGTCTTCTACTGCATTGACGCTTATTGCTCTTCCCATGGCTCTTTTCACTGGCGCGGGCTTCGGTGCTTTTGCTTTGATGATATGGGTTTTCTTGTGTTTGCCTCCTTTTATAACTCCATAGTTGTATGTGAACAATTCTCCGATTTTGCCTTGGTAATGTTCGTATTCTACTCCTGCGGTTCTTTCTTCTGCCAATTTCATTATTAAGGACTCAAGCATTATTGCATAATCATCATAAAGCTGAAGTTTTGTTGAGTCTGCCGACACCATGAGGTAAAGGTTGCAGTTTTTGTCTTTAGGCGTAGTGAACTTGACTTTGCGCATTGCGTAGTTGTCATAGAGCATTACAAATTCATATTCGGTGTTTAATTTGAGGTATGGGGCTGACCATAAATTACTGAAAATACTGTATACTGAGTCTGCAGTTGCCATGTAAGCAATGTTGAGTGGCTCTTTTCCTTGGTTTATCAGTCTCAATGCTATGGATGAGTCGCGAGAATAATAGTTTCCATCTGAATAATTGAATGTTATATTCCGTCTGATTTGCTTCAGCTGATTATTGTAATTTTTAATTAACTCGCTGTATGTCAGCAATGAATCATCAGCCGAGACTGTAACTTGGCATACATCGATGGTGTCATTCTTTCCGTATTCTGGTATCTTGGTGTTGTCTGAATTTGTAAAGCAAGATATGATTCTCTCTTTTGCCCATACGTCCACAAGGTTGCTGTTGCCCGGAAATACTTTGACTGTGTTCGTGTCAGTGAAACCTAAATTACATGTTCTTGTCTCTTGGCAAACTCCATTCATTCTCTGGTGTATGCCGGAGGTGTAATATTGTCCGCCTACTTTGTACTTTGGCAATCCTTTTTCTTGAATCATCACATAATTGCACAGTGAACTCTGGGGTCTCCGTATATTGTTGATTCTCTCGGCATTGTTCAATGGTGCTTTCTCACAGGCATCAGCAGGAATAGCATACCAGCGTTTGTGGGCTTTCACTGGCTCTATGGCCAATGTTATTCTATAAACTGTGTCTCTTGTATAGAACTCGAGCAGATAATTGCCTTTTGTCATCTTGAAGGCATATCTGTCATCGGTACCGGCTACGTATATGTTTTTGTAATTGGCTCTTAGAAGTGCCAGGCTGACTATCTTGCCGTCTTTTACAAGTATTGGTGCAACTGATTCTGCCTCATAATCGCATGGTTTCAACAGTGTGAGAATATCGTCTTTTGCATTCAGGAGTCTGTAATACTCTACTGTGTCTGCCCCTAAAATCTCTTTTATTCCAGGCTCTATGCTGTCTATTCTTTGCGTGTAATATCCTTTTGTCTCTGATCTCATCCATGGGTCTTGCAGATACTTGCATTTTGTATTCCAGTTGTTCGGACCAGAGGCATTATATCCTAATTTTGTGGTATATGCCAATGCCGTGATATCCATTCCTTCTATTGGTTTTCCTTTTGTGTCAAGGGCTTTGACTGTAATTTCAACCTCGTCTCCTGGCTCTACTTTGTCTGGCTGTGTCACAATCAGGTCAATCATCTCGGCACTGTGGATGGCTCTCAGGCTGGACTGTTCGCCGGTTGTCGTGCTCCAATAGTAGATGTCATATATTGCATTGGCTGTCTCTTTTGTTTTCCAATCAAGAGCAGTATCTGTTCCTTCTTCGATTTTCTTTCCATTTTTGAAAAGTTGCCAGTTGAACTCTCCTTTTTCGCTTTTTATCTCAAAACCTACGCAATTCGGCTCGTTTGTGGTCTTTTGAACTGAGAATGCTGGTTTGTATGGCTCAAATATGTCTTGTTGGTTTTGCTTCAGTTCGCGTTTGTAGGATATGTTGGAATTTCCTCTTCTCTCTTCTCCGTCAGGGGTGCGCATCGTCCAGTGAAGGTAGATGATGTATTCGGCTTTGACGAAATCGG
>JAZUKZ010000014.1:0-18629 GCA_045643545.1 Candidatus Aphodosoma sp. | reverse complement strand
CCCTAATACCCCGTCAATTACAAAAAATCAACTCCCAAACGACCCCAAAAGCTGCCCAATACGAGCCTCCATCGAACCATAGATTGAGTATCAGCAACTTACAAGCCCTCTCTCTAAGCCCCTCCCAAAAACCAGCAAAATCGCAAAAAACCAAAAGTGGTCAGGTGGTCAAATGGTCAGTGGTCGCAAAAACCCATGAAAAATGTCAGACTGAGACCGGCAACTGGGATTCATATACCCCTTGCCTGCCAAAATCCGACATCAAAAAAACTGCCCCCTGACCTTTCGGCCAGAGGGCAGCAAATATCAAATCCAATCAGTGAATTACTCCACGATCAGCTTCTCAACATAAGTACCGTCGTTAGTAACGACTCTTACATAGTAGAGACCAGCAGCATCAATGCCCTCAACCTCGATAGGGAAGGTCTTAGGAACAAATGCGTCGATAACCTGACCAAGATTATTCATGATCTCAACTCTCTCAACGTTCTCAAACTCACCGTAAACCATTGCTGAAGCACCGGCCTTCATTGGGTTAGGAACGATTGAAACCTCGATAGCACCGACATTCTCAACACCCGACTTGAAAGTTACGTTCAGGCGGTAGATAGAGTCGCAGCCCTCAGCAGTAGTGTAAGCAGCAGTGTACTCGCCAGTTACAGAGATTGTCTGACCATGCCACTCAAATGCTTCCTCAACGTCAGCCATAGTCTCGTCAAACTCAAATGCCTCGTTTACGATGATGTGTGTATAGACTACAGAGTCGCAAGTAGTTGCGGCAGCATAAACCATTGTAGTGTCATAAACACCTGGCTCAAATGTGATCTCCTCGGCAAATACCTCGTTAGAGCACATTGTCAGAGTGTCATGTGCGTAGATTGTAGGCTTGAATGTAACGTGAACCCTTGTCAAAGAATCGCAGCCGTTCACATTCTGAGAGATAACCTCGAATACAGTATCCTGAGTGAGCATTACGCCCTGGATGCCGTAACCATTGTACTCATGACCCTCGCATGCCACGTCATAAACGTCAGCATCCTGTGGTTTTGGATAAGCATATACGTATGCTACAGAAACAGTGTCAATACCAGTCACAGTGTCAACATCAGTCATCTCGATGCGGTTCTCGCCGTCAACAATCTCAGAAGCAGCGATATTAAAGCCATTCAGCAAGTAATCCTCACCGCCGCAGATAGTGTCATAGTACTCATTGAGTACAATCTCCCTGATGCTGTAGTTATCGAAACCTACCTGGAAGTTGCTGTTCTCATTCTCAATATGCAGACATACGAAGTAGTCACCGGTCTCCTCAGGAGCGATGATTGCAGAATAGTTAGCCCATGTCTGATTAGCTGGTGATGTAGCATAAGAAAGAGATGTCATGTTCTCATAGTCAGCTGTTGCGCCATAACCAAGCTCGATATAGTACTCACGTCCGCTGAGAGTAGTAGCGTCGATAGAGAACTCATAAGACTTGCCAGCCTCGAAATGAACATATCTGTAAAGCGCATAGTGTCCGCTCATATATCCCGCTGACCAACCTGGTGAATAGTAACTTGAAGAATAAGAGCCGATTGTCAGACCATGGTCGCCGTCCTTCACGAAGTTAGCCTTGTTAGCAGAACCAGTGCTCTTGTCAAGCACAATCATACCCGTTGTGTTTGTCGTAGGATCAACCATGTAGCATCCGCCGAGATCACCCTCTGGAGTATCCTCGAAGTCATCGAAGAATGGAACTGCATCAGCGAAGCATGGAGTCTTGAACGACATCACATTGATCCAGTCGCTCATGTCATCCTCACCGCAGATAGCGCGGATAGTCACATTGTATGACATACCGTCCATCAGACCGGTTACAGTTACATAACTTGAGTCAACGATAGTGTCGATTACGCTTGGCTCTACATCGTATGCCAGGTCAATCTCAAATGTATCGATTGCTATCTCATACTGAGCAGCAGTTGTATGCATGTCAAATGTTACTGATGTTGGAGTTACTGCAACAATCTCAGCCTTAACTGGAGGAATGCAGGTAACCTCCTTCACGCTGAACTCATCGAATACCATTGTCGAAGAGTTGGAGTTTGGTGCTGCATACAGACCTACATTGTAAATACCGTCTGCTGGTGCAGTGAAGTATGTTGCATACTTGGTCCACAATGTCTCTGTGATGTTTACAGAATCAACGTATGTGTCTGCAGTTGCACCGGCAATGAACTTAACTGTGTAAGAGTAGTCTCCGTAAGAAGATGTCTGAGTGTATGAATGGAACGAAATCTCGTATGTCTTGCCTGCCTCAAGCGCGAACTCACGGTAGAAGCCTGCAGGCGAAGATACGCTTGTCACGTATGCACCGCCCTTTTTGAATGAGCCGATACCCATCTCGCCCTGATCATAGAAATCCATAGAATAGCCGAAGGTAGCATTGCCCTCTGCTATTGTATAGTAGCAGCCGCCGAGCTCTGCGCCGTTCTCGCCGTCCTCAAACTCATCAAGGAATGGCAACTCTGTTGGCTGGCACTTGGTCTTGAACGAACCATATACCCAGTCACTCAAGTTGAAGCCGTCAACTGTGCGGATTGCATAATAATAATATGTGTTCTCATCCAATCCGGTGATTGCTACTGGACTTGCCTGTACGTCGTCATTGTAGTAAACAGCGTCTGCTGTAGAAGTTGTCTCGTCAATCTCCTCGTCATCAACAATAATCTCCCAGTTTGAAGCCGAAGATGTGAATGTGATGTCTGCAGAATTTGTTGTGATGTTCTCAGCCGAGTGTGCGGTTGGAGGAATGCAAGTCACCTCTTCAATTGTGATGTCATCTACAAAGATGTAGTAGCTGTCGTAAAGTGAATGAGTCTGCAAACCTACATAGTATATGCCGTTTGCTGGCACATCAATGTAGCCCTTGTAGAGTTCATAAGTGTCACCCTCAACATTTACGCTTGTACAAACATGCATGTTGCCGAGTCCGAATACAGTGTCGCATACGAAGTCAACATTGTAACCATAGTTTGTATAGCTGCTCTGGTACTTCTTAGCATATACAGAAATCTGATAATGCTTAGTTGCATCCAAAGTGAACTGACGGTAGATACCGAAGTTGCCGTTGTCACTTGTGTTGTAAGTAGTCGACGATGTACCGCAGATTGCAAGATAGTTGCTGCCGCTGTAAGCGTTTGAAGTATTGTTGTAGTTGAACAGTCTGTAATTGTCCGAGCTTTCCCAATTGTAGCATCCGCCGATGAGAGCATCACTCTCCATTGTCTCGAAGTCCTCAACGAATGGGAACGCTGCAACTGGATCACAGAGTGTGCGGAATGAATATACGTCAGACCACAAGCTTGAGTCTGTGCCGTTCACTGTGCGCATTGCGTAGTAGTAAACTGTGTATGGATTCAAACCTGTCAACTGAACTGGACTTGCAGTCACGTTGGCGTTGTTGTAAACACCGCCGTTGAATACGTTCGATGCTACTGTGTCAACAACAAGTTGCCACTGTGTGTACTCTGACTCAAATACTACCTCTGCAGAATTGTTGGTTATATTCTCTGATGTGATAGAGGTTGGAGGAATGGTTGCCATCTCTCTTACTGAGAAGTCATCGAAGTAGCCGTAATAGGTCTCCTCATCGATAGCCTCACTCATGAAACCGAAGTTATATACGCCGGCTGCTGGTACCTGGATGTAAGCAACTACCTTGGTCCAGTCATCAGTAGTAATCACCTTAGTGCCGACTACATTGAATGAGTCAAGGTCTTCTATTGTTCCGTAGATTATGCTTGCATTGTAAGAATAACCGTCAGGAGAATAAGTAGAATAGTACTTTCTTGAATAAACGCTTACCTCATAGTACTTGCTTGGATCGCACTGGAACTGGCGGTATGCGGCATATCTCGATGAACTTGAAGTACCGTTGTAGCCTGTAGTTGCAGAAGATGCTGTTGCTACGAACTTCTGTCCGCCGGCTGTGTGGTTGTACTTAGCGTATGATGTGCCGTTCACTGTGATTGCATTGAGCGAGTAGCCATACGCATTGTCATTCAATACAGCGTAGCATCCTGCCAGACGGCCGTCAGTCTCGTTCTCGAAGTTGTCAAAGATTGGGTACTCTGCTACTGGCAAGCATTTTGTGTGTACTGTGATTGGTGTTGACCATTCGCCCTGATCTGTAGCACCGCAATTTCTGCGTACATATACATCATAGTATGTGTCATCAGTCAAACCTGTAAGTGTATGGCTCATGCCTGTTGCGTTTGCAATCTGGCAATTCTCAATAGCGGTGCCCTGTACGCCGTATGCAATGTCAAATGCTGTTACGGTAGAATCAGATACTGCGATTGTTGCTGTGTTCGCTGTTGTGCCCAGACATTTCTGAACACCTGCGATATCTACGCATGTAGGAATCTTGCGAACCTGAAGATCATCAAAGTGAGTAGCGTTACCGTACTTGGAGATGCCGACAATCATGATGTGCATGTTGCCTGCAACTGTTACAGGGAAGTTGTACTTGTATGTACCGTCAGCAGCCTCAACTGGTGACTGGTCTTTAATACGGTGTACGTAACCGAGCATTGTGCCGCCTACTGTGTCATTTGCATTTGGAGTAGCCCAGATCTGAATACCCTCGTCATAATAATCTTCAGTGCTGTAATTTGAGTTCCTGTAAACCCAGACGATAACCTCATACTTGTTTGCCTGGTCAAATGGAAGCACACCTGTTGACAGGTATGAAACATTGCCGTCAGACTGGTCTTTCAACTGGCAGCAGTAATCGCCAGAATTTGCGTAACTTGAAGAAACAAGCACGAATGGAGGGTTTGTAGTGCCTGAAATCTTACCCATGTTCCAGCATACTGGAGGGAATGCATTGCCGTTGTTGAAATTCTCAATGAAATTAGGTGTTGTAGGAGTCTCACATGCTGTTGCGAATGTCTTGCTGAATGCTCTTGGACCTGACCACTCAGTTCCGCAGTCCGCATATACAAAACCTTCAAGTGTGTACTGTGTCGATGGTGTAAGACCAGCGAATGTGTAGGTAGTTGATGTTACGTCAACAGTGTCATAACTTGCACCGCCGTCTGTGCTGTAAGCAACATGCCATGCAGTCTCGCTGCCGCCTGCTGTCCAGTTCAATGTGATGCCGCTGGTAGTGATGGATGACTCGTCAAAGGCAACATTCGATACTTTTGCACATGATGTTGGTGTCTCATACATGAATGTTGTCTTTGGCAGGAAGTCTCTTTGATAGACGGTTCCTGTTCCGTAGTTGGTCAAAGACGCGCCTGATACAGTCTCTCCTGTGAAAGAGGCGCTTTTATAACCACCGGATACGGTTTGATTGATGTAAACCATCAGGTTGCCGCCCTGATAAGGGTAACCGTCAAGGTCAATTGTCATCACACCAGATGCGTCAACATTAAGTTCTCCAGTGTAAACTGTAGTCATTGCTGTTGTCTGGTCGAACTGAGTGCCGCTGAATGTTGCGTTCGCTGGTTCTCCCATCGAGATGACGAAAGTGCCACTGTAAGTGTAGGCAGCCGTCAAACTGCAGTAGAACGACATCTGGGTAATCTCCTTTCCTGCCATTGCCGAAAGCTCGCTTGCAGGATAGATAAACTGTGAGTGAACTTGATCGTCTGTGTAAAGACCATAGATAGGAACATAAGCGTTGGTAGATGTTCCATCATGGACTGTCAAAGACTGCGCACTCACTGCCAATGGCATGAATAACAATGCCACAAGCATCAATTTAAGTGTGGAAAATCTTTTCCCCATAATAATTGAATTTTGATTAAACATATAATAATTAAATAATTAGCGATCTAAATAAAGACTACTTCACCTCATAATACATTCAACTCGCAAAATTACGTAAAAAATCCCATTCTTGCAAACTTTTTCTCTTTCAATATGAATATTTAACACTTTTCCCTCTTTTCTTATTCTTTTTTTTATGATTGTTGTTGTCTGCAATCTCCGTTATAATCGGCTCTGCAGACTGTCTCGCCTGTGGATTCTTGCCTAATCCGCTGATGTCGTTTTTAACCATTATCCATCTTCGTTTTGCTTTTCTCTCAAAAAAAAGTGAGCGCGACAAGTGGGACTGGATGTCCCAATCCCAAATAACCGGCAGTTCCAAAAAATGCCAGGTGGAACAGTGAAACAGTGGAACTGGAACACCAAAAGACAAAAAAAGGCTGGTCCCCATCGGAAACCAGCCTCATTTATAAATTCAGTCGGAAATTTACTTGACAACAGCCTTGACAGCCTTGTTGCCGACACGTACAACATAGATTCCTGGAACAGAAATCTCGATTCTCTCAATGTCAGAAGCATTCTGGCGGTAAGTAATCATACGGCCAGCCATGTCAAATACTGCGATGTTCTGCTCGCCCTCTGAATAAACCATGATTGCATCGCCCTCGCTGCAAACCATGAACTCTGTCTCGGTTGCATTCTCGACAGCCTCTGGGTCAATAGGCTCAGTACCACCGAATGTGAATGAAATCTTGTAAAGCACGAGGTCAGCCGAAACCATTTCAACGTATGCGCTGCAAGCAGTTGAGTCGCCGGTAACGGTGAAGTCACGGATATCAACAATATTGATGAGGGTAGTGTCAGTTGCAGTGAGGTAATACAAGCCGCTGTAATAAGTATCAACATCCGACTGATTGTAATTGCCTGCAATCTGGTCTGAATAAACAACGAGTTGCATTACATACTCTTCGTTCTGGTCAGCACCGAGAAGCTGGAACATACCGGCAAATGTCTGGTCGTAAACTTTGTTGAACTCGGCATTGTCCATCGTGATCTCTACAGTGTCAGTTGGCTCTGGAGCAACGTATGTGTAGATATAGTTGATTCTGTAAAGTGTATTGTCGGAACCTGTAATCTCAACGTATGTGCTGCATCCCTTGGCATTGCCTGTAACGGTGAAATCGCTGATGCCAATAACGTCGATGTATGTAGTGTCAGAACCATTGATGTGAATCAGTCCTGAATAATACATGTCAACATCACTCATTGTGTAAGAACCGGCAATCTGGTCTGAGTTCACAGCCAGAAGCATCGTGTATTCCTGAGCCTGGTCTGCACCCTGAAGCTGGTACATGCCGATTATCGAAGTGTAGTCAATAATCTGGTTGTATTCAGCATTGTCCATGGTGATGTCAACAGTATCTGTTGCATCTGGAACTACGTAAGCGTAGGTGTAGTTGATTCTGTAGAAAATATTGTCCGAGCCTAAGATCTCAACGTATGTGCTGCAATTCTGAGCGTTTCCGGTAACAGTGAAGTCGCTGACTGTTATAAAATCGATGTTGCTGCCGTTATGTATCATGCCGGAATATTGGTCATTGACATCGTTCTGGGTGTATGAGCCTGCAATCTGGTCCGAATTTACTACAAGATACATAGTGTACTCCTGATTCTGGTCAGCACCTTTGAGCTGGAACATACCCATCGCCGCAGTATAGTCGGTAACTTCATTGACTGCGGCATTGTTCATTGTAATGTCAATAGTGTCTGCTGGTTCAGGCAGGGCATTTGAATAGTATATGTCATACATAGTGCCGTCGTTTGCAACCCACTCAAAGTGTGCATTGCAGTTTGCCTGTGTTCCTGTTACTGTCGCAGCAAGCAGGTTGTTGCAAGGAATTTGTGTCTGATTGCCGCCGACAAAACTGTAAAGCATGAAATATCTGGAGTCTGGATAAGCGTCTGCCATAGTATATGAACCGGCAAAAGTATTCGTGACGAATGCCACGTTAATTGCGTAGTTGTCGTCATCGCTATAGCCGATCAACTGAATCCATCCATTGGATGCTGTCAAGTCATAAACCTGATTGCTCAAAGTGGCATTGGTCATCATTACTGTTACGGTGTCTGTTGGATCTGCCACTACTGGAGCAGGAGCATAGGTGATGTGATACTGTGTTCCGTCTGTTGCTGTCACATCAGCCACATACGATCCGTCGCTGTTCCTTACAAACGATACGGCAGTGTAATCAATGTACGCCTGATTGATGTTTTCAACACCATAAGAATAGTCCTGAAACATGTCATTCCATGTGTAGGTTTGACCGTCAACAATGTCTGTCGCACCTGTTGCACAGATAATGTCAAAACCAAAGGCATAATCCGTGCCATTCATGGTGATGTACAAGTCGTTGTCCGCAGCATAGAATGTTTCGTTTACTGTGGCGCAGACAACATTGATGGGCTGTTGGGCCTTTGCAGCCATTGCCGATAATAGCAATACTGCCAAAAAAGTAAATAGTTTTTTCATATAAAAATAAATTTGAATATTCACTCTGCAAAATTACAAAATTATTTCCATACTTTATCAGTAATCGACAACTATTTTTTAACCTGTAATATTCAACAATTTGTATTGTCGGTGTGATGTTAGTTGTTTAACATTCGATGCGTTGGCAAACAGTTGAAATTCTTATCGGTAATGAGTGCCATGATGCTTATGTTAAATGAAATATTCTCTATTTCTGGAATAAAAAAGGCGCGGAGGAATACTTCCTCTGCGCCTTCATTCAGTATAATAACCTATACTTGATTCTTGATTAGTCCTGCAATGGCTCTACCGAAACGAAAGATTTGTCGTTGCGGGTCTTGCGGAATACTACGATTCCATCAACCAATGCAAACAATGTGTGGTCCTTACCCATGCCTACATGCTCGCCTGGGTTATGAACTGTACCACGCTGACGTACCAAAATGTTACCAGCTTTTGCAAACTGTCCACCGAATACTTTGATTCCGAGTCGCTTGCTCTCTGACTCACGGCCGTTCTTAGAACTACCAACACCTTTTTTATGTGCCATACTGTTTCTTCAAATTTAAGCGTTAATACTCTTTATCTCAATCTCTGTGAAGTTCTGACGATGACCGTTCAACTTACGGTAACCTTTACGTCTCTTCTTGTGGAACACAAGCACTTTCTCACCTCTTACGTGTGAGATAACCTCTGCTTTTACGTTTGCTCCTTCAATTACAGGTGCGCCGATCTTGATGTCGCCGTCTTTGTCTACCAATAATACTTTCTCAAATGTGACCTCAGAACCGCGTTCTGCTGTCTCCATGCGATGAACGAAGATTTTTCTTCCTTCCTCTACCTTGAACTGCTGTCCAAGGATTTCTACGATTGCATACATGCTTTAATCTGTTGTTTTATAGTTAATTAGACGGGGAGGCGAGTGTCTTTGCCCTCATCGGCAATCTTAACTTCTTCTCGTGAATCTGGTTCACGCCTCTGTGCGAATTTTCAGGCTGCAAAGGTACAACCTTTTTCTTTATCCACCAAACATTTCCCAAACTTTTTTCAAATCTTTTTTCAACCCCTCTTTCTGCCCTCTTGAAACGCTTGGTTAAAACGCCATCTTCAATCCGAATACCATGTTGAATCCCATGCTCTCATAACCATTCCATCTCTGCCATTTCAACTTCTCTACTGAACCGAGGATGTTGTTGGCTTTCACAAATACTGTCACTTTCTTCTTTATCAGATATGATGCGGAAATGTTCAAATCGTGTATCGTCGGCATTTTGACATTGCCGGTCACTACGCCGTCTGTGTACTCGGATGGAGCAACCATGCCATAGCCCATGTAGTAGTTCAGGCCGATAAACAAATCATCTATTGGCTGCAACTCTGTTCCAACATGCAGTTCTGCTTCTGGTTCATGCCACAGCACTCCGCTCCAGTGATTCGAGCCTACTCTGTGGTTGTACTGGAAGTCGGCAAATACTCTGTATCTCTCTTTGTACTCGTAACTGCCGCTGAAGAATGGCGCTATTTTGTTGTATTGTTCCATGTGGCTGTCGAAATACCTGGTTATGCCATTCTCTATCGCTTGATTGCTGAACATCAGTTCGCTTAACACATACTCGTCTTTCAATCCTGCTGTCAGTGTCAACCCGGCTACTGGGGTAGTGGTTACGGAAATCTTGGCAATCACTGGCTTGTATTCATTCTTGTTCAATCCTTTGATTATTGCGTACGGATTTACGTCAAGTATATGTGAAAGTGAACCTGGTTTGAAGTCACCGGTCACGTAAACTCCGAGTCTGACCATCTCGTGCAGATGGAAGTTGGCTCTGATGTCAGGCATGGCGTTGAATACTCTGTCATGGATGCATGAGAATGCAAATTTGAATCCAGCATGGAGGTCAACCCATTTGTGGTTCAGGTTATACGCTGCACCGAGATCAACATAGAAGTTGTTGTCGATGTTTCTCTTTTTGAGCATCTCTTTCTCTCCGCTGTAGCAGATGCCTTCCACTCCTGCTCCGAACTCTATCTGGTGGATGCCGAAACTTCTGAATGCCCTTCCTTTTGCAGCAATGTCAAACTCGTTAATCTTGACATACTGGAAGTTGTTCATCTTAAAACGCATTTCTGTGTCGTAGTCCCACTCTTTCATGCTCTTTATGGATCTTGCTCCAAACATGGCATTCAGTGTGTGGCGGCTCATGAACTGTCCTTCTTTCTCTAAATCTTCCCAGTTGAGCGAGTCTTTTCCGTAGTAACTGTAGTATTTGTTGTTGTAGTCGAGCGAGGCTCTCAACTGGTGCTCGTTGCCTATGTCATGCAAATAGTCGAAACCTACTCCTGTGCGGATGTCTACTTTTGGATCAATGGCGTTCTTGCCGGTCTTCCAGTATGTTCCTATATGCCTGAGGTTTACGTCGAGTTTGTCGACATCGCTCTTGAGTATCCTGTAGTAGGCTTCTGCTTCCCAGTTGAGGTTGAATCCCATTCCTATCTCTGCATAGCCGTCTTTTGCATTCTTCAACTTGGCTACTGTGAGTTTCTGGGCTTCAAGTGGGGTAGCGTTTGGCTCTGGATTGACTGGCAAAACGTAGTTTGAGTATTCCAAAGTCGAACTCGAACTCTCGGTCTCTTCGACTTTATACTCTATGTTCTTGCGTTTTACGTCTTTTATCTCTGGCGTATATTCTTTCTCAATGTTTATCTGGCGGTTCACAGTCGCTGTGTCTTTGCTCTCCTGGGCATTGACAGCAATCGCTGCAGCACAGATTCCTATTGTCAGCCAAAAACGTCTCATATCTTTCTTCGTGTTTTATTTCTTGATTTATAGATTTTTCATTCTCTCGGTTATCATGTCTTGGATGTCGTCCTGCTCGGTGTAGTTCTCTCTGAGGCTCTCGAGGTGCATTCTTGCCATGACGTCATTGCCCTGTGCCTTGTAGATGTCGCTGAGGAGCACGAAACTGCGGGCCATCCAATATGGATACTGTGTTCCGGCCTCAATGAACTGCATGATTACTTCTTCACTGAGTTTGTATTTTCCTTTGTCGTAAAGATACTGTGCATAGAGATACGTTGCCTCTGCTCCTACAGCATAACTTGCACTTTCTGTCGCCAATGCTTTCAGGTCTGCTGCCGCACTGTCGGCTTTGTGAAGTGCCAAATACGACTTCGCTCTGTTGTATCTTGCCTCGCGTTTGAGTTCGTCGCTTGTGTTGGCTATGCCCATAATCTCATTTGCGGCACTGATAGTCTGCTCGTAAAGGTTGGTGTAGTAACTGCATCTCAGCACTCCGAGTCTTGCCGCTGCTCTGTTCTCTCCTGTCGTTGCCACCAAAAGCAATTTGCTGAAGTAGGTGTTTGCTGCCCCGTACTCTTCTCTGTCATATGCTATCTCTGCTGCTCTGATCAGTGATGGCTCCATATAGGTGTTGCCGTCCATTGTTGTCAGTTTGTGGTATCTGAGCAATGCCTGCTGTTTGTTGCCGATGTTGTAGTACGATTCTGCAAGATAGTACTGGGCTGATATGCAGTTGACAGTCACTTCATTGCAGTATTTAACTATGTAGTTGTTGAGTGTTCCGATTGCTGTGTTCCAGTCGCCTTTCATATACACTCTCTCTGCTGCGAGGAACTGAAGTGAATCTTCTTCCGTTCTGTTGACGGTCTCGACTATGATGCCTGAAACCGACTGCCTGTAAGCGAGATATTCATCTACTTTGTTCTCTTCGACATAAAGTCCCTGCATTCCTTCGAGTGCTACTCTTGCCTCTTCCGACGATGGGTATTTGTCAACAACGAACTTGTAAGCGTTGATGGCTTCTTCTGTCTTGCCCATGTTGGCATTGAGCATTGCTATCTCTAATGTCGCTTTCCTTGTCCATTTGCTCATTGGATGCTTTGTCTGCAGTGCCATGTATGCTGCAATAGCGTCGTTGTCTTTGTCTTGGAGCACGTATGTTCTTCCAATCTCGTACATTGCCTCATCGTGGTAGTCTGATTGTGGATGACGGGTGCAGAGTTTCTGGAGCACGTCTATTTTGTCTGCATATTTGTGCTGGAGTCCGTAAATCTGTCCTATCTGATAGAGCGAGTAGTCTGCGTATTTGTCTTTGACTGGTACGCTCCAATAGGTGTTGAGGGCATTGTCGAAGTCGCGGTTGTTGTAGTAGCAGTCTCCGATTCTGCATATCACATCGCTGGCAAGGTCGCTCTTCTCGGAACCTTTCACTTCTTGGAACTTGCTGAAGTAAGGTCTTGCCATTGCGTAGTTTTTCTGCTCCCAGTATGTATAACCGAGTGTGTAGTAGGCTTTGAGGAGGCAGTCTGTTGATTTCTTCTGAGGGGTTGCGAGGTATTTCTTGATGTCGGTCTGTGCTTCTGTGAGTTTTCCTGTCTTGTATGAGCACTCGGCCCTCCAGAGATATGCCTGGGATGATGGCGACTTTGAGTTGTTCATCTCGATTGACTTGCTGAAGTACTCTTTTGCCTTTGCATAGTTTTTGTTCTCCATCTCTCCGACACCTAACTTGAAGAGCGCTGTCTCTTTGACTTGCTTGAGTTTGTCGTTCTTGACGTCCATCTTGTCAATGGCTTCAATTGCTGCCTGATAGTTTGGCTCGTTCATATATGCCTCTGCAGTGAGCTCGAGTATCGGCATCTTGTATTTGGAGTTTGGATATTTCTCCACGAAGTTCTCGAAGGATTTCACTGTCTCTCCAAAAGGCGCATGACTCTCATAAGTGGCTAATGCATAGTTGTATGCTGCCTCTTCTTGGGCTTTTGCATCTCCTTCCATCAGCGCTGCTCTCTGGAATGCCACTCTGGCGTTCTGAGGTTGGTTGAGTTGCAGGTAACTGTAACCCATGAACATATATGCATTTCTTGCCATTGAGTCTTGCTCGCTGGTCAGTTTGCCTAATGCTGAGATTGCCTGTGAGTATTTCTGTGTCTGATAATTCGCCAAACCGAGCATGTAGAGGTCTTCTCTCTTTGGATTGGCGCATGTGTTGGCATAATTGGTAAGTGCGCTTGCCGCATCGTCAAACTTCTGCGAGCGGTAAGCGTTCTCTCCGATAATTCTGTATGCTTCGTCTTTGTATTCGCTCTTTGGATAGTTCTTGAGGAGTTCTTTTCCTTTCTCTACGGCTGCTGTTCTCTGACCTTTCATGTCGTAGATCTGGAGTATGTGGAACTCTGCTGCCTCCTTGTATTTGGACTTGTCGCTTACTTCATGGAATGCTTCTATGGCCTCATTGTAGTTTTTCTGGCAGAACTCTGAGTAGCCGTAGTAATAGCCTGCTTCGTCATAGAAACTCTTGCTGGTCATCATTGACTCTTTGAACTTCTTTGCGGCTTTGTCGTACTTGCCCATCTTCATGTTGGCATAGCCTTCGGTGAAGGTCATGAGTTCGGAGTCTTCATACTTGAGGTCATCGGCATTGGCCTTGGCATAGCAGTCGATGACTTTCTGCCAGTTTTTCTTCTCATAGTATGTGCGGCCTTTCATGAAATAGAGATGTGAGCGGTAAGCACTCTCTGGATATTTCGCCAGATGGGCGTCTGCTCTCTCTTGGAGGTCTAACTCTTTCATCATGAAATGGTTGTAGCAGATCAGGTATTCTGCTCTCTCTACGCGTGCTCTCTCTGCAGGGTCCATTCCTGCAGTCACTCCGCCGTTTACTCTCACTTCTGCCTGGACTCTCTCTTCTGCTTTCGCCACAAACTCCTCGAGGTATTTGCAGCTGATGGCATAATAACCCTCTCTCGACAACTCTTCTCCGCGCATCAGGCTGTTGTCCCAACTTTCGTAGGTCTCACTTCTCTGGGCATTGATGCTGCCTGCCATGCAGCACACTAATCCCAAAACGAACAAAATCCTTTTCATGTTTATCATTTTGTCTATTGTTTTTTATATGTAGAATTGCACGCTCATCCTGATGAATGCTCCGTGATAGCGTGTTGGGTTTTCATCTATCCTGCATCCCAACTGCCATTCGAGTTTCAGTCTGGATGCATACTCTGGCTCTACCCAGTAGTAGGCGTTGAGTATCACGTCTGGAATCCATCTCATGGTGCGGCCTGTCTCCATCATTCCGGAGGCCTCTGCTCCAAGGTTCCATTTGCTCTCTCTGTTCATTATCCAGAGTTTGAGGTCGTAGATAGGCCTCACCTGCCAGTTGTAGTATCTGTTCTCATCACCTCTCGCTATCTGTGTCTTGAAGTTTCCTGAGACTCCAACAAAAGCATACAGATAGTCCATCTCGAACTCTCCGCCTATCCTCATGTCGAACTTCTGTATGTTGTCTTTCACAAACAGATTGTATCTGTAGTCGTTCCTCAGTCCTATATACCCGAAACTTCCGAATCTGTACAGAAAATCTCCTCTCACCCACACATTATATATATTATATGTGGTTACTCTCAGTCCGCCTTCCAACCTCCACCATTTCTTGGCATCCCATTTCAGGCTCAGTTCTGACGTTACTTCATTCCTGTCGGGCTGGGTGTGCTGATAACCGACTCTTGCGCCGAACATGAGGTCTGTGTCATACATTCCTCTCTGCGACTGCAACTCTCTCATCAGCAACTCCCCCTCGCGCTCGAGGTCTCTTGTCCCTGAACTGTCTTTCAACTCTATCTCTATGATATCATCCGTCACCTGACCATTGGACACAACAATGGCTGCTCCGGCAATCAGCATCAATATTACGAATAGAACCTTTTTCATCTTTATCGCGCAAAATTACGAAAAATAAAAGAGTTAAAACCAAATATCTCCAAAAACTTATCCACATTTTTCAACCTGGCACAAAAAAGTAGTCCTCCAAGCACCGCTGTGCTCGGAGGACCTTTTCTAATAATACCTAAAACCTAATTACCACATCGCTATGTGGAAGAAATGTTCTTGAAAACGCTGCAAAATTACATCTTTTCCGCTCTGCGGGCAAGTCATTTCTGCTGAATGGTATTATTTCTTTACTGAATGGCACAACTTGTCAACCAAGTCCGAACCACTCCATGAATTCTTTCACTCTATTCCGCGATACAAACACATCTTCTTCGTGCTCTGGCTTGACTTTGAGCTTCATTCTTCCGTTGAAATGCTTGCTGGCGCGTTCTATCGCTGCTATGTTGACTATGAAATTCCTCGACACTCTGAAGAACATCTTGCTGTCGAGTCTCTCTTCGAGTTCGCCTAAGGACGGGGTTATGATGCTCTTTCTTCCGTCTTTCGTCCTGAGGAAGGTGTAATGGTCGTCGCTGACGAAATACGCCACTTCCTCGGGAAGCACCATGGTGTAACTCTCTCCGGTCTTAATCGAGAATCGGCTTATGCTCTCTTTCTTCTCTTCTTTTGGCATGGCATAGCGGCTCATCATCTCTCTGACCACGTCGGCCACTCTGCCTTTGGCGAACTCTTCGACTCTCTTCAGCGCCATGCATAGTTCGTCGCTGTCGATGGGCTTCAGCAGATAACCTACGCCGTTGGCACTGAATGCCTTAAGCGCATATTCATCGTATGCGGTGGTGAATATCACGGGCGAACTGACTCTTGTCTTCTCGAATATCTCAAAGCAAACGTCATCTTCGAGTTGTATGTCCATGAGTATCAATTCCGGCTCTGCATGGCCTTTGAGCCACTCCACGGCTGATTTGACCGACGATGCCTCGCCGACCACCTCATGCCCTCCGATGGCTGCCAGTTGTCTCTTCAGCTCTTCTCTGGCGAGTTGCTCGTCTTCTATTATGAGGATTCTCATTGGGCTTCTTCTGATTTTTGCATAAGCATAAGTCCTTGGCATTCAGTGTGCGACAGCAGTGGAACTCTTACGGTGAACTTCTCACTGGTCTCTTCTATCGCTATCTTGCGGTTGGTGATGAGGGCGTATTTCTCAATCAGTCCCTTCAAACCGAGTCCGGTGGAATCGGCTTCTCTTGGTCTTGGGTTTATGTTGTTGGTAACCACGACGTTGTTGTTGTCAATGAAGACATCTACTGTCAGCGGACTCTCTGTCGATGCGAGGTTGTGCTTTATGGCGTTCTCTATCAGCACCTGAACAGCGGTTGGCACTACTCTCATCGAGGCAACCATGGTGTCTGTCAATGTCGGCAGGTTCACAGTCAGTCCTTCGTTGAAGCGCATCGAGAGGATGCCGGCATACTTGGCGCAGAAATTGAACTCTTCTTTGAGGGTTGACAGCATCTGCTCGTCTCTCGACAGAAGGTATCTGTAAATAGATGCTAACTCTCTGGTATATTTTGCCGCCTTGTTGGGGTCTATGTTGATGAGGGAAACGAGGATGTTGAGCGAGTTGAACAGGAAATGGGGGTTCACCTGGGCTTTCAACTGCTGGTATCTCATCTGTGTTATGAGCAGTTGTTTCTCTTCCAACTGCTTCTCTTGGTATTTCGAGTAATCGAGTTTGTCCACGAACTGGGCGACGAAGAGTATCACTGTCCCCACCATGAGGTTGGCTATCATGCTGAGCCTGAAATAGAGTTCATGGGTGAGTCCGCCGAATGTCTCATGCTCTATGGGGTCGAAAATCAAGAATGCCACAATGGTGAAAACTCCGATTATCGCAGCATTCAGCAGCACCTGGCTCATGAAAACCCATCTCTCGTAGCGTGCATCGTACTCCCGTCTGTTGCACCACTGCACCATCTTGAGGCAGAAAATGCCCTCGACTATTATGAATGGCGCTCCGCACATGGTGCAGTAAAGCATGAAATCCCATGATATCTCATTGTGATACAGCACGTTGTTCAGTGCGATAATCAGCAGATAGGCCACTGCAACTCCGAAAACGGCAATCGCAGTCAGTGTGTTGTGTCTCTGCTCGTACTTTGTGTTCCCTAAAATTACCATATCTCTATTGTCCTCTTATTTCGTTTTCGTAGGCGACTAAGTCGCCGATTTCGTAAGCCAGCGAAGCGCGGCTGATTTCGTAGGCGAAGCCGATTTCGTTATTTTTTATTAAGCATCTCCTCCGGCAGATAATCCTGCTCCACCCAATGTCCCGGATAGTCGTGCGGATACTTGTACTCTTTGCCGTAACCCATCCCTTTCATCAGTTCGGTCGGAGCGTTCCTCAGGTGCAGTGGCACCGGCAGGTCGCCCGTCCTCCGCACTGTCTCAAGCATTTCGTCAATATATTTGTATGCCGAGTTGTCTTTCTTCGACTGCGCAAGGTAAATGGTGCACTCAGCCAGAGGAATCCTCCCCTCAGGCATGCCGATTTTCTCAACGGCATCCAAACACGCGGTCGCGAGCAGCAGGGCATTCGGATTGGCAAGGCCAATGTCCTCAGAGGCTGAGATAACGAGTCTCCTCGCGATAAACCTCGGGTCCTCGCCTCCCTCAATCATCCTCGCAAGCCAATAAACAGCCGCCCTGACGTCGCTTCCTCTGATGCTCTTTATGAAAGCAGATGCGATATCATAATGCATCTCGCCGTCGCGGTCGTAAGCCAAAGGGTTCTCAGCCACTCTCTCCGACACCAATGCGTTGTCTATCACCACTTTCCCGTTCCCAGGCACTCCATTGACCACCAACTCCAGGAGATTCAGCAGTCTCCTTCCGTCGCCGCCTCCATGCCTCAGCAGAGCACCGTCCTCTTTGACCTCGACTTCTCTCTCTTTGCCGATCACTTCGACGGCGCGGCTTATCAGTCTCCGCATGTCATCCACCGACAGCGGCTTGAGCGTGAAAACCTGGCACCTCGAGAGCAACGGCGAGATAACCTGAAACGACGGATTCTCTGTAGTCGCGCCGATCAGTGTCACAGTCCCGTCTTCCACCGCGCCGAGCAGCGAGTCCTGCTGCGACTTGCTGAATCTGTGTATCTCGTCAATGAAAAGCACCGCCGACCTGTTGCCGAACATTCTGGTCTCCCTGGCCTTCTCAATCACCTCGCGAACATCCTTCACACCGGACGAAATGGCGCTCAGCGTGTAGAAAGGCACCTCAAGCCTATTGGCGATAATCCTGGCCAGGGTGGTCTTCCCTACGCCGGGAGGGCCCCACAGAATGAACGAGGAGAGTTTTCCTCCCTCAACCATTCTCCTGAGCACAGCGCCCTCGCCGACCAGATGCTCCTGACCAACGTAATCCTCCAGGCTCTTCGGCCTCAGTCTCTCTGCCAATGGTTGCATAACTTCCGCTTAATCAATCTATTGCCTTCTCCGTTCCAATTCCTTGACCGCAAAAAGGCACATTACATTTACTCTGCAAAAGTACAACAAAAAATCGATTTCCCCAAACAAAACACGCAATAATTTCAAACAAATTTTAACACCTCTCCCCACCATCTCTCCCTTCTCTCTCCCCAAAACCTTC
>JAZUKZ010000013.1:0-23533 GCA_045643545.1 Candidatus Aphodosoma sp. | reverse complement strand
TATTACGGATACAATGGTAACCTGTATACGAAGATGACGATGGAGTTGAGGTATCCTGTCTTGCTGAAGCCGCAGTCGACCATCTGGGTGCTTGGATTCCTGGAGGCAGGTAACTGCTGGAGCGAGTTTAAGGAGTTCAATCCATTCAACCTGAAGCGTTCAGCGGGACTTGGCGTGAGAGTCTATCTGCCAATGTTCGGATTGCTTGGAGTAGACTGGGGATATGGATTTGACAATGATCAGACGGGTATTCCTGAAAAGAGAAGTCACTTCCACTTCATTTTGGGTCAGGAGTTCTAACAGAGACAAATATACATTTTATGAAGAAGATATATTTATTGGTTGTGGCGGCTTTGATAGCGGCTGGAGTTTATGGCCAGAAGTTTGCGGTGGTAGATATGGACTATGTGCTAAAGCAGATTCCGGCATATGAGACTGCGAACGACCAACTTGACCAGATATCTAAAAAATGGCAGCGTGAGGTGGAGGCTGTTGAGGCTGAGGCCCGTACACTGTCGAGGAACTACGAGACAGAGATGGTCTTCCTGTCGGATGAAATGAAGAAGCAGAGGGCCCAGGAGATAGTGGCCAAAGAGAAAGAGGCGAGTGACCTGAAGCGTCATTATTTCGGGGCAGGGGGTGAACTTGACAAGAAGCGCGAGGCATTGATAAGGCCTATTCAGGATGAGGTTTACAATGCTTTGAAAGAACTTTGCGAGGAGCATAAGTGCCAGATGATTCTGGATAAGTCGTCGGCGAGGGACATAGTCTATATGTCGCCTAAACTCGATGTGAGCGACGAACTTCTGCAGAAATTGGGGTACTCAAAATAAGGTTTGTAACTAATTGATTCTCAATGCGTGTCCTGTATGGGATTTGGATGGAATTGGGAGGAGATTCGGAGTAGATTTGAATAACATTTAAATAAAGATTGATATGAAGAAAGTTTTATTTTTTGCTATGTTGGCCATGTTGCCAATGTTGGTTATGGGTCAGGACAAATTCGGCTATGTGAATTCGTATGAGTTGATGATGCAGATGCCTGAGATCAACCAGATTGAGAAAGACATGGTTGAGTTTAACAAGAAGAACCAGGACTATCTGCAAACAATGCAGGCAGAACTTCAGGACAAAGCTGCAAAATATGAGCAGGAGAAGGAGACCTTGTCGGAGTCGATGAAGAAAGTGAAGGAAGAGGAGTTGCAGAGCATGTATGACAGAATTCAGAATGCTTATGCGTCGTTCCAGCAGGAGGCTCAGCAGGAGCAGGAGAAGAAACTTCAGCCAGTGAAGGAGAGACTTCAGGCTGCTATTGACTCTGTGGGCAAGAAGCAGAACCTGTTGTTTGTGTTTGACCTGTCGTCGGGAGCGTTGCTCTATAAGAGCGATAAGGCAGTTGACATCACTGCTGCTGTGAAGAAAGAACTTGGTGTTCTCTGATAATCGGGACGGAGATGCGTATCGGAGTATTTGATTCGGGTTATGGCGGGCTGACTATTCTGAGGAAAGTCAGGGCCCAGTTGCCAGAGTATGACTTTGTCTATCTTGGCGACAATGCCCGTGCTCCGTATGGAACGAGGTCTTTTGACGTAGTTTATCAGTATACGCTTGAGGCTGTGAAATGGTTGATGGTGAGGGGTTGCGAGCTGATAGTTCTGGCTTGCAACACCGCCTCTGCCAAAGCCTTGAGGTCGATTCAGCAGAATGATTTGCCTTATCTCGGGAGTGAGAAGCGCGTTCTTGGAGTGGTAAGGCCTACAGTGGAGGCAGTCGGGGAGATGACTCGGAGCCGGAAGGTAGGTATTCTTGCGACAGAGGGAACAGTGGCGAGTAGGTCATATTCGATAGAGATAGGCAAGTTGTCGCCTGACATAGAGGTTTTTGAGCAGGCCTGCCCGATGTGGGTGCCGTTGATAGAGAATGGCGAGTGGCAGAATGCAGGTGCTGATTATTTCATTGAGAAGTATGTGGGGCAGTTGATGGAGCGGTGCCGTGAGATTGACACCATAGTGCTCGGCTGCACACATTATCCTATTATCAAAGAGAAGATAGAGAAGTATCTGCCTGAAGGGGTGAGAGTCGTGGAGCAGGGAGAGATAGTGGCAGCCAGTCTGAAAGATTATTTAAGGCGTCATCAGGAGATTGATGTGAAATGCAGCAGAGGCGGGGGAATTCAGTATTTTACGACTGAGAGTGAGGAGAAGTTCAAGAAGGCTGCTGGGGTGTTTATGGGAGATGACGTGAATGTGGTACATGTAGGGGATTTATGAAGTATACATTTGACAAAGTGATGCATTGGGTGGTGACTGCCTTGGTGGTGGTCGCTATTTATGTTTTATTAAGGAGACTGAGCGGAGTGCTTTTGCCTTTCCTGGTGGCATGGCTTGTGGCGTATCTTCTGAATCCGGTAGTAGCGTGGCTTCATGTGAAGATGAAACTGAAGAGCAGAGCGTTGCCTGTTCTGATAGTGCTTTTGGCTTTGGCGGGAGTGCTTACGGGGTTGTTCTTCCTGGTAAGTCCGATGATTTCGAAGGAAGTCGTCAGGGGAGAGCAGTTGTTCATGCAGTTCTGGGAGATGGAGAGCACGCAGTCGTTTGTGAAGAGTATTTCTGATCAGGCGGCGGAGTATTTTGCGAAGAATGACTTTAAGGAGATGATGAACGTAGAGACCTTGGAGGCTTTGGCAGAGAGATTGCTGCCTGGGGTTGTAGGTCTGGTTCAGGGGACAGTGAGACTGTTGGTGTTCCTGGCGGCGTTTGCCATCACATTATTATATATGGTGTTTATCATGCTCGATTACGACAAGATAAACGAAGGGTTCAGGAATATGGTGCCAGAGAGGTACAGGACTTTGATTTATGGTCTTTTTGATGATTTGGAGAGCGGAATGAACAGTTATTTCAGAGGGCAGGCGCTTGTGGCACTGATAGTTGGAATTCTGTTTGCGATAGGATTCACGATAATCGGGCTGCCGATGGGAGTGACGATAGGACTTTTTATTGGAGTTCTGAATCTTGTGCCGTATCTGCAGACAGTAGGAATACTGCCGGTGGCTTTGCTGGCGCTGATGAAGTCGGCAGAGACCGGAATGCCATTTTGGGTAGTGGCGTTGGAGTGTACGGCTGTTTTTGCAGTGGTTCAGACGACTCAGGATATGTTTCTTGTGCCAAAGATCATGGGTAAGGCTATGGGATTGAAACCTGCGATAATACTGCTGTCGCTGTCGGTATGGGGGTCGCTGCTTGGTTTTGTGGGTATGATTATTGCCTTGCCGCTGACTACGCTGATGATATCTTATTACAAGAGGTATATTCTGGGTGGAAAAGAAGAATTGAAAGAAGAGATTGAAGAGTCATGAGACGAATTGTTTTTATTTTCTTGTTGGCGGTATGTGCTGTTGCGTGTCTTGCTGTTCCGGCAAGGCCAGGGAAGTTTGTGGTCAGAATGGCTGACGGAAGCGAGAGAATGGCTGAGATGGCCGGTGATGAGTTCTATCATTGCGTAGTGGCTGAGGACGGACGATTGCTTGATGAAGTAGAGAATGGCGTTTTTGAATATAGTGCGAAGAGGATAGAGGATGTTGATTTCCAGGCCATGAGGGCGCAGGGTGAGAAAAAAATGAAGATGCCGATGAGGGAGCCCGATGAAGTGAGTAAGTCAATAGTGATTCTGGTAGGTTTTACGGATAAGAAGTTCAGGAATTCGAATGCAACTTTTGATAAAATGCTTAATGGCGACAGCGGGGAGAGAAATAATGCGAGTGGTTCGGCAAAAGAGTATTTCTCGACCTCGTCGTATGGAAAGTACATACCTGAGTTTGATGTTTTCGGTCCATACGAGTTGGACCATGATTGCGCTTATTATGGAGCGAATGCCTGGGGCAGTGACGCCAATGCAAGGCAGATGATAGTGGATGCGGTGGCTAAGTTGGTGGAAGAGAAGGGAGAGAATGTTCTGCAGCCTTATGATTGTGACCATGACCAGTATGTAGATAATATATTTGTTTTTTATGCGGGTCATGGAGAGAATGCCGGTGGCGGCAGTGACTGCATATGGCCTCACAGGTCGTTTGTCTATGAAGGAATGGTAGAAGGAAGGATTGCTTATGGCGGTGTGCTGCTGGGTGATTATGCATGTACCTGTGAGTTGCAGGGGGCATCCGGAACCACTAAGAGCGGTATTGGACCTTTCTGCCATGAGTTCTCGCATGTGATAGGTTTGCCTGATATGTATGATACCGGTTATTCAGGTCACAGGACCTTGTCGTTGTGGGATATAATGGACAGTGGCAATTATCTGAACAATGAGCATACTCCTCCGACTTATTCAGCGTATGAGAGGTTTTATATGGGTTGGCTGACGCCAACATTGCTCTCATCTCCAGATAATTGCGTATTGAGAGACTTGAATGAAGGCGAAGGTTCCGCATATTTGATTTCAGAGTCGAAGAGTCATAACCTGGATGGTGAGTTCCCTGATCCAGAGGAGTTCTATCTGCTGGAAAACAGGCAGTTGCAGGGATGGGATTCTTATCTGAGGGGTCATGGCATGCTGATTACGAAGATTGATTATGACTATGACAAGTGGGCCTGGAATGAGGTGAATAACTATTCGGATGAGATGGGAGTTGATTTGATAGAGGCAGGTGGAGTGAGGGGAAGTTATTCTCAGGCCAGCGATCCATTCCCGGGGACCGATAATGTGACCTCGTATGTTCCTTACAGTGGTCAGGGGTTATCGGATATTGTTGAGGAATATGGTTTGGTGAAGTTTAAGTTCATGGGTGGACGAAATTACTATAAAGTTCATTTTGATGATATGAATAGGGGAGAATGTGCTGTGACTGAGATTGTTGAGAGAAGTGCCGGTGCTGGAGTGACATTGCCGATGGTGAATAATGTTGCAGCAGGGTATGAGTTTGAGGGTTGGAGCCTGTCGTCGTCGGCATCGTCGGTAACGGCTGGGGTTGCTGGAGAGAGGTATTATCCGGAGGATGATCTAACACTTTTTGCGGTATATTCGTATAATGACTCCATAGTAGAGACAGAGAACGGGTGTATGGTTGAGACATTCAACGGACTGGTTTCCAGAACGAAAGATGTGACTGGGAAGATGGATAAGTATTGTGACTTGAGAGGTTGGGGAGGTTCGGTGCTGACTGCTTTCGGAGGTTCGGTGAAGTGTGGAAGCAATGAGAAAAAAGGTGAGATGGTGACTCCGTTCCTGAAAGTTTCGGGAGATATGACTATAACTATTGCTGCTAATGCGCTGATTAGTACGGAGATGACTGTTTCGGCTGAGAATGGGGCGAGTGACAGTCAGCAGATTGGGACTGAGATGGGAGTTTATGAGTTCCATTTGTCCGGAGTGCCGATGGACAGCCGTTTGATGATAGAGTGTGATGCGAATATCTTCTATGTTGACAGTGTGGAGTTCTGCGGAGCGAAGAAGTCGCCTGTGGAGATGGTTGAGGATGATGGTCCTGTGATTTTGAGATATGATGGGGTTTGTGTGGTGAAAGGATTGGATGATGGTGATTTTGTGAGGGTGGTAGATGCCTGTGGAAGAGTGGTTTGTGAAGGCAGGGAGGAGAATGGTGAGTTTGAGTTTGAGGAGAAAAATGGTTTCTGTATAGTGCAGGTGTGGGGCGAGAAAGGAGTAAGAGTGCTGAAGTGAAAGAGGAATATCAGAGGCTCGTTAATGTTACGGCAATGTTACGGCAATGTTACGGAGCGGCTTTATCTGAGGCTTATATATATAATGTGTGAAAAAAATTTACAGATAGTATGAAAAAGATTGTTTTGATTGTTGCGATGGCGATGGTGGCTGTGATGGCAAGTGCTATTCCTGCCAAGCCAGGTATGCACAGAATCGTGCTTGCTGACGGGTCGGAGGTTCAGGCTCAGTTGGTGGGAGATGAGTTTCATCATTGTTTTGTGACCAGTGAAGGTAAGTTGTTGAAACTCAGGACTGATGGTCAGTACGAGTTGAACGATGAAAAGTTTGACAATGCGAAGATGACTTTGATGAGGGCTGAGGGAAAGCAGCGCAGGATGGTGATGGAGCCAAAATCGGTGGCAGCAACTAACTATGCGTCAAAGGGTTTGGCGATTCTGGTTGGTTTTTCGGACAAGCCGTTTTCGAATACCGCGAGTGATTTTTCGAATCTGCTGAATCAGGAGGGTTATTCGTATAATGGGGCGACCGGTTCGGTGAAGGATTATTTCAGTGCGTCGTCGTATGGTCAGTATAATCCTACTTTTGATGTTTATGGTCCTTATACTCTGGCACATCCGATGTCTTATTATGGCGGAAATGACTCTTATGGGGATGACAAGAGACCTGATCAGATGGTTGCTGATGCTGTAGCGGCATTGGTTGCGGAACAGGGTTCGGCAGTTTTGGCTGATTATGACTGCGATAATGATGGATATGTGGACAACGTGTTTGTGTTTTATGCCGGCTATGCGGAGAGTTCTGGCGGAGGAAGTGACTGTATATGGCCTCACAGGTGGATTGTGAGCAGTTGGTATGTTGATGGGCCAGTGTCGTATTCCACTCCAAGCGGAACGAAGACTATTTATGATTATGCCTGCTCCAGCGAGTTTGACGGCAATTCCGGTTCTTCCAGGACTGGCGTAGGTGCTTTCTGCCATGAGTTCTCGCATGTTTTGGGATTGCCAGATCTTTATGATGTGAACTATACTTATCAGTTTGTCACTCCATCAGAGTGGGATTTGATGGATGCCGGCTGCTATAACAATGATGAGAAGACTCCTCCTGTTTGGTCGGCATACGAGAGGTTTTATGTCGGATGGCTTACTCCGGAGTTGCTGAATGAGCCTGGACATTATACTTTGCAGGGTGTGAATAATGGTGAGGGTCAGGCGTATATCATCACTCAGACCGGTTACCACAATCTGAATGGCCAGAATCCAAATCCTAAGGAATTCTATATTTTGGAGAACAGGCAGAAGACAGGTTGGGACAGATATCTGCCAGGTTATGGAATGTTGATTTGGAAGATTAAGTACAATGCATCCAACTGGGCGAATAACAGTGTGAATAACAGCAAGTCCAATCAGGGAGTTGATATTATGGAGGCAGGTGGTTCGAAGAGTTATACCTCAGGTTCGGATCCATTCCCTGGAACAAGTAAAGTGGATTCTTATACTCCGTATGCGGATTATAAGTTGGTGAATATCAAAGAGGCTTCAGGAATTATATCGTTTGACATACCAGTTGCTTCTGGCAGTGATGTCATTTTTGCAGAAGATGGCGGTGTCTTGCTTTTCAGAGGGGCTGGAAATGTGAGATGTTTGATGAATGTGCCTGAGGGTGCGACAGTTACATGCTTTGATGGAACTGGAAAAGAACTCTGGAAGAAGAACGATAATGCCGGAATGGTAGAGTTTGAGGCAAATGGAGCGTTCTTTGTGCTCAAGATAGAGGCAGAGAATGGCGTTCAGATAGTTAAGGGAATATAAACAATTGATTATGAAAAAGATAATAGTTTTGACAATAATGCTTGCCGGCTGGATGGGTCTTTTTGCTCAGCAGAATGGCAGAGGACCTCAGAAAGTGCCAGCAGTGCCATATCCAGTGGAATATGTTCAGCCAGATGGTGACACATTGACAATCAGGGTTTTCGGAGATGAGCGCGGAAGTTGGCGAACTACTATAGATTATTATGTGTTGGCAGAGAACAGCAAGCAAACATTGTGCTATGCAAAAGTAGGCAGAGATGGGATTTACAAGCCAACTCATATCAAAGCCCATAATCCTGAGGGCCGCAGTCGAAGAGAACTGAGGTATATCAAGAAGATGGATAAAAATGAGAAGTTGAGGAGAGGTAATGGTCAATAACGAGTTTTTCAAACTTTATTATGATTTGAGTCATGCCGTGGACCGGAAACTCGGTTCGCGACAGAGAAGGGATATCAGGAATTTTTTGACATCGCTCAACGAGGTTAGCCCCTTGGAGATGAGCGATGTCATTATTGATATGCGCACAGCCCTGGTCGCATGGCAGGATTTAGGGTTGGGGCGTCATGTTGTAGAGTCGATACTCGTTTACAGGGCAGTAGGAAAAAGTGGTGCGAAACGAGATGCTGTGGTGAATGTTTTTGATGACAAAACTGCTGATTTGGTGGAGGATCTGAACCGAGTTTACGGACTTAGGGAAGAGCATAAAGTGAAAGAGAGCGACGCATTGCACAGACTGCTGCTGGCAGTGGCTAAAGACGTCAGAGTGATGATGATAATGATAGTGGAGAGACTGGTGGTGATGAGAAGTCTGAGCCTTGAGGATGATGAGTCAATGCGAATTACTACTGCACGGGAAGTATTGGATCTTTTTGCCCCAATGGCCCATAGAATGGGACTCTATTCGATAAAGACAGAACTTGAGGACCTTGGACTGAAATGGACAGAATACGCAACCTATAAATCAATAGCCAAGAAACTCAACGAGAAAAAGAGAGAAAGAGACGCATACATAGCCAGATTCATTGAGCCAGTGAAGAAAAGACTTGAGGATGAAGGACTTGTATTTGAGATAAAGGGTCGAACAAAGAGCATCTACTCCATTTGGAAGAAAATGGTGAAGCAGGGATGTGATGTGGACGGCGTTTATGACCTTTTTGCCATCAGGATTGTGATTGATGCTGACGAGCAGAGGGCAAAATCAGTATGCTGGCAGACATACGCTGCTGTGACAGATATGTATGTGCCAAATACCAAGAGACTTAGAGATTGGATTTCAGTTCCGAAGAGCAATGGATATGAGTCGCTTCATATAACTGTGATGGGTCCGGAGGGTAAGTGGGTCGAGGTTCAGATAAGGACCAAGACTATGGACGAAGTGGCAGAGAAAGGCGTTGCCGCCCATTGGAAATATAAAGGAATAAAGAGCGACGGACAGAAGAGCGAAGAGTGGCTTAAACAGTTGAGAGATGCCATGGAGCAGGGTGCTGATGCTGATAGCGGCGAAGCTCAGGAGCAGTTTAAAATGCAGTTGTATGAGGATGACGTATTTGTGTTCACTCCAAAGGGCGACCTGCATCAGTTGAAGAAAGGTGCCACTGTTCTTGATATGGCTTATGACATCCACTCAAAGATTGGAGACACTGCGATTGGAGGAAAAGTCAACGGCAAGCATGTCCAGATAAGTTATAAACTTGCAAATGGAGATCAAGTCGAGATTGTCACTGCCAGCAACCAGAAGCCTAAGGCAGACTGGCTCAGCATAGTTGTCACCGCTAAAGCAAGACAGCATATCAAGCAGAAACTCAGAGAGATGGAGTATCATGAAGCTGAGCTTGGCCGTGAGATTGTAGAGAGAAAGTTCAAGAACTGGAAGATAGAGGCTGGTGATTCAGAAATGGACCGAGCAGTAAAGAAGTTCGGTTTTGAGAATGTAAGGGATTTCTATGTGGCTGTCAATAAAGAAGAGATTGATTTGCTGGAAGTGAGGGAATGGCTTCTCCGCGAAGACGAAGAGCAGGCAGAAACAGTTGAGAAGATTGATGTCAACAGTTTCGTCAAAAGGGCTGAACTCCAGACAGATGGCAAAGGCGCGATACTTGTGGGCGGTGGAATGAAAGGTTTGGATTATGAGTTGGCAAAGTGCTGCAATCCAGTTTTCGGTGATGAGATTTTCGGTTTTGTCGGTGCTCATGGAGGAATAAAGATACATAGGAAAGACTGTCCGAATGCCAAAGACCTGATGGAGAAGATGAGAGACAGAATGGTAGATGTCAGATGGGCTGATGGAACAGAAGTCGGAGAGTATCAGGTTACTATACGCGTAGTTGGCAATGATGATGTAGGAATTCTGAATAATATCACATCAATAATCAGTAAAGAGAGTGGAATGAACATGAGGAATATCTCGTTGAAATCGGAGGACGGACTTTTTGAGGGTGATGTTACCCTTGTGGTGCGTCATATTGGCGAGGTAGAGTTGTTGCTCAAGAAGCTGAGACAGATAAAAGGTGTGAAACAGGTGATAAGATTATGACGGCAAGTATTGTAAACATTGGAGATGAGCTGCTTATAGGTCAGGTGGTGAATATTAACGCCTCATGGATGGCAGAAGAACTCAACAAGATCAATGTAAAAGTGACTAGAGTGACCGTAGTGGGAGATTTAGGCGAAGATATTTCGAGAGAGTTGAGCCGTGCTACGGAAGAGACTGACATAGTGTTGATTACAGGTGGACTTGGTCCAACAAAAGATGATATCACCAAGCAAGTATTGGCGAAGCATTTCGGTGTGGGGATGGTGACCCATCAGGAGACATTGGACAGAGTGACGGGTTATTTCAAGAAACGCGGAATACCGATGCCTGAAGTCAATAAGTTCCAGGCTCAAGTGCTTGAGAATTGCCAAGTCGTTGTGAATGAGGTTGGTACTGCACCTTGTATGGTGATTGAGGAGAAGGGAAAGATGGTGGTGAGCATGCCTGGCGTACCATTCGAGATGAAGTGGCTCATGACAAACAGGATTCTGCCGATGATAGAGAAAATGTGCCAAGGCGGTGGAATTGTGCATAAGACTATTGGTGTTTTTGGAATTCCAGAGTCGGCATTGGCAGAGTTGATTTCGGATTGGGAGGATGCATTGCCAAAGAGCATCAGACTTGCATATTTGCCTAAGGCTGGAATTGTGAGACTGAGACTTTCGGCTTTTGGCGCAGAGAGAGACGAGTTGGCGAAGATTGTTGACAAAGAGGTTGATGGGTTGCGTAAGTTGGTGGGTGATAGTATATTCACTGAGTGTGACGAGTCGCTGAGCGAGGCAATTGGCAAAAGATTGAGCGAGAGGGGTGAGAGTGTCTGCACTGCCGAGAGTTGTACGGCAGGTTTGGTTTCTCATAGGATTGTGGAGACTGCCGGTGCATCTGGTTGGATGCGTGGCGGAATAGTTGCATATTCCAATGATGTGAAGAGCAGTGTGCTTGGAGTTGATAAGTGCTTGATAGAGAGAGTCGGAGCAGTCTCGGAAGAGGTTGCGAGAGAGATGGCTTTTGGGGCATTGAGGGCTACCGGAGCGGATTGGGCGATTTCGACAACGGGTATTTCCGGTCCTGGCGGCGGAAGTGAAGAGAAGCCAGTCGGACTGGTGTATATTGCTGTGGCTCACGGAGATAAGGCGTGGGTGAAGAAATTCCGCTATATGACCACCAGGGAGCAGCATCAGGAGAGAACTGCTAATCAGGCTTTGTTTAATCTTTATAAATTTTTGAAGTGATGTGGGTTTATATCAGACCTATTTTGATGCTTTTGGTGAGTAACTGCTTGATGATGTATGCGTGGTACGGGCATTTGAAAGTGATGAGTAATAAGTCGTGGTGGATTGCTGCGATTGTGAGTTGGCTGATTGCTTTTTTTGAGTATATGATTATGATTCCTGCAAACCGTTTGGGTTTTCAGGTGTTTACGCTGCCACAGTTGAAGATTATCCAGGAGGTGATTTCGCTGACGCTTTTCATTCCTTTTGCGATGTATTTTATGGGTCAGCCTTGGAAATGGGATTTTCTTTGGGCTGCATTGTGCATTTTAGGGGCAGTTTATTTTATGTTCAGGGGTTAAAAAGTGATTTTGTAAGTTATTGATTTTCAATGCATGCCCTGTATGAGAAAGGTATGAGTCTCGGATGAGGCTTGGAGTGGGTTTGAAGGGTTTTGCTTTTTTGATTTTTATATGGGAGAGGATTTGATGCCGCTGCTGCCTCATGTGGGCAATGTGATGAACAATGGATGGACTGGGGCTTTGTTTTTGCTTCTGTTCATGGGCTTTGCCGCTGTTTTTGCGGAGAAGGGGCGGTATTATGTGAAGAGGTTCAAGGCATTGAACCGTGGTCAGAGCCGTGTTGTCAGTTATGATGATGGCGACCGGGGAAGATGGGTGGACTATGTGCTGGGGATATTTGTGACTTTGGGTTTTTCGCTGATGGTATTGGCCGTGCTGATGAGGTTCAAGGGTTTCGAGCCTGAATTCTGGAGAGTGATGTTGTTGTATGGAGTGGTTTTGGGAGTGCTTTTGCTGAAGTCGGGGTTGCTGGATTTGCTTAAAGTGGTTTTTGGTGTGAGGGAGAGTGTTTTCCTGTACCAGTATTATATGTTTTTGGTTTTGCTGGGTGCTTTGTCGGTGGTTGTAGCGGCATTTGCGTTCTTTGCGGAGAGTGGTTCCTGGGCGGTTGGAATGCTGTGGTTTTTGTTTGTTTTGGATGTGTTTGGAGTGCTTTTGATGCTTGTTAAAAATTTTTTTGGTGGAATTAGTACGTTGTTTTATATTTTTTTGTACCTTTGCGCCGTCGAAATTCTGCCTGTTTTAGTGGGTGCGACATTAGTGTTTAACATGTCTATTTAAATCTTTAAGACTTTGAAAATTAGGAAGATACTAGTATCACAGCAAGCTACTCCTGGTGCTGTAAAGTCGTTTGGTTCGTTGGAGGGAAAGTACAATGTTAAGGTTGTTTTCCGACCTTTTATCAAGACTGAGGGGCTTACGGCGAAGGAATTCAGAGCACAAAAGATCAATATTTCGGATTATACTGCTCTTTGTTTTACGACTGTGAATTGTATTGATTACTTTTTCCAGTTGGCGAAAGAGATGAGGGTTTCGATTGGTGATGATATGAAGTATTTCTGCAATACTGAGCAGACGGCGAATTATCTGCAGAAGTACATAAACTTCAGGAAGAGGAAGGTCTTTTTCGGGACGAACGGTACGGTGGCTGACATGATGTCGGTGGTTTCGAAGCATAGTTCGGAGAAGATTCTGGTTGTGAGACCTGAGACGAACAATGAGGAGATAGTTGATGCGTTTGACAAGTCGGGAGTTGAGTACAAGCTGGCAGTGATGTGCAGGACGGTAAGCAATGATTTCGGACCGGATGAGGCTTTTGACTATGACATGCTTTTGTTCTTCTCGCCTCATGGAGTGGCTGCCTTGAAGAAGAATTTTCCAGAATGGGAGCAGGGTGAGGTTGTGATTGGGTGCAGTGGCAAGTTGACTGCTCAGGCGATCAATGATGCCGGACTGAGGCTTGACATTGAGGTGCCGAATGAGAAGTATACGTCTTTGCCTGAGGCTGTTGAAGATTTTGTGAAGGAGAATCACAAGCGCAGATAATATTAATATAAATATATAAGGTGAGATCTATAAATTAGTAAATCTAATTATAATAAACATACATAGGCGCTTGGTCGCTTTTTGTCTTTCACTCGCATATTTCCGATTTTCATTCAGTTGCATATCCCGATATGCGCCTTTGATGAAAATCAAAAATCTGATTCGCGATAGAACAAAAATCGTTTCAAGCTAATTTATAGAAATCACCATAAATGTGTAAGGGGAGCCGCTAAGCTGTTGATGTCTTTGTGGGCTCCTTTTTTTTGATATGGATAGTTTTGGCAAGAGAGAGCATTTGTGCGGGAGGAGTGATGTTGAGGAGTTGTGGAGTTCGGGTGTAAGGTTCACGGTATATCCGTTCCGGGTTGTATATAGAGACCGGAGTGGGGCGGGAACCGGTGCCCGTGTGATGGTGGTGGCGAGGAAGAAACTCTATCGACATGCTGTTGACAGGAACCGTTGGAGACGTCTTATCCGAGAGGCTTACCGGAGACAGAAGGGGGTGCTTGCCGGAAAAGATGTGGATGTTGCCATTACGTTGATTGGACCTGATTTTTTGCCATATGAGAAAGTTTATGAGAGGGTTGGGAAGATTGTTGAGAAAGTTGCTGCAGGGTGTTAAGTATCTGGTGCAGTGTATTTTCCTGGCTCTGATCTTTTTCTATCAGAAGTGTATATCACCTTTGTTTCCCTCGACGTGCAGGTTTGTGCCTACGTGCTCGCAGTATGCAGTTGAGGCGATAAGGAAGTATGGTCCGTTTAAGGGTGGATGGCTTGCTTTGAAGAGAATCTCAAGGTGTCATCCATGGGGTGGAAGTGGCTATGACCCAGTGCCATGAATGTAATTTTACGAGATATGAAGTGTGGTTTAATAATTAGTCAGGAGTATAGGAACAGGGTGGCGAAAAAGAGTTTTTTGCTGTTGACCTTGCTGACTCCGATTTTGTTTGCGGCTCTGATAATAGTGCCGATAAAGTTGGCAACTCTGGATGGCGACAATGACAAGATGATTGCAGTTGTTGACCAGACAGGCCTTTATGGTCAGTTGTTCAAAGAGGATAAGGGAGATGTGAAGTTTGATGTTATTGAGGCTGATGGGTTGAAAGTCAATGAGTTTAGAGAAGAAAAGGCTGGAGATTATCGTGCTTTTCTTGTGATTGATGGAGATTTGTCGGAAAATCCAACGGCTTTGAGTATTTATAGCGAGAAGACTGTTTCGCATGACGTGAAGGCAAATATTGAGAAAATGTTGTCGCAGTATGTTGAGCATGTGAAACTTGAGTCGTACAATGTGCCTGGTATCGAAGAGATGATTGAGAAATCGAAGACAGAAGTGCGGGCTACCACATATAAGATGGGGGAAGACGGAGAGGAAGAGCATTCGGATGCCGAGGTGGCGTCGGTTATAGGTATCTTGATGACCACGCTGATTTATATGTTCATTTTTATCAGCGGAAGCCAAGTGATGAACTCAGTGGTACAAGAGAAAGTGAATAGAGTGGTAGAGGTGATGGTTTGCTCGGCAAAACCATGGGAGTTGATGTTCGGAAAGATAATAGCAGTAGCGCTCGTTAGTCTGACTCAGATAGCGATTTGGATAGTTATGACAGGTCTGCTGGCCGGAGTAGGAGCTAACCTTGCTGGTGTTGATTTCCAGTCGACGGCAAATGTGGCCATGAACCCGCAGGCAGTGCAGATGGCAGAACTCAGCGAGGGACAGCAGTTTATGGCTGATATGATGAGCATCAACTGGGGACTGATTCTTGGAATGTTTGTACTCTATTTCATTGGCGGATATTTGCTTTATGCTGGTATGTTTGCTGCTGTGGGTGCTGCCGTGGATAATGAGAATGATACCGGACAATTCATGATGCCTATTACCATAGTTGTGCTATTTGCTTTGTATGCAGGTATTTATAGCGCTCAGAATCCTGATGGGCCATTGGCATTCTGGTGTTCGATAATACCATTCACATCGCCAATAGTGATGATGGTGAGACTTCCGTTCGATGTGCCATTCTGGCAGTTGGGACTGTCGCTTGCAGTTTTGGCGGCAACGGTTGTGCTGATGATTTGGCTCGCTGCCAAGGTTTATCGTGTTGGAATTCTGATGTATGGTAAGAAACCATCGTGGAAAGAAATAATAAAATGGATAACTATTAAAAACTAATTATATGACTACTCTTATTGAAAATATTGGAAGACTGCTTCAGGTGGAGCAGGAAGTGCGTCCGTTTGTGTGTGGCGCTGATATGCAGAAGATTCCGTCGATAGAAAATGCATATCTGCTAATAGAAGATGATAAAATCAAGGCCTTTGGCCCTATGGCAGAGTCGCCAGCGGAGGCAGACGAAGTGATTGATGTTGACGGAAGAATGGTTTTGCCTGCTTTCTGTGATGGACATACCCATGTGGTTTATGCCGGAAGCCGTGAGATTGAGTATATAGACAAAATAAAAGGTCTTAGTTATGAGGAGATTGCCAAGAGAGGAGGAGGAATTTTGAACTCTGCCAAATTGCTTCACAACACCTCAGAAGACTCATTGTTCGAGCAGTCGCTTGCCCGCGTAAGGGAGATGATGGAGAAAGGAACTGGAGCTGCTGATGTGAAGAGCGGTTATGGCCTTTCGGTAGAGGATGAGTTGAAGATGCTCAGAGTGATAAAGAGACTCAAAGCAGAAGTTCCGATGACCATCAGAGCCAATTTCCTTGGTGCTCATGCGGTGCCTGCAGAATTCAAAGGCCGTCAGGGCGAGTATGTCGATTTGATTTGCCGTGAGATGATTCCAGCAGTTGCAGCAGAGGGATTGGCAGAGTCGATAGACGTGTTCTGCGACAAAGGATTCTTCACTGTAGAAGAGACCGAGAGAATGCTTGAAGAGGGCAAAAAGTACGGATTGATTGGAAAAATCCATGCAAACGAGCTTGATGTTTCCGGTGGAGTGCAAGTCGGCGTGAAGATGGGAGCTCTTTCAGTGGATCATCTCGAGAGAACCACTCAGATCGAGATAGAGTGTCTTCGTGGAACATCGACCATTCCAACAATGCTGCCAGGAACATCTTTCTTCCTTGGCTTGCCTTACGGCAATGCCCGTGGAATGATTGATGCAGGCTTGCCATTGGCTTTGGCATCAGATTATAATCCCGGCTCAACTCCTTCGGGCGACATGAAGTTTGTGGTTTCTTTGGCTTGCATCAATATGAAACTTATACCAGAGGAGGCACTTAACTGTGTGACCATCAATGGTGCTGCTGCATTGGGACTGACAAAGACACATGGCTCAATAGCAGTAGGAAAGAGAGCAAATATCATAGTAACAACAAAGATTCCTTCAATAGAGTTCATCCCTTATGCATACACAACAAATGTTATTGAGGCTGTGATGCTCGGGGGAGAATGGATTCAGTGATTCTCAAGATGATAGCGCTTGTAACATATCTTTTGCTTACGCTCGTCTGGCAGTTGTCCGTGGCGTACAGATTGCAGACATCGGAGCTTTATATGCTGGTACATAAGAGACTATATATAGTTGCTGCTATAGCGGCATTGTGCATGGTGTTTTTTATGCTGCCGATGCCGTTTGAGGCTGCTGCGGTTGGGATCATAAGATTCTGGCTGGTAATGGTAGGTGCCTTTACCTTGGTTTGGGTGGCTCTCATAGTGGCAAATATTTATGCTTCAGTGCGTTATGGTTTTGATTGGTTCAACAATCGAAACAAAGTTCTTCTTGCAGTTTTGGTAATGCCGGCAGGGTGGTTTACGATTGAGCCCAAATTGAGGAAAATAATCTCGCTGAGAGTGGCTGGACTTTTTGCCGGTCAATGCAGAAAATGGGAGTTGGCATCAAAGAATTTCAAGGCGCTTAAAAATGTGAAACTCAGAGGATTTGCTGCTGATGGATTTAAATTGTATGTTCAGTGCAATCCAGCAAGGATAATTTCGACCACAGCCAAGATAGACAACAAGTCTATTTCAGAGAGAAAATGTTTTCTCTGCCCTGCGAACAGACCTAAGGAACAGGATCTTATACCTTGGAGAGAATATGATATATTAGTTAATCCCTATCCGATTTTTGATCCGCATCTGACTATTCCGTTCAGAGAGCATATTCCGCAGTTGATACGTCCGCATCTAACTGATATGCTGGCACTTGCCAAAGAATTGCCAGGATGGGCAGTCTTTTATAATGGGCCAAAGTGCGGAGCCTCGGCGCCAGACCATTTTCATTTTCAGGCAGTTTTTGCTTCAAGACTACCATTGTGGCTTGATTATAACAGATTGGAAAAGAGTGAGTTGAAAGATGGAGTCTTTAGGATTGAAAATTACGGCAGAGAAGTGATTTGTTTGGAAGGCACTGAAGACGAAGTGGTTAAGGCATTTGACGAATTGATGCCATTCATGCATTATGACACTGAAGAAGATTCAGAGCCAATGATGAATGTTGTATGTGTTTCAATGCCAGTAGGTTATAAGTTGTTCGTATTGCCAAGGTCAAAATACAGACCTTCCCAGTATTTTGATGGGAAATTTACAATCTCGCCAGGTACGGTCGAGATGTGCGGAGTGATGATTGCTCCAAGATTTGAGGATTATGACAAATTGGCGCTTGAGGATATTTTGGATATGTATTCTCAGGTTTCGTATAGAGTAGCAATAGATAAAAATGAGCAAAGAGACTGATAAAGAGAATCTTATCACAGCACGGCCAAAGATTGGTGACCAACCGGAAGTTTCGGTTGGAATAATGACATGCAAGGATGTAAGTATCTTTTTTTCAGGAAAATACAAGTGCGGAAGCGAGATAATTGAAGATAAGAAATTTGATTTCTCAAATTCAGATATTGCGAAAGAGATGAATTTTGAGCCGGTTAGTGAAGGTTCATTTTTCAGAATAGATGGAGTGACGATAGGTATAGGATTCCATTGGCAAAGACGTGAGACACAATCGTTTAGCGGTGCTTTGAAATTGTTGCCGACGGAGGAAGGCTTAGTCGTGATAAATAGGTTGCCGGTAGAAGAGTATTTGAGGTCAGTGATTTCAAGTGAGATGAGTGCTAATGCCGGGTTAGAGTTGCTGAAGGCACATGCTGTTATCTCAAGATCATGGTTACTGAGGACAAAAGATGTTCAGCCTCAAGTGATTAAGCCAGAGCATAGCCATCTGAAATTTTATGAGCGAGATGCCCATACCTTGTTTGATGTATGTGCTGATGATCATTGCCAGAGGTATCAAGGTTTGCACAGACAGATAAATGACAATGTAAATCAGGCTATTAGAGACACCAGAGGAGTAGTGCTGACCTTTGAGAATGAGATTTGTGATGCAAGGTTCTCAAAATGCTGCGGAGGAAAGACCGAGAGATTCTCAGTTGCTTGGGCGGATGTGGATTATGCTTATTTACAGCCGGTTGAATGTCCATATTGCGATACACATGATAAAAAAATACTATCGCAAGTTTTGAATGATTATGACACAGAGACTGTGGATTTTCATGATTGGAAGGTGGAGTATGGAGTGGGTGAGTTGTCGGAGTTGATAAAGAAAAAGTCTGGTGTTGATTTCGGGGAGATTTTAGAGTTGAATCCACTGGAGCGTGGAGAGTCAGGCAGAATCTGGCAGTTGGAAGTTGTTGGCAGCAAGTGCAAGAAAGTGATAGGCAAAGAGTTAGAGATAAGAAGACTTCTGTCGGAATCGCATCTGTACAGTTCGGCATTTGACGTAGAGAAAAGAGACAATAAATTTACACTCAGAGGTAAAGGTTGGGGCCATGGTGTAGGACTGTGCCAGATAGGAGCGGCAGTCATGGCATCCAAAGGATTTACGTATAATGAGATACTTTCGCATTATTATCCGAATTCCTCACTCACAAAACTTTATTGAGGTGGGTTTTATAAATTAGTAAAAAAATCAATATTAAAAAACATATGTAGATGCTTGGTCGCTTTTTGTCTCTCACTCGCATATCTCGATATGCGCCTTCGGTGAAAATCAAAAATCTGCTTTGCGATAGAGTAAAAATCGTCTCAAGCTAATTTATAGAACCCACCTTGATAGATTATGCCTCAGTTAGTAAAACCAAAAGATGAAGGTACCAGCCGTTCGGAGAGAGTGGCTCCATTTGTGATGGAAAGTGTTGATGCTCAGGTGAAAGTAGAGACAATGGAGATTGTGAAACCGCAGGCGGAACTGGTAGCTGATGTGATAGTAGAGACGGCAAAGAAGAGAGAGACAGTGAAAGAGGAAAAACCAAGGAAAATTTCGCCATGGGCTTGGGTGCCAACACTTTATCTTGCTGAGGGATTGCCATACGCATTGGTGAACCTGTTAAGTGTAGTTTTGTATCAGAATTTGGGTGCAAGCAACACTGACATAGCGTTTTACACTGCGTGGTTCTATTTGCCGTGGGTGATTAAGCCGTTGTGGTCGCCATTTGTCGATGTCATTAAGACCAAAAGATTCTGGATATTGCTAATGCAGTCATTGATAGCGGTTTGCACGGCTGGACTGGCCTTCACCCTGAATGCTCCGGGGTGGTTTAAGTACACGATAGCGATATTTTTCCTGATAGCCTTCATGTCAGCTACGAATGATATTTCCATTGATGGATTTTACATGCTGGCGCTTGATGAGCAGAAACAGTCTTTTTTCATAGGAATCAGGTCCACTTTCTATAAAATATCGCAGTGGCTTGGGTGTGGTGCATTGCTGATAGTCGTCGGTTATCTTCAGAGGTCATTGCCAAAGGTATATGCTTGGATGACAGCGCTTTTGGGATTGGCTGGATTATTCCTGCTGTTGGTTTTGTGGCATAGATTGATTTTGCCGAAAGTAGAGCAAGAGAGGAAAGATTTGTCATTTGGGAAAGTGGCGCGCGGGTTGTCGGATGTTTTTGCTACATTCTTCAGGAAATCAGGACTTTTGGTTTCTTTGGCGTTCATTTTGCTTTACAGGCTTGGCGAGGCGATGCTTGTGAAGATGAAGGGACCGTTTATGCTTGACAGTCTGGAAGTTGGAGGTCTTGGGCTTTCGGTAGAGCAGTTTGGCGTGATTGATGGAACAATTGGAATGATTTGCATAATTGCGGGTGGAATTGTAGGAGGTATAGCGCTGGCTAAGAGAGGGTTGAAGTTTTGGATTTGGATAATGCTGCTGTGTGTGGCGTTGCCTAATGCACTTTATATCCTTTTGGCTTATTTACAGCCAGATTCCCTGATAGTCATTGGGTTATGCGTTGGGGCAGAGCAGTTTGGCTATGGATTCGGATTTACCTCCTTCACAATGTATCTGATGCATTTCTCGAAAGGCGAGTATGCTACTTCGCATTTCTCGTTATGCACTGGTTTTATGGCACTTGGAATGATGCTGCCTGGGATGGCGGCTGGTTATTTGCAGACCATGCTTGGTTATCTGGCATTTTTTGTGCTTGTATTCGGATTGTCGCTTGTTGTGGCAGGTGTGATTCCGTTCCTAAAGTTGCCATCGGGCAAATAATTGATAAGAAATATTGAGAGGCTCCTGGGTTCCCAAATTGGGAATCCGGGAGTTTTTTTGTTGCAATTTTCGGGAGTTTTTTGGGGTAAAAAGTACCTTTGTAACTAATTGATTCTCAATACATGTCCTGTATGGGAAAGGGATGGTCTATGGGGCGGATTCGGAGTGGGTTGGTCGGTGTTTGATTTTTTGTGTTTTTTTGTTTGGAGAATTAAAATTTTTGTCGTAACTTTGCACGATATAATATTTTGGCTAAATTTGCGTTTACTATGACGAAGAAAGAGATAAGAGCCGGGATCAGGGCGCTGAAGAAATCTTTTGGTGCCGAGCGGTTGCTGGAGATGTCTAAGAATTTGAATTGTAGGCTGTTGCCTAATGCTGAGTTTCAAAAAGCGAAGATTGTGATGCTTTATTATCCACTTTGGGATGAGGTGGATACGCGTGAGATGATTGACAAGGCTTTGGATTGGGGCAAGCGCGTGATACTGCCGACTGTGGTGGGTGATGACATTGTGCCCGTGGAAGTGACTAAAGAGACAGAGTGGGTGAAGGGACCTTTTGACATAATGGAGCCTGTAGCAGCACCTTATGAAGGGGAAATTGACTTTATTTTGGTTCCCGGAGTGGCTTTTGACGAAAATAGGAACAGACTCGGCAGGGGCAAGGGCTATTATGATAGATTTTTGTGCAAACATCCTGATTCATACCGACTTGGCGTGTGCTTTAAGTTCCAGATGGTGGCGGAAGTTCCTGTGGAGCCATTCGATTTGCCGATGAATGACCTTTTAGTGATATAATGTATTGGTTTTGAAGCGACTGACTGTCATACTGCTGATGCTGGCTCCCCTTTTGGCATGGGCTCAGGGAGGGCGGTACACCTACGCATTTCTGGATTTGCCTGCGGGTTCGAGAAATGCAGCGTTAGGTGGCTATGGCATAGCGATTTATGATGATGATCTGTCGCTTGCTTTTGACAATCCGGCACATTTGTCCGAAAAGACGCATAATGTGCTGATGGCCAACTACCAGAATTGGTTCGGCAATATAAACCTGGCGTCGGTGACGTACAGCAGGAATGTGGATGAGAAGAATTACCTGTCGTATGGAATGAGGTATGTGGACTATGGCAAGTTTCAGGGGACCACGCCGACGGATCAGTCAACGGGTAATTTTACGGCTAAAGACATGGTTGCCAATGTGTCGTACGGACGATGGATCTCGCCGTCGTGGTCGGCGGGTGTCTCGGCGAAGATAGTCTATTCGGTTTATGAGAAGTATCAGAGTGTCGGAATGGCATTTGATTTGGGTTTTTCGTATCACAATAAGGACAAGAACCTGACTGTGGCCCTGGTGCTGAAAGATATTGGTTTTCAGTTCAAAGGGTATCATAGTGTCGAGGGAAAACAGCGTTATGAGATGCTGCCGGTTAACTTGATGACAGGTTTGTCTTACAGATTGCCGATGGCTCCTTTGAGGTTCTCATTCACGTATCACAATATGCAGACATGGGACTTAAGTTACTCATCGTCAGAGGCTTCGCTTGATGTGATGTCGTCAAAGTCGAAGGCGGCTCGCGGTGCTGATATGTTTTTTAGGCACACAATATGGTCGGTGGAAGTATTACCTACTGATTATCTGTACTTTATAATTGCATATAACCATAGGAACCACAGAGATATGGCCTTGGCGTCGAAGAGGTCGGTGGCTGGATTTTCGTTTGGTGCGGGATTTACAGTCAAGCAGTTCTCGGTTGGATTTTCGCTTGTGCCGTACAGGGCCGGAAATATTGGTTATAACGTGAATTTTGCGGTAAATCTTGCCGAATTCGGCATAAAATAACAGAAGAAATATGAAGATTGTGGTTGCTATCGATGGTTATTCATCATGTGGCAAAAGTACTATGGCTAAGGCACTTGCAGCATATGCGGGGTATAAATATGTTGATACTGGAGCGATGTATAGGGCAGTGGCATTGGCATCTATCCGCGAGGGCGTGATGACTGCCGATGCAATAGATGAACAACGGCTTGCAGAGATGTTGCCGTCATTGGAAATTGACTTCAAAATTGTGGATGGCAAACAGCATACATGTCTTAACGGCGAGGATGTTGAGTCGAATATCAGGACCCTGGAAGTGGGCAATGGTGCCAGCAGGGTGTCGGCGATAGGTTTTGTACGCCGCCGTTTGGTGGAAATGCAGCAAAAAATGGGCGATTCCAAGGGTGTTGTGATGGACGGAAGGGACATAGGAACTGTTGTTTTCCCCGACGCAGAGCTGAAAATCTTTGTTACGGCGCGTCCTGAAGTGCGTGCTCAGAGACGTTATGACGAGTTGAAAGCCAAGGGCCAAGAGATGCCATTCGCCGAAGTGCTTGCTGATGTTGAGGACCGTGATTATAGGGATACTCATCGTGCGGAATCTCCACTGAGACAGGCAGTTGACGCACGTTTGCTTGACAATTCAAAGATGACGCCAGAGGAGCAGCTGAAAGTGATATGCGGTTGGTTTGACACAATAGTGTCTGGTCGTTGAAGTGGCGTAAAATCGCGGCAGAAATAATTTTTTCAAATATTATTGTGAAAAATTTGTGAGATTAGATTTTTTATTGTAAATTTGCAGACTCAAAATTTTATAAATCAGGCATTAGAACATAGCCTGAGATTATTTAGAAACGAAATTCAAGTCATATGAATGCAGTTAGTCTATTCAAGAGAGCAAAAGTATTGGTTATTCTTTTGATTGCCAGTACTTTGTCGTTTGCCCAGACGTTATCCCTGCCATATTTTTGTGGATTTGAGGATGCGGCAGAGAATTCGCAGTGGACACTAAACCCCGGAGCGGCAGGCAATACGGCCGTCAACAAGTGGTACGTGTCTCATGCGGAGGTGTACGCGGGGGAC
>JAZUKZ010000012.1:0-30702 GCA_045643545.1 Candidatus Aphodosoma sp. | reverse complement strand
CGCGAGTTCGAGTCTCGTTTGCCGCTCTCACGTTCTTTGAATGGATGAAATGAATTGCCCAGCTGGCGGAATTGGTAGACGCGCACGTTTCAGGTGCGTGTGCCGAGAGGTGTGCAGGTTCGAGTCCTGTGCTGGGCACTTCTTATGGAGAGATGGCGGAATTGGTAGACGCGCTACTTTGAGGGGGTAGTGACAATTATGTCGTGTGAGTTCGAGTCTCATTCTCTTCACATATCCACAGTTGCGGCAATTGACGCCAAGCCGAGAGCAGAAGGAAAGCTTGCTTTCATTATGCCGAGGCGCGAAAGTCAATCGCAGCAAAAATGAAATTTTTGCGGCAATAGCTCAGTTGGTAGAGCACGACCTTGCCAAGGTCGGGGTCGCGAGTTCGAGTCTCGTTTGCCGCTCCAAAGGTTCACCGCAAGGTGGACCTTTCTGTTTATCTATATCCTCGAACTCGCGACCCTGTTCGCTGTGGCGAACTAAAACAAGGGAATACCCGGAATTATCATAATCTTCTTCTTGAGAATCTGCTTTCGAAATGTAAATCTCTGATAATCAACACTCCCCGAAATCCAAAACAACCAAAAGAAACAAACTGGGAACAAAAATTTCAAAAAACCTAAAATGAAAACATCTGCTTAACATCTGTTAACTCGGAAATGAACGGAAATTTTCATTTTCTTTCATTTTGCGCCGTGTTCTTGAAGGTGCAAAATCTGGTATTGTGAACCTCATTGTAGTTTCAACAATCTGGTTGTTCTTGTTGCGGAAGTTTGAGAAAAATCTTCGAAATAGGTGATTAGAATGTCATTTCATAGTATTTTCATAGAAAATACAGTTAGATTTATAACTTTATTGCAGAAATAATCGTCTTTATCATGGAAATTTATTGCCTTTGCACCAAAGTTAAAACGTATAAACATGGAAGAACGCAAGCTAAATAGATTGAAGGTAGTTTTAGCCGAAAAGGACAAGACAGGTCGTTGGCTAAGTGAACAAATTGGGAAAAGTAATTGTACAGTTTCGAAATACATTAACCAGAAAGTTCAACCCGATCTTAAAACCCTTAACCTTATTGCTGATGTTCTTAATGTAGACGTAAAAGATTTACTTGTGAGTAACATAAATACATAACAAGAGTTACTAAAAAGATGATAAAACAAAATAAATACATTGACTCTTATTTAAATGGAATCATAAGGTCTTTTAGGTACTTCAACCATGATGTGGCAACAATTCACATCAATGGTATCAAAAGATTTTCTGAGTCTGATACATCATGCCAGGAGTTTATTGAACTCTTGGCAAAGTACGACTTCATAATATGTATCGAAGGTGAAGATGATTCTTTGTATAGAATTGAAGTAAAATGTGCCTCTGGTGGCAACTCTACAAATTTTGTTTATCATTTAGATAATATCCCTCAGCTGATAGACCTAAGCAGTAGGACTTGTATTCCACTGCTCACGCTTATTGTCATGCGGATAACAACTAAATTTATATGTAAATGTAAAACAATTTACAAGGCTCTTGTACTTGATTTAGATGATACATTATGGAACGGTACTTTGTCGGAAGTTGGTGTCGATATAATTAGGCAGAACTTGATTTCTGATGAAGGAAAACCATTCATTTCTTTCATGCATTTTGTTTGCTCAATAGCAAAAGAATTGGGCATATTTGTAGCTATCTGTTCAAGAAATGATATAACCGTTGTTCAAGAGGCTATTGACAATTTGGATGAATCAATATTTCCGCTAAAATATCAAATCGACTATCTTATTGCCAACAATAATGACAAGAGTAGTAATTTGACGAAAATTGCCGAGCATCTTTCTATATTGCCAAACTCAATTATATTTATTGACGATAATAGCATAGTTAGAGATGAAGTAAGGGCTAACGTTCCAGAAATCTTTGTACCAGAATGGACTGATCATCAAGATTTGAATCTACAAATTTTGTCAGGTGGATATTTTGATAGATCAGAACTTTCCATTTCGGCTCAGAATCGCAGAAAAAATTACAAAATCATTCAAGAAGAAAGAAAAAACAACGATCTCCCAGAACTCACTGTTAGGGTATATGAAGATACAAAACATGCAGAAGCTCAAAAACTGTATGCAAAATCAAATCAATTCAAATTAACACAGTTCGGTCACGTGTTTTCTGCTGGCACAAAATCTTTGTGCTTTGAATTATTTCGAAAGAATGGTAAAAGTTTAGGTATATGTAGCACAATTACCTATTTTAATAATTCAGATGAGTGCATAGTACTGAATTGGGCTATTAGTTGTCGTTTCTTCGAAATCGGGGTTGAAGAGTTTGTTTTGCTTTATATGCTTAAAAACATCCGCAATAGACTAATACTATTATGGCAACCTTCAGGCTTGAATAAGAAAGCAGAAAGCTTAATAGAGAAATATTATGGATCAGTAATTTTTGATGATAGTAGTAGTGTTCCTAATGACAGTAACAATTTCATACAATTCCTTCCATATGATGTTAGTATAAAGCATATGCTACAGGAAATTCACAATAACATTGGAAGTTATGGGTTATATTTCATTGAAGACGAAAATGAACTATTGAAAAATAATACAAATCTAAGATTAATTAGCAATGAATAAACGTAAAATATATACGATTGGATATACGATGTTCCAAAATGGAGCATATTTTGACCTTGAAAAAATGTTCAGCGTTCTTAAAGACCACAATGTAACATGTCTGGTGGATGTTCGCTCAATACCTTTTTCAAAACAATATCCTATGTGCAATTCAGATAATTTGAAAATTGCAGGTAAGAACTTTGGTATACCATATTTGCATATGCCAGAAATAGGAGCTAAGGCAAATCCGACACAAGATGTATTTTCGAAAGCTTCAGATATATTTTTTGATGACATATTCCCAATTTCAAAAAGTAATCGTCCGGAGAAAACTGAACTATTTGGACATGAAGAAATTGTTGACTTCAGCAAATTTCGTAACGACGAGTATTTTTTAGACGGAATTAAACGTATCGAAACAGCCTATGATAAAGATTTCACTCTCTGTTTAATGTGTAGTGAAAAGAAACCTATGGATTGCCATAGATATTTTCTAATCAGCAAAACACTGGAAAAGAAATATGGCGAATGGCTGACAGTAGAACATATTGTTCAAGATGCTAATGGTACATTTACTACGATTTCGAATTCAGAGCTAAACAAGCAACTCAAAGAACTTATCTTCAAAAAAACTGAAATTGCAAAACTTGATGTACTTAATGCTTCAATGTTTGCACCTGCAAAAATTGATAATTATTACGGCGATACAATCAATGCAAAAATTGAGGATTTCTGTGATAGATACTGGAACTTGATGCATGGCTGGAAAAAAATGACAAATACATCAAATAATTATCAAGATTATGATTAAACTGTTTAACATTGGATTTACCCAGAAAGACGCAGAGCAATTTTTTGGTATTCTAAAAGCCAATAAAATTGACTGTTTGGTTGACATTAGATTAAATCCTAATGGTCAACTATCTCGTTTCGCATTCGAAAAAGATCTGCCATTCTTTTTAGATAAGTTGGTGGACGGATGCAAGTATGTTCATCGCGTTGACCTTGCTCCCCAAAAAGAGCTTCTTAAAGAGGTTCGAGACAAGGATAATCCCATGAGCAAGGATTATACTTTATTTGAAAAGGCATTTTTCAAGCAACTAGCAACTGATTCTTTAATTTACAACTTTGTTGAGAAGTTTAACAAGTACGAAAATGTATGTTTGTTATGCTCTGAACCTACTATCGAAAAATGCCATAGAAGATTAGTTAGTGACAAGCTTCTTGAACGTTTTAGTGAAGACATAACTTTTGGAGGTAATTTATAATGAAGAAGAGAGTTCTGCTTTTAGCCGTCAGTTGCAAAAATGGTGGCTTGTGTCCAGGTGGTCTTGACATGGACAACCCAAAAAAATGGATACGAATAGTAAAAGATGATGGACGAGCAGGTGCAGTTCAAGGACGAGAAATTGACTTCGCTGAACCTCTTGACATTATCGAATTTGATGGTCGTCCTATGCCACAAGGAAAACAACTAGAGAATTGGGTCATAAACAACAACTCATGTAAAGTTGTAAGTTCTAAGGGTGAAGATGTTCTTGACTGGGTCTATAATCAATATTCATATAAAGGATTTTGGCGCAACTATAAATCATTCTTGAATGAAGAAGAATTTGAGGCTGTTACTGACCCTTCTGAATCTATCTTAAAGGTTAGCGATGTTCGCATCTATAAGAATGATTATAATCGTGCAAAGATTGATTTTAAGTGGAGTGGTGCTCGTTACAAAATTATGGGTGTATCTATGACTGATCAAGATTTTTATGATAGAATTGACGATGACGAAGTTCTTATTGATGAAGCTTTAATCGTTGTTTCGATTCCAAAGGAAATTGACGATTGGGTTCACCCTGGAACAGGAGAAAAAAGGGCTTACAAGTTCGTTAGTAAAATATACCCATTTAAATAGGAAATTATATACCAGTTGGCAGTAAATAAACATAATAATAGCCACCTCAATCGGGGTGGCTATTTGTTTGTTATAAGTTCAAGACTCTTTTTATAGATTATTTGATGATTTCATTTAGACGGGAATGAGCGAATAAATTACCCTCTTGCAAAAGAAATAATGCTCCATTATTGATATGAGATTCTTTCATATTTTGAGAATGGCAAGCGTCAATAGCATATTTTGTATCTCCACCAACTTTATGGGAATTATAAACCAGTTGGCAGTAAAACTGTTATTTTTGTTGGTTCGCTAACGCTATTTTAATCTGTTCTAACAATTCATTCCATTTCATTTTGGAACGAATATCAACCTCGAGTGTGTATTCATAACTGCTCTTTTTATCCTTATATTTCACCACACCTGTTTGTGTGTTAACTATAATTCCGTCACCATTTATTTCAATATCATTATATATTACATAGCCGACAAGTATAGTCCTAGTCTCATTTAACTTTGTTATCTTGTCAAAAGTAAATAAAATGTCAGCAATTAATCCTAATCTATCTTCCCCAAAGAACTTAAATGTTTGACTTACATAATCCTTTAACCAGTGTTGTTGCACTTCTGGTTCAAGTTTTCTTGCCCTTGTGACTATATCATCGTTATTTACAATTTTCTTTCCATATGTATGTTGAAGGATTCCTGATTGTATTTCTTTTTTTTGCATTGTGCGATGCATTGTATACCCTTGAGTACGTTGCACCATCCATTTCGTTTAGGTATTCTAATGTTAAATCTTTTATTACTTTCGCTAATTTACCCTCTGTGAGTTTAACAACTTTCTTTGCCATATCAATATTCATTTTATCTTCTAATAAATACTCAAATCAGTTGCAAAAGTACAACTGTTTTTTCTAAATATACAAATTTTCTATATAAATTTGTTCTTTTTCATTAAACTATCACTATTTAAAAGAAAATAATAGAATAAACTAATATGAAATATGAGAAAGAACTCTATCAGGCTCAATGAGTCACAGCTGAGATAGGTTGTTAAAGAGTCAGTGAAAAAAGTGCTGAATGAGAAACGTTGGTATGATAGTCCATATTATAAGTATATCTTATACAAAAGGGTTTATCCCAATGGATTCAAAAGGCTTTGACCAAGAAGGATATGATACTGAAGGTTTTGGAAGGAACGGATACAATAAAAATGGGTTAGACCGTAATGGAAGACTAAATCCAGAATAGGTATTTCGTATGAATAATAAGAAATTATTGAATTATATAGAAACACATGATGATTATACTTTAATTGATGAAATAGAGAGTGCATCAAATTATATAATACACATAGATGAAATTAATTCATATGTTCCTATTTATGCTATGGATGAGGATGAATCTTTATCAGAAGCGTATGGATTGACTGATATCCCAAATATTGTGATGTATATAGATTTCACAGATGTGAATTTGTTAATTGATGATAATGGAAATTGTTATTTTGATGCATTATGGTTTAATTGTGAAAGTGCAAAGAAGTATAGTGGTTTATTCAATGGTACATTGTTTGGGTTTTCAGATATTATAGGAATAGATGCAGGATTTTCTACTTATATTATAATAAAAAATCCGAATAATAAACAAAATTTAATTCTGTATAATATAGATGGTGATTTAAAAGCAATAGAATGTCCACACTTTAAGATGATAGGTAAACAAACCATTGTTGTTTCAACAAGATAATAGTTATAATTATTAACCCACCATTTTAACTTGCGAATAATTGCAGCAACCGATAGAGTTGGAGAGCATAATACCGAAACGATCTCCAACTTTCTTTTTGTATTGTAATAACGAAAAAATGGCAGACATTGCGCTGAATATCTGCCACTTTGTTAACTTTTACTGCCAACAGGTATATAATTCCTTTTTTATTGTAATTTTTAAGGACAGGCAGATTTTGACAAGAAAAAGGGATTAATTTCCTGTTTTCTTGTTGAAATCTGACTGTTTTAACGATTTTTAGCGTCCACGGACCACTTGGCAACCTGATTACTTCCTGAGTCGATGGACTCAACGAAAACGAAAAGACGTAGGCGCGATGGTAATTAACGCAAATGAAAAGCAATGTATGTTGATTTTGGATTTTTGCTGTTTTGTTGGATTTTTAGGGGTGGCTGAGAGAGAGGTTTGTAAGTTGCTGATACTCAATCTATGGTTCGATGGAGGCTCGGTTTGGCGAGCTTTTGGGCTGCTTGGAGGCTGGAATTTTTGTAAGTGGTGGTGGATTAGGGTGGTGGTTTTGGCGGTTTTGGGAGATTTTGTGTTAAAAATTGCGGTTTGGGTGAGATGGGGATGAGGATGTGCGGGGCGTGGTGTGGAAAATTGATTGGGAATGGGTGTTTGTGTTTTAACAAATAGAAGACCTGGGAGCGGGGTTGTTGGCGGGGATTGAGGATGGTGCTTTCGGAGATGGTGGGAGTTTTGGAGTGGGGTATGGTTGGGAAAATAGAAAAGGCTGGTTCCGTTGGTTTGGAGCCAGCCTTTGTTGATATTTGGTTAAGCGGGATTACTTGCGGCCTGGGTAAACCATGAGGGCCTCGCCGAGGCAGCGGATTGCTTCCTTGAGGTCTTCGATCTTGAGGACGTAAGCGATGCGGACTTCGTCTTTACCGCAGCCTGGGGTGGAGTAGAAGCCTGCTGCTGGAGCGACCATGACGGTCTTGCCTTCGAACTGGAACTCCTCGAGGAGCCATTTTGCGAAGCGCTCTGAGTCGTCGATTGGGAGGCGTACTACGGTGTAAAATGCGCCCTTAGGGTTTGGACAGTAGACGCCAGGGATTTCGTTGAGGGCTTTGACCATGTAGTCGCGGCGTGCGATGTACTCGTTGTAGACTCCGTCGAAGTAGTCTTTTGGAGTTTTGAGCGCAGCCTCGGCAGCGAGCTGGCCGTAGAATGGAGGGCAGAGGCGTGCCTGGCCGAAGCGGAGGGCTGCGTTGATGAGCTCTTTGTTGTGTGAGATGATTGCGCCGACGCGTACGCCGCACATTGAGTAGCGTTTAGAGACTGAGTCCATGAGGACTACGTTGTTCTCGAGGCCCTGGAGGGTCATGCATGAGATGTGTTTGTTGCCGCCGTAGCAGAACTCGCGGTAAACCTCGTCTGCGAAGAGGAAGAGGTCGTGTTTGAGGACGATCTGGCGGAGTGTCTCGAGCTCGGCTGCTGAGTAGAGGTAGCCGGTTGGGTTGTTAGGGTTGCAGATCATGATGGCGCGTGTGCGTGGGGTCATGATTTTCTCGAACTCTTCGATTGATGGCAATGCGAAGTCGTTGTCGATTGAGGTGCGGATAGGGAGCACTTTGACGCCTGCCTGGAGTGCGAATGAGTTGTAGTTTGTATAGAATGGCTCTGGGATGATGATTTCGTCGCCTGGGTTGAGGCATGCCATCATGGCGATGGTGATGGCCTCTGAGCCGCCGTTGGTTACGATGATTTCGTCCTCGGTGATGTTGATGCCGATTGATTTGTAGTATTCGGTGAGGCCTTTGCGGTAGGAGAGGTTGCCGGCTGAGTGGCTGTACTCGATTACCTTGCCGTCGTAGGCGCGGACAGCGTCGAGTGCGCACTGAGGAGTGGCGATATCGGGCTGGCCGATGTTGAGGTGATAGACTTTGACGCCGCGTTTCTTGGCAGCATCAGCGAATGGAACCAGCTTGCGGATTGGGGAAGCTGGCATAATTTTACCCTTTTCAGATAATTGTGGCATAATTGTATATTTTTAGTATTGTTGTTTTTCGCGTTGCAAAGTTACAAATAAATTGAGATTATCGGGTATGAATTAGTGAAAATTTTTGTACTTTTTTTTATTGGTGCGAATGGGTTGTTTTTTGAAAAATTTTTCGTACCTTTGCGGCGATAATACGTCAGTTTTATGGATAAGCATATTTACGATTTCGGTTCGCTGTTCAAAGGAGTGTCGAAAGAAGAGAAGAGTAGGATAAGGGCTTGTGAATCAGTGTGTGAAGTAAGGAAAGGAGATGTTATTTATAGGGAGGGAGACCGTCCGCAGGTGATGAACTGCCTTGTGCGGGGCCGTGTGAAAATTTTCAAAGAGGGGTTGGACCGCAAGCAGATTGTGCGTTTTGTGAAGCCCGGGGATTTTTTCGGTTACAGACCTTATTTTATTAAAGAGAGGTATACCCTGACTGCTGCCGCTATGACCGATTGTGTGCTTATCTCACTGCCGCTCAAAGAGTTGGCTGATATTGTGGAGAATGACGGACTCCTGGCGATGAATATGGTCAGAGACCTCTCGATGAGATTGGGAAGCATTGACGCCAGAGTAGTTTCGCTGACTCAGAAGCATACCCGCGGCCGTCTGGCGGAGGCTTTGATAAACCTCATGAACACCTACGGAAGGGATTTGAATTCCGGTATGCTCAACTGCGTTGTGTCGAGGGAAGAGATTGCCAATTATGCCAATATGACCACTGCCAACGCCATCAAGACACTTGCCGCATTTGCCGAAGAGGGCGTTATTGAGCTGCATGGAAAGGGGATTTGCATTTTGAACGAATCCCAGTTGAACAAGATTTGCGCGATGGGATGACGACAGCCAGAGAGATATACGATTTGTTTAGGCGCGACCTCTTAGTGCCTGTACTGCAGAAACTTAGGACAGTTATTGCAGATTCAGACTATGCCATGGTCCAGCAGTACGAAGATTTGCGGATGCTTTGCGGCCAGTACTATCAATATCCTGATGCTGAGATGTTTGGCAATATCAGACAGAGAGTTTTGCTTTTTGCTGACGAAGTACTCTCGCATTTGGAGAATGAAGACCTAAGAGTGATAAAGCAAATCACCTCACAGAAGACAGATTCCGGCGAACAGACTCTGGATCAGATGATTGCGTCCATTCCCGTTGTGATTCCCGAGATTGACCAGAAGATTGACGAACAGTTCGTTGCGCTCTTCAACCAGATAGTCGGAGCGCAGAAACTCAGTGCCGAGAACATCCAGAACCTCTCAGGACTCATGAGCGACGAGGCCGATAAATTCGTCAGGTATCTGGTCACTTACGCCCTGATGCTCAGGTGTTTGAGGTGTTTTGACCTCAGAATCATCCAGATGCTCATGACGGGACCCGATGCCGAGAGTTTTGCTGCATTGGCAATGATATCCTTAGAATGCTGCGGCAGAATATCCATTGACAGTCAGGCAGTTGCATTGTTTGAGAATTTCCTCAGTGATCAAGAGAATGCAGACCGTTTTGAGAAAGTCCTCATGAATATTGCAAGGACCTATGAGACCAAGATGGTTGCTAACGAACTGAGAAACAAGATAATACCGGAAGTCATGAAAAGGAGCGAGAAATTCCGCTCCGAGAAAGGAATGTTCACCGACGGAGAGATGTCCCTTGACTGGGAACAAGAACTCGAAGAGAGCGGACTACTCGATAAGATGCGCAAAATCAATGACTTGCAGATGAGCGGAACAGATGTTCATTTCGAGTCATTTCAGAATATGAAGTTCGCACCATTCTTTTTTGTTCCCGCACATTGGTTCTATGCCTTCGACCGCAGATATTTTGCAATGAAAGGCATGAAGATAGACAATAAAGTGGCAAAAGTGCTGCCATTGCTTAACCTTTGTGACTCAGACTGTTATTCCCTTGTCTTCATGTTCAGCCAACTCGGAATGAGCAATATGGAAGATGCACTTAAAACCATGGGACTCAAAGACTTGGACGGTGCAAGCGAACAGTTGGACGACAGAGAAGACTGGCAGGGCGGCGGGAAGCCATCCTTCGAATCAGAAGTGCGATTCGCCGTGATGAACCTATTCAGATTCTATGACCATTTTGCTTCAAAAGGTTCAAAATCATTGATATACGACTTCTTTGGCCGTACAGAACTTCAATATTTCTCTGAATTTGCCACTACGCCCCAACTGTGTTATAAATTGGCGGATATCCTGTTCCATGCCCAGGCGTGGAAGAGAGCATTGTATTTCTACAATTTATCCGATGCGACAGAGACCGATGATGTCCATTTTTATCAGAAGACAGGTTATTGCTATCAGAAAATCAACGATTTAGCGTCAGCGATAGAAGAGTACAACAAAGCGGATATAGTAAATCCCGATGATCAGTGGACATTGCGTCATCTGGCTTATTGCTATAAGATGAAGGGTGATTTAACCAATTCAGTATCAGTGTATAAGCGATTGCTTGAGATGACGCCGGACTCAGAAGAAGTGCTTTATAATCTTGCGATGATTTATTTAGACCGCAAAATATACAAAGAGGCAAAGCCATTGCTATATAAGCTTGATTATCAGTATTCAAAGCCACATTATGCGGTTTTGTTGGGAACATGCCTCGGAGCAATGGGCGACAAAAAGGCAGCATATGACAATATAACCAAAGGGGCCGAGACTGCAGAAGACCATCTCCTGGCAGCCAAATATGCACCTTCGCCAGTTGAGGCAGAGACAAGCCTGCGTCATGCCAGAGAGATGACCGGAGATGACAACGCCTTTTTAGAGATGCTGGGAAAGGTTGAGTATGAAGAAGATATGACAAACATAATCAATAAAATATTACTATTATGAAAAAAGTAATCGCAACAAAAAATGCGCCTGCTGCTATCGGTCCATATAGCCAGGCAACACAAGTGAACGGAATGCTCTTCATTTCAGGACAGCTTCCAATTGACCCAGCAACAGGAAAATTCGCTGAGGGTGGAGTGGCAGAGCAGACACACCAGTCGCTCAAGAACGTGAAAGCAATCCTCAATGAGGCAGGTTATGACTTCTGCGATGTAGTCAAAACTACAGTTTTCCTTTCAGATATCGCTGATTTCGGTGCTATGAACGAAGTTTACAAACAGTACTATGTGTCAGAGTGCCCAGCACGTTCGGCATTTGCTGTTAAGTCGCTTCCAATGGGTGCACTCGTTGAAATCGAGACAATCGCAGGCAAATAATGGAGATACTGCTTGAGGGAATGGAATTTCATGCTTTCCATGGATTTTATCCAGAGGAAAACAGAATCGGTACGCGATACAGTGTTGACTTAAGGCTCACAGTGCCAGATGATTGTGGAAAAGATGACGATTTGGACAAAACTGTCAATTACGAATCAGTCTATAAGATTGTCCATCGCGAAATGATGCAACAGTCAAAACTGATAGAAGATGTCAGCCAGAGGATACGCAAGGCGATACTTTCCAGTTTCCCGTTGATTGAGAATGTTGAGATTTCGCTCTATAAATACAATCCGCCGCTCGGAGGAAAAATCAATAGAGTGGGAATCCATTTGAAATGATTTAATAAAAAACTGCTGCATGAAAACATGCAGCAGTTTTTTTATGCGGAAGAGTGGCTGTGTAATCCACTCTTTGATTATTTCTGGATGCGGATGCGGGCATCAACAGCAACCACACGGTCAGCAGAACCGAGCAGTGGGTTGAGGTCCATCTCTGCAATTTCAGGAGCAGCCTGAACCAATGCAGAAACGCGAGAAACAGCCTCAGCGAACTTATCCTCGTTGACAGGCTCTTGGCCACGGACACCCTTGATGATCTTGTAGCCGCGAAGGCCCTCGATCATCGAGTGAGCCTCCTCAACAGAGATAGGCGCAAGAGATGCCTTGACATCCTTGAGCACCTCGATGAAGATGCCGCCGAGACCGCAGAGCACCTGATGGCCGAACTTAGCCTCCTTGGATGCACCGATGAAAATCTCTGTGCCATGGTACATAGGGCAGAGCTCTACAGCATAAGTATCCTTGATCTTGATAAGACGGTCGAACTCCTTGCCGACAGTATCCAAATCGTTGATGTTCAGCACAACACCACCGACATCAGACTTGTGGACTGGACCGCAGACCTTCATTACGAGAGGAAATCCGTATTCCTTGGCTACGCGGAGAGCATCCTCGCGAGTCTTGACCTCATCGTTTTTCTTGCGGTCGATGCCAGCAGCGTCAAGCAGTTTGTTGATCTCATCAAGAGAGAGATAACCGTCTTTTGCATTGTCGACAACTGCACGGATAGCCTTAACGTCAACAGCAGGCATGTTAAGTACCTCAGGCTGAGGTTTTGGAGTGTTCATCACCTTGCAGAGAGCATTTCCGAATATGCATTCCTCGTTGAAGTTGATGCGGTGCTTGTTCTGGATGAAATCGTCGATCTCCTCCTTGACATTGATGATTGATGGCAAGATAGGGAAGATAGGCTTCTTGCAGACCTTCATCTTCTCGTCGAGCACCTTGTAAACCTCCCAGTTGCGGAAGAGACCTGGAGAACCGAAGATAACGCACATTGCGTCGATGTTGTCGAAGTCATTCTCGCAAGCGTCGATGATGTAGCCGAGCTGCTCAGCTGTACCTGTTGCGAGGAAGTCGATTGGGTTGGCAACACTTGAGCCGGCGAAGAGTTTGCCGAGCAGCGCCTCAGCCTTCTCGCCTTTAAGTGCAGGAACCTCAAGGCCGTTGTTTGAGAGTGTATCTGTAAGCATAACGGCAGGACCACCAGCGTGTGTGATGATAGCCATGTTCTTGCCCTTCATCTCAGGGTGCATGAATATTGCGCAGACATTGACGAGTTCCTGACGGTTAGAGCAGCGAACGATACCTGCCTTGCGGAACAATGCGTCAACTGCGACATCCGATGTAGCAAGTGCTCCGGTGTGTGAAGATGCTGCACGGCTACCTGCGCTTGAGCAACCAGACTTGATAGCAGCGATCTTGCAGCCCTTGCGGATCAGCGAAGAAGCGTGCTTGAGCAATTTCTGAGGATTGCCGATCTTCTCCATATAAATCATCTTCACGTAAGAAGATTTGCCTGGAACATAAGTCTCGTCCCAATACTCAAGAACGTCCTCAATACCAATCTGTGCAGAGTTGCCGACAGCCCATACAGAGTTGAAATGCAGACCGTTAGTCATACCAATCTCCTTGATGAACACTGCAGTTGCACCAGAACCGGTAACGAAGTCAACGCCCATAGGGTCGAGTTGAGGAATTGGAGCATCGAAAGCACCTGTATAGTTCACGTTGAGGAATCCGGTGCAGTTAGGACCGATGAGCGAACCGCCGGTCTCGCGGATCATCTCAACCATCTTCTTCTCGATCTCGCCGCCCTCATGGCTCTCCTCTCCGAAACCGGCAGAGATGATCACATAACCGCCGCATTTCTTCTCATGAGCGAGAACGTCAACTGTGTGAAGGCAAAATTTCGAAGCGATAGCCATAAGTGCGCAGTCTACTTCAGGCAGGTCCTCTACCTGTTTGTGGCACTTAATACCCTGAATTTCTGTTTCTTTTGGATTAACTACATAAATCTGACCCTTGAAATTGCTGTCTAATAGGTTCTTCAAGAGTTTGCCTCCTGGCTTCTGCACGTCGTTGGATGCACCTACTACGACGATGCTTTTTGGATTAAGAAGTTTCTCTGAAATCATATATGTAAATTTAAAATTTATACAAAATAAAGTTTGTCAGATGCCATTCTCAAATATCTGTTCACTGCAAACAATGTAGCCAAATAATTGATAATCATGCTTATCACTATCATTATTACAGCCACTGGAACTGTAACCTCGGGATTGTAGAGTTCCTTCAGGTTTGAATAGCCGTTTATCTGTATCTGCATCAGGTAGATTGCCCCGGCGAGCAGAAGAATGCTTATCAAAGCACTGATGACGCCGTTCAGCAATGCTTTCTTCACAAATGGTCTGCGGATGAAGGAATTTTTTGCTCCCACCAGTCGCATTGTGTTGATAATGAATCTCTTGGAGTAAATAGTGAGACGGATTGTGTTGTTTATCAGCACAATCGATATGAACAACAGCACAAGTACGATTGCCGAGAACAGCCACAACAGTCGCCCTACATTATTATTAAGCATCTCAACAATGTCCTGCTGATAAATGGTGTCTATAACTCCTTGGAAATCATGAAGTCTTGGAACCACGACATTCTGAATGCTGTCGATGTTGGCATACTGCTGCGACAGGTAAATCTCAAAAGAAGCATTGATAGGATTTGTGCCGAGCAGTGGGGTAGGGTCCTGTCCGACTTCTGATATCAGTTCTGCCAATGCGCTGTCTTTGCTGATATACTCGTATTTTTTCGCGAATTTTGCCGATGAAATGTATTTCTCCAGTCTTGCCTGGTCCTCCACACTGATGCTGTCATCGAGAATGGCTGATACTGAGATGTTTTCCTGACTCTTGTGTGCGAAATTCGTTGTCATCAGGAGCAGCCATGTTATCAGTCCCACCATGAAAAGCACAAGCGAGATGCTTATGTTTTGTGTCAGGTGCAGGTTGAAGAATGATGCCTTCTGTTTTTTTGCGTTTTCTTCCATGTCAATTGCTTATAAATCACTTGGTAATCTCAAATCTCCTCTTGGCGACAGTGCCACGCATACCACTTTTGGCCCATCTGGCATGCACGACCTCTTGAACTGCTGACGGCGGAATCTTCTCCAGAATGTGTCATACCACTTGGCAATAGTCTCATAATCAAACTCATCCTCGAATGCACGCTCAGCCATTGCCAGAATCTTCTGCCTGCCATAGCCATATTTCAAAGTGTAGTAAATAAAGAAATCATGCAGAGGGTAAGGCCCTACGAAATCCTCGGTTATCTGTCCTCCTTCCATAGGAATCAGCTCCGGTGATATCGGCGTATCGACAATATCCATCAGGCATTCGCGCATCTCGTTGCCCATCAGGTAGTTGGCTATATATTCAACTATCTTCCTGACCAAAGTCTTAGGCACTCCGACGTTTACGGCGTACATGCTCATCTGGTCGCCGTTGTAGGTCGCCCAGCCAAGAGCCAGTTCGCTCAGATCGCCCGTTCCGACCACAATTCCGTTGAACTTGTTTGCCATATTCATCAATATGAACGTGCGTTGGCGCGCCTGCGTATTCTCGTACGTAACATCATGCTGCGACTTGTCATGGCCGATCTGCTCAAAATGCAGGTCGCAAGCCTCGGCAATTCCTATCTCATGCTTGGTCACTCCCAGCATAGTCATAATCTTGTCGGCATTGCTGTGAGTGCGGTCGGATGTGCCATAACCAGGCATCGTCACCGCATGGACTTTCTCGCGCGAAATGCCCATCCTGTCGCATGCCTCAGCGGCAACCAAAAGAGCCAGCGTAGAGTCCAGACCACCCGAAATGCCGATCACCATGCTCTCTATATGAGCATTTTTCAGCCTTCTCACAAGTCCGGTCACCTGAATGTCAAACATCTCCTGGCACTGCTCGGTGATGCTCTTCTCGCGGCTGAAATATGGAGATTTCATGAACACTCTCTCAAGCTCGACTTCCCTCACGTTATTCTCGCATTCTACAATCTCAACTGGCTCATACTGAGACGCCGACGCCCAGAAAGTAGTATTGCGCAAACGTGTTGCACGGATACGGTCCAAATCCAAATCCGCATAAATCATCTGACTGTTGTCGCGGAATCTCTCAGTCATCGCAAGAATATTGCCGCATTCAGCGATAGTTGCTTTCCCACCGAACACCACATCAGTCGAAGTCTCTCCGAACCCTGCTGAACTATAGGCATATCCGCATGCCAGAGCAGACGACTGATGGCAAATCAGATGCTGAAGGAACGAATTCTTGTTCAGCACCTCATTGGATGCCGAAAGATTCACAATAACCTCAGCGCCCTGAAGAGCCAGGATTGAACTCTCCGGAATAGGAGCCCACATATCCTCGCAAATCTCCACACCGAAACTGAATTCACTTGTCTTAATGATAATCCCCTGACCGAAAGGCACTTGCTGCCCGCAGAGAGTGACAGTGTCGCTCTTCATGTTCCAGCAGCTCGAGAACCATCTCCCCTCATAAAACTCAGCATAGTTCGGAATGTAAGTCTTTGGTATCACGGCAATTATCCTGCCTCCATAAATCACGGTGCCGACATTGGCGAGCTGACCCTCCACCTCAAGAGGCATGCCGACAACGCCTATCGTCTCCAAGTCACGCGTCATCTCAAGCATCTTGCCCAAAGCCTCGTAAGCCTCATCCAGCAGACACCTGTACTGCACTAGGTCGCCGATGGCATAGCCGATCAGCGACATCTCAGGGAAAACAATCAACTGAACGCCCTTCCCGTCCGCCTCCCTCATCATCTCAGCCATACGGCCGGCATTCTCCAGCGGCATTCCCATCCTCACTTCCGGAACACCGGAAGCTATCCTTGCGAAATTATTGTTCATCACATTATACTCAAATTATCAGTTTGCAGATCGAATAAACGGCCGACACAATCGCAACCCCCATCAAAATGCCACCTGTTATCTTGTTCAAAATCTTAAGTCCTCTCTCCTTGAAATTCTCCTTGAACCTCCCCACAAACCACGTCAGATTCATCCACCATACAAAAGCACCGGCTATTATCGCCAGCACAGTCAGCAGCTCAACCGCAATATTGCCCGATGTAAACAGATGGAACTGTGCGAAAAGTCCTATGAACAGAAAGACTATCAGCGGATTGCTGAAACAGAGCCCGAATGCCGTCAGATAATCCTTCAGCAAACCATCCTCAACCTTGTTCAGAGCCTGCGACTCATCAACCAACTTCTTTCGTCTCTCGTAATTCTCTTTGTCCCTTGGAGTTGCCTTCGACCGCGATATCTTGAATCCGAAAAACCAAATCACAATCGAACCAAGCAACTGAATGACATACTGATGGGCATCAATGAACTCCATCATGAAATTCATTCCGAACCCCATCAGCATCGCGTAGATAATGTCAGAAGTCGTGGCTCCCAGCCCGGTGACAACACCCGACCATTTGCCTCTGCTCAGAGTCCTCTGTATGCAAAGCACGCCAAGCGGGCCTACAGGCGCCGACACGGCAAGTCCCACAACCAATCCCTTAATTATCTCTTCAAAAATCATTTAGTCACCTTTTTTCCCATTGCTCCCCAATCTCATCCAGCAACACTCCCGCAACACTCCTGCAACACCTCTGCAACACCTCTGCAATATTCCTGCATTATTTCTGCATTACCCCGGCTCCAAGCCTCAGACGCTATCTGAACGCTATCTGAACGCTATCTCGACGCTATCTCGTGACCCATTCAATATCGTCATCCTTTCTGAACCAGGTCATCTGCTTTCTCGCATAGTGTCTGGAATTCCTCTTTATCAGTCTCACTGCCTCGGCAATATCGTATTCACCGCCAAAATATCTGAACATCTCTTTGTATCCAACGGTATTCAGAGCATTGAGATTCCGGAGGAGGTAAACACTCCTCGCCTCTGCCTCTAAACCGAGTTCCATCATTTTGTCCACCCTGAGGTCAATCCTGTCGTAAAGCAATTCCCTCTCGCGTTCTATGCCGATTTTCTTTATCTCGAAATTTCTTTTTTTCTTGACTCCGCTTCTCAGTGCGGTGAAAGTGCCGCCTGTCTGCTCGCAAATCTCAATGGCATGGGCAACTCGCTTCCAGTTGTTCAGGTCCACCTGCTGGAAATATTCCGGATCAAGCGTCCTCAGTCTCTCCCTCATGGCGTCAAGTCCCTCGTTCTTCATCATCTCTGCCACTCTTCGCCTTATGTCTTCATCAATGTCTGGAATCGCGTCAATGCCGTTGCAAATGGCGTCAATATACATCATCGACCCTCCGGCCATCACAGCAGCACCATGCTCTGCTATCTCTCTCTCAATTACAGGCAGCGCGTCTATCTCAAACTGTCCTGCGCTGTAATGCTCCTCCACACTTCTCGTCCCTACAAAATAATGCCTCACCCTTTTCATCATCTCAGCCGTGGGTGCGGCAGTGCCAATGGGTATCTCCCTGTAAATCTGTCTCGAGTCAGCCGAAATCACTCCGCAGCCAATCTTCTCGGCCATTTCAAGAGCCATATCGCTCTTCCCCGAGCCCGTAGGCCCCAATATCACATACAGGGTTCCCACTTGCGGCAAATCAAATGTCAATCTCGCTCATGTCCAGTTCCGAGAAACCCTCTTCGTCAAACTCGTCTTCGTTGAACTCGTCCGAACCGTAGAACTCCTCGTCCAAAGCCAGCTTGCTGCCTCCCTTGGAACTCTCAGCGAAGATGTCTATCGACACTTGCTTTGGAGCGTTTCCAACCATCGACACGCATTTGCCCTTCTTTATCTCGCCTGGTTTCATCTCTCTTAAAATGATGTTGAAACCTTTGTCGCTCAGATTGTCATAAACGAATAACATCTTGTCGCCTTCGTCCTGCAGAAACTCCTCCAGATGTGTGCTGTCCATCACATAAGAGTCCTCATCCGAACTGCAGTCCATCTCTATCAATGTTATCTCCTGCAGGCGCTCCCACTCGTCATTACATACGAAAAACGATGTAATCTGGTCGGAGGTGTATTTCAACTTCTTGATAATTAAATCGTTTAACTCTTTGAATGTTGCAGTTGGAGCAATCTCTATCTCCAGTTTGAAGTCAGCCGCTTCCTTTGAATACAATGCTAATTTGTAAATCATGACACTATCTAAATTATCCTGCAAAGTTACGAAAATTATTCCATACAACCAAACTTTTACACGAAAAAATATCCGCACATTCCCTTATTTGCGGAAATGTGCGGAATATGTTGTGCTTCAGTTAGTTGCAAACTGGAAAATCACTCGTTGAACTTTCTCTCCATTCTTTTGATTTTAGTCCTGAGCGAGTCGTTGACATCCATTTGAGCGAGTATCTGCTTGTAGGCATACAATACTGTCGTATGGTCTCTGTTGCCGAATCTCTGGCCTATGATAGTAAGTGAGATGTTTGTCTGGGTTCTCGCCAGATACATTGCTATCTGTCTCGCCTCCGAGATCTTGCGCTCTCTGTTCTTGGACATGAGTTTGTCTTTGTCCATTCCGAAATCCTCGCATACGATGTCAAGAATTCTGTCAAGCTGGCACTCGTCCCCATTGCTCTCGTTCTCTGCAGGAGCACCTATCACTTTCTTGGCAAGTTCGATGTTTATCTCTGAGTTGAGGAATGTGGAATGAGCCATGAGCGATGCCAGAGTTCCCTCAAGTTCCCTTACGCTTGATGTGACATGCTGTGCGATATAGTCAACCACATTTTCGCCGATTGGCAGTCCGTCCACAAATATCTTGTGCTCCAGAATTCTCTTCCTCAGTTCGTAGTTCGGTTTCTCAATCTCGACAATAAGTCCCATCTTGAACCTTGTCACGAGTCTCTGCTCCATTCCTTCAAGTTTGCCTGGCTCGCGGTCACAGCAGATTATTATCTGTTTGCCAAGCATAAGCAGGTGGTTGAATATGTAGAAGAATGTGTTCTGGGTTGCCGATTTGCCGATGAGTTCCTGAATGTCATCTATGATGAGCACATCTATGCTCTGGTAGAAATTGATGAAATCGTTGGTCTTGTGAGTCTTGACGGAATCTCCGTACTGCATCTGGAAGAGGTGTGCCGAGATGTAGAGCACTTTTTTCTTCGCGTATCTCTGCTTGATGGCAATTCCGATGGCGCTCGCAAGGTGGGTTTTTCCTACGGCTGGCTCACCATATATAAATATAGGGTTGAAAACGCCGTCTCCTGGATGAACTGAAATATTCTGTCCTGCACAGCGTGCCAGTCGGTTGCTCTCTCCCTCAATGTAATTGTCAAAGGTGTATCTTGGATTGAGATGACAGTCAAATGCCTCACTCGTATCCTGCTCCTCTTCGTAGATGGTCTTTGGTCCGTTGTTGTCAATGACGCTTGAGTGCTCCTGTGTGCCGGCAGGTACTTCTGTGGTGCCTCCGTTGCTGGACACTTTCACTTTGTAGAGCAATTTCACATTCTGACCGATCACTTTGTCTATCGATTTCCTCAGGATGCGAGAGTAGTGCTCCTCAAGATATTCATAGAAGAACATTGATGGAATCTGCAGTATCAGCTCTTTTCCGTTGAAGTCAATTGGCTCAATTGGCTTGAACCATGACTCGAATGGTGTTTCTGGAATATTGTCTTTGATAATTGAGAGACACTCGTTCCAAAGTTGTTGATGCCTGTTCACTTTTTACTCTAGTTTTAGGGTTCGTTTCTCTGTTTTTTCCGAGTGCAAAGGTACAAACAAAATTTCGCAACGAAAAATGTCTTTTTCTCGTTGCGAAATCATTTTTTTATCTAAATACTTTATTTTCAAAACTGTTTTTCCCGACTAATCGTAGTTCTCTGCGCTTTAGCTAAACTGGTCTGCAATTTTGACTGATTATCAATATTTAACTTTGTGTTTGAGGTCTGTTTTATACTTTCCGAACATTCCAAATGACTGAAATTTAGTACTTCAAAATTTTTTTCCACAATTTTAAATTGAGATAATTTCTCATTTAGTCTTTTGCTTCTTTTCCCTTGCTCCAAACAGTGAAAAATGTACGTATCTCTTAGGGTTAGCCTTCAAATCTACTATCAGTGCATTTGCACTCTCAATTGTGCCGTCAATCTTGTCATAAATGCTCTTGTTGGTCAATAATTGTCCGACTGTGCCCTCAGATGAGTTGATTTTTGCTGTAATCTCATTCACATTATCCATTGCTCCGTTTATCTTCGCCATCATACCCTGGATGTCGCTCTGGCTGAGTTGTCCGGTAACTCCCTTGACGTCGTTTACAACGGAGTCAATGTTCTGAACCATAGGAGGGAACTTGACATTCATGAAGTAATTTATCTGCTTCATGGTCTTCTCAGCCTCTGCAGTTACGTTCTCTACATTCTTGAGACTGTTCTTTATCTCGTCGGAATTGAGCAATGCATTGACAGAAACAACTGTAGAGTCTATGTGGTCAATGGTTTCTGTGAGCTTTGGAACAATATCACCTACCGAACTGAGCAGTCCGCCCTGTACGTCTGTCGTCAGGGTGTCGCCTTTAGCATAGTATTTGTTGCCTTCTCCGAATACAAGATTGATGCCTTTGCCGCCAAGAAGGCTTTCGTCATAGAGGTATGCTATTGTTCCTAATGGCAGTTCTATGTCTTTGTTGATGAGAATCTTCACCGTGAAAGGATGCTCTTTCTTGAAATCGTATGCAATCTCCTTTACCTGGCCTACTTTGTATCCTTTTATATATACGCCGTTCGACACTACCAGTCCGTCCAGATTGTCATATACTAATATGTATGTATTGGATGGAGTGAATAGGTCTATGCCTTTCAGAAAGTTTATTCCGTATATCAGGAATGCAAGTGCAAGTACGAATGTTACTCCGATTTTAACCTCTTTGGTGAAGAATTTTTTCATATCTTTTTATGCTTTATTTCTTTTTGATTTTTACTTTTTTCAGGAACGCGTCTTTGAATACCTCCTTGGCTTTCTTTAATGTGTCCCTTGCATCGATCTCCGTTGCGAAGCCGCCGAGAAAATACTTGTAATAACCGCCTTCGTAGATATACCCGTATTCGCCCAATTGCTTAAGTTTCTTGATGTTTATGTCATTGTCAGGCAGTATTGAGGCAACTGCGAAGCACTGAACTCTATAAACAGGTCCATCAGAAGTCACAGTCTGCGAATTGTTCTTTTGTTCTTTTTTATTGTCGTTCTTCTCAGTGTCTTTTTGCTTTTTGTCTTCTTGTTTTTTATCTGTTTTTTGTTCAGCATTCTGCTCGTCTTTTGGCTCCTCTTTCTTCTCTATCTTTCCGTTTCTTTTGTCATACTCATGCTTGTACTTTCCAAAAGCCTTGACGATGCAGTCTGCCATCATCTGCTGGTTTTCAGCATTACCGAGAAATTTTTCCTCATCGCCGTTAGTAACGAATCCCACTTCGATAAGTACGCTTGGCATCTTAACCTGGTGAAGAACCCAGAATCCTGCCTGACGAACTCCTCTGTCTTGACGTTTCTTTGTTACGAACTCTTTCTGAACGAAGTCTGCAATCATCACCGACTGGTCGATGTATGTCCCTTGCATGAGTTCAAACATTATATATGAGTCTGGTGATGTAGGATCAAAGTCTTGGTAGACCTCTTTGTCATTCTCAAGCATCATTACTGAGTTCTCTCGCTTTGCAACCTCGAAATTGGCACTTGTCTTGGCGAGACCGAGGGTGAATGTCTCAGTTCCGCAAGCAGCCTTGCTTTCGCTGGCATTGGTGTGGATTGAGATGAAAAGGTCGCCGTCTGCCTTGTTGGCGATGGAAGCACGGTCTGGCAGTGTGACAAACACATCTTTGCTGCGCGTGTAAACCACTTTCACGTCACTGTAACTGGCTGCTATGGATTGTCCGACCATCTTGGCTATGCTGAGATTGATGTCCTTCTCCTGAATGCTTTTGCCTATGGCTCCAGGATCCTTTCCACCATGTCCGGCATCAATAACTACTACAAAGTCTTTGGCACACAATGCGTTGACCATAATCAGCAAAAATGCTGCGATGACTGACAGTCTCTTTTTCATTTTGTTATAATCCATAATTTTTCAATTTGCAAAATTAATTAATTTTTCCCACTTATCCGAGTTTTTTTCAAAAAATAATTAACAAAAAAAATTTTGATAAAATGCTTTGCAATCTCGCTTTTAATCAGTAACTTTGTGGAATTATTATGCGTAACTATATTCGGTTTGTTGTATAATTTCAAAAAGTTGAGATTCAGTCAAATATCGCGCGCGCGAAGAACACTTTGTGTTCTCACATGCCTCTTTTTTGCAGTGGTTTCTGCCTCTGCCAAGGCTGTCTGCTCCTATTGCAACGAACCTGACTCACTCCTTTTGGACTCTGCTGAGGTGGTTTCGTTTAACAAAGATACTGTTATTCAAGTTCCGGACACGGCAGCGGCAACGCCCGATTCTATCGCTGCTGACAGTGTGATCAAGGCTCCTGTGAAGAGTGCCATAAAACCTTCCAAAAAGTATCTTGAGGCTGAAGTGCGTTATGAAGCGCAGGATTCAATAGTCTTTTTCTCCGACGGTACAGGCTACCTCTACAACAACTCCAAGGTGAAGTATATGCAGAGAACGCCAATAGAACTCAATGCCAAATATGTCCGTTTCCAGATGGACAGTTCAATAGTTTATGCTGTCGGAGGTGTGGATTCGGTCGGTAATCCGGAAGGTGAGCCTGTATTCAAAGAAGGCAATGACGAGTATAAGTCTAAATACATGAGTTACAATTTCGAAACCAAGCGCGGTTATGTGCGTGGGGTGGTGACTCAGCAGGACGAGAGTTATATAGTCTCAGAGGAGACCAAAATGATGGAGGACAACACTGTCTACATGAAAGGTGGACGACTTACCACCTGCGACCATCATGATCATCCTCATTTCTATATGCAACTCACAAAGGCTAAGATGGAACCGAACTCTTTCCTCGCTGCCGGTCCTGCATATTTTGTTCTTGGAGATGTTCCTCTGCCAATAGCCATACCTTTCGGATTCTTTCCATTTACTGAGAAATATACTTCAGGTATCATAATGCCTACTTTCGGCGAGGAGCTTGACCGTGGTCTTTTCCTGAAGAATGGCGGTTACTATTGGGCTATCAACGACTATATTGACCTGGAGATTCTTGGCGATATCTATACAAAGGGCACATGGGCTGTGCAGTTGAACAGCAAATATGCATTGCGCTATAAGTTCTCTGGAAACATATCTCTCTCATATCGCGAGGATGTCCGTGGAGAGAAGAATATGCCTGATTACTCAAAGTACAAGAACTTCAAGGTGGCATGGCGTCATCAGCAGGATCCTAAATCATCTCAGTTCTCGTCATTCTCAGCGAGTGTCGATTTCACCACGTCTGGCTACAACACATCAAACATCAATAACTATTACAACCCTGTCGAGCAGTCGAAGAACATCACCAGTTCATCAGTCAACTACACCCAGAGGTTCCCAAACAGCAAATGGAGCATCTCTCTTAATGCCCAGTTGACTCAGCGTACGCAGGACTCTACGATATCAATGACACTTCCGTCATTCTCTGTCAATCTCTCGCAGACCTATCCGTTCAAACGCAAGAACCCGGTAGGCAAGGAAAAATGGTATGAGAAGATATACCTCTCTTACTCTATGATGTTCAACAATCAGGTTACATGCAAAGAGAGTGAGTTTTTCCACACGAATTTCCTGAGAGACTGGAAAAATGGTGTGAAGCATACATTGAACATCGGTGCTGCATATACATTATTCAAGTATCTCAACTTCAATGTCGGTGTGAACGGCAATTGGAAATGGTATTTCTCACGTATAGACAGGGATTGGGACACCAGAGCCCAGCAGGAGGTTATGGATACGACATATGGTTTCTATAATGTCTATGATTTCGCTGTTAACGCCTCTCTCTCTACCAAGCTCTATGGATTCTATACCCCTATCAGAAAGTTGTTCGGCGACAAGGTAGACCGCATCCGCCATTTGATGACTCCGAAGATATCGTTCTCTTATCATCCGGATTTCTCGAATGAGGCCTTTGGAATGTACACCACCTACGAGCGATTGCTGGTTGACAATGCTTCGCGCAATGATGTCAGAACCGAGAAAATTAAGTATTCGCCATTCTCACACGGATTGTTTGGAGTGCCGGGACAAGGAACGGTCTCTAAGTTGCAGTTCTCCATTGACAACAATGTCGAGATGAAGATACAGGATAAAAAAGACACTACTGGTCTGACGTACAAGAAAGTCAGTCTCATAGATCTTTTCAGCATAGGGTGGGGTTATAACTTTGCTGCTGATTCCCTCAGATGGGATGATCTGACGGCACGCTTGAGGCTTAAACTAACCAAGCAACTCACATTGAACCTCTCGACCTCCTTTGATCCATACAGATGGATGTACAATGACTATGGAGCGATAGTCCATTCCAACCAGTTGCATTGGGATTATCATGAGCCAATGCACTTTACCGGATTTGGAACGTCATTCTCCTATACATTCAACAACAGCACTTTCAAGAGCAAGAAGTCCGGAACAAAAGAGGAAGAGCATGCCGAAGAGGAGCAGGAAGTAGAGATAGACCCTGCGACAGGATTGCCTAAAGATCCGAATGTGGAGATAGATCCTGCCACAGGCCGTCCCAAACATCAGTTCACCAAGGACGAGAAGAAAAAGAAAATGGATTCCGATGCTTACGGCTATGACAAACTTGACATTCCATGGTCGCTTACGGTTTCCTATACATTCAACTACCGTGAGTACCGGCAAAAAGACTACTACGACCCAGAGCGTCATGTTTACCGTTTGAGATATACCCACTCAATGAGCATCAACGGAAACATCCAGCCGACGCCGAAGTGGAATATCTCGATGAACGCATACATTGACCTGACGGCAAAGAGGGTGACATCACTTACTATGACTGTTGACCGAGACCTTCACTGCTGGCGGTTGTCGGCGTCAATCTCGCCAGTCGGAATGTACAAATCCTTTGTAGTCACAATCGGAATTGCAGCCAATATGCTCCGTGACGTCAAGTATGAGAAGCGTTCTGATGCATCGTCTAACGTAAACTGGATAGATACGAAAAAATAATAAATAACTATATGCTTATGAAAATTGATTCAAACACACTTGTCATTTTGCAGTACAAGCTGCAAGTGAAGAACGAAGAAGGCGTTCTTGAACTCTGGGAAGAGACAACGCTAGAACAGCCGTTGCAGTACATCCACGGTCTTGGCATGATGCTGCCTAAATTTGAAGAGAATCTTGCAGGTCTTACCGACGGAGACAAGTTCGAGTTCATGATTCCTGTTGCAGATGCATACGGAGATTATGAGGATGACAATGTCATCGACTTGCCAAAGCACATATTCTTCATAGATGGCAAGTTTGACGATACAAAGATTTGCGAGGGGGCAATAGTTCCGCTTGTTGATGTCGAGGGCAACCATATCAACGCCGAAGTAATCAGCGTTGCTGCAGAGACAGTCAAAGTGGATCTCAACCATCCATTGGCTGGCGAAGACCTCTATTTCTCAGGCCGCATTGTCTCAGTAACCCGTCCTTCTGATGAAGAACTTGAGGCTATGATGCACCCTCATGGTTGCGGTGGCTGTCATGGAGACTGTGGAGGTGGAGATTGCTGTTCATCTTGCAACGGATGTCATGACTAATTCATTCGGACATAATCTGGTGCTGACAACTTTTGGCGAGTCCCATGGACCTGCTATGGGCGGAGTGCTTGACGGATTTCCCTCTGGCTTTGCCATAGACTTCGGCAGGGTGGAGAGAGACCTTGCAGAGCGCCGTCCGCAGTGTACGGCTGAGACTCAGAGGAGAGAACCAGACCATGTCAGTTGGCTTTCGGGCATCATGGATGGCAAGACTCTTGGCACTCCAATTGCTTTTGTCATTCCGAATGAAGATGTGAAGTCTGGTGATTATGAAGCCTTGCGCCATGTTTACAGACCATCCCATGCAGACATCACATATGACATGAAATATGGCATACGTGACTGGCGTGGAGGTGGACGTGCCTCAGGAAGAGAGACTGTTTCCCGTGTGGTGGCAGGTTCTCTTGCTATGCAGTGGCTTGAGACTAAAGGCGTGACCGTTTCGGTTGAGACTGTTGTTTCTGACAGAGAAGTTCCTTTAGGCGATTCAATAGGTGGAACCGTGAATTGCCGTATAACCGGAGTGCGTGCCGGAATAGGTTCTCCTGTGTTTGCCAAACTCCAGTCGCGACTGGCTGATGCAATGCTTTCGATTCCTGCATGCCGCTCGTTTGAATATGGAGCAGGAGCGAAAGCAGCGTCGATGCTGGGTTCAGAACATAACGACCAGATGAAATACAGAGAGGGAAAATTAAGATTCATCACTAATAATTCCGGCGGAATACTGGGCGGAATAGCCACAGGTGAGGATATCTGCTTCAGCGTGGCGTTCAAACCAATCGCATCAATATCAAAAATGCAGAAGACTGTAGATGATGCCGGAAATAATATTGAAGTGAAAATAGAGGGACGTCATGATCAGTGCATAGCGCGAAGAGCATCCGCTGTTGTCCGCGCAATGGCAGCCCTTGTAATAATGGATTCTTATTTGATATGATCTTTAGGGAAAAATTACATAAACAACTTATGAATTACATGAACTACAACGGCTCACGATGGGCTGTTATCATCAACTACAATGCAGGGAAGCATCGTATAGGCAAACTCTGGTACCCAGTTGCTGCATCACTTCGCGAGCAAGGAGTGACCTGGACAGAGTATTCTACCGCATACGCCGGTCATGCTACGGAACTGGCAAAGCAGGTGGTTGAGGATGGAGTGTTCAATATCATTGTAGTCGGAGGCGACGGTACCATTCACGAAGTGGTGAATGGAGTCTTCGCTAGCAGTCTGGAGAAAGAAGAGATAGCCAAAGTCTCAATGCTGCTTATCCCATGCGGTACAGGAAATGACTGGGCCCGCTATTGGGGACTCTATCGCAATAAGGTGGATCTGGTGGATATTTTGAACAATGGTCGCAGAGTGATGGTGGATGTTGGCGCAGTTTCATACCATGGTCAGGGATTCTCACGTCACGAATATTTCATCAATGGATGCGGATTCGGACTTGATTCTCATGTTGTCTGGATGGCCAACAAACTCAAGCAGCGTCTGGGAGGCTATTCATGGCTTTATACATTATCTACGCTTATTACAGCACTGACACATAAAGCAGAGCCAATGACTTTTGAAACAGAAGAAGGCAATCTGCTTGAACGCAAAGTATATTCGGTCTCTGTTGGTAATGGATGTTACTCAGGAGGCGGTATGCAGATGAATAATGGCAATCCTACGGATGGAAAGGTTTTCGTGACAATTGTTGAGGCACTCCGAATAAAGACAATAGTGAAGGGACTGATACAATTGGTAAAAGGACACTTCTGGGAGGCGGATTTCGCGACATCGCTTGACTCATCTACGGTCAAAGTAAGCACATGCGCTCCATTGCTCATAGAGGCTGACGGAGTCTTGATTGATGCAAGAGCCGATTCGGAGCAGTATGGTTGCGAATTAAACCATTATTCTATTGATACCTGCCATCGTGCGATAGGTATGATAGTTCCTTGATGCGAAGGATAAAACTTTTGATATTATTGTTGCTGGCATCAATCAGTCTTTATGCCCAGAATTCAGGTGATGTTGAACATAGTTCGCTCAACACATGGGGAGTAGGGGCAGGAGGAGTGAGTGTATATGACCCGCAGTTGTCATCCAGCGTTTACCGTGGCTTTTCGGTCACGGTGGAAGGAGTGCATCAGAACCACTATGTCAAGAACGACAAAGCATGGTGGGTGGTTTCAGACAGACTCTCATACGGAAGAGTTCTCAATGAGTCCCATACCGCAGCGATGCAACATCTAAGAGGCAAATTCAGTTATGCCTCCTGTTATATGTACAGACACGACGAGTCTGGATGGAAAATAAGGTGTATGGCAGGAGGTTCCCTGCGGTTGTCTGGAATATTGAACTATTTGCCGAGAAACTACAATAACGTAGCCTCTGCGGATGTGAGAATCCAGGCATGCGGTTATTTCCAGTTCGGTTTTATGACAGTGCCGGCAGGTTCGGCAGTGAAGGAACTTGGCATACATTATTCGGTAGAGTTTCCTTTGATAGGGTGTTCCTTTGCTCCTGATTATGGAGAGTCCTATTACGAAGTATGGGCGTCTGAGCCGGGAATTGGTTCCTTGGCCAGATTCGCATCACTCCACAACTGCTGGGAAGCAGACGGAAAACTCACATTGAGTTTGGGATTCAAGAAATTCATAATGTCCATGTCCTTTGTTCATGACAATTCGCTTCTCGTGCCGACGTGGAAAGTTCCAGAGTATAGATTCTGGCACAACGATCTTTCCGGTGAATTGTCCTTTACATTACATTTAGGGAGGATGAACATACAATGAGGCCACACATTATATATATAGTACTTCTTGCGGTGCTTTGCATGCTGTCGTGCAAACGAAAACCAGATATTTCGCCAGAGGCAACATTTGATGCCGCATGGAAGATAATGGACGAGCATTATTGCTATTTCAGAGAGAGAGATATTGACTGGAAAGGAGTATGTGATGTTTATAGGCCAAAAGTTGATGCAGTGAATGGTCCATTCGAACTGTTTGACCTTATAGCAGAGATGCTTGATACATTGGGTGATGGACATGTGAACCTCATAACCCCGTTAGGAGTCAGTTCGTCAAGCGGCTGGTTTGATGATTATCCTATGGATTTCTCCTGGAAAATCCTCAGTGATGAAGATTATTTAGGCAAAGATTACCGCACGGCGGGAGATTTGGTCTATGACACTATAGGCGATGTCGGATATATAAGAGTGACATCGTTCAGTTCGGTATCAAGGAGTTCATTGATGTACATAGACCTCTATTTCCAGAACTGCAAAGGCATAATAGTAGATGTGAGATCAAATGGAGGAGGTGATATGTCGTTGGCATCAAGACTGGCAGCATCATTCTTCAAAGAAAAGACACTTACAGGATTTATAAGACACAAACTTTCCTCCAAACATGATGATTTTTCTGAGCCCGAGCCAATATACACAGATCCCGACGAAGCCTTGATAGATTGGAAAAGGCGGCAGGTTGTAGTTTTGACCAACAGGAGAGCCTTTTCTGCTACCAATTCATTTGTCTCGGCAATGCGGTTGGCACCACACTGTACCATAGTAGGAGGAGTGACCGGAGGTGGGGGAGGACTGCCACTTTCCAATGAACTTCCCAATGGCTGGCAGTTGCGATTCTCGGCAGTTCCTATGTATGGAGCAGACACAGTCAGCATAGAATTTGGAGTAAAACCAGACGTTGAAGTTCATCAAACAGAAGACGATATAGCCAATCGCAGAGACCCATTAGTGGATTATGCGATAAATATCATACATGCAGAGGAACTCAATCCTCAATAAATCAACACACTACGCAATAGTGTAATTTTTTTGAAAAAAAAGGTAGAAACATTTGGTCAAATCGACAAAAAGTTGTACCTTTGCACTCGCAATCTGGAAAGGGTAAGGGCGTTTAGCTCAGCTGGTTTAGAGCATCTGCCTTACAAGCAGAGGGTCGGCGGTTCGAATCCGTCAACGCCCACAGATTTTTCATAACATTTTTGTCCCTTTCACATGATTGCAACGGGCGTTTAGCTCAGCTGGTTTAGAGCATCTGCCTTACAAGCAGAGGGTCGGCGGTTCGAATCCGTCAACGCCCACAAAGACTGATAATCTAATGATT
>JAZUKZ010000011.1:0-9101 GCA_045643545.1 Candidatus Aphodosoma sp. | reverse complement strand
AAAAATAGTGGTAAATTTGCATAGCGAAACAGGAAAAACGCTTCATTTCTGACCACAATTTATATAATTATAGAAATAATAGTTTCATGAAAAAACTTCACGAAGTTATTAGTTAGACAAATTTCCAGCCGAGGGCTGTTGCGAAACAGCCCTGGCTTTTATCGAAAAACAGCTCGACTCCCCAGATGCCCATTTTGGGAATCTCGGAAGAAATTCAATATTAATTAAAAACATATTTATTATGAAAAAGTTTTTATTTTTTGCAGCATCTTTGTTATGCTGTCTATTGTTGGCTGTCATGCCAACATGCAAAAAAGAGGCAATCAGCGCCATAGCGCCTCAAAGGATTAGTAGTCATGAGTATTACAGAGAAATGTACGGAGCAAAAGCACAGTCTGCCATTGATTTGGCAAGCAAAGCTTTGACTCAGTTGTATCCGAAAAAGGCAGCAAGACTCGCAGATGAAGAGTTCGGCATTAGTATTGAATTCTACGACATCAATACTGTAAATAATATTTTCGGTTCTGAATTTGATAGCAATGACACTATATTGTATATTATCAATTTCACTGACAATAATGGTTTTGCCGTAGTAAATAACGAGTTAGACTTGTTGGCACTTTCCGACAGTTCGAATATTACTATTAGCGATTTACTCACTCATCCAACTGAAGAATTGTTCCGTCATAATCCATCAAAAGCAATTGTCACCGAACTTATCAACAAGGAGGGTTGGAAAGAAGCATGGTGCAGTATTGCTCACATATCAGGAGAATTGGCATATATGCGACCTGATTCAGTCGTAGTGGTATGGGATACTATTGAACTCCATGGTCCACTTGTAAAACTAAAACTTGGTCAAAATTACCCATACAATGCGTACTGTCCTCCTTATACAAATGATATATGGCATAGATATCCTGCGGGCTGTGCTTCTATTGCCATATCTGGGTTGATGTCAGTAATTGGTGATGGCATTTATGAATATTCATGGGATGATATTTATAATAACTGGGTAACATATTTTAATATGAACTATGGAATAACTAGAAGTATGTTTCCGGATATAACAACAGACCCAGACGCTCTGCCTATGGATGTCCTTTCAAAATATATTTATGAGGTCGGAAACGAACTGGGAATGACATATAGTGCATTAGGCAGCACATCTGCTACAAATACTGTCGTATCCTATCTTACTGACCATGGATATGACGCCAACCTTTACGATATCGAAACTTGTGTTAACTTGCCTTATCGAATAAAGTATGGATATACTCCAATATACATAAGAGGACAAAACTCACTTACCACGGTAGGTCATGCTTGGCTTCTTGATGGAGTAGCATCGTACAAGACTTCCAAACGTATTTATCATGGACAACATCACTACGATACAGAATGTGAATATCGTTATGATGATTTAGTGCATTGCAACTTTGGTTGGGATGGTGAATGTGACGGATACTATGTTTATAAAATGTTTGATCCCACATCGTCTCCTATATATCAAGAATACGGAGACCAGATTGGCAATCATGGCAGTTATTATACAAATGAATTAAAAGTTATTCTTTTCTAATATTGAAAGATTATGAAAAAAACATTACTTATCCTTGCAATTTCAGCATTGACACTTTCGCTCAATGCCTATGTTCCAATGCTGCAAAACGGCAATACTTGGACATACTTAAACTGGAGTGAATACAAGGAGTCTGGAATTGTATCCTATGGCACGGTATCTTTTGCAATTCTTGGTGATAGCGTTTTCAATGACATGACATACTATAAGTCAGATTTTTCGAAATGGCTTTTCCGCGAAGATACAACACTACAGAAGGTCTTTATATATAATCCAACAGATGATATTGAAGGTGTATTGTATGATTTTTCTTTGAATGCAGGAGATTCCGCAGATATATGTTATGACTTTGCAAAAACTGTTGATGGTCTGTCAGTACGCCAAGATGGACTAATTGATTCCGCTTACTGCTGCAAAATCCACATAGATGCAGTTGACACTCTGACAGATATTGATGGCAGAAAATTGCGTTTGTATCACTATCATGTTTATAACAAACAATTAAAGAAAGAGATAGAAGGCTGCTATGCTGAGAGATACGGCTCTTTGGACAATATCCTGAATCTGTATATTTCTCATGCGAACAGCGAATCAAATTCATACAGTCTCCGTTGTTTTGTAAACAGCGATGGGGAAACAGAGTATAAAGGTAGCGAATGGATTGATGAATATCTTGGGGAAGACTGCAATGGTAATGGTGTAATCTCATCAATTGTCAGTGTTGAAGTTCCATCAGCAACTATAGCTTATGCTAGAGGCGTTCTCAATATCAATGCAGACAATATCGACAAAGTCGAGATTTTTACTGCTGCGGGTGTCATGGTGAGTTGCTATCAGTCCTCTGAAATCAACATCTCCCTCTCTCCAGGCATCTACTTCGCCCGAATCTCTGCCAATGGCAGAGTTTCTACCGAGAGGTTCATTGTGAAATAATCCCACCATCCCATAAAGCATCAGGGCAGATATGCGAAACGCATATCTGCCTTTTTCGCTTTGTTTCGCAAAGAAGAAAAAACACGACGTTTTACCAGAGCGAAAGAGACTCAAAAAAGCTCGAAAATGGCATTTTGACACAACTTGACACAAAAATTTTTTTGCCTTTCTCTAACCCATTGATAATCAGTAGCTGATTTTTGCCAATTTCACTATTTTGACACAACTTGACACAGCCAAAATTTGGAAGTCCCGAAAAATAGTGGTAAATTTGCATAGCGAAACAAGAAAAACGCTTCATTTCCAACCACACATTTATGTAGTTATAGAAATAATAGTTTCATGAAAAAACTTCACGAAGTTATTAGTTATACAAATTTCCAGCCGAGGGCTGTTGGGAAACAGCCCTGGCTTTTATTGAGGAATAATAAGGCTGTTCAAAAACACCATTTTTCCCTAAAAAACAGCCGACCGGACTAAAATCGGACTCCACCGGACTGCAACCGGACTCCTCTTTTTGGGTATTTTACCCATCAAAACACTAAAACTCAGTAATATATACCAATTTTTCATTTTTAGCAAAAATATTGAAAATCGGACTGCAATCGGACTACTTTTATTTGTTAGTTCAATTATTTTTCACTAAATTTGCAACCGAAAAACAAACGATCCTCTCCCTATCACACATTTATATAATATAGTTTCCCCAGATGCCCATTTTGGGAGTCTCGGAAGAAAATAATAATTCTAAAACATATCATTATGAAAAAAACATTACTCATTCTTGCAATTTCAGCATTGACACTTTCGCTCAATGCCTATGTTCCAATGCTCAGAACTGGCAAATCTTGGACATATTTCACAATACCATATAGTCTTAATGGCGGCTCGACTTACTTCACAACCCAATATTCAATCACCAATGATACAATCATTGATGGTTTCACTTATTATCAATCTGATTTCACTGAGTATCTGATTCGCGAGGACTCTGCCGCCTCAAAAGTTTACCTTTTGGACACTGACGAGAACCACGAGTACCTTCTCTACGATTTTACTCTTTCCGTGGGAGATAGTGCTTATGTTTACCATCCAGATGGTTGTTCTGGCTACATCTATGTGGATACCGTTGATACCGTTTCTGCGCTTGACGGAACTCCTCTCCGCAGATATTCCTATCATTACGACTATGTCGAATTGGCTCCTGATTATTGGAAGCCATTGAGGGGCTATTGCATTGAGTCATGCGGCAGAAGCAACGATATTCTTATAGAACTTCGAAACAATCCTAATTTGATTGGTGGCGAGTCTCAGACATTGCGTTGTGTTATTGATGCGGACGATTTTGTATTCTACAAAGCCCATTTTGCAAAAGCTGACAAATATCTTGGCGACGACTGCACTGGATCTGGGGAAATTCCAAGTGCTGTCGAAAGTACTCCTTCAAATCAAATCTCTCTCGCTTATTCCGACAACACTCTCACAATCAACACAGAGAATATCGAGAATGTGGATGTTTTCTCTGCAAACGGCTTGCTTGTAGGCTCTTATCAGTCGCAATCCATCAACATCTCTCTCGCTCCAGGCATCTACTTCGCCCGAATTGCTGCTGATGGCAGTGTCTCTACCGAAAGATTCATTGTGAAATAATTCCACCATTCTATATAGTATCAGGGCAGATATGCGAAACGCATATCTGCCCTTGTCGTTTAAAGAAAAGAAAAACTTCTCCCCTCAAATCACACAAAAAACAACTGATTTACATCGTCAAACAGCCCAAATCACCGCATCTTTCTGATAATATGCCGATTGCAAATCGTCACATTTCAAATCTTTGACGTTTTTTTCCTTGGAACATTGCGAAAAATGCACTATCTTTGCAATCGCAAAATAATAATAGCTGTTACAATGAAAAAAATTGCACTCTTCCTATTCCTCGCCTTTGCATTTATTATTAATGTGAACGCAGGACTAATCCGCCACACTCGCAAGGATTTCGAAAAGGAATTCCCTGACCACTACCCCGGCAGAATCTGTCTCAAGGATGGCTCTGTCCATGAGTTCCCGGCTGTCCGTATCTGGCACTATTTCGACGAGGAAATATGGGCTTGGACTAATATCGAGGAGTTCAACAAGGTGACTTTCGATGTCAAGGAGGTCGAGTGGGTTGAGGTCTGGAATGCCAAGGCTCCCGAAAAGAAATACCGCTGTTTTTTGCTGCATAAGGCTCTGTACTCAAATACTTACATCCTTATCAAGGAGGTGAACGGATTCCAGATAATCTCCCAATACTGCTACTTCGCTATCAATGACTCTGGCGACATCCAGTATCACACTTTCGTGAGCAGATACTACAATGGCAATACCTGGATCACTGAAACTAAGGGGCTCCCTGATGCTTTTGTCTATAACACTGCGACCGACGACCTCACCTGGGGCTTCGGCAGATACTGGGAATATGGAAAACTCACTCTGCCTAAAAACATTGGCTCGAGAATGAAGGCTGCACTCAAAGGAGACAAGGCCCTCCAAAAGGAGACTGGCTCTGTCAAGGATTGGTCTCTGGAACGAATAGCCGAATTCCTCAGCCGTTTTACTAAATCAAAATAATTCATACCCTATGAAAAAATTCATACTGCTGTCTTGCGCTGTATTGTTTTCATTCTTTCTATTTTCGCAGAATGTCCTTAACAAGAGCGTGGGAGTGATGCGCCCTAACAACAGCAAGAATGCTGAGGCATTCTTCAAAAACTATGCTTCTGTCCTTAACCGTCAGGGATACAGGGAGGCGGCGCAGTATGTGGCGTCTCTCGGCGGCAAGAGTTTCGGCTCGTGTTTCGTAGTGATGGGTCCCGATGGCCGCTACTACGCCATAACAAACCGACACGCGGTCGAATTCGCCGACTCTGCCAAGGTTCAGTTCATCAACGGCAGGGACACTGTCTCTTACGATGGCCTGGAAATAGCAAAGGTGAGCGAGGATCTCGACTTGGCTGCGGTTCTCCTTCCTTCAGGAGTGGAGTTCACTCCGCTGGACATCTTCTCTGGCTCTATAAGCGACGGCGCTGAGGTCTTTACTGCTGGTTTCCCAGGCATTTCCGGAAAACCTTCTTGGCAGTTTGGCAAGGGTATCGTCAGCAATGCTCAGTTCTACAACGATTTGCTCACTAACGACAGCGCCCGCTCAGTCATTCAGCATACTGCACAGATCGATGCCGGCAGTTCGGGTGGTCCGCTGCTCGTCAGGGACGACTCTGTATATAAGGTGGCTGGCGTCAACACTTGGAAGGTCTCTAACCGCGATGGCATGAATCTGGCTATCAACAACAATGACTTGCGTAAGTTCATCGCTTCTCTCGGCAATTCTCGCCGCGAGAGCCCTGAGGAACTGGCTGGCATCTACTCTCAGGTGGCTGCCGAGGTCCAGAACGGTTACAAAAACATCCTTCCTCGTCTCTCTTACACTTACATGTTCTATATGTCTTTCAGCGAAATCGACAAGTCTTTCAGCAACACTCCTAAGGCGGTCCGCGAGGATATCGACAATCTGATGAAAATCGGACATTTCACTGAGTCTCTGCGTCTGCTCTCTGCTTATAATGCTGCTAAGAAAATGGCAGAGCAACCATTTGAGTATCAGTCTCTGACATCGACAGGCAATGAGGTTATCCTCTCTGGAGCAAACAATATGGAGATGGTCTTTATCTGGGAAAAGGACTCTTGGCGAATCTCTAAAATCGGTAAGAACGCCTCTCGCCGTAAGGTGGCTCAAAATGCTGCGGACTCCTACGGTCCAGGCATCAACGGCGATGTCAGTGGCGCTATCCTCCAACTGAGATTTACCTACCCTGTCACTCACAAGGGCTCACCCGACTATGGAATGGGCGGACAACTCACCGTCGGTGGCATCAAGAACTTTATGTCTTACGAGAGCGCTTGGGTTTACCGTAAATACCACGACTACAACTACTTCGGCATCGGATTCCGCTATGGCGGTAATCTCCCTGTCCAACTCTCCCCTCACGTGCTCATCATGCCAAGCATCAAACTGCATATCGGTATGGACCTCACTTTTGACGGTTTCTCTTCTTGCGGTATTATTGGTGGACTGGCTGGACTGGACTTCCTCTTCCGACTCGGGCACAGTTACTCTTACTTGATGCTCGGCGTCACTTACGAGCACTATGGGTATTTCCCTTTCCACCACGAGTATAAAATAGACAACGCTGGCTACATCGGCACCCACCTTGGATTCATTATTTGATAAAATATTGACAGTCACACGACTGATAGTCATCCTGGCAATGCTCTCCGTATTGTCAGGATGTTCTATGTCTAAATCGGTCATTCTCTTCGCTTCGAGCGACATGACCTACAATAAAACAAACAGTTATGCAAGTTCACCTTTCGACCAGATGATGAACTCTTTCGCCTCTGACGCTAACAACTACCTGAAGATGTCAAAGATAATGATGGAGGAGGGCGACTCTCTGGCAGAACTGATTATGGACACTGTCGCTGAATCTACTGATGCCGACTCTCTCCTCAATGTCTCCTACAGCAACATGCTTGAGGGCGACAAGATGGACCGCTACCAGAAATCCATCGAATATGCCAACGAGGCTCTGACTGTGGCTAAGCAAAACGGCGAACTCGATATGGAGAAAAAAATCTATCGCCAACTTTCCGATGTTTATGAGCGTCTTGACAATCAGGAATATGCCGAATACTACAAACACAAATCGGAGGAAATAGCCGATTCCATCTCACATAATCCGGTCTCCATCGTCGCCATTGCCGACAAACACTGGCTTTACCGGTTCTGGTGGTTGCCGCTGCTCTTGTTCCTCACTCTGTCTCTCCTTGCAATTGTCTTCATTCATCGCCATCGCAGGAAATCATCAGTATCTGACACAGTCGCTCCTGTGGAGAATACAATAGTGCTGACCAGCAAAACGAACTCTTTTGCCGAATTGCGCCCTGAATCAGTGGTTTACCTGAAATCGGACAAGAACTACATCACTATCTATTACCTTGACGACTCCGACAGTCTCACTTCAGTAGAAATGTGCCAGACCATGAGTTATGCGCTATCCATCCTCGAGAACCGTGAGCACTTCTTCCGCTGCCACAGGTCCTATGCGGTCAATATGCGCTATGTCTCTTCCTGGGACGAGAACAAGGTAACCCTTACCTGCTGCGACCCTCTCCCAGCCTCAAAATCATACGTCGAGAAATTCTCTTCCTCCGCACAATAACCTCCTCCATCTCCTAAACTTTCAATCCACCATTACAAACAAAAAAAACGGCGCCCAGACATATGAGCACCGCACTTTTTCATTAGCAATCAGCTACTTAATAAATTCAATCACGGTTGCACGAGCAATAATATACTGTCTTTGTTTCTTTCCACTCTTCTTCGCACTTCCGATCTCTTCAATAGAAACATTGATAACTGCTTGACTGCCCGTCAACTTACATTCACGAAGTAGGGCATTGTATGCACCATACATCGTTTCCTCTTTTTTCATTCTGTAATTTTTAACCTCATAGGAGACCTCAACATCCTTTACTACACGGAAATTGGCGTTGTCAAGAACCACTTTTGTTTCGGTACCAAACCTATTAATAGAGTTTGTAGTGTAACTACCTGTTCTACAACCGCAAAACACAATTGCAGACATCAATACAATAGTAAAAAATACTTTTCTCATAATTTATACAATTAATAATATTTATTGTTAGCATTCTCACAGGCATAAGGAAAATCATAATCTTTTGACTTGGTCACTTGTACATTATATATTCCGTTCTGAGATTCCATCATAAACTTTTCTATTTCCATTTCTTCCTGCGTCAACCAATAATACACAACAAAGCCCTCTTTGTAACCTTCGTCATTAACATAAACATAGGTAAACTTCCAGCAATACTCTCTGCTTGCAGAACAAGCCATAAGACCATAACTGAGTAATACAGTTGCAATCAATGCAAAAAAAATTTTTTTCATAAAAACAGAATTTTAATTTTTCTACTCACTTTTTTTAGGCTTTTCGAATACTCCTTTATTTTTTCTAACAACAAAATTCCTCACTTTAAAACATAAAAAAAGCGTAAGCCCTATCTTCATTTTACTCTTGAGGTTCTAGCAAAACCCGTCTCGCAAAAATGAACAAAGTAGCCCACGCCGTTATGCATAGCTGCGACTAAGCGCAATATATACACACCATGGACATCTACTGCTCACTTGTTTTTGACGAGACTAAAAATTTGCTAGATTTCAAGAGCCAAAACAAGCGTCAATAAACGCCTTAATTATTTTACCAACCCCACCGTTTTTTAACACGACTGTTACAACGGGGATTGCACTGCAAATTTACAACACTTTTTTCATATATCAAAACTTTTAGTTATTTTTTTCATAAATAATTCAATTCCTCATGAATGTGTAGTTTCCTGATTTTAGTTGACTATTTTTGTCTTATTCCTGACTTAGGTTGACTTGATTTAAATTATTACTGATTTTGGTTTACTTTTGACTGATTTTTTTGTTGCCAGGTATGCCTCACATGCTCCTCAGGAAATT
>JAZUKZ010000010.1:0-38629 GCA_045643545.1 Candidatus Aphodosoma sp. | reverse complement strand
GCCCCAAAGCAGCCTCCATCGAACCATAGATTGAGTATCAGCAACTTACAAACCCTCTCTCAAACCCCTCCAAAAAATCCAAAAAATCCTCAAAAACCAATTGCAGCATCCCCTCTTCCCCCATTCCAAATCCAACAATTTTTCATCGTCCCCGCAACAAACCTCCAAAAGTTTCCGAGTAAATTCCCAAAAAGTTTCCGAATAAAAAATCAAAAAGTTTCCGAAAAACTTGCACGAATCACTTTTTTCTTGTAATTTTGCACCCGATTTTTAAAACATAATCAGTTATGAAGTACAAACACCGAATAGCCGATGCTCTTCTTGAGCAGAAACTGCAAGCAAAAGGAGCCATCTTGATAGAAGGTCCCAAATGGTGTGGCAAGACAACTACAGCAAAACAAGTTGCAGCCAGTATACTGGATTTAGGGGATAGCAGTATCTTGGCCGAAGCAGAAGATGATATGCAATTCCGTCCAAAGAAACTATTGGAGGGTGAGACGCCTCGTCTAATCGACGAATGGCAGAGTATTCCTGCATTATGGGATATGGTTCGCAGCGAAGTGGATAAACGTGACCCATTCGGACAGTTTATCTTAACTGGAAGCAGCGTTCCTGTTGAGCAAGAAAAACTTCGGCATAGTGGCACTGGTCGCATAAGCCGTTTGTCTATGCGCCCGATGAGTTTATGGGAATCCGGAGAATCCACTGGAAGCATCAGCTTACAAGATATTTTTGATGGCAAAACGATTGAACCACAAGAAAATCATCTTACATTAGAGGATATCGCATTCTTACTCTGCCGTGGAGGCTGGCCTCGGGCTACCCTTCTAAAAGATAAATTAGCATTGGGTGAGGCTCGAGATTACTTCGAAGCCATCTATAAGGTGGATATCCATCGTGTAGATAAGGTTCGCCGCAGCAGCGAGCGAACACGACTTTTGCTGCGTTCGTACGCACGCAACCAGGGTAGTGCAGTAAGTTATTGCAAGATGAAAGAAGACATTCTCCAAAACGACAACCATAACATCAGCGATGAAACCATTGCAGATTATGCGGATGCTTTGCGCAAACTCTTTGTCATAGAAGATATGCCAGCATGGAATCCGAACATCCGCAGCAAAACAGCAATACAAAACTCAAATACCCGCTACCTTACTGATCCTAGTATCGCCACATCAGCGCTGGCAGTAAGTCCAAACGATCTGATAAATGACCTACGCTCCTTTGGATTTTTCTTTGAGGCAATGGCTATTCGCGATTTGCGAGTATATGCAGATGCCTTGGATGGCGAAATATATCACTACCGCGATTCGACCGGCTTGGAATGTGATGCCGTTCTACATCGAAACGACGGCACCTATGGTTTGATTGAAATTAAATTAGGAGGCACAGACCATATTGAGAAGGGCATTGCAACCCTAAAGGAACTTGCGTCTAAGATAGACACCACAAAAATGAAAGCACCATCCTTCCTGATGGTACTTACCGCTGTCGGTAAAAATGCTGGAGTCCGCCAAACAGATGGCGTTTATGTGATTCCTATTGGATGTCTGAAGCCATAAATGCAAATTGCAAAATAGCGCAGAACACTCCGAAAAGTCGCTTCTGATATGGGACATGGTATAAGTATTTGTTTTTCACGCCATTATATGTGTGAATAATGACACAAAATTACGCTAAAATTGTCTTGAACTAAAAAATTCAAAAATATTTCCACAAACAGCAGCAGATATCAAATAAATGTTGTATCTTTGCGGCGTGGAAAAACCATTCCGCGCAAAATTTATTTGCTGCATCAGCGGACTGGGAACCACAAAAACTCCATATCCAAAAGAATGGGAGATCGGGATGATGATTCCGACCGCAGGATGAAAAGACCTGCATTGACATATAAAGGCGTTCATTTTAACGCATAGTTCTATTGGTCTGAAACTTCGCAACTTTTAGATTACTACTTTAGAACTTTGCAACATTGAATGTCTCCGAGATGTATAATTACATCTTTCTGTACCTATTGTAATATATATCCCCTTATATTATAATAAGGTGTAGCAGGATGATTGTATATCAGCGTGGACTTCGTGTTGTCAGTTTTAAGTAGTAAGGCAATGCGAAGGCCTCAGATCGTGGAACTGACAATAGTGTAAGTTCCACGCTTTTTTTATGTCTATACATAAACAGCAAAATGAATAAAACATGATTGTACTTCTTGGTATAATATCATTCGCCATTCTAAATTGGGCAGGTTACGAAACTTCAATTGAGGTGTGCGCCATAATTGGAGCAATTCTTGCAATACCAGGAGGAATATTTGGAGTTATTCTTGATGGCATATTAAGTTTCTCTGTAATAGGATTACTTAGTACATCTATTGATAGACTTTTAACTACTGCATTTGGCCGTTTCATAGTCAATGCAATTCGTAGTTTCTTTATACCATTTATTATCGTGACTATATTTTATTTGATTATTGAATAAGATTGTGAATCACTAATATCCTATTTTATTTATGATAAGTTAAAAAATTATTGTAACATATCTTGTAAATACGCAACCAATTGTTTTTTTTGCTAGAACATCAAATTGCCTTTATTCTAATTAATGGCTGTTTGCTCATTAATCAAGAAATGAAATAGTGGACAGATGTTATACAAACTTATTAATAATTGTGCGAGTGTCCATAGCACAACTTTTTAGAATATCTATATGGGAAAAAACTGTTGTCATGTTATCGTCAAAGTATTTGATGAAAATAACAAAGAACATTTTGAGTGGGTAAATATACAAGAAGAAACTATTCATAATAGCACATTGTATGATATTGAAGAAATAGCAAAAAATTCAGTTAATGGAGAAAGTAAAATAGTAATAGGTGTTATGGAAATATCTGAACAAGAATTATATACATGCGATTTTTTGCCAGCTGACAAAATACACCGAAAGTCCTGACGGTTAAAGAATTTCAGGAACAGAGAAAGTCAAGTCGCTTAAAAGGATAAAGACAGTTACAATAAAAACCAAAAGCATTATGAAAAAGGTGGTTTTTGCTAAATCTTCTGACATCAAAGGCCGTAAGTCTTCAGGTCGAGAGGATTTCAGTGGTTTTAACAACTGGCGTTCAACCAGTGATGATACCAACTAATTTCTTTGTTATCTGATGGGTAAATCCCATCAGATAACTTTTTTATTTTTAAAAGCAATGTATATTTGTAATCCTATTCTTTATAAAAATCAAACATACAGTTTTGATACATTTAAAGGCTTTTTATATTTGGAAAGTCAATTGGTACATAAGTATAATATGAATGATAATCCGAATAGTTCAGATTGCGTAAATAACCCATTTTTAATTACTGAACGTAAAAGTAGCAACATATCGGATATCAATATTTCAATATTTTGTAAGTTTTATGCTAAATTGTTGGTCGCTTTATGTGCAAAATGCTATCCAATTGCATATTTGTTGAGCTATCTGAGAATGCCTATATTTCCTAATGCGGGAGATGCAAACTTAGCATTCAGAAAAATAATCGGAGGAAAACAAAATATGTTGTGTTTGCCCCGGGCTATTTTTATTGCAACTACATCTAAAAAATTCAAAAAACATGGTACAATGTTTATTGGATGTTTCTTCCCTTCAAAAAATCTTCATGCGTGGGTAATAGAGGAAAATATGCAAGCTGACATTTTCGATAAATATTGGATACTTTATACCCCTGTTGCTAAAATGATTTGATATGGAACGAAGAGTAATAAAAGGGAAATGTCCGCAACATACACTGTATTTCTATAACCAACAATTGGATTGTTTCGTTGACAATATATGGGATTTGTTAGAAGCAGGTATATGGAAAGAGTACAATATTGACAGTCGCCTATACAATAATGCTTTAGGCGAAACAAAACAATATAATTGGAAACCTGTTCTACCAAATATTTATCCAATTTATCCTGGCTTTGTTTGGAACAAAGGGAAGAAAAGTCTCGAAGAATTATTATATAAGCCAAAATTTGTAGATACAGACTGGAATAAATTTTTGGATGCAGCATCTATTTTTTTTGCCCAATACGAAGACAAGAAAATTGGTGTACATCTTAGTGGTGGACTTGATTCCAGCATAATCATTTGCTTGTTGCATTACCTAAATATTCCATTTACACCAATTGGACTTGTTTGCAACAGGTTTGAGTTCAGAACAGAACGAGTAATTCAAAACAAATTAGCAGAGTATGGAGATAATGCGCATTTAATAGATATGGACGAATATCCATTCTACAGCAATCTTGCAAATACTCCTAAACACCAAATACCTGATTCTTTCATTAAAATGAATGATGCAGATGGCGCATTGGCACAAGCTTTTGCAAACAAAGGATGTGACGTTGTTTTTACAGGACAAGGAGGTGATACTCTTCTTGCAACAGAAATAAACTCTGATTTTGTAGGTTATAATATCCAGAATGAGTTTACATTTCCCTGGGAACAGGATTTGTTGTATGGACCTAAAGGGGTTGAATTAGTATCGTTTTTTTCTGACCCCAATATCATCAACCATATTTTTAGCTTGAGAATTAACCAGAAAGATGACACATTGAAATTATGGGCAAGGCAATTCTTCAAGCCAATATTGCCAAAGGAGTTATCTGATTATACATATTGTGCTGATTTTTTTGGTTTGTCAATGAGTGGGTTGAATGATGCTATTCCAAGTATAAAAGAATTGTTTGCAGAAGCATACGAACTTACGCATCATCCTATATTCTTGGAAAAGGAATTGGATAATTGTGATGTGTTTTCTCTACAATACAAAACTTACACGCAACTTTGCACTAAAATATCAGTAGCCGTTTGGCTTCACTCCCTATTTAGAAAAGATGAATAAGATACAATTTATTTTTGCAAAAGACCGTCATGATCCTTCTCAAATTCATCCATACTTTGCAGAAGAGGCAGAGGCGATGAGAAAGTTAGCTTTATCTGTAGGCATTAATCCTAACGAACAAGCAGAAAGACTGATTTATCGCGGTACGATGATGTGGAAAGAGACAGATTACCCAAATGATTCAAGGTATATACAATCATGGAAAGAGTATATATCAACATCGTTATTATCCGTATATTATCCATTGATTGAAGATATTTCTATACCGACATTCTTCGTTGACACTCTTGATAACAACACAATTGAGCAAATCAAACAACATCAATGGAATAGGGTATTCATTAAGAACGATATAAAATCATTGTGGTCTATAGACGAGTATGCATCTGTTTGGCCAGACCGTTCATTAGAGTATATAAAAGAAAAGTTTCAAGTATTTCCTTGGAAGGGGAAATATGCTATTAGAAAATTTATAGAACCTAAGACTTTCCTCAACGAAGATCGGTATTGGGTGCTAAATGGCAAAATTTATCATCGTAGTAATAATATTCCAAATGTAGTGGTAGAAGCAGCTAAACGGTTGTCTGTGTTAGGTAGTAAATATTATGTTATAGATGCTTTACCTAATATGATTGTAGAGATTAACCCAGGAGAATCTTCAGATAGGTATGCAGATAACCCACCTGCACTATTTGCTCAGTGGTTCAGAGATGCTTTTTGTATATAGAATAACTTGATAATCAAGTGAATATTAAAAACGATTTTCAAAATTAGACTTGCAAACAAAAAATTTTCAATTTCCAGCGCATATTAATAAAAATCTAACTTTCTTATAACTCACCCAACACCAAAACACCACCACCGACCACAAAAACACCAAAGTGGTCCGGTGGTCAAGTGGTCCGTGGTCGCCAAAACCCACAAAACAACAAAAAACCTACTCAATTTTACTACTCAACCGAAGCCGGTTTTACCTCAAGTATCTCTACAATATCTGCGCAATAATAGACTGACCCATTGTAATCCTTCGCCTTCGCGGTTCGTGCCAATACTCTTACCGTATCAAGGAAACAGATATTTTCACCGCATATAGTGCAAGGATAATCTTCGTCAAAGTGCTGATACACAAAATATGTTGTATCCCCTGCCGTCTGAAGTGCAGGACTCAACCCTGGCGTGACCACCTTTCCATGAAAAGCCATATCAGCGGCATCTACCATAACTCCCTCTATCTCACGTATTTCAGAGAAAGCATACTCATTCGGTTTGAGACCCGTTTGCGTTCCACATGCAGCAAACACAGATACCATCCCCAAAAACAATAATTTAGTAACTCTCTTCATAATTCATTTCATATTAATTCAAAACGTAGAATCATAGAATCGTAGAAACGTAGAATATAGAAAAATCACCCCTCGATAACTCTCACAAAACTCCTCGGCAACAAGACATTCTCCAAATCTATCGCGCCTTTGAACAATGGCGCCATCTCTTCATCCCTGAAACCGGCAATTCCGCACCCCACTCTGGTCACTAAGAACTTCATCTCCTTGTGCGACCTCGCAAAATCAACGAATTCATCGACGTATGGCGCGATTTTCTCTACCCCTCCATGCATCGTCGGAATGGCATAACACTTGCCTGTCAAACCTACTCCTACACCCCACTCTGCCCCAAATCTGTCAAAAGTAATCCTCGCAGCACCGCCTCCATGACTTCCCTGAAGATTACTGCCGAAAACAAAAATCTCATTCTCTCCAAGACTCTCAATCCTCGCACTCGCAAATTCTCTGTTGTACATAAAAAATAGAAAATTATTATTGCCAAACAAAATAAAATCACTACCTTTGCCGATGAAATCATAGAAAAATGAACTTGCTCCGACTAATCCCCGATTTCTTCGACCGTCTCGGCGATGCTGCCATCGACCGCCGATGTCTCAACTGCGGCGCCCCTCTCGAACGCGGCCAATACGGAGTTTGTCCGGACTGCATCCAAAAACTGAACCTCTTCAACCGACTCTTAATACAGACTCCTAACAACATCCTGGAAAAACGTCTCCTCGGTCTCACCAACATCAAGGTTGCATCGGCACTCATGATGTACGAGAAAGGCGGTGTCTCTCAGGCTCTTATCCACGAACTTAAATATCACGGAAACAGAAATATAGCCATAACCTTAGGTCACGCCATCGGACAAAACATCCTCAACAACCCGCGCTACGGCAAAATCGACTGCATAATCCCAGTCCCTCTGCACAAATGGAAAAAATTTCAGCGCGGATACAACCAATCAGAAGAAATCTCACGATGGATTGGCGAAATTTTGAATGCTCCAGTCGTCACCGACAACCTGGTCCGCGCCCACTACAGGCTCTCTCAAACCACTAAAAGCGCTCATGGCCGCTCAAAGGTTAAAAACAACTTTTGTCTGATGAATCCATCGTTTTTTGAAGGTAAGAACATCTTGATCGTGGACGATGTCTTCACCACTGGCAGCACTATCATCGACTGCTGCAGGGCTTTCGACTCTGTCCGTCACGTCAGCATCTGTCTCTACACAGCAGCAACTCCTGCTGCCGGTCTCTAAAAAATAGGTGACAGGAGTCTCGCAAAGGACTCTCTGATTCTCTTAGGCACTGACCTGTGTCTCCAAGCGCTGAGATTCAACTCTTTACAGGTCTTCATATCCTCTTCGAAATGATACGACAACTCTCCCGCTGTCTTCTCTCCGTAAATAAACGCGGCTACCTCGAAATTCTGCTCAAAGGAACGGATATCCATATTAGCAGTTCCAAGTATTGAGAGGTAGTCATCAATGACTATCGCCTTGGAATGCAGGAAGTTATATCTATAGAAGAATACTCTGATACCTGCCCGGAGCATTCTGTCGATATATGACCTGGATGCTGTTGAGACTATCAGGGAGTCACTGTTCTCTGAGAGCATGAGTCTGACATCTACGCCTGACAAGGCTGCCGACTCCAACGCTATCATCAATGGCTCAGGAGGTATGAAATAAGGTGTATGGATATAAACGCTCTTCCTCGCATTGTTTATCGCTGAAAGTACTCCATTCAGGATGTTAGGCCACTCAGTATCAGGTCCTGAGGTGACAATCTGCATCATCTCATCACCTTTGTTCTCCTCTTTGACCGCACTCACATAATCTTCAAGTTCTATCTTCTCATAATTGCACACGAACTTCCAGTCAATCAGGAAAGCATGCTGCATAGCCTTGACCGCGGAACCGGAAACTCTGATGAAGGTATCACGCCACAATCCCAAATGATCTCCCAAACGATATCTGTCGGCAATATTGACTCCACCTGTATATCCCACCTCACCATCTATTATCACTAACTTCCTGTGATTGCGATAGTTGATATACTGAAGTCCTGAAAATGAATTAGCCGTCAGGAAGGAATGGATCTTCACTCCGGCATCCACCAGACTTCTCTTCCACTCAATAGGCAGACGCATTCCGCCGATATAATCATAAATCACACGGACCTCAACACCCTCTTTTGCCTTTTTCAACAACAAATCATGCAGATGATTGCCTACTTCGCCCTCTTCAATGATATAAAACTCGATGTGAATGGACTTTTCTGCCTTGTCCAAATCAGCAAACAGTGAATCGAAAATCTCACCTCCATTAGCATAGACACTAACTTTATTGTCATTGAAAAGGCTGCTGTGCTGATTGTTGTCTATCAATTTGACAAGTTTCTGGAAGTTATCTGGGATTCCGAGTTCTGCCAACTTCGCCGAGTCTATCACATTGCTGCCGGAATCAAGTCTGTCCGCCAGAATATGCTTCTTCCTGTGGTCACGGCCGAAGAACAAATAAATGATTGCACCGCCTATCGGGAACACAATAAGAAGCATAATCCAAGCCAAAGTGCGGATTGGATTCCTGTTCTCCATAATTATCACAACCGAAAGGGCTGCTGCCACTATGGCATAAATTATGGTTGCGGTGTAATATATTATTTGCCAGACCATTATCTACTAAAAATCGATTTTAGGTGCTTTCACTCCATTCCCCTCATTCAGCACCATCTCGCCTCTCTCAACATACGCCTCATCCCAAATTCCACTGTCAATCACTGTCTGAAGCCATTTTGCTCCTCCCTCTATGATTACCGACAGGATATTTCTCTTGTATAAGGCATTGAGTACCTGAGCATAAACATCCCCGCCAAAATCTATCTCTTCAAAATTAACATTCTCTCCATAGCCCACTCCTCTCTTCTCAGTAAAGACCAAAGTAGGTGCAGAAGAATCAAAAATCCTCGAATTCATCGGAACTTTCAGGCTTCTGTCAAGCAAAACTCGCAATGGATTATTCCCTGTCCATTTGGAAACTGTCAGATGGGGATCATCGAGAATCGCAGTACTGGTTGCCACCATTATGGCATCTTCGTTGGCCCTCATCTGGTGGTTCAATGTCTTGGTCAGCACGTTGCTTATCTTGACAGGACCACCCTCAGCCTTGCTCTCGCGCACTTTATCCATGAAGCCATCAGCAGTTTCTGCCCACTTCAAGATAATATATGGACGCTTCAAAGTCTGAAAAGTAAAAAATCTTCTGTTGATAAATTTCGCCTCTTCCTCCAAAACACCGACTTTTACCTCGATTCCTGCATCACGCATCATCTTGATGCCCCTTCCCGCCACTAACGGATTAGGGTCAAGCGTACCTACCACTACCCTTGGAATTTGACTGTTGATAATGAGTTCTGAACAAGGAGGTGTCTTGCCGTAATGCGAACAGGGTTCAAGAGATACATACAATGTTGAACGTTTCAGCAACTCTTTGTCTTTCACTGCCTTAATGGCATTTGGCTCTGCATGTGGCTCCCCTGCCTTATGATGATATCCTTCTGAAATAATCTTCCCGTCACACACCAACAAGGCCCCAACCATGGGATTGGGACTGGTCTTCCCCTCGGCTCTCAAAGCCAACTGAAGACACCTGGACATATATATTTCATCTGTGCACATTTCCGCGACAAAGTTACTAATAATTTTTCGTAGGACAAAAAAAAGAGAAAACTTTTTCAAGTTTTCTCTAATAATTGAATTTCTGCTCCTTTTTGAGCGGAGAACGGGGCTCGAACCCGCGACCCCAACCTTGGGAAGGTTGTGCTCTACCAACTGAGCTATTTCCGCAGTCCTTACCTGTTTTTAGTACCCGGAGCGGGACTTGAACCCGCACAGCCGCAATGGCCAAAGGATTTTAAGTCCTTCGTGTCTACCGATTCCACCATCCGGGCAGCTTCCGAAAAAAAATCGGGAGAGTAGCACTCAACCCGACGTCCCAAAAACTGGAGCGGAAAACGGGACTCGAACCCGCGACCCCAACCTTGGCAAGGTTGTGCTCTACCAACTGAGCTATTTCCGCGATTTGCGACTGCAAAGGTACAAACTATTTTTCAATTAGTAAAACAATTTGACGCTTTTTTTTCAATTATCGCCTTATCTCTTGTAAATCAAGTGCTAACTGATTTTTCAATTCTTCCAGGCTTTCAAACTTCTGCTCCCCTCTGATAAACTTAACTATCTCTATCACAAGTTCTTTACCATATAAATCCCCATTGAACCGGTCAACAAACACCTCTACCGAAATATCCCCGTTATCTACTGTCGGACGGCTCCCGATGTTCATCATTCCGCCGTAATTCAAACCATTTATCTGCACTTTTACCTGATAAACGCCATTCGCCGGCAGCAACTTTGTCTGCTCTATCTTGATATTGGCTGTCGGAAATCCAAGTTTCCTGCCTATCTCATGACCATGAACTACCTCGCCGATAATCGTATATTCATAACCCAACAGTCTGTTGGCTACTTCTATGTCACCCGCTGTCAAAGCTTCCCTAATCTTCGAACTGGATACATTCACATCACTCACTCTGAATGCCTCACATCTCAAAACTTCTACCCCAGTCTCTTTGCCAAATCGCACATAATCCTCAAACTCTGAACCTCTGTCAGAACCGAAATGATGGTCATAACCAACAAGAAGTGCATCAACATTGAACTTCTCTTTCAATTCTGCCATGAACTCTGACGATTTCTTCTTCGCAAAATCCATAGTGAACGGCAACACAAGGCAATAATCTATCTCCGACTTCTCAAGCAAATGAATCTTCTCATCGGGCAAGGTTATGAACTTCAACCCGCAGTCGGGATCAAAAATCAGTCTGGGATGATTGGAAAATGTCACAACCAAGGTCTTCAATTCCCTTTTCAAACCTTCTTTTTTCAGGTCACTCAATAGGAAATCATGCCCTTGATGGACGCCATCAAAATAACCAATGGTGGCTATACATCTCTCTTTCAGTATCTTATCTTTACTCAGTAACTCCATTTCTCTCTTTTCGCGAATCTATTCTCTTTGTCACTATTCCAAATATTATCAGCACTAATGCAGCCACCAAACCAATAGCAGCAAAATAATACCATATATAATGAGCATGTGCCGAAGCAGCAAGCCACTCTTCATGAGTCGCAAACTTGGCTGGATCTGGACAATACTTATCCAACAGGAAACCTGACATGAAAAAGCCTATTATTGAGGCAAAGAAGGAATCCAACTGGCTGAATCCTAAATACAAACCTTCTTCTCCCTTAGGTGCATGATACGAGAAATACTCCAGATATCTCGGAGTAATGAAGCACTCGCAAAGTCCCTGTAGCATGATTCCAAGAACCAAAGTAAATGTAATAGGATGAAGTCCAAGGATATAACCCTCACCAAGCATATTGCCTGTCGACATTATCAATGCTGCCAATGGCACCAAAAGAATACCGACAAGTATGGATGTCAATGCCGACTTGTTTTTCATTATTCTGGTTACCAGATTCACCAAAAGCACTACTACAAAAGGATTTACATTGGCTATCCATCCTGGTTTTGCAGCCTCGCCAACCATACGGACTACATACTTTGGCATTGAGGCATAAAGTTGCTGCTGTATGGTCCAGAATCCCGCTGCTATCAGAATCAGCACCAAAAGTCTTGGTTTTGTGAAGAGTTTCAGCATTCCTCTTCCTATCTCGCGGAATGATTTCCCCTCACCGGCATTATTTGTGGAATGGAAAAATATCAAGGTAACGATAAATGCCAAAAGACAAAGAGCCGCAGAAATGAAGTTTACATAAATATATGCCCTCTGACCAAGCCATCCTCTGAGAGGATCGATAATCGACTTTCCGCTGAAGGCTCCGATATTCACTATCATATAGAAAATCGAATATCCTTTGGCTCGCGTCTCAGTAGTAGTCTCCCTCGCTACAGCAGCACGAATAATACTCTTCGTGATGGAACCGGTGAAAACCAAAATAAGCATTACTGGAACAATCAGCCATCTTAAAGCGCTCTCTTGCAGTCCCTTATAAACCGTATGGGTAGTTATGTTTGCCACTAAGGCTCCTGCTCCATCAGGCACATCATACTCCACAAGTCCCAGTCCCTCATACATATATGGCAAAAGTCCCAAACTTAAATAGGCAATAGGCATCAGTCCGAACGCCAGAAGCATTGAACGTCTGTAACCAAGACGGTCAGCATATGCTCCCGAAAACATCTGTAGAAAATAGGTCAATGCCGAAAATAAACCTGATATTATACCAGCTTCTATATCCGAAAAACCCAAAATGTTTGAAAGATAGAATGTTATGGCAATAAAAATACCATAATACGCTGTTCTCTCCAGCATCTCAGCAACATTGACTGTCCAATAAGCTGATGAAAATTTTACTCCTTGACTCATTATTTATGAAAATGATTATATATTATCTTTGCTTTTGACGGCCCTACCTGAGCAGCAAGATCTTCCTCGGTGGCTGCCTCTACCCTCTTAACGGACTTGAAATGCTTGAGCAACAAGGTCTTAGTCTTCTCTCCTACTCCTGCTATCTTATCCAATCTGGAGGCAATCTGACTCTTGCTGCGCTTGTCGCGGTGAAAGGTTATCGCAAACCTATGAACCTCATCCTGTATCCTGGTAAAAAACTGGAAGGCTTCATCTTTCACGTTCATGCCAACCACCACTGGCGGAAAACCAACCAATATCTCGGAAGTGCGATGATGCTCATTCTTGGCCATACCCGCTATCGGAATATTCAGATGGAGTTCATCTTCCACAACTTTTCTGACTACCTCCATCTGCCCTTTCCCACCATCAGTCAGGATCAAATCAGGCAATTCAGCACCTTCATCAATCATTCTGGAATAACGGCGACGGACAACTTCAGTCATTGAAGCATAGTCATCGGGTCCGACAACACTTTTTATTATGTATTTTCGATAGTCTTGCTTTGATGGTTTTCCCATCTTGAAGACTACGCAAGCGGCAACGGCATCTGTACCCGAAATATTGGAGTTATCAAAGCACTCAATTGTCTTTGGTAAGGAATCAAGATGCAGAAGTTTCTGAATATCAGTCAGTAAACGCACCTGCCTCTGCTCTGGATTGAGTTTTTCCTGCTGCTTGTATTTGTCTTTTCTATACTGTTTTACATTCTGAATCGAAAGTTCAAGCAATTTATGCTTATCTCCTCGCTGAGGTATAAGATATTCTACATTATCTAACTGAGTATCAGGCATAAAAGGCACAATAGCAACCTTGGAGATGCTCTTGAACTTATCTCTTAACTCTGCTATTGCCAATGAGAGGATTTCTTCTTTTGATTCATCAAGAGTCTTCTTGTATTCAATCGTAAATCCCTGAACCACAGCACCATGATTGATTCTAAGAATATTGATATATGCGCTTGAATCATCTTCATCATAACCAAATACATCAATATCGTTGTCCGTTGTGGTGGTTATCACTGTCTTGGACTGGTAATTGATGAGGGCCTCATACTTGATTTTCAACTCCTGAGCCTCTTCAAACCGGCACTCTTCTGCCAATTTTCCCATTTGCTCAAGAAGATAATCTGTCACTATATGCGAATTTCCCTTTGCTATCTCGCGGATCTGCGAAATCATTTCGTTATAATCAGCGAAACTCTGATTTCCAACGCATGGAGCAGAACACCTTTTTATATGATATTGAAGGCAGACATTGTATTTCCCCTTCTCTACCCCATCGAGAGTTATTGGCTGATGGCAAGTTCTGACAGGATATATCTCGCGAATCAACGACAACAACAGATCCAAAGTATATGAGGATGGATAAGGTCCATAATAATCGGCTCCACGAAGAACTTGCCTAGTTTTGAAAACACGAGGAAAAGGATCTTTCGTTATGCAAAGCCAAGGATAGGTCTTTCCGTCTTTGAGCAAGATGTTGTATCGCGGCTGATATTTCTTTATCAGATTATTCTCCAGCAACAAGGCATCTGCCTCTGAATTGACGCAAATGTATTCAATGTTCCGTATATTCGAAACAAGGACATTTGTCTTCACCGAATCATGATGCTTGTTGAAATAGGAAGAAACCCTTTTCTTCAGATTCTTCGCTTTTCCAACATATATTATCTTGCCTTCAGAATTGAAGTACTTATAGACTCCAGGTGTCGAAGGCAACGACTGAACAATATTTTTAAGATTCTCGAGCACTCAAAAAAAATCGGAGCAACATATATCCCACATTTTTGCAAAATATCGCGGAGCAACATATATCCCTCTCAAAAATGTTCCACGTGGAACAATCTAAATTTAATCACCAATTCCTTTAATTCGTACCAATACCAAACTTGCTGTCAAATTCGAAAGTTGGTGGTAAAAATAATAATCACCTTCCAAGTAACACCAAAAGTACATTTATGTCATTTGGCGATACTCCTGGGATTCGGGAGGCTGCACCAATTGTTGCTGGCCTTATTTTTGTCAATTTCTGACGGGCTTCAGTAGAAAGTGACTGAAGAGAGTTATAATCAAATGAGTCTGGAATTCGAATATAATCCAAACGACGAAGTTTCTCAGCAATCTGCTGTTCGCGCGCAATATATCCGGAATACTTGATTTTAATCTCTGCACACTCCAACTCTTCTTCTGTCATCTCTTCTTTTTCAACAAAATTGTGTAACGACACATTATATAATATAAGAGACTTCAAATCTGTATTTGGCCTCAAAAGAATATCATATAGTTTTGTTGAATGAGCGAGAGGCGCACTGTCTATCTTTTCAAAATACTGATTTATAAGTTTATAGTCAACAGAGGTCTCGCGACAAAGAGAGATAAGTCTCTCTATTTTGTCTCTTTTCTTGCACATCGCTTGATAACGGTCCTCTTTTGCCAAACCAATCTTATACGCTTTTTCAGTCAAACGCATGTCTGCATCATCCTGACGAAGGAGAATTCTATATTCCGCACGCGAAGTAAACATTCTATATGGCTCATCTACACCTTTATTCACCAAATCATCAATCAGCACTCCAATATAGGATTCATCACGCGAAAGAATAAACTCTTCTTCACTTCCTCTACTCCTCAAAGCAGCATTCACACCAGCCACAAGTCCTTGACCTGCAGCCTCTTCATAACCTGTAGTACCATTAACCTGACCTGCAAAATAGAGATTGGATATCAGTTTTGTCTCTAAGGTATGCTTGAGTTGAGTTGGGTCAAAGAAATCGTATTCTATAGCATATCCAGGACGGTAAGCACGTACATTTTCAAGTCCTGGAACAGTCTTAATTGCCTGAAACTGAACATCTATCGGTAGCGAGGAAGAAAATCCGTTGATATAATACTCTTCTGTTGACTCTCCTTCGGGCTCTATGAACAACTGATGCTGGTCTTTATCTGCAAATGTAACTATCTTAGTCTCTATTGAAGGACAATAACGAGGTCCAATACTCTGAATTTGACCATTATACAAAGGGGAATCTTTCAATCCGGACCTTAAAACATCATGTGTCTTGGTATTTGTATATGTTATCCAGCAAGGACGCTGCTTTAATTGTCTGTTTGAAGACGACATAAATGAGAATCTATGAAAAGAGGCTTCATCACCATCTTGCCGCTGCATTTTGCTAAAATCTATACTGCGGCCGTCTATTCGCATTGGTGTGCCGGTTTTCATTCTCGAATACTTAAAACCTGCCTCAACCAACTGCTCTGTTATACCCGTAGAAGCATACTCTGAAATGCGGCCTCCCTTAATTTTGGTCTTACCAACATGCATCAATCCATTCAAAAAGGTACCGGCAGTCAAAATGACACTCTTTGCCATGAACTGTATCCCAAAACCACAATTCACTCCAACTACCCTACCCTCTTCTATAATGAGTGATGACACTGTATCCTGCCATATATCCAGGTTGTCAATTGAATCCAAATGACGACGCCAATTGTCAATAAATTTTGTACGGTCACACTGCGAGCGAGGACTCCACATAGCAGGACCTTTACTCATATTGAGCATACGGAATTGTATGGATGACTCATCTGTAACTAATCCCATTTGCCCGCCAAGTGCATCTATCTCTCTGACTATCTGACCTTTAGCAATACCACCGACCGCTGGATTACAACTCATCTGGGCAATTTTGTTCATATCCATTGTTATTAATAATGTGTATGAACCCATATTTGCCGCCGCAGATGCTGCCTCGCAACCAGCATGACCAGCCCCTATTACTATAACGTCGTACATATCTTAAAAATGTTGTGAATATCTTGTGGAAAAATATTTTTCAAAGTTCAAAACATGTGAAAAACGGACTTATCAACATCATGAAAAATATATCCACAAAATATCAAGAACAAAACTAACAGCTCAAACCAAATTAAAATCAATTATTTAATATGATTGTTAACAAAACTAACAGCCAGTATCAATAATACTAATCTAAAAAATTATACTTTATAAATCTTGTGTACAAACTTTCTTGACTTTTGGCAAAATAGTTTCTCTATTGTTTTTCTCCAAAAAAACAGATAGAACTCTTTGCTGATTCTTTAGTAATGACTATTACAATAGTTTAAAATGTTAAGAATCAGTATTTTAAAAATAAAATGTGCTGAGCACTAAAATTTTTGCAAAATTAGTAATAATTATTGGAATATTTGTAGTAACTTTGCCACAAATTTCTACAAGAATATAAAAAGTAAGAATTTCAAATAAATAGCTATTATGAACAAGAAAATTTTATTCACTATTTTAGCTGTAATCATGGTTCTTTCAGCTTGTAAGCCTCCAAAAGAATTTATTGATTCAGTTAAGATGAATCCAAATCCTGCAGTTTATAAAGCAGGTAAAGTTGAGGTTACTTTCGAAGGAAACTTCCCTGAGAAGTACTTCACTAAGAAGATGACTATGACTGTTACTCCAGTTCTCACTACTGAGGATGGTCGCGTTTTCAAAGGCGAGCCTGTAACTTATCAGGGTCAGAAAGTTGAGGGTAACGACAAAACTATCAAGTACAGAGTTGGTGGCAAGTACACTCAGACTGCTGTATTCGACTATGAGGATGGCATGCAGAACAGTGTTATTACACTCGAGGCTGTTGTCAACACTCCAAAAAACACTTATACTCTCGATCCAGTAGAGGTTGGTAAGGGTGTTATCATCACTCCGCTCCTCGTTTCTATCGCTCCTAACACTGGCGATCTCGAGGCTATGATCATCCCTGACAAGTTCCAGCACGAGATGGAAGAGCGCACTAATGCTGAGATCAAATATCTCATCAACCAGTCTTCTATCCGCGACTCTGAGCTCAAATCTGACGAGATGAAAGTTCTCACTAATACTATCAAGGCTATGAAGGATGCTGAGGGCAAAGAGATCAAGGGTATCGAGATCAGCTCTTATGCTTCTCCTGATGGTGGTCAGGATATCAACGAGAAACTTGCTAACAACCGTGGTAAGGCTTCTCAGGACTACATCAACAAGCAGCTCAAGAAGATCAAAGCTTCTGTTTCTATCGATTCTAAGACTACTGCAGAGGACTGGGACGGTTTCCAGGAACTCGTTAACAACTCTAACATTGAGGATAAGGCTATCATCCTTCGCGTCTTGAGCATGTACAGTGACCCAGAGCAGCGCGAGGAGGAGATCAAGAAACTCTCTGTTGCTTATAAGACTCTTGCTGATGAGATCCTTCCTCAGCTCCGTCGTTCTAAGATGTCTCTCGTTGTAAAGGTAACTGGCCGTACAGACGAGGAACTCGCACGTCTTGCTAAAGAGAATCCTTCTTCTCTCAACGAGGAGGAACTTCTCTATGCTGCTACTTTGACTAACAACATGGCTGAGAAGCAGGCTATCTACAATGCTGCTGCTGATCAGTTCAAGAGCGTTCGTGCTTATAACAACCTCGGTTATGCTTACTACCAGCAGGGTTTCATCGAAAACGCTAAACGTTGCTTCGAGAAGGCTGCTGAGCTTGAGGCTGACAATGCTACAGTTAACTACAACCTCGGTCTCTGCGCTCTCGCTAACGGTGACGACGACAAGGCAGAGGAGTACTTCGGTAAGGCTGGTGGCGTAGGCAAGGGTCTTGACTATGCTAATGGCGTTATCGCTATCAAGAAGGGTAACTACAAGAAGGCTGCTCAGCTCTTCGGTAACTCTACTTCTAACAACGCTGCACTCGCTAACATCCTCAACAACGACTATGCTGCTGCTCGTCGTGCTTTGGATGGCAACGAGAATCCTAACGCTACTACTTACTACTTGAAGGCTATCCTTGCTGCTCGTCAGAACAACAAGAGCGACTATCAGACTAACCTTAACCAGGCTGCTCAGATGGACGCTAAGTATAGAACTATGGGCGAGAAGGACCTCGAGTTCGAGGCTATGCGCGCTGAGTAATTAGATATTACACAGTTAATATATAGAGCAATTGCTGACTTTTCGGCAATTGCTCTTTTCTTTTAGGTGGGTTCTATAAATTATTTATAAAAACCTCCTTTTGCCATCTCAAAAATTTTTACTACCTTTGCAGACCATTTTCAGGATTTGAAATGAAAGAGACGGATAAGGTTATGTATCTGACAGGCGTCGGACCCAAAAGGGCTGAAATCCTCGCCAAGCAACTCGAGATTACCACAGTCGGCGAGCTGATAACCTATTATCCGTACAAATACATCGACCGCAGCAGGTTCTACACAATCCGCGAATGCAAGGATGACACTCAGTATGTGCAGTTCCGTGGTCATATCACAAATATCGAACGGAAAGGTTTAGGCGGCAAGGAGCGACTGATTGCCAAATTCACCGATGGCACTGCGACCATGGAGTTGATTTGGTTTCAGGGCATCCGCTATACCATCGACAACCTCAAGATGAACGTGGAGTATATCGTCTTCGGCAAACCGAACATCTATCAGGGCATGCTCTCTCTGGCGCACCCGGACATGGAGGTCTATAATGAGGTTAATCTGCGGAGAAACTCAGGCCTGATGGCATTCTACAACACCACGGAGACGATGAAGAGAATGCAGTTCCACTCAGAGGCACTGCGTAAAATCATCTACAATCTCTTCCAGAGCAATGCGCTGCAGATAGAGGAGACCTTGCCTGACGACATAATCAAGAAACTGGGACTGATGACCAAGGAGGAGGCTCTCCGCGAGGTGCATCTCCCTTTCAGCAACGACAGTCTCCGCCGCGCTCAGTTCAGGCTCAAGTTCGAGGAACTCTTCTATATCCAGTTGAGTCTCCTGAGATCGGCACAACTCAGAACACAGAAATATGTAGGTTTCCTCTTCCCGACAGTGGGGGAGAGGTTCAACCGTTTCTATAAGGATTTCCTCCCTTTCCCTTTGACGGAGGCACAGAAAAAAGTCATCCGCGAAATCCGCAATGACATGAACACCGGCAGGCAGATGAACCGACTCCTGCAGGGGGATGTAGGCAGCGGAAAGACCATGGTGGCAATGCTCACAGCGCTGATTGCTCTCGACAATGGCTTCCAGGTGGCTATCATGGCACCTACCGAAATCCTCGCCAATCAGCATTTCGAGAGCATTTCGGCTCAACTGGAACCATTGGGAATAAAAGTGGCTCTGCTCACCGGCTCGGTCAAAGGCAAGAAACGCACCCAGACTATGGAGGGAATCTCCAACGGCTCTATAGATATTGTCATAGGCACGCATGCCCTCATCGAGGATAATGTAGTGTTCCGCAATCTGGGTTATTGCGTCATCGACGAGCAGCACCGCTTCGGAGTGGCGCAAAGGGCTAAAATGTGGAAGAAGAACGAACGTCCGCCTCATATCCTTGTCATGACTGCAACTCCTATTCCGCGCACTTTGGCAATGACTGTCTATGGCGATCTGGATGTGAGCGTTATCGACGAACTGCCTCCAGGACGCAAGCCTGTGGCTACTTATCATTACTTCGAGAGTGCCCGTCAGCAACTCTACGGCTTTATGCGTCAGCAACTTCAACTGGGCAGACAGATCTACATCGTCTATCCCCTCGTGAAGGAGAGCGAGAAAATCGACCTCAAGAATGTAGAGGAGGGTTTCGGCATTATTACTGATGCTTTCCCTGAGTATAAGGTAGTTATGGTCCATGGTCAGATGAAAGCGCAGGTCAAGGACCAGGCAATGCAGGAATTTGTCTCCCATCAGGCGCATATCATGGTGGCAACGACAGTCATCGAGGTCGGAGTCAATGTGCCTAATGCCTCAGTAATGATTATCGAGAATGCCGAGAGATTCGGACTGAGCCAGTTGCACCAACTCCGCGGTAGGGTAGGACGCGGTGCCGACCAGAGTTACTGCATCCTGATGTCCAAATACGAACTCGCCAAGGAGACCAAGCAGCGTCTCTCCATCATGTGCTCTTCCAACGATGGCTTCGTGATAGCCGAGGAGGACCTCCGTCTCCGCGGACCGGGCGACATGGAGGGACTCCAGCAGAGCGGCTTGCCTTTCGAACTGAAGATAGCATCCCTCGCAGCCGATGGTGCCATCCTCGGCATGGCTCGCGACGAGGCAAAACAGATGGTAGCAGCCGGACTGCCCCCTCTGGTGCTCAACACCCTCAACGCCCTGGAGCAACGCTCCGACCGCCAGTGGGGTAGTATTAGTTAAAATACCGAAATTCAGGTATTTGACCCACTTTTTTTGTCCAAACAAACCTCCTCCAAGTCTCAAACCTTTCCCATACCTTTCCCATACAGGACATGCATTGAGAATCAATAACTTACAAACCCTCAAAAATCCTCCGTTTTGCCCCCTTTTTTCACTAAAACATTCATTTTTTTCCCCGCTGCGACTAATTTTTTTATTAATTTTCTTTTCGTTTATTAACAAAAAGTATTTCAAATGTAAAATTATCCATAAAAAAGTTAAACTTTCGAATTAGTTTATATAAACGTTTGGTAGTTAGAAAAATAGTTGTACCTTTGCAGCGATTGGCAACTATGATGTGATGAATATCACGTTTGCTGGTTAAATGACATATTATCAGGTGTTTATTGCCTTTTTTGACTCAACGAAATCTTGTAATCTTTTCAAAGCGAATCAAAAAATCTGATTTTCCAGATCCTATAAGAGTTGGGAAGTTCGGTTGTTTCGTGTATTGCGTTTTCCGTCCAGATCCATTACATTGACCAACCAGGCTTCCCGGACTTTTTGTTTTATCTGAAGATATAATACTAAAACTTAATTATGAAAACTACGAAATTTTTATTAACTCTTTCTATGTTTTGCCTGATGAGTTTTTTCGCTTCAGCGCAAACAGTAACCATAGAGGGAGTGACGTATTCTTTAAGCAGCAGCGGGACAGGTACTGTCTCTGGTGTCCAATCTGGTACTGCAACTCGCCCTGTTGATGCTGTATATATCAAAAAAAACGTTACATATAATGGGAGAACCTATTCCATTGCCGCAGCATTGCCAAGACTACAGAATGTCAGTTATGTGAAGAAACTCTATGTTGACGAAGGATTCACTATTACTCAAACATGGACTATTAATAACTGGCCTCAATTGGAGGAATTGTGGTTGCCTTCAACTGTTGCTTTGACTACCAATCACTTAGTTGGAGATTGTCCAAAACTTCAGAGAGTTTATTTCGATGGTGCCAATTTGCTCAGCAGTTCTCCTAATTTCTTCAAGGATTTGGCAGTTGGCGGCAATTATCCCGATGTAATAGTTCCTTGTGGCGAGAAATCAGATTTTGTCACTTTCTTTAAAAATCAATCTTGTGGTGCAGGAAGTTATCTTAATAATAATCCTTCTAATTATATTGAAGAGGATTTCCTTGCAGCATATCGTATTTGGTGCTTCTCTTCTGATAAGAGACAAGGTTCAGTGACTTTTTTTGGTCAATGCTCGGCAGGAACAGATAGTAAAGGCAAATATGACATGGTCGAAATGGAGGCTACTCCTGCTCCAGGTTGGGAATTTGTCTGCTGGCGCAAGGAGGGCTCAAATGTTATTGAGTCAACAGATGCTGTTTACGATTTGAAATTCTACTACGATAGCGAAGAGGGTAAACTCCGTCATTACACCGAAGATTATTCAAGCCGCAAGAATTCTGTCTATTATGCTTACTTCCGCCGTAAACCTGTCAATATTTATAATGACACTACTCTCGTTGTCAATAATTCTTCTGACACTGTGGGTGTTGTCAGCATCTTCTGCGAAGACAACGATGTGCCTGTTATAAATGTAACTCCTGGCAAAAACCTTCTTACTGAGGAGGTTAATGTAATCCGTGATTTCGATGCTTCTAAGGTTTACTACTTCTCTTTGCCTTTCGACTGCGACTACGATGATATCACCGTCACTAAGAACGGTACCGACTGCAAGGGCGCTTATGACTATGACGGTGATTGCAACCCTGACGAGGGCGACTTATGGAGTCTCTATAAGTTCAACGAACCTCGTCATTCAACAGACAATGCTGTTGACGGATATGCTTACGACCATATCGCTGACCCTTCTACTTTTGTCATCAAACGCGGTAACGGTTACGCTTTCATAAATCTTTCCACCACATCGACCGACAAAATTACTATAAAATTCCGAGACCGTCGTGACGATGGTTCTGAATTTGTAATCGCCGGACCTGCTCTTGGCCAATTCACAATCTCTGACGGTCTCTCTTATACTACTAACACTATCCCTGAGAATGGTGCTGCTTATGCCGGCTGGAACCTTGTGGGCAATCCTTACTATGCTGCTGTCAGCGAGACTGACTTCCAACTCGGAAGCCATACCTGGCTGGAGAATTACGTAGGCTACATTTCAAGACTGGACGAGAACAATAACTTTGAGCGTTCCCGTACTTCGCAGGCTAATGTTGTCCCTGCTTTGATTTCTTTCTTCGTTAAAGTCCCTCAGAGCTCAGTGGCAGTTCCTGTTATTTCTCCATATACTAACCAAAGAAGCGCTCTTCGCCATAAGGAGGTCGAAAAGAATATCTCTCTGAAACTTTCTCGCCAGGGCACTTATTGCGACAAGACTTCTGTGGTAATCAACAACTCAGCATCTCTTGCCTACGACGATCAGGAGGATCTTGCCAAAATCATCAACCCAGGCGCTGCCGTCATCTATTCATTGGCTGATGATGTGAAATGCGAGTTTAATGTACTCAGCCTTGCTGCCAACTGTCAGGTGATACCTCTCGGATTGTATGTTTGGCAGAATGGCTCTTTCACTTTTGCCCTCGACTCTAAGAAGACTAACTTTGATGGTTCGGTGACTCTTGTTGACAATCAGAAAGGCACAAGAACCAACTTGACAAATTCTAAATACACCACTAACCTCAGTCGCGGTGACATCGAAAATCGTTTCTATCTCGAGATTGAGGCTCCTCAGGAAGCACCTGAAACTGTCACTCCTGTCGAGGATATTCTCGAGGATATGGGAATATCTACTTATGTCAACTCTGGAATCCTCCATGTGGATGGCATCGGGGAGTTGTCCGTTGTCAGAGTAGTTGACGCTGCAGGACGTCAGGTGGCTTCTGCTGTTACTGCCGACTCCTGCGAGTTCGACCTCCAGCAGCATGGCGTCTATTTCGTCACAATAAATGGTCTTTCAGTTAAAGTGGTTTATTAATCTTAAATTGAATGTGTGATATGAAACAGAATAAGTTTATACTTACATTATTTATATTGTTTTTGTTCACTTCGGCAGTCTCTGCAGATGTGCATATTCCTGATTTTGCAAAACGACGTACAATGACTTCTGTCCGCAGTTCCCAGAACCTTTTCCGTAAATCAGGCGGCTACAACCCATATCGCTATGGTACTCCAGTGCATGCGGTAGATAATGATGGCAATTATGTGATGAACAAGTCAGTCAATATAGGTCAGACAACTGCCGATCTCAACCTCAAGCCTGCTGCTGCACCAAGTGGCAGAAGTTTGGTGACTTCTGAGATCTCTGCTCCATTCGACGGTGGAACTCCATCCCGTCAGGGGCTTATCGCTCCAGGACGTGGAGAGAACAACCGAAACGACTGGCGTGTCGAGGGTCCCGGCAAGAATCCTCACGAGTGGAGTTTCAACGAGGGATTGAATCCTTGGCTCAGCACTCCGCTCATCAAGGCAACTCCTCTCGGTGATGCCATCATCCCTTTGATGCTGATGGCTCTCTGTGCAGTGTTGCTCAAATGTCGCAAAAAATAAAAATCATAGATATGAAATTTTTCAAGTGCCTATTCTTCATTTTTTTATTTTGTCTGCTTAACATTTCTGTTCTGGCTCAGAATTTTACTGCTGACAAGACTTCAGATGTTTGTAATTCATATACAGATGGATGTATCTTATCGTGGGAAATAATAGAGTCTAATACGTCTCCTTTGTATGAACCTGCTGTGAATGAAATTAGTTATTTTAGTGGACGCAATTATGACATCCTTAGAGTGACCGCTACCGAACCAGACACCAACAAGTGGATCTTTGATAGTTGGATTTATGCCGACACTGGTGAGAAAATATGGCATGGCAGCTATGTCCCTGGTACTCCCGGCACATTCATTTATGATGCGGTACTGCCTTTTTCAGTTAATGAAAATGGAGAACATGTGTATTATTTAACAGGGGATGCATATGGTTGTTGGTACCTCTATGATTTTTTAAATGATTGGGGGGGGATTCTTCCACTATTTGAGCAAGTATGGACTATCAAGAAGGACGAGAACGGAGAATACCAGAATGAGCAGTTCCATAATTCTGATAATTATGCCCGTATAAATATCTACTGCGAGAATAACGATGTCCCTGAGATAACTGTTGACCAACGCAGAGAGATTTCTGCTTACGAGATCAATGTCATTCGCGATTTCGATGCTTCTCGTGCCTATTACTTCTCTTTGCCTTTTGATTGTGACTACAATCATATCACTGTAACCAAGAACGGAATTGACTGCAAGGCCACTGGTTACGACACTGACGGCGACTGCAATGCTGCCGAGGGAGATGTTTGGGGACTCTATGAATTCAATGAGTCTCGTCATTCTACTGCAAATGCTGTTGACGGTTATGCCTACGACCATATCGACGATCCTACCTCTTTTGTCATTAAGCGTGGCATAGGATATGTTTTCGTTGCTCCTTCTACTAATGCTGATGACAAGGTGAGAATTACTTTCAGGGAAGGTAATAAACTTTCAAAATTTTATAGTTATGAACATCCATACCCTACATGGTTGACTTTTGCTAACACTTATAATCCTGCAAGCGACTATACAATCTCTGAAGGTCTCTCTTACACTTCAAACACTATCCCAGAGAATGGTGCTGCCTATGCTGGCTGGAATCTTGTGGGTAATCCATACTATGCTGCTGTCAGTGAGACAGACTTCCAACTTGGAAGCCATACCTGGCAGGAGGACTGCGTGGGCTATATATCAAGACTGGATGAGAACAACAACTTTGAGTGTTCCCGTACCTCGCAGGCTAATGTAGTCCCCGCATTTATCTCTTTCTTTGCTAAAGTCCCTCAAGGAGATCCAGTCACTCTTACTGTTACCTCTCCTTATTCTACTCAGCGAAGCGGACTCCGCCATAAGGAGATTGAAAAAAATATCTCTCTGAAACTTTCACGCCAGGGCACCTATTGCGACAAGACTTCTGTGGTAATCAACAACTCAGCATCTCTTGCCTACGACGATCAGGAGGATCTTGCCAAAATCATCAACCCAGGCGCTGCCGTCATCTACTCATTGGCTGACGATGTGAAATGCGAGTTTAACGTGCTCAGTCTTACAGGCAACTGTCAGGTGATACCTCTCGGATTGTATGTTTGGCAGAATGGCTCTTTCACTTTCGCTCTCGACTCTAAGAAGACTAACTTTGATGGTTCGGTGACTCTTGTTGACAATCAGAAAGCCACAAGAATCAATCTGACAAATTCTAAATCCACCACTACTCTCAGTCGCGGTGACATCGAAAATCGTTTCTATCTCGAGATTGAGGCTCCTCAGGAGGCTCCTGAGTCTGTTACTCCTGTCGATAATGTCCTCGAGGATATGGGAATATCTACTTATGTCAATGCCGGCGTGCTCCATGTCGAGGGTCTTGAGACAGTGGCGCTGGTTACTGTGGTTGATGCCTCAGGCAGACAGATTGCCTCAGCTGTCACAGACGACTCTTGCGAGTTCGACCTTCAGCAGAGGGGAGTTTATATCGTGACTGTTAATGGTGTTTCAGTAAAAGTGGTTTATTGATTTAGTGCGTAAATGATATGAAACAGAATAAGTTTGTCCTTACATTATTTATATTGTTTTTGTTCACTTCGGCTGCTTCGGCTCAGGTACATAATCCCGACTTCTCTAAACGTCGTACTATGACTTCGGTCCGCAGTTCTCAGAGTCTTTTCCATAAATCAGGTGGCTACAATCCATATAGAGGAGGAACTTATGTAGGAGCAACTCCTGTAAAGGCAATCTACAATGATGGCAGTTATGTGATGAACAAGTCAGTCAATATAGGTCAGACAACTGCCGACCTCAACCTTAAGCCTGTTGATGCTCCAAGTGGCAGAAGTCTTGTGACTTCTGAGATTTTTGATCCATTTGATGGTGGAACTCCATCCCGTCAGGGGCTTATCGCTCCAGGACGTGGAGAGAACAACCGAAACGACTGGCGTGTCGAGGGTCCTGGCAAAAACCCTCACGAGTGGAGTTTCAACGAGGGATTGAATCCTTGGCTCAGCACTCCGCTCATCAAGGCAACTCCTCTCGGCGATGCCATTGTGCCAATGCTGCTTTTGGCAATTGCATTTGCACTCTTTAAATTCAGAAAAGATTAAATTTAATCCTTTTTAGGATTGATTTAATTGATTCATAGTTGTTTGTTTGGGGGAGCTCGTCCAGCGGGACGGCTCCCCTTTTATGGCAATTCAAAATTCTATTTATATGAAAAAAATCGTTTCTTTGTTTGTCGCTTTGATGTTTCTCGCATCATACGCATTTGCTCAGACTTCAGTGCAACTCAGCGAGCCGGTTGGCAAAAAGCAAGTCAAGTTCACTCAGGTCTATAAAAACATCAGCAAGATTGTAAAAGATGGTGAGACTGCCATTGATTTGGCTGCTGCTCAGTACTATGGTCAGGATTACCTCGATGTTACTGGCAATCAGGTTGAGGTTGATATGTTCTTCCTGTCGGATGGCCTTTATGTAGGCAATGACGGTTACATTCATGGCACTGGCGATTATATAACAGTTTATTTCATCACTTCTGCTGTTGACGCAAACTATTTCCCTGCTGCCGGAACCTATACCATCGATGAGTCTTATGACCCAATGACAATTGTTTCAGGTGTTGATGTCTATGCAGCGCAGGGTAAGCCTGGATATGCTTTTGACGGCACTATCATCCAATCTATTAGACACGACTCTTTGATTTCAACTCAGGTTGTGACTGCCGGTTCTGCCATTATTGCCGGTAATGCCGGTAATGCTACAATCACTCTTAACTTCACTACTCCTACTGCCAATTATATCTACAATGGTCCGGCTGTAGTCGACAACAATGAAAGAGACTGGTATAAATTCGAGCCTGATGAGACTTCTACACTCAACTTCACCAAGGGTGCCAGCGTTGAGGAGGTTGATGATAATCTTTGGCATCTGATTGTTGACGGCGACAATGGCTTTGTCGCTCATTTTGTCCTCTTCGGTACAGAGAATGGTGCTAATGGCACTTTCGCTGCCGGTGCTAATGCTGACGATCAGACTGCAGGTACTTTCATGTACAGCAAGGGATGTGATGACAAGAATATCTTCTATTCCTGTGCTTATGTGACTGACGAAGATGGATATATCAGCGCAGACGATGGCATCTATTTCTTTACTGATGGCTCTGTAACAGTTTCCGACAACGAAGGGTCTATCAGTGTGACTGGTAATGTCACTTCATACAAAGGTTCTTCAATGGTCTTTAACTATTCTGGAGAAGCGGCAGTCGATAATGTTGAGGCTGACTTCAATATTTATACTGACGGTCTTACTCTGCATGTTGAGGCTGAGGAGTATGTTGTTCGCAATGCTGCAGGTCAGTTTGTCTATAGTGGCAATGCTTCTGAGATTACTCTCCCTGCTGCCGGAGTATATTTCGTAAATGCTGGCAAGTTTGTGAAGGCTGTTGTTGTCAAGTAATCACTTCAACCAAAATATATAAGGTCTTTTGAGGGGTATCCTTACTGAATGCCCCTTCTTTTTTATTCCTGAATCAATTAACACGAAAAGTTTCATTTAGGCTAATGATTTTCCAAAGAAAAAGAAATAACTGTTAAGTAATGTTTATAAAATCGCCATTTTTATCGTATGTTTATAAAATAAGTTAAATATCTCGATTTTTTTGTGGAATCTTTTTGTGGGAGTGGAAAATAATTGTAATTTTGCGGGTGTTAGTCCTTAGAAGAAGGGATTCTAATGTTAAGGATTAACTGGCATAATATCAAATGTTTATTGTTTTTTGACTTAACGGAATCTTGCAATTTTATTCTTAAAACAGTTCAAAAAAGACGATGAATGTCGTGCTTGTGCGCTTTATAGACTCTGGAATTAGAGTTTAGGTGTCATATTCGCGTGGACAATGCTGTTTATTTGATTGTTTGGGTTTTGCAGGAACCTTGTTGGACAGATAAGCAGATTGCAGCACGCTTTTTTTATGTCTTGACATATTGGTAACAAGCTGAATTTTTGGTCCAGCGAAATCTTGCAATTTTTTCAAAACGATTCAAAAATACAGCTCTTAAGTTCGTGTCAACTTTGACGTGAACTGAGGGAGTGGTGTTTTTGTAGTTATGCTGATTTCGAAAGTATCAGATGACGCAAAAAACACGCTTCCCTCGGTTCACGTTTTTTTTATGCCAATATGTCATTTTGTTAGATGCACTGGGCAATAGGGTAGAGATGCTTACCTTTTTTTTCATAAGTTTTTAGTGTAAGTGATACTATCCTGTTGTTTTTTTAATATAATGATAAACTAAAACATAATTATAGAAATGCTTAGAAAGTTAATATTGCCAATTTTGGTCTTTGGCTTTTTGATGTTGGCCTCAACGGCTAAAGCGAATGTTTCTTTGCCTATAACATTCACGCATACTGATGGAGCCACTTATTCTTTTGTGGGAGTGCATAATTCTCCAAATGATCAAGTTGTAACAACAATTGTAACAACTAATAAATCTGATACGGTTTGGAGCAACAATTTTCAAACAAAACAGGACCAAGGGAAATGGGTTCCAAAGGATAAAAATAGTTATGTGGTTATAAATCGTTACATCAATGTTGATACAATCACTAATGTATACGATGGCATCGCATACGGCAAGGCTGAGTTAAAATCAGTTCCTGCGTCTGCAATTCAAGATGGAACTTATACAATTCCATCCCATATTAGTTATTCATATCCTTTTCAAGGAGATGTAATTGAAGATAACATTACATATAGTGAATCATATCCATCAGGTGATACAACAATTTATTATAATGGAGTTGAAGTGTTTTTTAAGCTTAACGATAATCATAATGTTCGTTACCACAATTTTATAGGAACTTATACTAAAAGCACTATTGGTACAGAAATTCAGATAGATATTGTATCGTCAATTGGTGATTATGCATTTACTTCAGGTTATAATAAAGATGTCGAGAAGGTAAAAGGTTTAACAGGTCTTACATCCATAGTAATACCAGCGGCGATAGAGTCAATTGGAGAAAGAGCATTTTGTGGTTGTACAAATCTTGCAAACCTTACATTCATGACTCCAGGAAAACTTGAGTCAATCGAAACTGAAGCATTCTATAACACAAACATCTGCGACGTATATGTTCCAGCATCGGTCAACCATCTTGGTTGGAGAGTTTTCAGCGGATGCTCTGAATTGTCAATTTCTTTTGAGCCAAACTCTCAGTTGATTTCTATTGCTAATGATGCAGTCACACAAAGAAATACGTCATATACAGAATATGAAAGCGGTTATATTGATGAGATGAAGACAGCGCCAAGTAATGGCGTTTTCAAAGGAACGACTGTAAAATATCTTGTATTGCCTGACAACTTGACCGCACTTCCAGCAGGTGAATTTAATGAAAATACGCATTTGAAATCGATTTATATTCCAGGAAATGTGGAAGTGATAGGGCCTGATTGTTTCTTGAAGAGTGGTCTTTGTACTATTGAATTTGAGACACCATCTAAGTTGGCAACTATCGGTTATCATGCTTTTGGTCATTTGGTAAAAAATGATGAAGGTTGTTCATTGACATCTATTGATATACCAGCATCCGTAAGAGAGATTCAGGGAAAGGCATTCCATGCTGCCTCAACGCTTGCTGAAGTTACTTTTAACCGTACAGTTACTAATTCTGCTGCTGGCGGTGAGGTTGATATTTATTTTGGATATAATTCGCCAGAGGGAGCATCAACAACACCATTTGATGGAGTGTCAAGTTCTGTAAAGTATACAGTGCCATGCGGAATGACTAATTCGTATATGCTGGCAAACCGTCCAACAACTGATAATACAAAAACTCCAACTGTAAACCGTAGTCCTTGTACAAGTGCAAGTCTTGTTGAAGAAAAGGGTTTTGAATTCAATGTAAAGGTTCATGGTGTTGAAGGTACATATACCGGTAAGGGATATGATGTTGAGAATAGTACTGTTAAAACAACTGATTACAGTAGAGATAGTTGTGAAGGTCTTTACCTTACTGCAATAGACCAAAACTACTCAAGATTCTCTCGCTGGTATGACAAGACTCATGATATTGAAAGTAAGAGCCGTTCGATTGTGGTCGATATGGACAATAAGATATATTTGACTGCATATTTCAACCTTGAACTTGAGCCAGGAGTGGATTATGATGATTTGACTAAAGCAAATAGTCTTTGCGATACTTTGATCATCATGGGCAATAATAATACTGTGGCTACATTTGATGCTTCGACTTATAGTTTGAAGGCTAACGCCATCAAGATCAAACGCACATTTGATGCTACTAAGTTCTATTATTTCTCATTGCCTTTCGACTGCAAAGGTAGCGATATCGAGGTGGTTGATGAGACTCTTCAAGATGTAAAGAGCAAATACGATTCAGATGAGTCTTATACAATTGGCACTGACAAGTGGATTATCTATCAATATAATGAGTCTTCGCTCAGTGGCGGCGCTCAGTTTGAGGACGGTGCTTCTTATTCTGCTGTAAGTGACATCAACAACTTCACTTTCCGTCGTGGAATAGGTTATGCAATAGGTGTTATCTGTGCGGAAAATGATGATGAGGCAAACAGAAAAGTGACTATCACTTTCCCTTGCTCGGCAGAGCAGGCTCTTACTCTCACTGGCTTTAACCAGGATATTAAGATTGAGGAGGGACTTTCGGTTACAAAGAATGGTACAGATGAGAGATATTATGGCTGGAACCTTGTAGGTTCTCCTTCATTGAAAGAAATTCCTGCTTCAAACTTCCTGCAGGCAGGCTGGGGTGATGACGTGCAGTATTTCTCGTTCCTGACATCGCATAACCGCTATTCTCAGGTTAAGGCTGCTGGAACTACTACAGTGTCTCCATTCCGTCCATTCTTCCTCCAACTCTCAGAACCTTCGATTGTGGTTCTTGCCTCGAACTCAATTCCTATGTTTGCTCCTGCTAATGGCAACAGATACGAGGACCGTCAGATTGTGATTACTTTGTCAAACGATTTTGAGCGTTATGACGAGACAACTCTTCTTGCAGACGAAGAGGCTGCCGATGGTTATGTGATAAATGAGGACCTTGCCAAGTTGTTCAGTCAGGGAATACCTTCTATCTACAGTTACTGGGAGGGTTATGAGTATGCGTTCAACAAGATGAATTTTGCAAATGTTCATCGCGAGATACCTCTTGGAGTGAAAGTTTATGAGCAAGGACAATATACTATCGCTCTTGACAACGACAAGTCGAACTTTGGTGATGTTGTTTATCTGAACGATACAAAACTCAATAAGCGCGTCAACCTGCTCAAGAACAGATATAGAGTGAGCATGAATCCTGGCGATGACAACGGACGCTTTATCCTTGAGATTGATTATGTGCCAACAGGTGTTGCCGATGTTGATGAGGAGACTGGTGTGATGGCATACGTGACTGACGACCGACTGAGAGTTGAGAATATTGCTGATGAGTCGATGGTTTCGGTTTATGATATGGCTGGACGTCTTGTGGTAAACCGTTATGCTGATGGCTCATTTGAATGTGAGTTGCCAATGCGCGGTGCTTACATCGTGAAAGTGGTAAGCGACAATTCGTCTAATTCAGTGAAAGTAATCTATTAATCACCTCGTAATACCTAAAGCAATATGAAAACAAGAGTTATATTTTTGATATTTTGTGCAATAATTTTGAGCCTTAATGTTTCGGCTTTTGATAATAAATCGTGGTCTCCAGATTTCAGTCAGCGTATTAAGATTGAGAATGGGACTAAGCATGTGAATGGCAATTACCGTTTCAAGACTGACAACGGAAGAGGAGACAAAGTGCTGAATGCTACCGGCGAATCGGAATCATATAGTGGAACTGGTTCAATGGGCGGTGGAGTGTCCATGCCATCTTATAGAGGTTCTTCAGATGCGAGCGGTGCAAGTTTTGGTACTTCTGCTCCTATCTATAGCGGAGCAATTGGCGGTCGTCAAAGAGTATCGGGTAAAGAAAGCAATATTTGGGAGTATGGAGTAAAGGCATTCAATTCTCATGGAGAAGAGGATTGGGAGTACAGAGGTCTTTCGACTCCTAACTTTACTACCAATAGTGATGAAGAGGAACCTGTTCCTGTCGGAGATGCAATGGCGCCAATGATGCTGCTTCTTGCTGCTTTCGCTGCTTTCAAGTTTTATAAGAAATAAATGATTTAATAATTGGTATAAAGAGTGCCGGGGGCTATTTAGTGATTCCTTTATATTGCCAATAGTGATTGGGGTTTCTGGAGTTGCAGTTTTCAAGAATTTTATAGCTATACAACCGTTTACAAAATTTTCCGACACTCTTTATATTTTTGGGCATTCTGCATTGCAAAATGCCTTTTGTTGCGAATATGAGAAGATAAAAAACTAATAATATAACAATGTGATTATGAAATCATTATTAAGAAAAACTTTAGTCTTTGTGTTATTCTGCACAGTCCATTTTGCAGTCAACGCACAGAGTGTTGGTACAGTCGTTGAAAGTGGCAGTTGCGGAACATCTGTCCAATATCAGTTGATTGTTAATTCCAACTACATGAATGACGCAAACAGTTATACCGGCCTCACACTCCGTATTTATGGAACAGGTGCCATGACTGATTATACCACAACATCAATGCCTTGGTATGACAAAAGATTGTCTATTACAAAAGTGAAAGTAGAGGAAGGCGTAACGAGTGTTGGTAAGTATATGTGTTGTGAACACTACAATCTGCTTGATGTTCATCTTCCATCAACTTTAACTAAAATTGGTGAATGGGCATTTTATTGTTGCAGTAGTTTGACAGTTATCAATATACCGGCAAATGTTACAACTATTGAACAATATGCGTTTACCAGTATTAATTATTTGAATGTTATCTTTGAATCAACGAGTCCTTCAGGTTTGAATATTCCTACCAACAATTTTATTAGTAATAGTTCAAATTATAAGTATAAGATGTATATTCCAAGTGGTACTAAAAGTTATTATCAAGAGAAATCATCAACTTATTTTGCAGATGCTAATGTAATAGAAGGCACTCCATACTTCTGTACATTTGCAGTGCCAGATGGTGTCAGTGATTTAACAAATTCCAGACAAAATAAAAATAAGGTAAGGACACTTGCTCTGCCAGTTCGGAAATCAGACGGCACAACAACTACTTGGGATATTGAAGTGATACCAGTAGCAGGCGATACCAGAAACGATTATACTCCTTATGGATACCAGCAGCCAAATGAGTTTGCTTTCATGGCTGACAATGAAGGACATAAATATACTGATACTGATGGAGACAATAAACTTCACATCAATGTCAGCAAGAATACAGAATTGGCGCCTCATTTCAATTATATTGTTGGACCAGGTATATCTACAATAGGCGGCTCTGCGAGGGAAACAAATATATCATCATCAGTTTATGCTTCATGTCATTATAATAAACTGATACACAAGACATTTAGAGGAGATCTTAGTGGCAACTTTGTATTTAGAGATTTTTCAGCAGCCGTTAGTTTTGATACTATGGTTGTAGAAAATGTTTTTGATGGGTCAAAATGGTATTATTTCTCATTTCCGTTTGACTGCGAATGGGATGATTTAAAGGTGACATCAGTTGATGGCTCAATTGATTATTCCTCAGTCTATCCTTTGACTGAGTGTTATGATTCTCCATACCGTTGGATAATTCTTGAATTTGACCCTGAGAAATTTGCGTCAGGTCTCCAGGGAATGGATGCATACACATTTGTCGAAAGCGGCAAGACTTTAAAAAAAGGTATTGTTTATGCGGCAGGTGTGATAGGCAGCAGTACTGATTCTTTAAAATTCTCTGCGGCTTCCAGTGATGTTAATTCAATAATGAAGAATCAAGATTTAGAGGTGTCGTTGACATACGCGGAAAGCACACTTGAGAACCTCATTACAACGAAAAGTTTAGGCACTTTGCTTTCGCGTGCTGGATGGAATCTTGTTTGTTATCCAATGCCAATTGATTTCAGGACCTCTGTAGCAGATGAATTCGGCAAAAATTATTTTGGTTCAATTCGTATGAATTTTGGACGACATTTCTATTTATTAAGTAAAGGAAATTTAATAAATCGCAGCAACAAAGTGTATTATAAAGTTCCAAGTGATGAGGATGAGGATGGTGTAGTTTTTAAGAATCAGGATCCAGGGTTGATGCTGTTTGCTCAAGTGGATTCAACGGACGCTGATGCCACTGGAACTATATCTTCGTTGTGGATTGCTGATAATATAGATTATGTTGGCATGGCTGCTCCAAAAGTAAAGAGCGAGATAATAGAGATTTCAATAGCGCAGGATACCAATGTCTATGACAATGTTTATATCTCCAACAAAGAGTCAGCCTCAAGCGCGTATGTGATAAAAGAGGACTGCTATAAGATGGAGAATGCGGGCATCGCGCAGATATACACATTCACGACAGACAGTGCCACATGCGTATTCAATGAGCAGAATCTGTCAGAAGGACGAAAAGTCATTCCATTCGGAATGAACATACCAGCAGCAGGGAACTACACATTCAGTCTCAACACGGACCGCTATATGGGGCCGCTTGCAGTGCTTAACCTGCATGACCTGAGCAATGACTCGAGAATAAATCTGATGAATGGTCCAGTGGAACTCTCGTTGGGCGCAGGCCGTTCGAATGACCGTTATGAACTTGAGATAGAGTATCTGCCTGCAGCGATTCTCCCAGTGGAGAACACAGGCTCGGCGGTTGCATATACAACAGACGACATGCTCCATGTAGAGAACATTGCAGAGGGTTCAATGGTATCGGTTTATGATGCCTCAGGCAGAATGGTGATGACAGAGTCTGGCAGTGAGAGAATAGATTGCCAGTTGCCATCACGCGGAGTATATATGGTTGTTGTCCGCGGCGAGGAGAACTCGACAATCAAAGTGGTGTATTAAATAATGTGTAATAAATAGAGATATTGAAAATGAAAATCATAGATAGACTGATTGTTTTGGTTGGATTGCTCATGGTAAGCATCTCGGTGGTGGCAGGTCCAACATACCGATATATGTCGGGCAGCACCAGCAGAGATGGGAAGCAGATATTCAGAACGACAATAATATCGGATGAGTCATATTCAGAGAGCAATGGTGATTTGTCCCGTGCCGGGATGGCAGACGGATTATTTTGCAGCGAGACGTCAATGCTGAATGACCAACCAGGAGGAATATTCAAGGAAGGGATGGAGAGTGAGAACGAGCCATTCGGAGGAGACAAGAGGCCAGGACGTCAGCGCATCAGCGGACGAGACGACTCACTCGTGACTCCTGAAGGAGAAGTAGTTCCACTGGAGGATGCAATGGCGCCAATGATGCTGCTTCTTGCTGCTTTCGCTGCTTTCAAGTTTTATAAGAAATAATTTAGTCCAACTTTTGAGAGTTGTCGGGCTATAAAGTGATTCCTTAACATTGCCAAAAGCGTTTGGCGAGTTCTGGCGTTTCTGTGTTTTCAAGAATTTTATAGCTATATAACTGTTTACAAAATTTTCCGACACTCTTTATATTTTTGAAAAGCCCATGGCCGGGAGGTCACGGGCTTTTTTGTGCCGTTTTTCCGGGATGCCCGATATGGGAGTCCCGGGTGGGGATATAAAAGAAAGGGCCTCTTCTTTGGGAAGAGGTCCTTTTTGTATGTTGGGGGTAATTAGAAGTCGAGGGAGAAGGAGTTGCGGAAGCCCATGTTGACACGCCAGGTGCCGAGTTGCTGGTCGCGCATGAGGGTGATGGAGTTGCGGTTCTCAGGGAAGGAGTCGTCGGTCCAGCGCTCGTTGAAGTTGATGTTCTGCTCCACGATGTCGTTTGGCTTGATGGTGTCGATGGTTATAGGGTCGGTGGAAGAGAAAGTGCTGTAAGGCTGGTTGTAGATTATTTTTGTGCCGTAGAATGGGAGACGGTCCTTGCTGGCTTCCTTGCAGCGGTTGCGGAACTCGTGATAGAGTTTCATGGCCTTCTCAGGGTCCGAGACATTGATAGTGAGGAGGATGCCGCCTACCTTGTCAGGGGCTCCGCCCTCGGGAATAATAGTCATGAGAGTGTCGCCGAATTCGTAAGGGAGTTTGTAATCGGCTGGTGTTGCAGGGATGAAACCTGCTTCGCGAAGGGTGAGGTCGAGGGTCCTAATGTCCTGACCTAATGCATTTTGCATGATGTTGGTAAGTTTGCGTCCGGGGATGCGGTTGGTGCATGAAGCCAGGGCAAGTGTCAGGGCGAAGAGTAAGATGGCAAATTTTTTCATAATTCGTTTTATAATGTGGTGCAAAGGTAAGAATTTTTTTGTAACTTTGCGGTCTGAAATAAAATTATTTTTCGACAAATGGAGAAATTCAAAAGAACCTTAGTAACAACGGCATTGCCATACGCGAATGGTCCTGTACATATAGGACATCTGGCGGGTGTTTATGTTCCTGCTGACATTTATGTGCGCTATCTGAGGCTGAAGGGCGAGGAAGTGCTTTTCGTCGGCGGAAGTGACGAGCATGGTGTGCCTATCACGATAAAGGCAAAGAAAGAGGGCGTTACGCCTCAGGATATTGTGGACCGCTATCATTCGATTATCAAAAAGTCGTTTGAGGAGCTGGGCATTTCGTATGACATCTATTCGCGCACATCGTCGAAGATTCATGCAGAGACCTCGTCAGAGTTTTTCAAGAAACTGTATGAGAAGGGTGAGTTCATTGAGAAGACCTCAGAGCAGTATTATGACCCAGAGGCTGAGCAGTTCCTTGCGGACAGATATATCATGGGTACTTGCCCTCACTGCAAGAATCCTAATGCTTACGGCGATCAGTGCGAGGCTTGCGGAACGAGTCTCAGTCCGCTGGACTTGATTGACCCTCATTCTACCATTTCGGGTGCGAAGCCTATCTTGAAAGAGACAAAGCACTGGTATCTGCCTTTGGACAAGCATGAGGAGTGGCTCAGCAAGTGGATTCTCGAGGAGCACAAAGAGTGGAAAGTGAATGTCTATGGTCAGTGCAAATCGTGGTTGGATATGGGTCTGCAGCCAAGAGCAGTGAGCCGTGATTTGGACTGGGGTGTGCCTGTGCCTGTAGAGGGTGCTGAGGGAAAAGTGCTTTATGTGTGGTTTGACGCGCCAATAGGCTATATTTCAAATACTAAGGAGTTGCTGCCAAATGACTGGGAGAAGTGGTGGAAAGACAAAGAGACCAGAATGCTCCATTTCATCGGCAAAGACAATATCGTGTTCCATTGCATTGTTTTCCCTGCGATGCTGAAGGCAGAGGGTTCGTACAACCTGCCTGACAATGTGCCTGCGAACGAGTTCCTGAACCTTGAGGGAAGGAAAATATCCACTTCGAAGAACTGGGCAGTCTGGCTGCATGAGTATCTTGTGGATATGCCTGGCAAGCAGGATGTGCTGCGTTATGTGCTGACAGCCAATGCTCCTGAGACTAAGGACAATGACTTTACCTGGAAAGATTTCCAGACGAGAAATAACAGCGAGCTTGTTGCTATTTTCGGTAACTTCATCAACCGCGCGATGGTGCTCACCAAGAAGTTCTACAACGGCGTGGTGCCTGCTTGCGGCGAGATGGCTGACATCGACAGACAGACTCTGGAAGAGTTCCAGCAGGTGAAGCGCGAGATGGAG
>JAZUKZ010000009.1:0-6566 GCA_045643545.1 Candidatus Aphodosoma sp. | reverse complement strand
GAAGAACTCTGAACCTGCAGTGATTGGAGTGATGTCGTCGCCCCACTGGCCTGTTACAAGGTGACGGAGCATGTGCATGTGACGGTATTTGCCGTCCTCTGTGATGTACTCCTCGTTGTAAGGACCGTAGTTAGCCTGCTTGCCGATTACGTTGTCCTGAATGATGGCGATGTTGAGTTTGTTTGCTCCGTTCTCGCTGTTTGCGTCTGCTGTGTAGTAACCTGCTACCTCAATTTTGAGGTGACGGGTTGTCTTGTTGATTGTAGCGCGTGCATTGAGGTTCAGTGGTGATGGCTGTGCCAACTGTCCTTTGGCTGCTGATGCAAACTTTCCGCGGTCGAGGCATGTTGTGCCACCCATGAATACGTGACGGTTTACTGTTCCTGCAGGGTAACCATTTACCTCTGCCTGAGCATTCAATGCATTACCGAACTCTGTTGTGTAAACGTTGCTTGCGTATGGACCTACGTGGATGTTGATACCGAATGCTCTGCCTGGATTGGCCTTAATGATGCCGTTTACAATCTCATGTCCGTCTGGGCAGTATCCGCAGTTTACTCCTGTGAACTCCTCAATGACTACGTTTTTGTTTGATGGGTCGTGAGAAACTGCAAGTGGCTCTGTCTCACCACCACCGCATGCTACGAGTGCTACTGAGCACACTGCAGCAACAAAGTAAAATAATTTTTTCATAACTATAAAATAATTAAATTGTTAATATTGTTCTGTCTCGTTTGGAAAATCGCAACTTTTTACGTCGCTTATATACCTTGATACGGCGTCGTTGATGACGCTGTTGAGGTCTGCGTATCTCCTGAGGAATCTTGGAGAGAAGCCTTGTGTCATGCCGAGCATGTCGTGGAGTACAAGCACTTGTCCGTCAACTCCTCCGCCTGCTCCGATGCCTATTACCGGAATCTTGACTGTCTTGGCTACTTTCTCTGCTAAGGCAGCAGGTATCTTCTCTAATACAAGGGCAAAGCAGCCTGCCTCTTCAAGTTCTTTGGCATCGGCTATGAGTTTCTCTGCCTCTGCCTCCTCTTTGGCTCTTACGTTGTAGGTCCCGTATTTGTTGATGGACTGTGGACAGAGTCCGAGATGTCCCATGATAGGTATGCCGGCCGCAAGGATGCTCTTCACCGCATCTATTATCTCAATGCCTCCTTCGAGTTTGAGGGCGTCGGCATGGGTGATTTTCATCATCTGTATGGCGTTGCGTACTGCCTCGGTAGGGGATATCTGGTACGATCCGAACGGCATGTCAACTACGACAAGGGCTCTGTTCACTGCCTTGACTACCGACTTGCCGTGGTAAATCATCTGCTCAAGGGAGATTGGCAGGGTGGTGACGTTGCCGGCTACTACGTTGGATGCTGAGTCGCCTACAAGTATCACGTCAATGCCTGCCTGGTCCACTATGGACGTCATGGTGAAGTCGTAGGCTGTGAGCATGGAGATTTTCTCTCCGCGCTCTTTCATCTGCATGAGACGGTGGGTAGTGACTTTTCTGGTGTCTTCTGCCTGATGTACTGACATGGCTTATTCTTCTTCTTTGTTCTCTTGTTCGATAATTGCGTTCTTCAGAATATCAAGGTCCTGACGGAGGTTCTCGATATTCTTCTCAAGGTCGCGGATGATAGGATTGTCCTTAGGGTAGTTGTGGAAGAATCCCATGTTGTTCTCGTATGTGGCCAACTGCTGCTTGAGGGTGTCGTACTGCTTGCGGAGGGCATTGCGGTCTTTCTGGAGGTTGAGTTGAGCGGTGCGGCGTATCATGCGGATGTTCTTCATCAATGGATTGATGGCCTCACGGAACATGTTGTAGATTTTGTCTTTCTCTCTGAAAGGTATGTGTCCGATGGCTGAGAACTCATCCTGGAATGCCTGGAGTGCCTCCTGGTCTTTCTCATCATCTCCTGTTGGCTGCCATGCCTTGATTTTCTCAATCACTGCCATCTTGGCTGCTTTGTTTGCTTGCTCTTCCTGCTCTTTCTCTTGGTTCGCCTCTTTGCGCTTTGCAAAGAACTCATCACATGCGGCACGGAATTGGTCCCAGAGTTCGTTTGCGTATTTTCTTGGCACTGGACCAATCTCTCTCCACTCTTTCTGGAGGTTCTGGAGTTTGGCTGCAGTTGACTGCCACTCGGTGGAGTTCTTCATCTGCTCTGCCATCTCTACTATCTTTTGCTTCTTGGCAAGGTTCTCTTCATAGACTTTGTTTATCTCTTCGAAGAATTTCTTCTTTGCCTCGAAGAACTTGTCGCATGCCTCGCGATAACGGCGGTACATCTTGGAGTTGACGCGGTACTCGTATGGGGTCTTCGACTGGAACTTGTCGTTGAGTTCTACGACTTTCTTGGTCTCTTCTTCCCACTCTTTGGCTGTGCTGAGTTTCTCTGTGTCTATATCCTCTACTATCTTGCAGTAGGCTTCTTTCTCTTTTGTAAGGGCTTTCTCTGCCTCTTTTATCTTCTCATAGAACTCTTGATGACGGCGGTTGATCTCTGCCGAAATTTCTTTGAAACGGTTCCATATCTCTTCTCTGAGGTCTTTTGCTACAGGACCTATCTCACGCCACTGGAGGTGGAGGTTCTGGAGCGACTGGAAGGCTTTTACAGGGTCTTCCATCTTGAGGAGTTCCTCTGCCTCGGCGATGATTGCCTGTTTCTGCTCGAGGTTCTTCTTGAAGTCGTAGTCTCTCAGGGCAGCATTGATCTTGATGAGGTCGTAGAACTGCTCTTGATATACTTTATATTGTGAATAGATTTCTGTGGTGTTCTGTGCCGGAACGGAACCTATCTCTCTCCATTGGTTCTGGAGGTCATGGAAGGTGTTGATGACGTCGTTTACACCAACATTCTCTGCCGATGCGGCTGAGAGTTCCTCAAGTTTCTTGAGGATTTCCTGCTTCTTGACGAGGTTCTCTTTCTGTTCTGCCTCTATCTTTGCCTGATAGATAGCCTTGCGCTCTCTGTAGGTTGCGAGAAGGGCTTTGAACTGGTCTTCGATAGTAGGCTCTTTTGCCTCTGTCTCTGGCTGCTCTGCAGTCTCGTTCTCGGTGTTTTCGTTGCCTTCTGCTGCAACATTGGCCTCGGGAGTCTCTTCGGTCATCTCAACTTTTGGTTCCTCCTGGGTGTAGAAAAATTGCTTGATCACTTCTACTTGTGTCTTGAGTTCAACGAACTCAGCATTGCTCTCCAGCAACTCTTTGAGTGCTGCTACGAGTTCTTTACGATCGAGTTTGTCGTAAGTAGGATTGGTTTCCATACAAATGATTTTTTAAGTTCTGGCAGGTCTCCCTTGCCAATAGGTTTGAGTTTTTTCACAGCCATTACGGCTGTATGCATTGTTGCGGTTGCAAAGTTAAGCTTTTTTATTGATATGAGCGTGTTTTTTTTCAAAAAAATTGAGTTTGTTTGAAAAAAAATCAATAATCATTCGCTCTGTATTGTAAAACGTATGTGCGGTGACTTTGTTGCTGATATTCCTACTATTTGATAATCAATAGGTTAATATATTATACCATTCTGCTGCGTTTGTGTCTGTTTCTGATGGATGAGAGTATCCAGAAAAGCATGGCTATCGGGTGGAAACAGTCGAACAGAACAAGTTCAATGCCGAATCTGCGCTGTTTGTAGTGTGCGGCAGTCAGATTGACTATTACCAACTGCATGGTAAGTCTTAGAATGACAAGGACGCATGTCAGCCAGAGGATGTTGAGAATCTGCTTTGGCCAGAAGATGGCAAACAGTACTGTCTCAGCCAATACGGCCAGAAGGAAGAGTGTCTTGGCAGTGGTTTCGATGGCGCTCCAGATTCTTGACGCACGGGTGAACTCCCTGCGGTTGTCAATCTCTTGCATTTTTATGTATCTCCATTCTTTGCGGGTGAGTTCGTAACTGTCGATGGTGTGCGACTCTATGCTGCTTGCAATACGGGTGTTGCGGTAGGTTCCATAGGCATTGACCATGAGTTCGTCCTCACCGGTCTCTTTATGGAAGAATCCTGCATATCCTTTGTTGTTGAAGAAGGTCTCTCTGCGGTAGGCGAGGTTGCCTCCGAAACCTGAGTAGGGGAGTCCGATGGATGCGAATCCGAGCACGGAGATGCTTCTGACAAGCCAGTCGTAGGCAATCCAGTGACGGAGCACGGAACCGTCTTCTCTGATGGCTACATGTCCTATGACAAACTCGGTCTTTGAGGTGAACTTTCTGGCTATCTCGTCAAGCCAGTGCATTGAGTTTGGTCGGCATTCGGCGTCGGTGAATACGAGTATGTCGTTCTTGGCAGCCTTCGCGCCTATGGTGAGGGCGAGTTTCTTGCGTGAGATGACTCTGGTCTCTTTTGGCACTCTGGTGAGGTAGAGGTTGGGGTGGATCTCTTTCCATCGGTTGATGACTTTCTCTGTCTCGTCCCAGGAACCGTCTTCAACTACAATGACCTCAAAATCATCATATTCCTGCTCTAATATCAAGGGAAGGAAGGCATCGAGATCCTCACTGTTGTTCTGCGAATACACCACCACGGATATGGAATCCCGGCTGTAGGCGTCTTTCTCTTTGCCTTTTCTGTCTCTTCTGGAATGTCTCAGGATTCCAGTCCATACCACCATATAACTGATGCCTTCAATGACGAAGGCGAGAATCATCAGTCCAAGCACAACATATACGAAAATAATACTTGTCTCCATTGTCTCTGTTTTTACAAGTCACAAAGTTACGAAAATTTTTTTTACAAAAATGCTTTGTATGTGAAAACTTATTAGTAATTTTGCACTGTCGTTCAAAAGACACTTTTCTTTTTATAATTTTCTCAAAATTAACTATTTACTATTATGTCAGATTTTCCAGAAGAGGGAATTGTGCCCTCTTTGCCGACGTTTGATGATTTGAGCGGTGAGTTGAACGCCGAATTGAACGCTGATCAGAGTGCAAGAATTCAGCCTGAGGTTGTTGCGGAAGCACCTAAACCTGTTCGTAATCCTGTGTATGTGGACCGTGAGGGTGTGTTTGAACTGACTGACAAGGGCTATGGCTTTGTGCGTGCTGCTGATGCTAATTTTCTCGCTTCCAATATGGACATCTATGTGGGCGTCAATGAGGTGCGCCGCTATCGTCTGCGAACAGGCGATTTGCTGAAGTTCCGCGCTGATGTTTCGGACAAACTCCGCAGTGGTATTCTTGTCCACATATATTTTATAAATGGTATTGATCCTGATGCTGCGAGAAACCGCACGCCTTTTGACAGGCTTGTGCCTATTTTCCCTAATGAGAAGTTCACGCTTGTTGACGATAACGACAAGAACGCTCCTCTGACTTCGCGCGTGGTGGACCTTTTCGCTCCTATAGGCAAGGGGCAGCGCGGTCTGATCGTGGCTCAGCCTAAGACCGGTAAGACTACTCTGCTTAAGGAGGTCGCCAACTCTATTCTTAAGCATCATCCTGAGGTCTATATGATGATTCTGCTTATTGACGAGCGTCCTGAGGAGGTGACGGATATGAAACGCAGTGTGAATGCTAAGGTGCTTTCATCTACTTTCGATGAGTCGGCTGAGCATCATATCAAGGTTTCGACTATGGTTTATGAGCATGCACTGAGAATGGTGGAGTGCGGTCGCGATGTGGTCATTCTTCTTGACTCTCTTACCCGTCTGGCACGCGCATACAACATCGTTGAGCCATCTTCGGGTAAGGTCCTCTCTGGCGGCGTCGATCCTAAGGCTTTGCATAAGCCTAAGCAGTTCTTCGGTGCTGCGCGCAATGTGGAGGGCGGCGGCTCGCTGACTATTATTGCGACTGCTTTGGTGGAGACTGGCTCGAAGATGGATGACTTTATCTTTGAGGAGTTCAAGGGTACCGGCAATATGGAGTTGATGCTCAACCGTGGCCTCGCCAACCGTCATGTGTTCCCTGCTGTCGATTTCCTGAATTCTTCCACCCGCCGCGATGACTTGCTGCATGATCCTTATACTGTGCAGCGTATGTGGGGATTGAGAAACCTTATCTCGAAGTTCCCGCTGGAGCAGCAGGCTGAGATGATTTTCAGCGGTATGGATATTTACAAGACTAATGATTTGTTCATCGAGAATATAGACAAAAAGTAAAATGATACTTCCAATTTATTTGTATGGTCAGCCTGCTCTGCGCAAGGCTACCGAGGATATTACAAAAGATTATCCAAACCTCAAGGAACTGATAGATAATATGTTCCAGACTATGTACCACGCTGAGGGAATCGGTCTCGCTGCTCCTCAGGTGGGACTGAGCATCCGTCTTTTTGTGGTTGACGGAACTCCTTTGAAGGAGGATATGCCTGACATGATTGAGGGCAAGAAGGTGTTCATCAATCCTGAGATAACCGAGGAATCGGAGGAGGATGTGTCGTATGAGGAGGGCTGTCTCTCTGTGCCTGGCATCCACGAGAAGGTCTCTCGTCCTGCGGAGATTACTATCCACTATTTTGACGAGAACTGGGAGGAGCACACGGATACTTTCTCTGGTTTCTTCGCCCGTATGGTGCAGCATGAGTATGACCATCTTGAGGGACATGTGTTCACTGACCATATC
>JAZUKZ010000008.1:0-19680 GCA_045643545.1 Candidatus Aphodosoma sp. | reverse complement strand
CTGACGTTCCTGCAGGTGATGTAGGTGTTGGTGGTCGTGAGATCGGTTACCTCTGCGGTATGTACAAGAAACTCGCTCGCGAGTACAACACTGGTGTATTGACAGGTAAGGGTATGACTTGGGGTGGTTCAATCCTCCGTCCTGAGGCAACTGGTTTCGGTGCCCTCTACTTCACAAACCACGTATTGGAGACAAACCACGATAAACTCGCTGGCAAGACAGTAGCTCTCTCTGGTTTCGGTAACGTTGCATGGGGTGCTGCTACAAAGGCAAAACAGCTCGGCGCTAAGGTTGTTGCAATCTCTGGTCCTGATGGTGTTTGCGAGATCCCTGGTGGTATCACAGACGAGATGATCGACTATATGCTTGAGATGCGTGCTTCTAACCGCAACAAGGTTGAGGATATGGCTACTAAGTTCCCAGGCGCTGCTAAATTCACTGCTGGTAAGAAGTCATGGTCAGTTAAGTGCGATATCGCATTGCCATCTGCATTCCAGAATGAGTTGAGCGAGGCTGATGCTAAGGAGCTCGTTGCAAACGGTACTAAGTACTGCTGCGAGATCTCTAACATGGGTTGCCAGGCTGCAGCTATCCACTACTTCCAGAGCGTGCCTGGTTTCGTATTTGCTCCTGGTAAGGCAGTTAACGCTGGTGGTGTTGCTACTTCAGGTCTCGAGATGACTCAGAATGCTGAGCACATCAGCTGGACTCCAGCAGAGGTTGACGAGCGCTTGCACCACATCATGGAGTCAATCCACGCACAGTGCGTTAAGTATGGTAAGAAAGAGGACGGTACTATCAACTATGTTGACGGTGCTAACATCGCTGGCTTCATGAAAGTCGCTACTGCTATGCTTGAGCAGGGTATCATCTAATTTGTAATTACTACAGATTATATAATACTACGGTCTTCCAAATTTTTGGAAGACCGTTTCTTTTTATTGTGCTCAAAGAGACTGTTTATTTTCCGATGGCACGATTGAGCAATACCGATGCCATGAATTTTTCTGCAGATGCTTCGTAATAGCCCCTCATCACTTCGAAATAAGTTTCTCGTGCTATCAGCAGTTCTGCCAGGCTCCATTCTCCTTCGTCATATCCTTTGACTTTTGCGTTCAGAATAGTCTGTGCGTTATTTAGCAGTTGGTTGTCGTATTCTTGTACGGCGGCTTCGGCGGCTTTATATTGATTATAGGCTTGTTCAACCTCAGCATAAACTCTTTCGGTTGAGGCTTGGTATTGATAGCCGCTTTTAAGCATTTCAAGTTTTGCAGCCTTCAATGCTCCATAATTTGCTGAGGCAAAAGGCAACGGAATGGAAAATCCGACCGAAAAGCCATCGTATTTTGGTGCAGGAGCCAATTCATTGATTACCTCGTTGCTGTGCACATAACTTGCATTGAGAGTTAACTCCGGAACACGATCTGCTTTTACTAGTTTCAGGTTCTGTTCGGTTGCTTTTTTCCGCAAACTGTCTGCATGAAGATCTTCTCGATATTCCAAAGCCATAATCTTGAGTTGGTCGAGATTGTCGGATGGTGGTAAAAAATCATTGGTGGACAAATCGCCAATAGAGTCAATAACCGCGCCGCCGATATACGTGGATAAAGTCAAAAGTGCATTTCTGTATTCAGCGTCTGCTTTTATCAGTTTTCCGTATGCGGTCCGAGCCTCGAGATCAGACTGCATGGCGTCTGCCATGTTTATGTCTCCTAAAGATAGACGCAAGCTGTCGCTTTGGGCAATACGTCTCATTATATTATAATTGTTCTCGGCTAACTGACGATCCTTTTTCATCATCCAAGCGGTGGCAAAAGCCTCAGCGGCGGCAACCTTGAGATTGGAAAGATAGTCTGCCAATTCGGCAGTGGCAATTTGATGCGCACTTTTAGCAAGTTTAATTCTAGAACATCTGGCTCTGCCAAGAGGAATTGAATAACTCATGCCGACTTCGAAAGTCTGTCCCATCCCTAAATTCCAATCCTGGTTATTTCCATAATTGAAACTAATTTCAGGATCATTGGCAATGGTGGATGCTTCTATGTTTGCTTCGGCGATGCCGATATTGTGTTTTTCTGCCAAATACGATTTGTTCGAAGAGAATACCAATTGCATATATTCATTGAACTCAAGACAATTGGCTGTTTGAACAAAGATGGTCATCAATATTGTTGAGAAAATTAGTTTATTCATTTTTTTCTTTTTTCTATAGTGTAATACAAACATGGCAGGACATATAGTGTGATAACTGTTGAGCAAAGTAATCCGTAGACAATGACTGTCGCCAATGGACGCTGGACGTCAGATCCAATTCCAGTGGCCAGAGATGCTGGCAAAAGACCTAGTATAGCAACTGATGCCGTCATTAGTACCGGACGGAATCTATGTATTGCGCCTGAAATAACAGATTGCTTGAGTTCCATGCCTTCCGAGCGAAGATTGTTTATGTGCGACACCATGATTATTCCGTTTTGGATTGTCAGGCCGAACAAAGCGATGAATCCCACTGCGGAAGAAATGTTGAATGACATTCCGCGAATGTTCAGGGCGGCCATGCCACCAAACAAAGCGAATGGCAGCAATGACATAAGCATTGTCGATTGCCTCCATTTGCCGAAAGCGCCATACATAAGCAGACACATGAGCGCCAGGACGAACGGCATGACTAACAGCAGCCTGTTGTAGGCTCGTTTCTGATTTTTGTACTGGCCGTCCCATTTAATCTGGTTTACAGTGTGGTCGTATTCTATGCTTTTCTCAATTTTGTCTTGGGCTTCATTAAGAAATGAAGTGAGGTCACGTTCTCTTAGATTTACGCGTACTGTCAGATAACGTTTGTTGTCTTCGCGCGACAATGTGCTGGCTCCGAGAGAAGTGTTAATGTCAGACACTCCTTCCAGAGGTATTTTGACTCCGTCCGAGTTGGTTAGCATCAGTTGACCTATTTTGGATTGTGTGTTTCGAGAATCTTCCTTATAGCGACAAGTGATATCGTGGACTTTGCCTTCTGAATAAATCTGTGATATGGCTTTGCCGCCAATGGCGACTTCAACCAGTTCGCTTACATCGGCAATGTTTAGTCCATATTGAGCGACTTTTGCCCGGTCAATGTCAATTCTAAGTTGAGGCAGAGGAGGTTCTTGGTCAATCATGACATCGGTTGCTCCATCAATGCCTTTAAGTATTGACACGACCTGTTCTGCTATGTGGCGGCTTCTATTTTGGTCTTCTCCGTAAATTTTGACTGCAAGATCGGAGTGAGAACCAGCCATCTGGTCCATAACCATATCAATAATCGGTTGGGAAAAGCCTACTGAATAACCAGGCATTGTGTCTATCATGGCGGTCATTTCGTCAATAAGGTCTTGTTTCGTTTTTCCGCGTTTCCACTCCTTGTAAGGCTTTAAACCGACGCTGCATTCAATGTGAGACGGAGTGAAGGCTTCCGTGCCTTCGTCGTCGCGTCCTGTCTGAGTCATTACATATGTTACCTCTGGGAAAGATTTCAGTCTGTTTCTAAGAGTGTCGGCATATTCAGCAGAACGTTGTAGAGAGATGCCATATGGGACTTGGACCTGCATCCAGATTCCGCCTTCGTCGAGTTGAGGAAGGAAATCCTTGCCTACTGTTACGCAAAGAATTATGACGGCTGTCAATACAGCGGCCATAGGAGCAATGAGTTTCTTTGGATGACTGACAATCCATGTTGTGTGCTGTTTGTATTTTTCCGTTAGTTTTTCAACTGTGGCATTGCGACGGATCTTTTGAGGCTTTTTATATATTGCGAAAGTCAAGCCCGGTATTAAAACTAAAGAGCATAACAAGGCTCCAATGAGTGCGTAACCGATGGTGAATGCCATTGGAGTGAATAATTTCCGTTCTATTCTTTGAAATGCGAAAAGAGGCATATAAGCCAATATTATTATCAGAGTGGCAAAGAAGATGGGTTTCGCAACATTTGCAACGAATTTGACTGTGTCTGTGAAATCCAGTTCTTTATCAGGTGCGCTTTCTCTTTGTTTCAAAATGGTTTCAACCATAACGATGGCACCGTCAACAAGAATACCGAAATCAATTGCTCCTAAAGAAAGCAGGTTGGCGGGGATGTCGGTGAAATGCATCAATATAAAAGCCACCAATAGAGACATTGGAATCGTAATCGCTACTAACAGAGCGCTTTTTGTGCTTCTTAAAAAGACCAGTAGAACAGCTATTACGAGCAACATGCCGAATAGCAATGTATGCAATACCGTGTGAAGGGTAGTGTCCACCAAACTAGTGCGGTCTAAGACGGCTTCTATTCTAACACCTTCTGGAAGGATGTTGTTGTTGAGATCATTGACGGCTGCATGAATTGATTTCAGCACAGTGGAAGGATTCTCATATCGAAGCATTTGGACAATTCCTTCAACACCGTCATCAGTCGAAACGCTGTCGCTGCAAAAGCCAAGTACCCCTTTTCTTTCCAAGTTTCCGTATTTCAGTTCGCCAAGATCTTTAATATATATAGGTGTGCCGTTGACTGATTTCACGACGATGTTGCCCATGTCATCGAGATTGCGGATCAAGCCGACACTGCGGACGACGTAGCCCAAATCTCCCTGGACAAGAATACTGCCACCGGCATTAGTGTTGTTCCGTTCGAGAGCTTCGGTGATTTCGGCGAGAGATACATTAAAATCTTCCATGAGTTCGGGGTCGGTTTCCAATTGAAACTGAGTAGTGATGCCTCCATAATTGCTGACATCAGCCACACCAGTGATTTGAGTCAGTCGTGGTATGACTACCCATTTGTTGAGCTCTGTTAGTTCTCTGAGTGAATGTTGGGGACTTCCGACCAATATATATCTGTAGATTTCACCTGTTGGTGAGGTAATGGGATTGAGCTCAGGCGCGGCATCGTATGGCAAGTCAACGTCAGAGATTCGTTCCGTAACTCTTTGACGTGCCCAATAATCATCGGTTCCATCTTCAAAAACTAGAACAATAGTGGATATGCCAAACGTGTTATTGCTACGCATAACTGATAGATTCGGCATGCCGTTCAGGGCTCTTTCGAGCGGTATGGTTATTTGTTGTTCAACCTCTTCTGCTGCTAGTCCTGGGACTTGTGTGACGACTTGCACTGTGACGTCGGCAATGTCGGGGTATGCATCAAGAGCCAATTGCTGCCATGAATAAATGCCAGTCAAGGCCACGATGGCGAATATTGCCACAATCAACCATCGTTTGTTGATAAGTTTTTCTATTATTTTTTTCATGGAATGGTTTATTTTAAGTAGAGACTTCCTTTTGCGACGTATATCTCACCTGTTTTTAATCCTGAGATTACATGCATCATTCCGCTGTCTGCGTTTTCAACAACGACTGGCCTCTTTTCGTAATTCTTGCCATTGTCGGAGGTTATATAGACGAATGGAGCATCTTCTCCTTGTATTATGGCTGTGGCTGGTATCTGAATTGCTGTTTGTCCTTTTGCGGTAAAGTGTACATGGGCGAACATGCCGGGTCTCAGACGTTTGTCGGCGTTACTGCATTTAACAATGACTTCTGCGGAACGAGAGTCTGGGTTGAGAATCTTGCCAATATAGACAACGTTGCCGGCAATGTGATAATTGTCGTCGGAATTAATCAATACTTCAACGGAGTCATTTTCGTGTATGCGATTTATGTAATATTCTTTGAGTTGAGCCGTCACCCAAACTGATTCGAGGTTTGCGATTGTTATAGGGGCGGGACTGTCGGATTTTATGTATTGCCCAATGTTTGCTTCAAGACGGACTACTTCTCCGTTTATGGAAGAGCAAATGACCATTGCTCCATCTGATTTGAGACTTTTCCTGTCAATGCCAAAGACATCCATTGTGGATTGCCATTGTGAATATTCCTTTCTTGCCAATTCTAAATTGGTCTCTGTCTCGTCAAGTTCCTTTTTTGAAACAACTCCATCAGAGTGCAGTTTCAGTTTTCTTGAATATTCTTTCTCTTGGAGAGTGCAATTTGCTTCTGCCTGGAAATATTGCTTGCATAGTTCTGCAAAATTGGGTGAGGAGATCGAAAACAATGGTGTCCCTTTTGATACATTGTTGCCAAGTGAAACGAATGTTTTGGCAATCCTGCCGTCCATAGGCATTGCAATTTCTGCCAATTTCCCTGCTTCTGCTCTGATGGTGCCAGCAGTTGCAAAAGTTAATTCAAAAGGAGATTCCCTGATAGTGTCAAGGATAATATAATGACTTAAATCTGAGTCTTTGCTTTTTTCGTTTGGAGTGTCAGAACACGCCGTCATAAACAAGCACACTGCCACATATGGCAATGACTTGCTCAATAGTTTGATATTCATACTTTGAGTTTGTTTCGGTTGAAAATATTTTTTGCTAAATTCCTGTTGTAATTAGTCAACCGAAAAATGGGGGAGCTCTGTTTGAATGATTCTGAATGTCCGCCTTGACAATTGCGTCAGAAGTTTTTTGTCCAATTTTGCCAATGATGTGAAAGTAGGCTTCAATCCCATTGTTGAGACATGCTTCTGTGGTCTGCAATTGAGAATTCAGACACGAAATCAGGGTGATTTGTGATTCGGAGTGCTCGCCATCGGAACTGTCGTGATGGTGTTCGTTGTGCATGTGCGAATGAACAATCGTCACTCCATTGATGATATGTGTGTGATAAAATAAAGCGGAGTCTCCATAATAAACAACGAATAGCAGCAGCAATGCCATTGCCATCAGTCCTTTAATATGTTTTTTCGACTTTATCATGGATAAATAACAAAAAATAATTGCGAGTGCAAAGGTACGAATAAATTTTGGATTTTGTGATATTATGAAAAGTTTTTTTTGTTTTGATGTGTTTTTGTATGTAGAATGAGATTTTTTTGTCGGGGAACTGCCTTTTTTATGTGTGTGGCTGACACTTTTGATATGAAAAATGTTGTGTGTGACTGACTGTATTGTTGAAAAGTGGTGGAATACAGGTGTTTAGTGTTTCTGAAAATAATTTGAAAATAATTGGGAAATTGTTTGGTGGGTATTGGAAAAAGTTGTACCTTTGCAGTCGCAATTCCGAAAGGAGTAATGCTGGTCCATTAGCTCAACTGAATAGAGCGTCACACTACGGATGTGAAGGTTGTGGGTTTGAATCCCGCATGGATCACTTGAAGAGAGCTTGTTTGAATGGGCGGGCTCTCTTTTTTTGTCGTGACTGCTGGACTGGCGTATATATAATATATAATGTGTAGGTGGTAAAAAAGATTGTTTTGAGGATGAAAAAATATTTATGAAAAAAAGCGTAAAAAGCTTTGGTGGATAGAAAAATAATTCATACCTTTGCAGTCCGATTATTATCCTAACCCCGAAAGGGGGACAATTTTTGTGCAAGTAGTTGATGTGAAACGGATTAGCCTACGGTTGAGCATTGATGAACAGCATGAAGAAAATTTCTATTTGTTTAATTGTAAAGAGAAAAAATGGATACATTAAGTTTCAAAACCATTTCGGCCAACAAAGAGACAGCTCAGAAAGAGTGGGTTGTAGTTGACGCAACTGATATGGTTCTTGGCCGTATGGCATCGAAAGTTGCGAAGCTTCTTCGCGGCAAGTACAAACCAAGTTTCACACCAAACTGTGATTGTGGTGACAATGTGATTATCATCAATGCTGAGAAAGTAAAGATGACTGGCAACAAGTGGAATGATCGCGTGTATTATTCATACACAGGCTATCCTGGTGGACAGCGTGAGGCAACACCAGCCATTTTGATGAAGAAGGACCCAGAGCGTTTCATCAAGAAGGTGGTTAAGGGAATGCTTCCAAAGAATCATTTGGCAGGTCAGTTGATTGACAATCTTCACGTATATGCAGGCGCAGAGCATCCACATGAGGCTCAGCAGCCAAAGGCAATTGATTTGAATCTCATTAAATAAAATTGGATATGGCAACATCAAAACATAATTATTTGGTAAATGGTGCAGTCGGAAGACGTAAGACTGCAGTTGCACGTGTATATGTAGAGGAAGGTACTGGCAAGATGGTGATCAATGGCCGTGAGATGACCGCATATTTCCCATCTCCACTGTTGCAGTATGTAGTGAATCAGCCAATGAAGGCATTGAACGTAGAGGGTAAGTATGATGTAAAGGTTACTCTTTGCGGCGGTGGTTTCAACGGACAGGCTGAGGCATTGCGTCTTGCTATTGCTCGTGCTCTCGTGAAGATCAATGCTGAGGACAAGTCAGCTTTGAAGGCAGCAGGTTTGCTTACTCGCGATGCTCGTGAGGTTGAGCGTAAGAAGCCAGGTCAGCCTAAGGCACGTAGAAGATTCCAGTTCTCTAAACGTTAATGGAATTTATTTTTGTTTAGTATCTAAACCGGGTGGATTCCCGGACCGGGACTACCGTCTGGTTGCTTGAGGCTAAACGTCAAGTTAATAAGAAAGTAAACAATTGGGGACGTAAGTCTCCGCAAAAAGAAAAAGAAACATGGTTGATTTTCAATCTCTTTTGGACGCTGGTGCACATTTCGGTCACCTGAAGCGTAAATGGAACCCAGCAATGGCTCCATACATTTTCCCTATGGAGAAGAATGACATTCACATCATTGACCTCCATAAGACAGTTGCCAAGGTAGAAGAGGCAACAGTAGCAATGAAGAACATTGCGAAGTCGGGCAGACAGATTTTGTTTGTAGCAACAAAGAAGCAGGCTAAGCAGGTTGTGGCTGATTTGGCTACAGAGGCTGGCATGCCATACATCACAGAGCGTTGGGCAGGCGGTATGTTGACAAACTTCCAGACTATCCACAAAGCCATCAAGAAGATGGACCAGATTCAGAAGAAGACTGAGGATGGTACATTCGAGGCATTGTCAAAGCGCGAGAAACTCCAGATTCAGCGTCAGAGCGAGAAGTTGCAGAAGAACCTTGGTTCTATCAAGGACTTGAAGAAATTGCCTGCAGCTATCTTTGTAGTTGACGTTACAAAGGAGCACATTGCTGTTGCTGAGGCAAAACGTTGCAACATTCCTGTATTCGCAATCGTAGATACAAACTCTGATCCTAAGGGTGTAGATTACCTGATTCCAGCAAATGACGATGCAACTAAGTCAATCGAGCTTATCGTTCGTGAGATGGTAGAGGCTATCAAGTCGGGTGCTGAAGAGCGCAAGATGGAGCGTGAGGAGAATGAGAGCAAAGAGCAGCCAGAGGTTAAGGTGACTCGTACAGGTGCTCGCAAGGGCGCACGTAAGCCAAAAGCTGAGGCAGAGGCTCCTGCTGCAGAGTAATTACTAACTTAAAAAGATTGTTTTTATGGCAGTTACAATGGAGGAGATTAAAAAGCTCCGTACAATGACAGGTGCCGGTATGATGGATTGCAAGAATGCTCTTGCAGAGTCAAACGGCGATATGGAGAAGGCTATTGAGCTTATCCGCAAACGTGGTCAGGCTATCGCAGCAAAGCGTAGCGACCGCGAGGCAGCAGAGGGATGTGTTCTTGCTGCAGTAAGAGATGGCTTCGCTGCTATCGTTGCTGTTAAGTGTGAGACAGACTTCGTTGCAAAGAATGTTGATTTTATCGCATTGACAAAGAATATTCTTGAGGTTGCATTGAACGAGAAGCCAGCCAACATGGAGGCTCTCTTGGCAGCTAAGATTGACGGCCGCACTGTAGCAGAGCTCATTACTGAGCGTTCTGGTGTAACAGGTGAGAAGATGGAGCTCGGTTACTATGAGTTTGTAAACGGCGCTTATGGCGTTGAGTACATCCACCCAGGCAACAAGTTGGCTACTATCGTTGCATTTGCTGAGGCAAGTGTAGAGCGTCAGGTTGCACGTAACGTGGCAATGCAGGTTGCTGCAATGAACCCTGTAGCACTCAATCGTGACGAGGTTCCTGAGGATATCAAGGCAAAAGAGCTTGAGATCGGTAAGGAGAAAGCACGTGAGGAGGGTAAGCCAGAGGCTATTCTTGAGAGAATCGCTATGGGTCGCTTGAACAAGTATTTCCAGGAGAATGTGCTTCTTGAGCAGGCATTCGAGCAGGACAACAAGTTGACTGTAGAGCAGTATTGCAAGTCTAACAATGCTACTCCAACAGCATTCAAGCGTGTAAACTTGAATCAGGATTGATTTTAGACTCTCGTTTTTGCGGGAGATTCTTATAAATTTTGATTATTGAAAAAAAAGAGGTGCATCTTATTGCGGTGCATCTCTTTTTTTTGTAACTTTGCAGCATAAATTTGGAGAAATATGTTTCAGTTAATTTCAGGACCTTGCGTTATAGAATCTGAGGAGTTGACCATGAAAGTGGCAGACAATCTCAGACTATTGACAGACGAGTTGAGAATTCCGTTTACCTTCAAAGCATCATTTGACAAGGCAAACAGGACGTCAATCAGAGGTTTCAGAGGACCGGGTATTGATGAGGGACTCAGAATTCTGGAAAAAGTGAAGAGAGAATTGGGCGTAGCCATCTGCACTGATATCCATGAGCCATGGCAGGCAGAGAGGGCTGCTGAGGTTTGTGATATTATACAGATTCCTGCGTTTTTGTGCCGCCAGACCGATTTGCTCGTAGCAGCGGCAAAGACCGGTAAGTGCGTGAATATCAAGAAAGCTCAGTTTCTGGCTCCTTGGGATATGAAAAACTGCCTTGAGAAAGTCAGAGAAAACGGCAACAACAACGTAATGCTCTGTGAAAGAGGTACTACATTCGGTTACAACACCCTTGTGGTTGATATGACCGGTTTGAGGGTGATGAAAGATTTCGGAGTTCCTGTGATTTTCGATGCTACTCATAGCGTGCAGAAACCTGGAGGAAATGGAACAAGTACTGGGGGAAACCGTCAGTTTGTTGAGTATCTGGCAAAAGCGGCTATCGCGACAGGTGCTGACGGCTTGTTTGTAGAGACACATCCTGACCCAGATGCTGCATTGTCAGACGGTTCGAACATGGTGCCTTTGGCAAAAATGAGAGATTTGCTTGAAAAAGTTCAACGTATATATAATGTGTTATGAATTTTGATGTGGTAGAAGAGGCAAGACGTGTTTTTGATGCTGAGATTGAGGCTCTTAAGAAAACGCGAGACTCCTTGGGTGCTGATTTTCAGAAGATAGTTGACCTGGTGCTGAACTGCAAAGGCAAAGTCGTGGTGACAGGAATGGGCAAGCCTGGGCATATTGCCACAAAGATAGCGGCTACGCTCGCCAGTCTCGGTACTCCATCCTTCTTCATGCATCCTGGAGAGGCAATGCATGGCGATTTGGGAATGGTGGATGAGAAAGATATCGTGATTTTGATGAGTTATAGCGGTGAGAGCGAGGAAGTTGTGAGGTTATTGCCTGTTTTGGACAAAATAAAGTGCACTACTGTTGCCATTTCGGGAAGACAGAAATCATCGCTCGTGAGAGGATGCCAATACAGTTACATATTTCCTGAGTTTGAAGAGGCATGTTATATGCATTTGGCTCCAACATCCTCAACAACAGCACTTTTGGCATTGGGTGACGCCTTGGCGGTAGTTGCATCGAGGGCTAAGAACTATACAAAAGAAGATTTCGGACTGCATCATCCTGCCGGAGCATTGGGTAAAAAGCTTTTGGTAAGAGTTGAAAATCTCATGCATAGCGGTGACGAAAATGCTGTGGTCAAAGAAAAGACAATCATCAGAAATGCTATTGTTGAAATGAGCAGCAAAGGCCTTGGAACACTGGTAGTTGTGGATGATGAGAATCATTTGAAGGGTATTATTACCGACGGTGACCTCAGGCGAATGCTTGAGAAAAACGTTGATGTCTATAAAGATGGCGTAGAGAAGGCCATGACTGCTAATCCGTTGAGAATCAAACCTTGCGAGATGGCTGTCAATGCCTTGCAGATAATGAATGACAGGAAAATCACTGCTTTGCCGGTTGTTGATGATGATGATAGGGTAGTGGGAACCTTGAAACTACAGGATATTTTGAATGCTGGTATTGTGAAGTAGGTCTTTTTTATTGTATTTAGAGATATTTGCATGAAGAAATTGGTTTATTTGTCGGTGGTTTTGTTGTTGTGCTCCTGTCATAACATCAAAATGATTAACATGATGTCGCATCAGTACGCCAAGAATCCGAAAGTCATGACAGAGCAGGAGTGCTTGCGGTATGCGAGAGAAAATCTGCGTGAGGGTATTAAGGAAATTTATGTTCTAAAGAGTGAGCCTACGGACAGCGCGATGGATAAGGCGATGCAGAGTTATTTTGCTTTCCCCGATTTTGTGTTCGATGAGAAAGGTCTTGAGTATGACAGCGTCAGCATTGATACAACCTTTTCGTGTGGATGGGCTAAATTTGGAGTAAAATATCAGAAAGAGAGTTACGGCACTATCCTGCTTCATACCGATAAGGCAAAAATGTTGGATTATTATCTCGGTAAGTGCAAGAATATCAGCGGAGAAAATCTGTCGGGCGAGTATCCTGTGACTTTTATAATGGGACTGTCGCCAGACAATCAGAAGATGTGCCTGACGTGTGATGATATCAACGAACTTTATGACGCTTGGGAGGGAAAATGCCGTATGATTGTGGTGATTACCAATCCTCAGGAAAGCTGGGGGCTGCAGGCGGGGAAGAGAGTCAGGTATAAATTAGTGTTGAAACAAGCCGAGAAAATAGGCGAAAAACATTATGAGGTTGAAATTCAGTTCCAATTTAAGTATCCTAAGAGGGAAAAGTGAGTTTTGAGTGACCACTGACCACTTGACCACCTGACCACTTTGGAATTTTTGTGGTCAAGGAGTGGGTCATGTAGAGAATTTTTTTGGTGTGAATTTTTGGTGTGTGTAACTTGCTGATTATCAATTTATGGTTCGATGGAGACTGCTTTTTGGCTGCTTTTGGCGGTATTTGAGGGTGGTTTTGGGGTAAATGGTTGGAGATTAGTGTATTGAAAAATGAAAATATAAGAAAAGGCGTCCTTCTTGGGGAGGGACGCTTTTTTATTTTGTATTTTGTGGGGTGGCTGGGGATGGGGGAGAAAGGGAGTTTTTGGTGGTTGGAGTGGAGTGGTGGAGATGAATTTTAGAGAAGCGGGTGGTGATGGGAGAATGTGAAAGTTATTCTGGGCGAGAGAGCATTTCGCAAGTGCCGTTGAAAGAGGCGCCTGGCTCGATGCTGAGAGATTTTGTGTGGATCTCGCCGATGATTGCCGCTGAAGATTTGAGCGAGAGCATGTCGGAGGTGATGACCTTGCCGTCGATGTTGCCGAAAATGTCGGCGCTTTGGCAGTCGATGTTGCCTTTGATTGCGCCTTGAGGGCCAACCACTACTTTGCCGGTGCATTTGACGTCGCCGTCGAGCGAGCCGTCGATTCGGATGTCAGAGTTTGTTTCGATAGAGCCGATGATTCGGGTTCCCTGAGCGATTACATTGTGCAATAAGCCGATATTTTCAGTTTCTTTAGCCATATTCGTATTTTTTAGAGATTTTTGATTTGCAAAGGTAGATAAAATTTTTGATTTGGACAAGAGATTGGTCAAAAATCAATCTTTATATTTTCGAAGACATTGATGAGGGAGGCGTCGTAAGGGCGGGAGAGTTTGATGTAATTCTCTGTGAATCCGTGCATTATGGACTTGTCTTTAGAGTCCTCCCAAAGGACTGTTGCCATTTTGCCCCGTTGCGATTCATAGAAATCGTGAAGTTTGCGGTCCGAGACCTGCTGCAGAATGTTTGTGCGGAGACGGCGCTCGTGCATAGGAATTATTGGCCTGATTTCCAGTGCCTTGGTGCGGGCGCGTTCGGAGTAGGTGAAAACGTGCAGTTGTGTAATCGGTTGAGACTCAATAAATTTAACGCCTTCGTCAAAAAGTGGCTGCGTTTCTCCGCGGGTGCCGGTCATGACATCCACTCCGATGAAAGCATTTGGCATTAACTCCTTGATTTTGGAAAGTTTAGAGGCGAAAAAGGCGGTGTCGTAGCGACGGTGCATCAGAGAGAGAATTTCGTCGCTGCCACTTTGGAGAGGAATATGGAAATGCGGTGCAAAATGCTTGGATTCAGCCACATAAGCGATAATTTCGTCGGTCAGCAGATTCGGTTCAATGCTTGAGATGCGATAACGCACCTCGGCATCGATGCTGTCGAGTGCCTTGACAAGGTCGAAGAACGACTCATTCGTGCTTCTGCCGAAATCGCCAGTGTTCACGCCCGTAAGTACGATTTCCTTGGCCCCTTCGGCGATTGCTTTTTGTGCAACGGCCAGAGTATCAGCGATTGACGCATTGCGGCTACGTCCGCGGGCGAAAGGAATCGTGCAGTAAGTGCAGAAATAGTCGCATCCGTCCTGCACTTTCAGGAAATGGCGGGTGCGGTCGTCAGCGCTGCATTCAGGCTTGAAATTCAGTATCTTAGCCGAAGGAGTGACGAAAACGTGCTGCTGGTTCTTTTGTTCGATTCTCGAGATAAAATCTGTGATGTTCACCTTCTCGTTGGCGCCAAGGACCAAGTCAACACCCTCGAAGTCAGCGATTTCGGTCGATTTAAGTTGGGCGTAGCAGCCAGTGACCACGATGAAAGCGTCAGGATATTGGCGGACCATTCGGTGGATCAGTTGGCGACCCTTTTTGTCGGCAGTATCAGTGACCGTGCAAGTGTTGATAATCACAATGTTAGGCGTAGAATTCTCATCGCAGAGAGAGTATCCCATAGCGAGAAGCTCCTTGCCGATGGCAGAACTCTCGGCAAAGTTCAGTTTGCAACCGAGAGTTTGGAACAAGATTTTATTCGAAGTGCTCATATTGGGTGCAAAGGTACGAAATTTTTTGTTAACCGGCAAAATAATTGCGAAAAAATAGTTCACTTTTCAAAAATATTTTGTACCTTTGCAGCGGCTAAATTTATAGAAGTACATGAATAAAATTGTTATAGCGATAGACTCCTTCAAGGGGTGTCTTCCAGCATCTCAAGTGGCTGAGGTAGTGGGTTTTGCACTTAAAGATCAATTTCCAGAGTGCCAGATTGTGAAACTTCCGGTGAGTGATGGCGGCGAAGGATTGACGGATGTTTTGGTCAATTCGCTGGATGGTTTGTACCATACCGTAGATGTTGTAGACCCGTTGATGAGACCGATACAGTGCAAAATCGGTTCGGTGAACAAATGCGCGATAATAGAGACAGCGTCGGCCCTCGGACTTCCATTGCTGAAAGAGAGCGAGCGTAACCCGATGAAAACCACCTCTTATGGTTTGGGAATGATGATAAATGCCGCTTATGACCTCGGTTACAGGAAGATGCTGATCGGCCTCGGCGGAACAGCGACTGTTGACGGCGGACTCGGAGCGATGCAGGCGATGGGCGTAAGATTCTATAACACAAGCGGAAGGATATTGCCAGACGGCCTGACCGGACAGAGCATGTCGGATGTGGCGTTCTACGACATGATAAGCACCAAAAGGAAATTCAAAGACGTAGAGTTCAGCATAGCATGCGATGTGACCAATCCTGTGGTTGGACCAAAGGGTGCGGCATACGTATTCGGTCCTCAGAAAGGCGCATCAGGCTCTGATGTTCAGCAACTTGATCTGAATTTGAGACATGTCTGCCAAATGTTGAGACATAACGGATTCACCAATTTTGAGAACGTCCAGGGCTCGGGATCGGCGGGCGGTTTGGGAATGATTTTCCAGACATTGCTCGGCTGCAAACTCTCGTCAGGAATAGACTGCGTTTTGGATTTGATCAACTTCAACACAGAGATCGAGAATGCCGACTGGGTTATTACCGGTGAGGGAAGGATTGATTCACAGTCACTTATGGGTAAGGTGCTCAAAGGGATCGCGCGCAGAACCCTGGCTGTCAAGATAAATCTTCTCGCAATCGGCGGAAAAGTGGCAGACCGAGACACATTGGCAAGATCCGGAGTCAAGCACATACTGGAAGTTACTCCAGAAGGCATGCCGGATGAAGAGGCAATGCGACCTGACGTAGCAATGAAGAATATTTATGACAAAGTGACTGAATGGGCTTTGGAAAATAAATAATGCGAGTTAACTGGCTGAAAATAGTGCTATTGGCATCATTGGTGCTGATTTCGGTTGCAGCCAGAGGTCAAAAAAAGAATGAAACAGAGAGTGCTGAACCAGCAGAAGCAGGTTCGGCACTCGCGGTATCAAGCCGAAAAGTAGAATTCGAGCAATTCTATGATTTAGTGCTCTTTTATCTTGATACCGACGGAGAAGGGCAAGATATTGATAATGAAGAGTTAGAGAATGTGCTGAGAAGTGCTTTCGAGAACCCAATAGATTGGAACAAAGCCACAAAACAGCAGTTGGATGAATTGAAAATACTGCCAGACGAGGTTGTCGAAGAACTTTTGTTTTATGCCTATAGGTATGGCCCGATAAGGTCGCTTGGTGAGTTGAAATTGGTCAACAACCTGAATTACAAATTGTTGGATATATTGCCATATCTGTTGAAAATAGATGACGAAAGCGTGCAAAAACCTTGGAAAGAGGCGTTTAAGTATACAAGTCATTATCTTGTGGCAAGGAGCGATTTCGAGGCAGAAAGAAAAGCAGGGTTTGATAATGGCAAATATTTAGGCCAGCCATTCAAACAACTCGTTAAGTATAAGATAGATGCCGGCGATGTGTTCAAAGCCGGAGTCACATTAGAGACCGATCCCGGCGAACCATGGAAAAAGAGAGGATTTGACCTCTATAGGGCTTATGTTCAGATAGATAAGTTGAAAGTCGTTGAGAGGATAGTGGGAGGATCGATGAAAGTGGCCTTTGGAAACGGCTTGATTTTTGGCGACAGAAAATACGGAAGCCAGTTCTCACAGATGAAAACCGGCCTCAATCAAGATGAAATCAGAGCTTACGGCGGTACCCAAGAATATGAGATAATGACTGGTGCAGCGTTGAAAATCAAGCCAGTAGAAAGATTGACAATAGATTTGATTTATGGATGCTCCCTTCTTGATGCCGACACATCCAAAGGAAATTGGAAGACCATAGTGACTACAGGATACCACAGAACCTTGTTAGAACAACATAAAGATAACACGGTGATGCTCAATACTATAGGTGGTCGTATCCAATATGCTGGAGAATGGTTCTCGGTAGGAGCGACGACTTATGGCGGATTCTTCTCGGTGCCTGCAGTGGCTAGTTATGATAATGGTTTCCAGGGAGATAGACAATGGGCAGCTTCATTGGACTATTTATTTAAAAAATATTGGTTCAAATTCAGCGGGGAGACCGCGGTGGCTCAAGATAAAGGAGTGGCGACGACAAACACCTTGACAATCCGGCCAAAAGACGATTGGACTATAGTGCTGAACCACAGATATATAAATGCTAAGTATCATTCCTATTGGGCAAAAACCTACTCAACTGCGAGCGATGTGACCGGAGAACATGGTGCGAGCATCGGATTGAGGATCCCTATATATTATAATATGTGTGCGGAGATTTTTGCCGGCGGGTATAGGGATGTCAGGTTAAAAAACAAATTGCAAGACAAACCATTCAGGCATGATTTGAGGGTGCAGTATACAGCGACATTCAAGGAAAATCATTTTCTGAGCGTAAATTTTAAATTTAAGCAATATCAATGTGCGAAAGAGATTGATGGTCAGCAATTTGAAAAAGCGGTTGATGAACAGACCTTTCAATTGAGTGCTGCTTATCGTGCCAGACTCCAGTATGGATTTGAACTTCAGAGCGGCGTAACTGCCAATGCTACAAGAAATTGGAATGGTGAATGGAGCAAAACAACCTTTGGAACTGCGCTTTTTCAGGATTTAGACTATAGATTGGAAAGAGTGGGGATGCTTTTCAGGGCGCGTCTGGTGCTGTTTGATGCTCAAAACTGGAACAACAGAATCTATCTGTATGAGGCAAATATATCAGAATCCTCATATTCGCCAGTGCTTTATGGCAAGGCATTGAGATGGTACTTTATTTATAAGTATGCCGCCAAGTGCGGATTAGGCCTTCAAGTCAAAGTCGGACAGACAGTTTATGAGGGAAAAGAATCGATCGGTTCGGGAAACGACAAGATAAAGGGCAATCACAGAACGAGTTTTAACCTGCTTGTGTCGTATAGATTCAAGCAAAAATGATAAGAAAATGAACGGAGATCCAAGATTGTATGAGCTTTTGAATGAGCTCGGGATAGAATTTGAGTATTTGGAACACCCAGAGGCACCAACTATTGAAATAGCGAAAAAATACTGGGCGGGACATGATGCGAAACATTGTAAAAACCTGTTTTTCAGGAATCATAAAGGCAATCAGCATTATTTAGTGCTGCTGGATTGCGATGCTGATATGGATATTCACAACATCGAGAAAGAATTGCATCAGGGGAAACTGTCGTTTGCTTCGCCGGAGAGAATGATGAAATATCTTGGAGTGAAGCCAGGTTCAGTAACGCCATTCGGACTTATAAACGATGCGGAGCATCATGTGATAGTTTTTATTGACGAAACATTGCAGAAAGCGGAGCGAGTTTCCTTCCATCCATGCATAAATACGGCATCGCTGATTATCAAGCGAGAAGACCTAATACGCTTCATTGACAATCAGCAGAACAGTTGGCAGTGGGTGAAGCTGTATTGATTTGATGCTTTATTCTGGAATTGGCTAACTGCCTGATAACACGGCGATTCTTCGGTTTTTTTGATTTTTATATAAAATAGTTGTGGTTTTCTTTGACTCGTACCCTAGGGCATGCATTAACTTTGCACTATGAAAAATAAGTTGTCTATAGGTGAATTTGCTTCACTTTGCGGGGTTACGGTGAAAACCCTTCGTCATTATGAGAAGTTGAAACTTCTCAGCCCTGACTGCGTTGATGAATGGTCAGGATATCGTTATTATACGCTTGCACAGGCACAGCGCCTTAACCGGATACTGCATCTAAAGCGTATTGGTTTGTCGCTTGACGAGATTGCGGAACTTTTTGATTCGGGAGATGACTGTCCTGACACTGCTCTTGTCTCTCAAAAGATTTTAGACTGTCAAACGGAAATCAAGCGTATGAGAATACGTCTTGCGGAACTTCAGGCTCTTAAAAAAAGGGTCCTCACGCAAACCAAGATGAGACAGTTTGAAATCAAAGAGATTCCATCTCGTATTGTGGCGAGTTGCTGCCGTGTTTTAAAGGACTATTCAAAACTTGGACCTCTATGTTATAATGTCATTGGTCCTGAAATGATGCGAGTCGGTTGCACATGCCCTGAACCACAGTACAGTTTCTCAGTAGAACATGGCGAATATCGTGAGGGTTCGATGCATGATGTCGAGTATTGCGAGGCTGTTGGCGAAATGCACGATGATACCTCAATCCTTCGTTTCTATGAATTGCCAGCCATACGCGCGCTCTGTTATTATCATAAAGGCGATTACTCATTTTTCTCTGAGTCAATGACCGCTCTTATAGACTATGCTCACCAGCACAATATTCAGATTGTTGGTCTTCCTCGTTTTTCTTATTTTGACGGTGCTTGGAATAAAGATAATACAGATGATTATCTCACCGAGATACAACTTCCGATTGAAATTCCGTTTGGTGCTTCTGTGGTGATGAAAAAATGACGTTTTGCGGCGTCATGACGATAAAATCCGACTAATTACAGCGTTTTTTAGTGGCTTTTGAGTCCTAAAAAGCGTTGTTTTTGAGAGAAAGGGAATGCTTT
>JAZUKZ010000007.1:0-20047 GCA_045643545.1 Candidatus Aphodosoma sp. | reverse complement strand
GCCGAGGCGGCATCAATCATCACCTTGTCAAATGTGAGTCCCTGGCTTTTGTGTATGGTTATCGCCCAGGCCAGCCGCAAAGGCAACTGATGGAATTTTCCAATAGTTTTCTCTACTATCTCGTTGGTTTCTTTATTGATGTCATAGACTCTGTTCTCCCAAGTCTCTTGACCGACTTCTATCTTATCACCGGAATCCATCGCCCGCACTAGCACGCCGTCCTGACCGATTTCTTCGATTTCACCGATCATTCCGTTGTAAAATCTCTTCTCTGGCTGTTTGTCGTTCATCACAAACATGACTCTGGCTCCTACTGCAAGTTCGAGTTCTTCGTCGGTCGGATAGGATTTCTCAGGGAATTCGTCTTCTATTTTTGCTTTGAATTTGCGAATCTTTGTCTTGAGTTTGGACAGTTGTTCCTGATTCACAGCATCCGCCTTGGCATTATGGGTGGTCAAAACGACAGAATCGCCCATTTCATCGTAATTATAGTTGGTGTCGAGGCGACTTTTTATCAACTCGAACATCTCTGGCGTGAGGCTGTTGTTCCTTATCTGGGCCAGGAGTTCTATGAATCGTTTGTCTTTTTGTCTGAAAATGGTGTCCAGCTCAACCATCACAGGCCTAACTTCCTGAATTACATGGGCATTGAAGAAATACAGCGAGTTGTAGTACTGCCCCATTATCCTCATCTCTGTCTCTGTCACCACCGGAGGCAACTGGTACAGGTCTCCGAAAAACACCACTTGCACTCCGCCGAATGGGACATCGTGTCTGTGTCTGTAGTGTCTCAGCACTGCATCTATCTCATCAAGCAAATCCGCCCTGACCATCGACACTTCATCGATAATCAGCAACTCTATCTCTTTGAAAAGGCTTCTTTTTCTGGAACGAATTTTCTGGCTGGCTATCAGCGATCTGTATGACTCCGCCGTAGGAAGCACCGGATCTATTGGCAACTGGAAGAAGGAGTGTATTGTCATTCCTTCGGCATTAATCGCCGCCACACCGGTCGGAGCAACGACCACGGCTTTCTTGAACTCGTTCTGAACTATCCTCCTCAGCAGTGTGGTTTTGCCCGTGCCGGCCTTGCCGGTCACGAAAAGCGACCGGTTGGTTTTCTCAACCATCTCTACCACTGAGTCATAGTTCAACTGCATAATCGTCAGATATTATTTTTCAACTTTTCGCCATTTAGGCATGAAAACAAAAAAAATCACTGTCAGCACTGCCACTGCGCCAAACGAAACGCAACAGCTCAATTCATAAGGAAGCATTATCTTGCATTCCGGAGCATAAAGCAGATAAGCCACTGACACTGAAGTCATAAACATGGCAGGAATCAATGTCAGCCAATAGAATCTTCTATTTTTCGCCAGATAAACAGTCACTGCCCAGAGGGTCACTGCCGCCAGTGTCTGGTTGGACCATGCGAAATAACGCCAAAGTATCTGGAAATCAATCTGCAGCAAGACGTATGTTATCACAAACAATGGCACCGCCACAGCAAGTCTCTTCCAAATCTTCTGCTGGTCAAAACCAATTATGTCAACCAAGGTCAGTCTCGCCGACCGAAGCGCTGTATCACCCGTCGTAATCGGCGCCACAACCACTCCGAGCACCGCCAGTATGCCTCCCACTCTGCCAAGCCATGTGTTGCAAATCACACTGACCGCCTGAGCCGCCGGATTGGCCCCTTTCGGCGCTGAAGCGACAAACTCGTTCAAACCATCCGTCGAACCCCAGAACGACGAAGCCGCGGCAGCCCATATCAAGGCAACTATGCCCTCAGCAATCATCGCTCCGTAAAAACATGGCCTGCAGTACTTTTCATTCACCACGCACCTGGCCATCATAGGGGTCTGGGTGGCATGGAAACCCGAGACAGCACCGCAAGCGATGGAAACAAACATCATCGGGAAAATCGGATACCCCTGGGGATGTCTGCTGGCCAGTCCCTCAGTGACTTCCGCCACAGGAGCCCAGGTCCAAAGCATCACGCCCATAATTCCCAACGCCATGAATATCAGCAAGAAACCGAAAACGGGATAAATCCTTCCAATCACCTTGTCAATCGGCAGCAGGGTCGCAAGCATGTAATAGACGAAAATAATCGCCACCCACCACTCTTTTCCGAGCCCCGGCACCATCCCGTGCAGCAGGTCCGCAGGCCCGCTCACAAACACGGCTGTAACCATCAGCAGCAGAAAAACGGACACTATCCTCAGCACATGCTTCACGCCCGCACCGAGTTGCGACCCGTCGACCTCGGGCAAAGAGGCGCCGTTCATCCTGACGGACATCATTCCCGACATATAGTCATGCACCGCTCCCCCGAAAATAGCACCGAAAACTATCCACAAAAAGGACGCCGGACCAAACATCGCACCCATTATCGCACCGAAAATCGGCCCGAGCCCGGCAATATTCAGAAACTGTATCAGAAAAACCTTGTACCAAGGCATCCGCACATAATCCACGCCATCTTCTTTCACCTGGCAAGGAGTCTTTTTCTCGGGATCCGCCCCGAACACGCGCTCTGCCACGCGGCTGTACACAAAATACCCGGCCACAAGCAGCACAATCGATAGAATAAGAGAGACCATAAATGTCAGCAAAATATTATACGCCGCAAAGATACAGATTTTTTTCCAAAAAATTCCAATTCAATTTGAGTTTTTTTCAACACTCTCTCCAAAACCGTCTTCTGCCCCTCAAAAGCCACTCAAATCGCACTCCCCTACCCTACCCTCGAAATCTTCAAAAATCCACGGTTTCATCGGAAAATCGCACTCCGTCAAACTCTCTTCCAACCCTCAAAAACCCTCCCCGAAAACGCCTCTAAAACCCCACAAATCCCCCATCCATTGCCCATCCGAGCCTCCATCGAACCATGGATTGATAATCAGACACTTACAAAGCCCCATTTTTTCAACCAAAATTAACTGTATTTTTCCGTCTTTTCATCATAAATAAATCATAAATAATACCACAAAAAACATGCCACCACTCTAAGTTGGCACGAAAGTTGCATGTTACTACTAGGGACTGGGATTTTTCCCTTCTTCCAGACAAAAATAGATGTCATTAGTGCCATTATGGCAGAAAAAGTCATGCCAGTGCGTCAATCCATGCATTTTTGGCAGAAATATGGCAGTAAAAGCGAATAAAACACATAAAATACATATAAATGAAAGACGACAAATCATTAGAGGTTAACGAGGAGACTATCCAGATTATTGGTGCTCAGGGCAATGCCACTCTCCGCGCCATCAACGGCGACGTTCTTCCGGTCCTCACCAGCAGACAACTTTTCACTCTGCCTGGTGTGGTTTTGCCTTTTGTAATTGGCAGACCTAAATCCATGAAACTCATCAATGACGCTGTGCAGAACCATCAGGAAATACTGGTCTGCCCGCAGATGCATGCTGAAATCGACGACCCTTATTTCGACGACATCGTACAAGTGGGATGCATCGCCGAGGTAATCAAAATCATCAAGCTCAACGACAACACCATGGCAGCCATCATCCAAGGCAAATGCCGTGCGAAAATCGTCGAGCAGGCCTGCGTTCTTCCTTACCTCAAGGCTAAGGTGGAACTTCTTGACGATGAGGTTGTTGACAAGTCAAGCGACTCTTACAACGAACTTTCGGTTCTCGCCTGGGACGCTAAAAAGCGTTTCATCGACATCAACAAGGAAAATGGCGACAACGAGATGCTTCAGGGCATCGCAATAAACGAAATCAAGGACCCAGTCATGCTCATCAACATCATGAGTTGCAACATCAGACACGATTTCAGCGTCAAATGTCAATTCCTCTTTATGGGCTCTGTCCACGAGCGCCTCAAACAGCTTTTCATGATAATCCGTCAGAAGGAGGAGCAGAAGGCAATACTCGACAAGGTCCGCAATGAGGTCCGCAACGACATGGACCGCAATCAGCGCGATTTCGTCATCCGCGAGTCTATCCGCAAGCTCCAGAATGAGATCAGCGAGCATTCCCCAGAGGATGCAGGAATGGCAAATCCTGACTTTGAGGAGATTATGAACCGTGCGCACACTAAAAACTGGAATCAGTTTACCGGCGAATATTTCGACAAGGAATTCGCCAAACTGCAGCACATGAATCCTTCTTCACCTGATTATCAGGTGCAATATGCGTTCCTCAAGACTCTCCTTGATATTCCTTGGAATGAATTCTCTATCGACCGCCTCAACCTCGACCGCGCCGAGCGTATCCTCAACCGCAACCACTATGGCATGGAAAAGGTCAAGGAACGCGTGCTCGAATATCTGGCAGTCCTCAAACTGAAAGGCAACCTCAAAAGCCCTATCCTCTGTCTCTACGGCCCTCCAGGTGTCGGCAAGACTTCCCTCGGCAAATCAATTGCTGAGGCGCTTGGCCGCAAATACGCGCGTATGTCTCTCGGCGGAGTTCACGATGAGGCTGAGATTCGCGGTCACCGCAAGACTTACATCGGCGCTATGCCTGGCAGAATAATCGCCAATATTATTAAATGTGGCTCGTCGAACCCTGTTTTTGTGCTCGATGAGGTGGACAAGCTCTCTAAGGACATCCACGGGGATCCTTCTTCGGCTCTCCTTGAGGTGCTCGACCCTGAGCAGAACTCTACTTTCCACGACAATTATATTGATACGGACTTCGACCTTTCGAACGTTCTCTTCATCGCTACGGCTAACGACATCAATAATGTTCCCCGCCCGCTTCTCGACCGCATGGAACTCATTGAGATCAGTGGCTATGTGCCTGACGAAAAGGTTCATATTGCTTCTAAGCACATCATTCCTCAGCAACTCGAGAAACACGGCATCGACAAGAAGTCTCTGAAAATTGACAAGGACGCCCTTCGCTCCATCATCGACAACTACACCCGCGAGTCTGGCGTCCGCGCTTTGGACAAGCAGATCGCAAAACTGATGCGTAAGGCGGCCAAGTCTCTCGTCGACCATCCTGACACGCCTATCACGGTCAAGAAATCCGACCTTAAGGAGTTCCTCGGCGTTTCGCATATCGACCACGATGAATACGACATCGCCGGCTATACCGGAGTGGTCACCGGACTGGCATGGACTCAGGTCGACGGAGAGATTCTTTTCATCGAGACCGCACTCAACCGTTCTAAGGATGCAAAACTCTCACTCACCGGAAACCTCGGCGATGTAATGAAGGAATCTGCCCAGTTGGCACTCGAATACATTAAGGCGCATGCGGATGAATTAGGCATCGAGCAGTCGGTACTTGACGAGCACGGCATTCACCTCCATGTCCCTGAAGGAGCCACACCTAAAGATGGTCCTTCGGCAGGCATCACAATCCTGACGGCTATGGTCTCGACTCTTACCGGACGTAAGGTCAAGAATCACATTGCCATGAGCGGTGAGATTACTCTCCGCGGCAAACTTCTCCCTGTCGGCGGAATAAAGGAAAAGGTTTTGGCTGCTAAACGTGCTGGAATAAAGGAAATAATCCTCTGCGAGGAAAACCGCAAGGATGTGGACGATATCAACGAGAAGTATCTCGAAGGCGTGAAATTCCACTTCGTCCGTAATATGCAGGAGGCTCTGGCTATTGCCCTTTGCCCAAAATAATGATGCTGACACTCAGAATCAATATCTTTATGTCAGTCGACAATGACATATTGTTCAAATAATCAAGGTCATAATTCAATCGGCACACCATCTTCTCTATTGAGTCGCTGTAACCGACTTTGATTGGACCCCATGAGAATAAACCAGGTCGCACTCTGTACAGTTCGCTGTAACGGGGTGCGACTTTTTCTATCTGCTCAATGAAATACTGTCGCTCTGGCCTTGGCCCGACAATCGACATTTCTCCTTTCAAGACATTTGCGAACTGTGGCAACTCATCAAGTCTGTATTTTCTAAGCATACCGCCGAATTTCGTAATTCTCGGGTCATCAACTTTCGTCAGCATTGGCTCCGATGTCTCGGCATCTACAATCATTGTCCTGAACTTCAGGATATTGAATGGTTTTCCATTGCGTCCTATTCTTTTTTGTTTAAAGAATACAGGTCCCTTGGAATCAATCTTTATCCTGATTGCGAGATAGACAAAAAGCGGAGACAACACCACAAGGGCAAATGCCGAAGACAAAACGTCAAACGCCCGCTTAACAGCCTGCTGCCATGCTGGCATTGGCACCAGATACTCTTTGTGGCTTATATCAATATCTTCAAGTGACACAAAACCCAACGCTCTCCATGTCTGTACCGCTCTGAAGGTGTATGTTATCACAAAGAACAATCCCCACAATATTATAAATGCTTGATAATAGAATCTATAGCTCACGACATCATCATCCACAAGCATTGCGAAATATATCACTATCGATGTCATGAATGTCGAAACTATAGTAGCCCCCAACTCTGTCAGTCTGAGTCTTGGAGCAGTAGTTATGTATGCTCCAGACAGATAATGACATATCAAGGCCACAATAGGAAACGCCACTGCTGATACGCCGAGACTGTACGACGGCACTATATACGACAGTTCTTTTCCATCAGCCAGAACAAAATCATTTGTCAGTCTGCGGTATATATAGAAAGCGAACCACACCAAAAGTGAGGCTACGACATCAAGCAAAACATATTTCAACAACTGTTTTTTATCCATTTCATCGGATAATTTTCACCTGACCTGATGCTCCAAGTTTTATGATTGATGATGGCTCGGCTTTACTCAAATCATCTTGTCTGAACTTCACAATATAATCTACCGATTTCTTGACTTCATCCGAAATCTCCGCAAAATTCTTAGGCGTTGGCTCACCACTGATATTTGCCGAGGTCGATACTATTGGAACATGGGCCGCCCTGCATAATGCATTCGAGAATTCTTCATTTGTGATGCGAAAAGCAACGGATTCATCGGAAGAAATCACATTTTTTGGAAGGTTTTTTGCTTTGTCATAAATCACCGTCGTAGGTCTTTCCGCCACTTCAAGCAAATCGTATGCTATATCCGGAAATGTATCAACAAAACTTGTAACTCTGCCTATATGGTCAACCAGCAATATCATGGATTTTGACTCTTCCCTGCGTTTTATTGCATAGACTTTTGCCACAGCCTCTGCATTGGTGGCATCACAACCCAATCCCCATACTGTATCTGTTGGATAGAGGATTACACCTCCTTTTCTTATCGTTTCAAGGGCCTCTTTGAGGTCATTTTTATCGTACATGACTGTTCCAATTTTTACGGGTGCAAAGTTAGTGAAAAAAAACCAAGAAAAAAGTATATTTATTCAAAATATTTTTGTATTTTTGCAAGTTAAAAATAATGTGCGGTATTAGGTTCTGTGACGTGGACGACTTATTTCGATAATAAAAAAAACTACATAGATGCAAAACCAATGGATTTTCAAACAGTTAACGCCAGAGGAGGAGATTAAGCAAAAGAATATCTCCAACTCTATTGGTGTCTCTTCTGTGCTGGCTAAACTGCTGGTACAACGAGGCATAGGCTCTTTTGAAGAGGCTAAGGCGTTCTTTCGCCCTGAGCTGAGCCAAATCCATGATCCTTTTCTTATCAAGGACATGGACAAGGCGGTCAACCGACTTAATCACGCTCTGAAACACAAGGAAAACATCCTTATTTACGGCGATTATGACGTGGACGGCACTACTGCAGTAGCTCTCGTCTACAAATTTTTACAGAATTATGCTCTCCCTTCTCAACTGGATTACTACATTCCAGACCGTTACAAGGAGGGCTATGGTCTCTCTAAGGAGGGCATCGATTATGCCAAGGCTAACGATGTAAAACTTGTCATTACTCTCGACTGCGGCATCAAGGCTATAGAAAAGGTCGAGTACGCCAAGAGCTTCGGCATTGATGTCATCATTTGCGACCATCACACTACCGACGACACTCTCCCAGATGCTGTCGCTGTTCTTGACTCCAAGCGTTCTGACGACACTTACCCTTACAAGGATCTCTCTGGCTGCGGCGTTGGATTCAAACTGATGCAGGCTTTCGCCATCAGCAACAAGATTGACTTTGTCCATCTTGAACAACTTCTTGATTTCGTGGCTGTCAGCATCGCTTCTGATATCGTACCGATCACCGGCGAGAACCGAATTCTTGCTCATTACGGCATCAAGCGTCTCAACGAACACCCTTCAAAAGGTCTCAAGGCTATCATCGACACTTGCATAGACCATAAGCCTTCACACCCGGTTGAGATCACAATGAATGACATTGTCTTTAAAATCGGACCTCGAATCAATGCTTCCGGCCGTATGAAATCTGGCCGCGAGGTGGTTGAGCTTCTTGTCTCTAACGATGATTCTCAAGCACACCAGATTAGCGAGAATATCAATAGTTACAACGATGAGCGCCGCGACATCGACAAGAATACCACCGCTGAGGCAGAGGAAATCCTTCAGAAAATCGGCGACATTGATAAGCGCAAAACAATCGTTGTTTACAATGAGAGTTGGCATAAGGGAATAGTCGGTATAGTTGCATCTCGTCTCACAGAGAAATACTACAAACCTACTATCGTCCTCACTAAGGCTAATGATTTGATTAGTGGTTCTGCCCGCTCCGTACACGGATTCGACCTCTACAAGGCAATTGACTCTTGCCGCGATTTGCTGGAGAATTTTGGCGGCCATATCTACGCAGCCGGCCTTTCGCTCAAGGAGGAAAATCTCGAAGAGTTCATTCGCCGTTTTGAGGCTTATGTGACTGAGCATATAGAGGAGGAACAACTTTTGCCTCAGATTGAGATTGACTCTGAACTCAAATTCTCTGAAATCACTCCTAAATTCATACGTATCCTCAAGCAATTCGAACCTTTCGGCCCAGGTAATCCAAAACCAATCTTCTGCACTCGCCGCGTATTTGACTACAATGGCAGCAGCAAGGTGGTCGGTCGCGACAATGAGCATCTCAAACTCGAGCTTACTGACGACTCTTCTGAGAATGTCATGAATGGAATAGCCTTCCGAATGGCCTCTTTCTGCCAGGATCTTAAGGCTTTCAATCCTCTTGACATCGTCTTTACTCTTGACGAGAACACATTCAACGGAACCACCACTACTCAGTTGATGATCCGCGACATTAAGGTGGGAAACTAAAAAGGAAATCAGGATTCTTTTTTGCTAAGCTTGATACGAAGAAATTCGTCCCAGAATAGCCACAGAAGAAAAATGGTGAAATAAAAAGCGTACTTCAGAACATGGTCGTGCAATATTTCGAACCACTCCATGTGATCTCTGACGATATATGTCAAGAATGACAACCTGAATACGTTAAAACAAGCCAATACCATCACGGCGAGAACGCAATACCACAGTTTATGCAGGATCGCCCCTCTTGAACAAAGTATTATGACCACCATGATGAATGCTTGTTTCACTCCCGAACAGCCACAGATTATTGAGCACACATGTCTGTTTGGGAAACAGTTTTGGTTATTGACCAATTGCGTACCGATACCCAAAGTATTCAACACGTTATGTGTCACATTGGCAAACCAGGATATGACAAAATTGATATAATAAGAGATATCGCAACCGAAAAGCGTCACTATTGCATCAGGATCTTTGTCGCCATCAACGGCAAACTCCCAAAAATAATTTGACGCAAAAAGGAATATCACAAAAAGCACTATTCCTTGGTAACGCTGGTCGATTTTATTCCAATACTCTTTTATCATATCAATCAATCTTTACTCTTGCAAATGGAGGCAGCGAGATATCACAGAAATCTTTATCTTGATATTTGAAATAGCCAACTACGGCCACCATAGCTGCGTTATCCGTTGTGTATGAGAATTTTGGAATAAATATCTCGATATTATGCTTGGCTCCGTACTCTACGAAGGCGTTCCTAAGTCCGGAGTTGGCTGAAACACCGCCAGCCACAGCGAGTCTCTTGATTCCCGTCTGACGGACTGCTTTGTCGAGTTTATGCATAAGTATCTTAATTATAGTATGCTGAAGAGATGCACAAAGATCACATTTGTTGTGCTCTACGAAATCCGGATCTTTCAGTTTAGCATCTCTCAAGGTATAAAGAAACGATGTTTTCAAACCACTAAAACTATAATCGAGACCTGGAACATTAGGAAGGGCAAACTTAAATGCATCTGGATTACCCTCTTTGGCAAGTTTGTCTATCACTGGTCCTCCAGGATATGGCAGATTCATCACTTTGGCACATTTGTCAAAGGCCTCTCCGGCAGCATCATCAATGGTCTGACCAAGAATCTGCATATCGTTATAGGCATTCACTCTGACTATCTGCGAGTTGCCGCCTGATACCAAAAGGCACAGAAACGGAAACTCTGGTATATGAGATTCTGCATCCGGCTCTGTAATGAAATGAGCCATCACATGAGCCTGCAGATGATTGACATCTATTAATGGAATATTGAGTCCGGCCGCAAAACCTTTGGCAAATGAGGTTCCCACTATGAGTGATCCCATCAGTCCCGGACCTCTGGTAAATGCTATGGCAGCAAGCTTTTCTTTGGCCACGCCTGCCTTTTTGAGCGCTGCATCCACTACTGGAACTATATTTTGCTGATGTGCTCTTGACGCTAACTCTGGCACAACACCGCCATAGAGCTCATGCACTGATTGCGATGCTATGACATTAGATAACAAGCAGTTATCTCTCAAAACTGCTGCTGACGTATCATCGCACGACGACTCAATTCCTAATATTATCATGACTATAATGTTTTTTCTATTTGCGACTGCAAAGTTATGAAAAAATCTAAAAAGATAGCACTAATTATTGGAATAACTTTGCTATTTTTTATAATGGCCCCATTTATTGCACTGAGAATCAGTGCAGTACAAAGGCTCATTGCTCATAAAACAACCGAATTTGTCTCTGAATGGCTCCATGCCGATTTCCATGTAGATAAAATTTCTCTCAACCATATCACTCGAATTGACATTGATTCAGCCTATCTTGCAGACCAACAGGATCAGAAGATGTTGGCGTTCAGCAAAATGAAAATTCATTTCCGACTCATTCCGCTTTTCCGTGGAGAGGTTTCAATAAAACGCATTGAGGTGGACAATCTCTACGCTAATGCCTACTATCGGTCTGACTCTGTGGCTAATTTCCAATTCTTTGTTGATGCCGTAACACCTAAGAAGAAAAGGGATCTCCCGGGTTTGGACTTTCCTAACATAATCCTCAATAATGCCGAGATATATTATGCGAACTGGCGCAACAACATCGACGTTGACCTTAATGACGTCAATGCCAATGTCAAGTTCTCAATGTCTGATGATAGATGTATAGACTTGGCTGTCAAGGATTTCAGCATCAAACATGAGAACAAACCCATAATCAATGATTTGCAGTTCAAACTACGCAAGGATGGTTCTTACTTATCTGTGAACGATTTCTTCGCCGACTTGCCTAATTCGCATATCCAGGTGGACCGCGCCGACATGGAAATTGTCAAAAAGGACTCTGCCACCATCGACTGGATCAACTCTTCTTTCATTGTTGATATCGCTCCTTCAAAATTATCTCTCAAGGATTTGGCGTTCATTAAATCTTCTTTCAAGAACGTCAAACATCCTGTTCTGATGGAAATTCATGCCGAGGGAAAGTCAAACCGCTTTGAAGCAAATAAAATCTACCTTAATTACAACAATGAACTGGTTGTCGATGCAAACTTGAATGCCAAGGACATCATGCACCTCGACCAGGCCCACGCACAGTGTAATATACAAGATATCCGACTTAGTGCTCAGTCTGTCAAGGATATTGTCTCTGCAATAACTGAAAAGGACATCAATCTTCCTAAGGTTGTTAATCAACTTGGAGTCTGCAAATTCAACGGTTTCATCGATGGAACCATTGAAAATGTCAAGCTCATCGGAAACCTCAGCACTTCTATCGGTAATGTTAATACTAATGTTTCTCTTCTGAGTCCCGACACTTTCCATACAGCATCTATAACAGGCAAAATTTCTACATCTGACATTAATCTTCGCAAGATTATTCCTGACCCTAAACTGGGACTTGGTTCTACGAAACTGGATCTGGTTGCTGATGCAAAAATCAACAAAAACCACGATTTCATCGTAAATTTGAACGGAAAAATCCATAAGGCTACCATCAAAGACTACACATATAATAATATTTCCGTCAATGGTGAACTGACCCCTTCTAAATTTGAGGGTAATCTTAGACTCAACGATGCTAACGGCAAACTTGATTTCAACGGCAAGTTGAATATGAACTCTTCTCTCAAAGATTTTGTCTTTACTGCAGATATTGACAATCTCAACCCTAACAAACTGAATCTCATTAAGTCTAACCCGGACATGACGCTCTCAATGAGAGTCAATTCGGATGTTAATGGTAAGGATGCATCTTCGCTCAATGGCTTCGTCAATATTGATTCTATCGTTATCAACAATACTAACCACTCTTATTGCGTCAATAGACTTCACCTTACCACTGTCAACAATAATGATACTAACTTCATCAATATAAATTCTGATTTGATGGAGGGCAACATCTATGGAAAATACCAACTCCCTGATATCTACGGTCATATCATCAACACTCTTTCCAACGATATGCCAATTCTCAAAAACATGCATGTCTCAAAACCTTCACGCGAATGCGACATAACTATGTCTGTCGATGTATTCTCTCTCGAGAATCTTATGAAGGCAGCCGGCATCAAATGGTATACGACTGACGTCTCTACCATCCACATGTCCTACAAGTCTGCGTCTGATCGACTTAGTGCATACATAAACATTCCATCCGTCACTAATGGTTCTCTCCGACTCGATAGTACTATCCTAAATGTTGGGAACTTCAGAGGAACAAGCATTCTCCTTCAGACAGCCACCGACATCAAGATGGGTCACATGAATGCTGAAATTTCCATCCATGGACAGAATGACACAATTACTTCAAATATAATCTGGGTCAACAACTCTACCAATTTCTTTGGCGGTGAACTGCTCGCAAAAACGAAACTTAATGTTGAGAATGAGCGCATCACCAGCAACACTGTTTTCTACCCTACCGAATTCCTTCTCAAGGATGATATCTGGCAGACTTCTTACTGCACTCTGTCAACAAGGGAAAACAACATTGGCATCAACAATTTCGGCCTGACATCCAGCGGAAACCAGTCTATCACTATCAATGGAAATGTTTCAAAAGACCCTCTGAGCAAACTGATTGTTGACATCACGAACCTCAATCTCGACAATATCTCAAACCTTCTCCCAGAACAGACTCCTATCTCTTTCGGCGGCACCGTTTCTGCCAATGGACAACTTGTAAACATTCTGAGCGATGTTCCTCAGATAAATGCACATGCTCGGTCTGAGGCTTTCTCTTTCAACGATGTGCCATTGGGCAATCTCGACGCAAGCTGCACTTTTGACATGACCCAGAATTGCTTGAATTTCCGAGGTCTGGCTTTCGAAGATCAAGATACTACCGCCTATCTCAAAGGCAACATCTACACGAAGGCTGACTCTATCGACATCAAGGGGCTTGCCGATGGATTCGACCTCAGCATCCTCAATTTCTATCTTGAGGATTTCCTGGGTGCCGTCTCTGGCTACGGCTTCGGCGATGTCCACATTTACGGCAAGAAGAAGCATATTGCCATTGACGTAGACGCTCTTGCCTACGATGCTTCCATCGGCGTAAATGCCCTCGGCACTACTTACCATTTCACCGATTCTATTCACGTCGACCGTTCTGTCATTGACTTCGATACTATTCAGATATTCGATGAAACCGGCCATTCTGGCTATTTGTCAGGCAAAATCAATCATAATTTCCTACGCAACTACAATCTGGATCTTTTCATCCATTCTGACTCTATGATTGTCATGAACACCACCAAGGACAATAACCCAAGTTTCTTTGGTAATATCTATGCCCTTGGAGATGTCTGGATCACCGGAACGGAGAAAAATGTCAATATCACTGGTATCGCTGAAACCGTAAATCACAGCAAAATCACTATTCCTATCGACAATTACACTGCAAAGGAGAACTCGTTCATCACTTTCCAAAGCAATATTCTTGGACCTATTCAGGTCGAGCAGCAGCCTAAATCATCAAGCAACATCCTCATGAATCTCATGATTGATGTCTCGCCTGAGACCGAAGGTTGCATTCTTACCAACTCCAAGACTGGCGATATGCTGCGCATGAATGCCACCGGCAACCTCAAACTGACCTACAATCTTAAGGAGAGTGACATGAAACTGTTCGGCAACCTGCAGGTTATCCAAGGCTCTTACTTATTCACTCTTCAGGAAATCATCCGCAAGGAATTCAAGTTTGAAGAGGGAGGAACACTCACATGGAATGGCGACCCTATCAACGCGGACCTCGATGTCACTGGATACTATCAGCTTAATGCGGACGTTTCTGAGTTGCTCGACCAAAGTCAGCTGCTCAATGTCACCAGAACCACTCTCCCTGTTCAGTGCGTTCTTAATCTTACCGGACCTCTCACACAGCCGAATGTGCAGTTTGACATCAATGTACCTGACAACAACGAAGAAGAACTAAACCGAGCCATCCATAATACAATTAACACAAGCGAGATGCTTAACCGCCAGGTCATCGGCCTCTTGCTTATGGGCAAGTTCTTCAAGCCTGAGAATGAGGCAAACAACACTTTCCTCTCTCAGAATGAGCTTTACACAATGGTCTCTTCCACCCTCTCTGCCCAACTCAACAACTGGGCGTCACAGATGTTCGACAACTGGGGATTCGGCGTCAATTTCCGGCGTTCAGGCGAAGGCACCACAGCAAATAACGAATATGAGTTCAACTTCCAATACGCCCCTACAAGCCGCATTCTGATCAACGGAAATGTAGGATACCGCGACAACAGTACAACTACCAACAAGTTCATCGGCGACTTTGATGTGGAGTACAAACTGATCCAGTCAGGCAGACTCCGAATCAAGGCATACACCCACACCAACGACTACCGCGAGTTCCGCAAGGGACTTACCACACAGGGTCTGGGTATCGTCTGGACAGAAAGTTTCAACAGCGGCAAGGAACTGAGACAGACTTGGAAAACAAATGCCGAGAAAAACAAACAGGCAAGGCAAAAGAAACAAAAGGCCCGCAAGCAGAAACGGGAGGCAAAAAAAGCAGAGCGCCTGCAACAAAAGAAATCCAAGGAATAAAACTTTTCCATCCGAAGTCCATACAGGGCATGCATTGAGAATCAGCACGTTACAACAGCACAAAATAGCATAAAAAAATGAGAGGCTTCCGTTTTTGGAAGCCTCTCATTTTTTATTTTTGTCTTGGGAACAATAGTAAAGGAGTACCATGGAATTCCCAATTTTCTCTGAGTTTATTCTCAAGGAACCTCAAATAAGGTGGCTTGATATACTGCGGCAGATTGGCATAAAAGACAAATGTCGGAACTTGGGTATTTGGCAACTGCATCACATATTTTATCTTTATGTACTTGCCTTTTGTTGCTGGAGGCGGATAATTCTCTATCAACGGCAGGAAGAACTCATTGAGCTGAGATGTCGATATTCTGCGCTTCTTATTCTCATAGACTTCAACCGCAGACTCAATGACCTTGAAGATACGCTGTTTTGTGATTGCCGAGGTAAAGATAATAGGAAAATCGACAAATGGAGCCAAACGCTCTCTGATTGCTGTCTCATAGCGTTTTATGTCCCTGGATGTCTTGCTCTCCACCAAATCCCATTTGTTCACGCAGACCACAAGTCCTTTCCTGTTCTTCTGAATCACCGAGAAGATGTTCAAATCCTGACTCTCAATTCCTCTCGTCGCATCAATCATCAGAATACATACATCGGCATTCTCAATCGCTCTGATTGCTCGAATCACCGAATAATACTCAATATCTTCACTGACTTTCGATTTCTTTCTGATGCCGGCAGTATCCACAAGATAAAAATCATGTCCGAATTTATTATATCGGGCATAAATCGAGTCTCTTGTCGTACCCGCAATGTCAGTCACAATATGCCTGTCTTCTCCGATGAATGCGTTGATTATTGACGATTTTCCAGCATTTGGACGGCCTACGACAGCAAACCTCGGAATATCGGCCATCTGCTCTTCTACATCAGGCTTAAGCAGCGGAACTATCTTGTCCAGCAAATCTCCTGAACCCAGACCATTTACCGCCGACAGGATAAACGGATCACCCAAACCAAGCGAATAGAACTCTGCCGCCTGGTACTGCAAACCGAAATTATCCACTTTATTTGCCACAAGCACCACTGGCTTTCTCGACTGTCTCAGTATCTTTGCCACATGCTCGTCAAGATCGGTAACACCAGTCTCAACATCCACCACAAACAGAATAACATCAGCCTCCTCTATGGCAACCTGAACCTGACGGTTGATCTCTTCCTCAAATATATCCTCTGAGTTCACTACCCACCCTCCGGTATCAACTATCGAGAAATTTCTTCCATTCCACTCGCAATAACCATACTGCCTGTCACGGGTCGTGCCGGCTTCCTCACTGATAATCGCCTGACGCGACTGGGTGAATCGGTTGAAAAGAGTGGACTTGCCCACATTGGGCCTTCCTACTATTGCCACTAAATTTGCCATACGCTGTTCTTGTTAATGTGGTCTTAATGCAAACTGTTTATTTTGTAAGATGAAGGGTATGACCCATTCTCTCTTTCTTGGTGCAGAGATAACGCTCGTTATACTCGTTTGGTTCGATCTCAATAGGCACAACCTCCGAAATCTCAAGTCCATAACCCTCAAGTCCGATTCTCTTCACTGGATTGTTGGTCATGAGTCTCATCTTCGTAATGCCGAGTTCTCTGAGAATGGATGCTCCAACACCATAATCACGCTCATCTGCCAGATAACCAAGCTGTATATTGGCATCTACAGTATCAACTCCCTGTTCCTGAAGCTGATATGCCGCTATCTTGCTCATCAGGCCAATACCACGGCCTTCCTGGTTCAGATATACTATCGCACCCTTTCCTTCCTGCTCGACAAGCTCCATTGCCTTATGCAACTGGTCGCCGCATTCGCATCTCAGGGAACCGAAAACATCTCCGGTAAGGCATGATGAATGAACTCTCACCAAAACTGGCTCATCTTTCTTCCATGTGCCTTTTACCAAAGCAACATGCTCCAAGCCATTGGACTTCTGCTTGAAAGGAATAATCTTGAAATCACCCCACTTAGTTGGCAGATGTGCCTCAGGACCTTTCTCAATGATTGATTCCTGACGGAGTCTGTAGGCAATCAAATCTTTGATTGTGATTATCTTCAAACCATGCTTTTTCGCAACTTCCTGCAACTGAGGCATTCTGGCCATCGTGCCGTCTTCATTCATAATCTCAATGAGCGCTGCAGCCGGATGCAGTCCCGAAAGTCTCGCCAAATCAATGGCTGCCTCTGTATGACCAGCTCTTCTGAGCACTCCGCGGTCCTGGGCATAAAGCGGATTGATATGGCCAGGACGACCAAAATCGGATGGCTTGCTGTTAGGATCCGCCAAAGCATTCAATGTAGCTGCACGGTCATGGGCAGAGACACCTGTCGTACATCCCTCCAGCTTATCCACAGTGACAGTGAACGGAGTCCCAAGCATCGAAGTGTTCTTCTGCACCTGATAGTCCAGTTCAAGCTCTTTGCAACGGCTGATAGGCAGTGGCGCACAAAGCACTCCGCGTCCGTTGTGAAGCATGAAATTAACTTTCTCGGGGGTTATCTTCTCAGCCGCAATGATGAAATCACCCTCATTCTCACGGTCTTCATCATCCACAACAATCACAAATTTGCCCTCTCTGAAATCCTCAAGAGCCTCTTCAATAGTGTTTATCATATCTTTTTTATATTTAATTTCTTTCTGATAAATTCTTTAACATCAAATTCTTTCCAGAACTTCACCACTTTCTCCACCAACAACTTATATGCCTCCGAATTAAACAGAGCCGAATCTTTAGCAGCCTTGTAAGTCAGGAAAATACCGATTGGCAACAATACCGCCGAACTGATCCACAGTCCGATCCAAACTGGCATAACCTGCTCCTGGGCCATCTTGATTCCCGATGTGTCAATGATATAATACACAATAAACATCAGCACTGAAATCACCACAGGCATTCCCAAGCCGCCTTTCCTGATTATCGCACCCAATGGAGCGCCGATAAAGAAAAATATCAGGCACGCAAACGACAAAGTGAACTTTCTGTGCCACTCTATCGCATGCCTTAGATAATACGAGTCAGCCTCACCTATCACAGCACAGTTATAATCAACATCACTCTGCATACTCTTCACGCTGTTGTTCATCGCCAGAGCCACCCTATGCATCGTCGGAAACTTCAGGTTCATGAACAAGGAATCCGCATTCAGCACCCCATCCAACGGCTCTTCACTCTTCGCCTCTTCATAAACCCTGGCAAAATACTTGTTTTCCAACAGATTCACAGAATAATTATTCCTCAGCGAATCCTGAACCACCGAAATAGAATCAATATCATGAGTCAGTTTCACAATATCTTTTGCAACATGCTGTCCTTCAAGAAACTCCTCACTCATCACATTGAAATTCGCATCAAAATCCACAAGGACTTCCCTTCTCTTGAAGGTCTCACGCCTGTACGGAATACTTCCGGAACTCAACGAATTATCCTCAGTCATATTCTCAAAAGTCTCGCCGTTCACAAAAACAAGCTTAAGGTTCATCTTATCCTCGGTCATCTTCACATAAACCGTATCAGCAGTCGTAACACTCGCATTGTCAAAGCCTTTCGAAAAATCATAAACCATCACATCCATCATCGCACCAGTATCCCTGTTCTTGCTCCTGACATAAAACTTCATCTGGTTCACACCCGAATAAAACTCACCGACAGGAATACTCAACTCAGGCGACTTCTGCCTGATGCTGAACAACAAAGCCCACATCCTCTTCTGAGCCACAGGAATCACATTGTTCGAAAAAACAAAAGCACCCACACAAATCAACCCGATGAAAACCGTCAGCGACCGCATAATCCTGAAAAGCGAAACACCCGCCGACTTCATAGCAAGCAACTCTAATCTCTCCCCCATATTGCCGAACGACATTAGCGACGCCAGCAGAATAGCCAACGGCAACGCCAGCGGAACCAACGACAGCCAGGCATAAAAGAAAAACTTGATAATCGACGAATATGGCAAACCCTTCCCCACTATCTCACCTATCTGCATCCACAAAAACTGCATAATCAGAATAAAAGAGCAGATAAAAAAAGTAGCGAAAAACAAAGTGAGGAAATTCCTCAGCACATACGCATCAATTCTCTTAAGTATTCTCATTTAAAAATCAAAAGCCAAAGGCAACAGATCACCAACTCTCTCAACCTCAATTACTTTCGTCTCCCCGCAAAGCAAAAGCCTGATATTCTTTCCAAACCTCTGCTCAGTCTCCGAAAGCACCTGCCTGCAAGCGCCGCAAGGCGTAATCGGATCCTTCCTCCACGCACCGTCAGTCCACGCAGAAATAGCCAATGCCATAGGAGCCTTGTCGGGATAATTCGCATTCGCAGCAAACATCGCCACCCTCTCAGCACAAAGCCCAGAAGGATACGCCACATTCTCCTGATTCGAACCCAAAACGACAGTACCATCCTCCAAAAGCACGGCAGCACCGACATTAAACCTCGAATAAGGAGCATACGCCCCCTTCACAGCCTCACGCGACTTCTCCACAAGACGCTGCATATCATCACTCAACTCCGCAACACTCAGAATGTTATAACTAAAACATGACTTGACTTTTTCCATGACACACCTCCGCATATTAGACCTGCAAAGTTACAAATAATATTTCTCATAACAAAAAAATAACCAATAAAAATCATCCTCACAAAAAACCACCTCAACCCCACCTCCACCATCAACCCCAACTCCCCCAAATTCCGCCAATCCCCACTCCGCACAACCCAACGCCCCTCCCATTCCTCCCTCCTCCAACCCCCAGTCGGAACATAATCGGAACATAA
>JAZUKZ010000006.1:0-7295 GCA_045643545.1 Candidatus Aphodosoma sp. | reverse complement strand
GCGTTACGCACCCGTGCGCCGGTCGCCAGCGGAGTATTGCTACTCCCTGCTGCCCCTCGACTTGCATGTGTTAAGCCTGCCGCTAGCGTTCATCCTGAGCCAGGATCAAACTCTTCATTGTAAGAATTGCTTGTATTTTTCAACCTTTGACTCGTCTGTGTCATCTACCTCAACCTTGTTGAGGTTTCTGTGACACACGCTATCTCATGTTCCAAGAATTTCAATGTTCTCTTGCTTTCGTTTCAACTTCTGTCGTTGTTTCCTTGAAAGCGAGTGCAAAGATACAACACTTTTTCGAACTACCAAAATTTTTTTTTGTTTTTTTCCCATTTTTCAAATTAATAAATTGAGAATCAGCAATAAAAAATTTTCATTTTTTTTCTCCTAGCGGGGTAAAAACGATGCAAAAATGCTCAAAAAAGAGAAAAAAATCACTTTTTTGGATGAAAAATAATGTATCGAAAATGCATCATTCGTGTATTTTATTATATATCAACAAAATACGCAATTTCATGGTTATACAATAATCTGATTAATAATACATAACTTATTGACAATTAACAATGTATATTATTCTAAAAAAAACAGCAAATCGAAGTAACCAGAGAAAAACGTGTGGAAATATTGAGATATATCGGATTATTGATACAGAAAAAACAAGAGTTTCTCATATTTGAAGCCTTATAGTGTAGATTTCTTTTTCATTTTTTTGTATAGAAGCACGAATAAAACTAGTCAGAATGTATTTCAACGACTCTTCGACAATGAATATTGAATATGGGGGACTTTTTTTATTGATATGAAAACCTGGAAAAGAGTAAATGTAAAAAAGCTCCGCAATCTTGCAGAGCTTTTTTATAATATATATACTATTATAATATAATAATCTACTCGACCATAAGTTTGGAGGTATGGAGACGACCATTTGCAATAACACGGACAATGTAGCAACCATGGGCAAAGTTGCGAACACTAAATTGGGAAACCACCTTACTTGTGTAGACGACACGGCCTTGCTCATCGATAACTTCTAAACGAGCATTGCCACTTTGCAGTTGTTCTGCACCCTGAATGGTAACGAACTCGGCTGCGGGATTGGGGCTGATGGTGAGGCTGAGCACTTCAGGGGATGCAATTCCGGCAGTGTTTTCGCCATAAGTATAGATATAATCGCAAACGTATTGGAGAACATGTTCGGCATCAACCGAATACCAGTTTTCAAGGACGCACGGATTGACATTATTGTAATAATTGGGGCGAATGATTTCGGGGGTCCAAGGGGTAACAATATTGCTGAGTTGCATGTCGTAGTCGTAATGATAGACATTACGGTTAGATACGCCACCCGTATAGTCGCAACGTTCATCTTGCGTGCAGTTACCGAACTCGTCGTATTCGTAGCGGGTTACACCATTGTACACCCATACGCCATTATTAATAATGCTATCTTCCATTCGAACGAGCTGATTATTTTGATAATGGTAAGTGAGGCGCTCGTCAGGCGAGAGTCCAAAACCGTCGAAATTATACCAAATCTCCTCTTGGAGCAAATTGTTTTCGTAGGAATATTCAACCTTTTGATACATCATGCCAGCCATGGTGAGAGTTGAAAGGACAATCTGGTTTTGATCGTTGTAGGTGTAGTTATAAACGCCGCCGAGGTTCCACTCATCAGAAAAGTAGTTGTAATTGGTACGTGAAGCGATGTTGCCATTGTTGTCGTAAGTATAGTCGACGTAATAGACATTTTTGTAGGTACCGTAGATAAGTTGCCATCCTGAGATGCGAACGAGCTGATCGCGATCGTTGTATGAGATGGAATCAAAAACGCTATATTCGCCCACTACAGAGTCGTGAATGGCAATGAGACGGCTACGATTGTCGTAAGAATAATAAGTGAACTCGAAATTGTCATCAGACTGGTAATGATCGAGGCGATACTCGCAAGCAGTTTTTCTAGCCAACTGTTCGGCACGTTGGATGCGGTTGATGTGGTGACCATCTTCGCGGAGATGATTCTTTGGCTGTGCTGACATTGAGACTGCAGCCAGTGTCAGGAGGGAAAGGATAAGAACTTTCTTCATTGTTGTTATGTATTTATGTTATTAATAATTTGATTTACAATTCAGCTATAGAAGACTGAGATTTGTGAGAGATTCGAATGCGGAAATATTTCTTGCGAATACACCACATCCAAACAATCCAAAGAACAAAAAAACCGTCAGAAATCACCTTGTATGCGCCATACCAAGGAGACGGGATGGTGATAAAGAATGTGAGGACAAAAAAAAGGATATCTATAGCGAGGATGGAGTCCATCCATTTGTCGGGCTCAGAGAATGTGAGAATGGTTTCTCCACGGAGGGGAATCTGAACAGTTTGGGTTGCAGAAAAAAAGGGTATCATGCTCTGGATTGTGATATCATATTGTCCAGATGGGATCTGGAATGAGACTTTTTCGCCTTTCATAATGCCGATAGAATGTCCATCAATAAGTATTTGATGGGCAATATAGGCATTTAGGAACGAGCGAGAATGATTGATAGTAAGTAGCGACATGACACAAAATAATTAGGATTGAACTGCCTCGATCAAGAACGACACTGGGCGGAAACCATCATTGCAGCTAATCATAGCGCTATAGGGATTTTTCATCCATCCATCAAAGAAATTGCCACCTCCTTGAGCCAACACTTCGACAAACTCGCGCATGGATTTCCATGCTTCCGGGCAAAGTCCTTGGGGCTGCTGCGCATCTACGCTAATCCACGACATCCCCTCACAGATATCGCAAGAATGCTCAATAGGATTTTCATATTGAGCTTGAAGATCGGAGTAGCAAGCTTTACGAATGACGGTTATTTTTACTTTTTTCATTTCTCTCTGCGTGAAACAAAAATGGATAAAATGCTATCAAACAATTTATAAGAATGATTATTGCTAAATAATCTACTTATCTATAAAAATGCAAATATACGATTTTTTTTGAATTTAATAGGTTCTTGTATCGTGATGATCCTATGCTGCCAAGTGGTAAAAATGAATAAACAACCCTATTGATGAGCAACACCTTTGCGACATTAATGAGAATCTTGCATTATAAAGTGACTCAGGGGTAACTCCTAAGTAGGTTCGTCGTTTGTTCGTTCCAGGGTCGAAAGAACAACGAACACACTCTTGACTCACCTTTAACTCACTGCAAACTAATGAACAAAGCATAGGCTTGCGGATAAATCCGCAGGCCTATGTTTGAAGGATAGTAGTTTATTCTTCTATCTGGGAGATGATTTCGTCGATGGTGGAGATGGTCTTTTTCTGCATCTTAAAGCCAAGGAACACTCCTATGATTCCTCCTGCAAGGAGACCCGAAAGAAGACTGATGGCCATATTGCGATTCACATGGCTATTGACGACTATCTCTGCAGAAAACCATATAAACCAAACAGCCACCATTGGATATCCAATATATTTCCAATTTTGGTAGTCCTTTTTTAGTTTGCGCATACGCTTGGCCACATTCAGCAGGTTGCCATTCATCATATCGGGGCTGACTCCTCGATGCTCAAAAAGGGTGGCGCCCATGCTAAAGAGCATCATAGCCGTGGTATAGATAACAAGCCAAAGGGAGAGGCCGAATTGCTCACTAAGTTCTGGCATCATGCCGATGACAAATAGACAAGCGATACTGCCTATCCACGCCTGGGAGTTAATGAAGCGAACGTGACCCTTCATAGTCTGGCGGAGAAGACGTTCGGATACAATTTCTTCGCGACTAAGTTTATCTTTGAGCACAGCCATTTGGGCGCGCAGTTCTTCGAGTTCAGCAAAATTATTATTTTCCATTTCTTGAAAGTTCGATTAATTGTTGTTTAACACGTACTAGTTTAACAGAGATGTTTTTCGGTGAGATACCCATGATGGCACCCATATCTTCGTAACTCATATTCTCAAGCCAGAGTAGGATAAGCGCCCGATCCATCAATTCAAGTTTGTTGATACACTTGTAGAGCTGCTGAATCTGCTTACTCTCAGCATCGGTGTCGGAGAATAGGTCACCGGCCATAGAAAGCGGGACTCGTTCGCCTCGGCGCTTTTTCTTTCTTTCGGCTGAGACACATGTGTTGAGTGCCACACGCCATATCCAGGTGTCTACTTTGGATTCGCCACGAAAATTGTCGAATCCTTGCCAGAGATTGATGAGCGTATCTTGAAATAGGTCTTGCACCTCGTCTCGGTCCTTGGAGAACATATAGCACACCGTGTAAATAGTGCTTTTGTGGCTACGGACCATACGCTCGAAATCGCGTTCTTTTAGTTTATCTGCCATATTGAAGTGAATGTTAGTCTTCGATAAAAGAGAACAAGAAACTGAGGATTGATGCCAATGCACCGAATAAAATAATTGCATTCATGTTGATGTCCTTTCGTTACTAAAATTAATAATGTTTTTTTAAGAATCTGTCTAAAGCAGTTGTTTGATTTTCGGGGAGCTTCCGGTTATTCCATAATGAAGCTGATAATGAAACTCAGGATAGCTGCCAATGCACCAAATAAAAATAAAGCGTTCATAATATGTTCCTTTCTGTTTTTTAAATTTTCGTTTGCATATTAGACGCAACTGCGGTAAAAAAACTACAAAAAAAACATCTTTTCTTTTCAATTTTTCATAACCTATTAACTATCAAACATAAAAAAAACATTGATTACCATTACTCAACTCATCCAAGGCCCTGAGAAATGGGATGCAAAAATACATTTATTATTTGTATTGAAAGAAAAAAAGTTGATATATAAAAAAAATATAGTATCTTTGCATTTTTGGCAGAAATGCGAAAGCAGCATGCCTTATATCGGCCGAAGTGCAATAACAACTATACCATCAGCGGTGTTATTACCCTTCGCCAGCAAAGATATTTCAACAATAAATTCGAGTTTCCGAAAGTGACTCACTTAGAATTATGAAAAGAACATTATTATTCTTATTAATAGCTCTGCCCTCGTTACTATCTGCGCAGACTCTAACGGCCTATCGCGGCCAGGTATCCAACGGCTATAATTTTTGGGTAAGTACGCCTAAAGATTATGATTCCCTTCAATCGAACAAACCCATCATCCTGTTTCTTCATGGAGCCAGCCTATGCGGGAGCAACCTTGAAAGAGTACGCCGATATGGACCCTTGCACGCCCAAGCAATGGGACGGCAGATAGACGCAGTAATCATCGCCCCGCAAAATCCCGGGGGCGCATGGAATCCCGACAAAGTGAACCGAGTGGTAGACTGGGTATTTGACCATTACGCTGGCGACACCAACCGATTTTATGTGTTAGGCATGAGCCTAGGTGGTTATGGAACAATAGACTATTCGGCAGCCTACCAGCACCGCATAGCTGCCGCCATGGCCTTGTGCGGTGGAGGAAATCCCAAATCCTACTGCGGACTGAACGAGCTCCCCCTTTGGATTCTTCACGGTACTGCCGACAGAGCAGTAACTGTAGCACAGTCGCAAAAAGTGATTAATGCCATGAGCAAATGTGGCGACAGCCCCCGACTGAAATTCACCAAACTACCCGGTGTAGACCACGGCGGATTAGCTCGAGCATTCTATATTACAGAAACCTACGACTGGCTGTTCGAGCATCGGCTCGACACCCCTGGTCGCCCCATCAACAATGACTACGACATCACTGTCGACCGCTTGCACAATGCTTACAAGGACATCAATCGCAAAGCCAACCAGCTTATTGTTCGCAACAGTGGAGCTTCTGCCAAAAGCAACAACAGCGAGACTAGCGTTAACGACAACAACACTGGTGAGGTACAATACCATACCATCCGCAAAGGTGACACCTTAGGTGCTTTAGCCAAAAAATACCATACCTCTGTAAGCAAGCTTTGCAAACTAAACGGAATATCGCAGAACACCACTCTTCGTATCGGCAAAAAGTTGAAAGTGAGATAATAGAATCAACATTGAAATGCTCTTGATTCAAACAATAACCATTCTTAATAAGAATATTATTCCAGCATAAATAGCAACACCATAGAGGGCAGCTGTCAAACCAAAGACATCTGCCCTCTTTATTTGTTCACCAATAGATTATTATTACAACCCTTTGGCGGAATTAATCCAGCTATAAAATCTAGAATCTTGAACGCCTTTATGTGTAATGCATCAAAAAATCCATTCTAGATTCTAGATATGGTTGATGATTTTATATGGAGCTTATGGGGTTAGCAGCTGATGTAGTTAATGAAACGGCCGCTGCCCAATCCCCAACTTCAAAACTCCATTAACTTCAACTCAACAGCACGCAGGTTCGCCCTAACGAAGCTCATTCTACGGGGTTCCTACGGGGTCTGTCCGCTCCTATCGAACGAAGCCACCCCGTAGAATCCCCGAAGGATGGGTGTTCCTTGGGCGGAGGAAGTGGGTGTCTTCGAGAATCAATTCCGCCAATAGGTTGTAACATAAAATGGAAAGGGTAAAAAAGTTATTTACCATTCTCCAAAAGACAATTGAGCCCCCCCACAAAAAAAAGAGGGACACTCACTCAAATCTACCTTAAGCGGCAATGCTAACGCCGAACGTAGTGTGCATAAGCGAAAGAAAGACCTGTTTCAGGATCAATCTGACGGGGTTCTATCTGTTTGAGAAAGAAAATATCAGGGTCAATGGACGGGAAGTAAACATCGGCATCAAAATCCTGATAGACCCAAGTTACATACAAGTTGTCTACATAAGGCATAAATTGCTGATAAATGGCGGCACCGCCCATGATAAAGACCTCGTCTTCATTTTGCACCATACGCGTAATTTCTTCAATGCTGTGGGCAACCTCTAGGGTACCAGTGGCTTTATCTGAAATTGGATATGAGAAATCAACATCACGTGTGAGGACGATATTGCGGCGCTTGGGAAGCGGTTTCTTGGGCAACGAATCAAAAGTGCGGCGACCCATAACAACCGTATGTCCTGAAGTAAGCGATTTAAAGCGTTTGAGATCGTCACTAATATGCCACAAGAGATCGTTATCCTTGCCGATAGCCATATTTTGGGCACACGCCACGATAAGTGAAAATGTAGTCATTGTTTTATGTCGGTTCTAAAAATTCAACGTTTTTTTCGTAGGTGTTCAGCGGAGAGCTGTGGTCAGCGACCGAAGTGGAGCTAACAATATTATTGCCACCGAAGTGGGGCTAGCCTAGTTTAACCGCTTCGCACCTAAATTCAAAATGCAAAGATACAAACTTTTTCTTATTTACACACAATTTCTTTATCATGATGTTGCATCGG
>JAZUKZ010000005.1:0-12520 GCA_045643545.1 Candidatus Aphodosoma sp. | reverse complement strand
GTTCTGGCTGTCGGTAGTGATGCTGGTGGTTTTTGCTTCTGTGGCGGTAGGTCCGCTTGTTTTTGCGGCGATGGTGAGTTTGAGTTTGTATTTTACGGCAGAAAGGAATAATTTTTCAAATATAATGTTTTTGGTTCTTGTGGCCATGATGATTTTAATAAGAGTAATTGAGTTATGTTAGAGATTAAGAATTTGCATGCAGAAATTGCAGGGAAAGAGATTTTGAAAGGATTAAACCTGAAGATCAACGCTGGAGAGGTACATGCGATAATGGGACCAAACGGTGCTGGAAAGAGTACGCTGAGCAATGTGCTTTCGGGCCATCCGGCATACAAAGTGACTGAGGGCGAGGTGATTTTCAATGGTAAGGACTTGTTGGCAATGCCTGCTGAGGTGAGGGCTCGAGAGGGATTGTTCATGAGTTTTCAGTATCCAGTGGAGATTCCGGGTGTGAGCATGACAAATTTCATGAGGGCTGCTGTCAATGAGCAGCGTAAATACAGAGGATTGGAGCCTTTGGCATCTGGAGATTTCCTGAAGATGATGCGTGAGAAGCGTGCTATGGTTGAGCTTGACAGCAAGTTGGCCAACAGATCGGTGAACGAAGGTTTCTCTGGCGGTGAGAAGAAGAGAAATGAGATTTTCCAGATGGCCATGCTTGAGCCAACACTTTCGATTCTAGATGAGACTGACTCGGGACTGGATATTGATGCGCTGAGGATTGTGGCTCATGGAGTGAATATGCTCAGGTCGCCGGAGCGTTCGTCGATGGTCATCACTCACTATCAGAGGCTGCTGGACTATATTGTTCCGGATATTGTGGATGTGCTGATGGATGGAAGAATCGTGATGAGCGGAAAGAAAGAGCTCGCGTTGGAGCTTGAAGAGAAAGGTTATGATTGGATAAAGCAGATGTTATGAAAGAGCAGTTGCTGAAATTATACGAAGAGCAGAAATCGCTTGTTGCGGAGAAGTCGGCGGGTGTTTTCAATATCCGCAGGGCCGAGGCGTATGAGCGGTTGAAAGGGCTTTCGATGCCGACGAGAAAAACGGAGGCATACAAGTACTGTCCTGTGATGGAGAAGATGGACAGAGAGTGGGGTGTGAATCTGAACCGTACGTTGTTCGGGCTGAAGGCTGAGGAGATTTTCAGATGCGCCATTCCTGGTGTCAAAGCCACGATGGTGTATATGATAAATGATGTGTGGGGCAGCGAGAAAGAGGAGATTGATCTTGGCGGAGGAGCGTTCGTTTGTTCGATGAAATGGGCGTTTTCTGAGCATAGAGAGATTTTGGAGCGTCATTATGGCAGTGCTTTGAAAGATGACAAAGATGCTTTTATGGCGATTAACGAGATGCTGGCGCAGGACGGATTCATGGTTTATGTGCCAAAGAGGACTAAGGTAGAGGCTCCTGTTCAGGTGGTCAATATGCTTTGGTCGGGCGGAGATATGCTTGTGGTGAACAGAAATCTTGTTGTGCTGGAAGAAGACGCTGAGATTCAACTGATTGACTGCGACCATGCGATGGACACAAACAGTTATTTTGCGATAAGAATGAATGAGGTCTGTGTGAGTGATGGGGCTAAGTTTGTTTATGACTCAATGGAGAGCACTCAGGAGAATGTTGTCAACCTGAGACGTTTTTCGGTGGCGCAATCGCGTGACAGCCAGGTGAATATGGGAAGCTTCGGTGTTGGAAACGGAGCTACGAGAAATCATGTTGAGGTGGATCTGAATGGCGAAGGTGCTGAGGTTTGGCTTGGAGGAGTGCTGCTGACCAGAGAGAATGAGAAGAGCGAAAATTATACTATAATCAGGCATCACGTGTCGCACTGCAAGAGTAATGAACTTTACAAGTATATTCTTGACGGCGAGTCTGAAGCAGGCTTCAGCGGAAGAATCGTGGTAGATCATGGGGCACAGAAGACAGAGTCGTATCAGACGAACAGGAATGTTTTGTTGAGCGATAAAGCCAAGGTTTTGGGTCGTCCGCAGCTGGAGATTTATGCTGATGATGTGAAGTGCGGTCATGGAGCGACGACCGGAATGCTCGATGAAACCGCCATTTTTTACATGCGACAGAGAGGAATTGGCTTGGAAGAGGCAAGGATGCTGCTGTTGCAGGCCTTTTCGGCTGATGTGGTTGACAAAGTGGAGAATGCGGCTCTGCAGGATCGTCTGAGGATGATGATTGAGAAGAGACTCAGAGGCGAGTCGACGGGTTGCGTGAATTGCAAAAGGTGACTTTGAGCTGTATCAGAGGCTCGTTCATGTTCCGTTCATGTTCCGATTCAGCCTTGTAGCTGATAGCGATTTGCGAGATTTTGAGTTGAAATTTCCGATGAAATGGCGGAAAATTAAATATTTGTTCAGATGATAGACGTAGAAAAGATAAGGGCAGATTTTCCGATTTTGGGAGAGAAAGTTTATGGCAAGCCGTTGGTTTACCTGGACAATGGCGCTACGACGCAAAAGCCGCAGTGCGTGTTGGACAGGATTTGCAGGGCTTACATGACTGAGAACGGAAATATTCATCGAGGAGTGCATTACATGAGTGAGACTGCGACCGAGCGTCATGAGACTGCACGTGCAAAAATCGCCCATTTCATCGGTGCTGATGATAAGGATGAGATTGTTTTTACTCGTGGAACTACTGAGAGTATCAATCTTGTGGCAAGGACTTTGCCTGATGTTTTCTGCAAGGAGGGTGATGAGATTGTGGTCAGCGAGATGGAGCACCATTCGAATATTGTGCCATGGCAGTTGGCTGCTGAGCGTAAAGGGCTGAAACTGAAAGTTCTGCCTATTACTGACGAGGGCGAGTTGAGGTATGATCTGCTTGATGAGATTATTACTGAAAGGACCAAGATAGTGTCGGTTACTGCGGTGAGCAATGTGCTCGGTACTGTGAACGATATCAAGAGAGTGATAGAGAAGGGCCATCAGGTTGGGGCGAAAGTGCTGATAGACGGAGCGCAGGCTATTGCTCATCAGAGGGTTGATGTGAAGGCTATGGGTGCTGATTTTCTGGCTTTCTCCGGACATAAAGTCTATGCTCCCAATGGAATCGGGGTGCTTTGGGGAAAGAGGGATGTGCTTGAGATGATGCCTCCGTTCATGGGTGGCGGCGAGATGATTGACCGCGTGACTTTTGAGAAGACCACTTTCAATAAGTTGCCGTATAAGTTTGAGGCTGGAACTCCTGATTATATCGGCAGTCTTGGCCTGGCTGAGGCTTTTGATTATTTGGAAAAGGTTGGCCGCGACGAGATAATGGATTATGAGAAGAAGTTGCTGGATTATGCGGTTGAGAGAGTGTGTGGATTGAAGGGTGTGCGGAGGATCGGCAATGCGAAAGAGTGCAGCGGAGTGCTGTCGTTTGTGGTTGACGGTGCTCATCCGTATGACGTGGGTACAATGCTTGACAAACTTGGCGTGGCTGTGAGGACCGGTCACCATTGCGCTGAGCCTTTGATTGATCATTTTGGCATTCCGGGGACAGTGAGGGCATCGTTCGCGATGTACAATACTTTCGATGAAATCGATGTTTTTGCGCGCGGACTGGAAAGAATTCTGAAAATAATAGGTTGAAAAAGACATAAAGATGGAAGAGAAAATCATTGATGCGGTTCCAGTAGAGATATTGGAGAAGGAACTGACGGAAGAGAGATTTCTTCGCAAGACCAACAAGGCAGGCAATCTGCTTTATGTGGTTGACGCTCATAACTCACCAAACGTGATGAGAGAGATAGGCCGTCTGAGAGAGGTGACTTTCAGGGCAGCGGGCGGTGGTACCGGAAAGGATTGCGATATTGATGAGTTTGACACTATGGAGGATCCGTGCCAGCAGCTGATAGTGTGGAATCCGGATTCGAAAGAGATAATCGGCGGTTACAGATTCATTACCGGCGATAAAGTCAGATATGACGAGAAGGGTCAGCCATTGCTGGCAACATCGCATTTGTTTCATTTCTCGAAGCGGTTCCTGAAAGAGTACATGCCCTTGACTATAGAACTCGGAAGATCGTTCGTCACTCCAGAATACCAGTCGAGCAAGCAGGGCGCAAAGAGTCTGTATGCCCTTGACAACTTGTGGGACGGATTGGGAGCACTGATTGTGAATTACCCTGACATGAAATATTTCTTTGGTAAGATGACTATGTATGCATCTTTCGGCACTAAGGGCAGGGATATGATTCTGTATTTTCTCAAGAAAAATTTCGGAGACAAAAATAAACTTGTTGTTCCGATGAATCCGTTGAAATTGGAGACTAGACTGACGTTTTTGCAGAAACTTTTTCCAGGACTTTCGTTGTCGGAGAATTACAAGATATTGAATGTCGAGTTGAAAAATATTGGGTTGAAAGTTCCGCCGTTGGTGAATTCTTATATGGGATTGTCGAGCACCATGCTTTGTTTCGGCACGGCCATAAACGATACTTTCGGCGATGTGGAAGAGACTGGTATCCTGATAACCATTGACGATATTTATGATGCGAAGCGCGAGAGGCATATCCAAACCTATCTCGAGGAACTCAAGGAGCGATTGAACATTAAACAGCTGAATGTGCGATGAATTGGACGATTTTTGCAGTTGTATGCGTTTTGGTTGTGCTTGTGAGTGCGGTAGGAGTGTATGTCAGAAGAGTCAATCAGACTGTGCCAGAGCCAGAGGAGAAGAAAGAGATTCCACAGGACTGCTGCGGGGCCCATGCAGTGTGCGAAAGAGACATGCTGCTGAGCAAGACTGATGAAATAATCTATTTTGATGATGAGGAGTTGGATGAGCTGGCAGGGGTAAATCCCGATGAAATGGACGAAAATCAACGCAAAATGATAGCAGAGGTCTTCTATACCCTCAGAGAGCAGGATGTGGTCGGATGGCTGCGCAGTCTGCAGTTGAGAAATATTGAACTGCCGCAGGAAGTGAGGGAAGAAGCCTTGTTTATAGTTTCCGAGAGAAGACAGACCAGATTGGAGAATTATGATAGAAAAGACTGAGATATATTGCGAAAATGCTATCCTTGTGGGACTTATAACCCCTCAGCAGAAAGAAGAGAGGGCGAAAGAGTACATAGAGGAACTTGCTTTTTTGGCAGATACCGCGGGGGCGAAAGTGCAGAAAAAGTTCTTTCAGAGGTTGGAGTATCCAAATTCAAGGACATTCGTTGGAGAGGGCAAACTGCAGGAAATAGCAGACTATATAAAGTTGCAGGAAGACGGTGATTATCCCGTTGGAATGGTGATTTTTGACGATGAGCTGTCGCCGCTGCAGTTGAGAAACATAGAGAAAGAGCTCAAGATAAAGATATTGGACCGAACCAATCTAATTCTTGATATTTTTGCGAAAAGGGCTCAGACCGCATATGCAAAAACTCAGGTGGAACTGGCTCAGTATCAGTACTTATTGCCAAGGCTTGCCGGAATGTGGACCCACTTGGAGAGACAGAAAGGAGGTATCGGTATGCGCGGACCTGGTGAGACGCAGATTGAGATGGATAAGCGTATAATCCTCAGCCGTATCTCATTGCTGAAGAAACAGTTGCAGGCGATAGACAGACAGATGACCACCCAGAGGCAGAACCGAGGAAAGATGGTTAGAGTTGCCCTGGTGGGTTATACAAATGTGGGAAAATCGACTATGATGAACCTGCTTTCGAAGAGCGATGTCTTTGCAGAGAACAAACTTTTCGCTACTTTGGACACCACGGTAAGGAAAGTGATAATCGACAATCTGCCGTTCCTTATGTCAGATACTGTCGGTTTTATCAGGAAATTGCCTACCACGTTGATTGAGTCATTCAAGAGCACCTTGGATGAAGTGCGCGAGGCGGACTTGCTGGTGCACATTGTTGATATCTCCCATCCGAATTTTGAGGAGCAGTATGAGGTGGTCAACAAGACTCTTCTTGATGTATGCAAAGAGCAGAAGCCGACGATTTTGGTTTTCAATAAGATTGATGCTTTTACATATGTACCTCAGGATGAGGATGATTTGACTGAGAAGAAGAGAGAAAACTATAGCCTTGACGAGTTGAAGCAGACATGGATGTCAAGGATGGACGACAATTGCATTTTCGTGTCGGCCGGCAAGAAACTCAACATCGAAGAGTTGAAGAAGATGCTTTATGACAAAGTGAAAGAGATTCATATACAGAGGTTTCCGTATAATGATTTCTTGTTTCAGCATTACGAATAACACATTAGTATAATAGATATGAAAAAATTATTGGTGTTGTTGCTTGTGGCACTCGCAGTAGTAGCCTGCAAGAAACCGGGTGAAGACCCTAAAGATCCTGTGACAGATGCCCGCGAACAGTTTGTCGGTGAGTGGGTGTTAACAATCAGCGGAGAATTGAACCTTGAGTGCGATAACTCGACAATCGGAGGTTTGATTCCAGAGAGTGTGCCAATTGACATGGATTTTGACATGACGATTGAGAAAGATCCTGATGATGCAGCGCAGGTGCTGATTAAGTCGGACATCTACAATTGCAAGGCATTGGTCAGCGGAAATCATCTTGTGCTGGAGAGCTCGACAGAGTCGAAGACTATCTCTGCAAGCGATTTCGTGGATGCGGATATGCTTGATGGATTGTCGGTTCCTGTGACTTATTCTATGGTTCACAAGACAGCATCGCTTGACAATGGTGTTTTGGCATGGCATACTGATGCGACTGGAAGTGCTTCTGTGTCGATAGCCATCATTTCGGCTAACTTTACTGGAAGTGCAAGCATAGAGAATTCTGCTGAGAGAAAAACTGTTGAATAAGAGAAATGCTCTGGAAACTTTTCCTGTCGTTCGCCAAGATTGGTGCATTCACTCTTGGCGGCGGATATGCGATGCTCGCTGTGATAGAGGGCGAGGTGGTGGACAAACGTCATTGGATTGAGAAAGAGGATTTTCTTGATCTGGTGGTGCTCGCCCAGACTGCGCCTGGCATTCTGGCGGTGAACATATCCATTCTGACGGGAAATAAGATTGCCGGTAAAAGAGGGGCATTGGTCAGTGCGCTTGGAGCGGTGCTGCCATCATTCATAACTATTCTGGCGATTGCGTTGTTTTTCAGCAGATTCCAGGATAATGAGTGGGTCAGGAGGGCATTTCATGGCATCAGGCCTGCGGTGGTGGCGCTGATAGCGGTGCCGGTTTTTTCGCTGGCGAAGAGCGCGAAGATAGGGTGGAAGACAGTTTGGATTCCGATAGTGGTGGCACTGCTGATTTGGCAGCTTGGAGTGTCGCCGATTTATATAATTATTGTGGCAATTTTGAGTGGAATACTGGTGGAGTTAATCAGTAGGAAACGGCAAAAATAGGTGTTTGTAACTAATTGATTCTCAATGCATGCCCTGTATGGGCTTTGGATGAGAAATACAGTAGATTCGGCTGAGGCAGGTATGGCCTATTTAGAGTTGTTCTGGACGTTTTTCAAGATTGGACTTTTCGGTTTCGGAGGGGGCGCGGCGATGCTTTCGCTGATCCAGATAGAGACTGTGGTTCATCATCATTGGATTTCTGCCGACGAATTTACTGACATGGTGGCCATTAGTCAGGTGACGCCTGGTCCAATAGGCATTAATTCTGCCACTTATGCCGGTTATTTGGCTACTCATAGTGTGTGGGGTTCGGTGGTGGCGACTTCGGCAGTCGTGTTGCCGTCGCTGATAATAATGCTGATAATAGCCACGATGATTGCTAAGTTTAAGGAAAACAAGTGGATACAGAGGGTGATGAGTGTTCTGCGACCTACGATTGTGGGACTGATTGCTGCTGCTGCATTGTTGCTGATAACTGAGGAGTCGTTTGGCGAGGGATATGGGGACTGGATTGCGTGGGTGATACTTGCAGCGGCTTTTGTGATGACAAAATGGCTGAAAGTCAGTCCGATACTGATGATAGTCGGAGCTGCGGTGCTTGGAATAGTGTTGTATTGAGGGATGTGGAACGAGAGGAACATATTGATGATGGGCGAAGAGGCTGTTGGTCGTCTGGCTCAGTCGCGTGTGCTGGTGGTAGGTGTTGGCGGAGTGGGTGCATACGCAGCGGAGATGCTTGTTAGGGCTGGAGTAGGGGAGTTGGTTATAGTGGACGGAGATATTGTCTCGGAGAGCAATATTAACAGGCAGTTGATAGCACTGCACAGCACTGTGGGGCGGAGAAAAGTGGATGTATTGGCTGATAGACTGAAAGATATAAACCCCGAAGTCAGAATTGATGCGCGGTGTGAGTTTGTAAAAGACGAACTGACCGACCAGCTGCTTGAGGATGGCCATTACGACTATGTGGTGGATGCGATAGATACGCTGGCGCCTAAGGTTTTTCTGCTTTATAGGGCGCATGAGTTGGGGATAAAGGCGGTCAGTTGCATGGGCAGCGGCGGAAAGACAGACCCAACGAAAGTCAAGATAGATGACATCGCAAAGTCAAACTACTGCAAGTTGGCGCGAATGGTGAGGAAGAGACTTCATCATCTTGGGGTTAGAGATGGTATAAAATGCGTTTATTCGGATGAAGTGGTTGATAGAGGCGTGGTGGAAATAACTGAGGGTGAGATGAATAAGCATTCAAATGTCGGAACGGTAAGTTATATGCCTGCGATTTTCGGGTGCTGCCTGGCGAAAGTGGTAATAATGGACCTAATAGGTGAAGAAATATGATAGAGGCAAAAGGATTAATCAAGCGATTCGGGAACTTGGAGGTGCTGAAAGGCGTTGATCTTCATGTGGATAAAGGCGAGATTGTGAGTCTCATGGGCCCATCGGGAGCAGGAAAGACCACACTGCTTCAGATAATAGGAACCCTGATGTCAGCCGATGGAGGTGATGTCAGAGTGGATGACGTTGATATACTGAAGCTTAAGGGCAACGAATTGGCAAAATTCAGAAATGAGAGAATCGGTTTCGTGTTCCAGTTCCACCAGTTGCTGCCGGAGTTCACTGCCGTTGAGAATATCATGATGCCCGCACTGATAGGTGGAAAGAGTTTCAAAGAGGCTCGTGATGAGGCGATGAAATTGCTGGAATTCATGAACCTGAGCATGAGAAGCGAGCATAAACCAGGCGAGTTGTCCGGAGGAGAGAAGCAACGTGTGGCTGTGGCTAGAGCGTTGATTAACAGGCCCGCAGTGCTTTTGGCGGATGAGCCATCCGGAAGTCTTGATTCGAAGAACAGGGAAGAGTTGCAGAACCTTTTCCTTGATTTGAGAAAAGAGTTCGGGCAGACAATCTTCATCGTAACGCATGACGAGGAGCTCGCCCAAAGGTCAGACAGAACAATCCATATCTTGGACGGAAGAATATAAACAATTATGTTTGAGGATATTAGACCATACGAAGGCGAGGATATAGCTAGGACAATCAAAGAACTTTGTGAAGACGCAGAGTTTTGTGGAGTGGCGTCCAAACTGCCTGGTTTTGATATAAATAAACTGAGAGCATCGGCTGACAGATATACTGATGTTGTTGATTTTCAGAGAGATTGGGAGAGACCATTGCTGGAATGGGTGGTAAAAGCGAATGCCACTGATTTGCAGGTGACAGGAGTGGAGAACATCAGCGACGGCCCTCAGTTGTTTCTGACGAATCACAGAGATATCACCATAGACCCGGCGTTTATGGCGCTTTCGCTGATGAGGACAAAAGGCACAACATGCGAGATTGCAATCGGTAACAACCTGTTTGTGAGGCCTTGGATTGAGAAATTCGTAAGGCTCAGTCGCAGTTTCGCCGTGAAGAGAAACCTCTCAAAAGGTGAGATGTTATCAGCCTTCTCGGAGTTAAGTGCTTATGTAAGGCATTCACTTACAGAGAAAAAGTCGAAGATTTGGATTGCTCAGCGCGAGGGAAGGTCAAAAGATTCTACCGACCTCACTCAGGAGAGCCTGATTAAAATGCTTGCCATGAGCGGCGAAGGCCCTACCATTGTGGAGCGACTGAAGCCGCTGAACATCAGTCCGACTACCTTGTCCTATGAGTTCGACCCATGCGATTATCTGAAAGCCGCTGAGTTCCAGGCAAAGAAAGACAATCCTGATTTCAGGAAAGGTCCTAACGACGATTTCATCAGCATGCGTGAGGGCATACGCGGTAATCATGGCAGGATAAGCATCCATTTCGGACGCAATATCTCCGATGAAATGGACGAAATTGGCAGATTGACGCCTAACCGCAAGGAGCAGGCGGAGGCAGTCTGCAAGGCTTGCGACCGAGAGATACACTCACATTATATAATATATCCTATCAACGAGTGGGCTTACGAGCAGCGGTTCGGCGAAGGCAGATTCCATGTTGAGGAGCCAGAGCGCTGGGAGAGTTATCTGCGTGGCCAGTTGGCAAAGATAGAAATCTCCAACAAGGATGATAAGTTCTTGTGGCAGAAGATGATAGAGATGTATTCAAATCCAGTGATAAACAAATTAAATAATCAATATTAAATAAATTAAATTATGAAAGGACATCCAAAAGGGCTGATAGCAGCAGCCCTCAGTAACATGGGCGAAAGGTTCGGTTACTACATTATGAATGCCGTTTTGTTGCTGTTCCTCGTTTCTAAATTCGGTTTGGAAGACGAGACAGCAGGCGTTATTTATTCAGTATTTTATTGCGGAATTTATGTGTTGAGCCTCGTGGGAGGTGTCATCGCCGACCGCACGCAGAATTACAACCGCACAATCCAGTGGGGTTTGATTATCATGGCGTTAGGTTATGTCTGCCTCTCAATTCCATTGTTTGGCGAGAACATCAGCGTGCAGAATTCCGAGTGGTGGTCGATTCTGATCTTCACATGCTTCGCACTCTTGATGATTGCTTTCGGTAATGGTCTCTTCAAGGGCAACCTGCAGGCTATCGTCGGCAAGATGTATGACGAGTTCGAGGCTGAGGCTGCAAAGAACGGTCCTGAGGCACTGGAAGTTGCACGCGGCAAACGCGACTCTGGTTTCCAGATTTTCTATATGTTCATCAACGTTGGTGGTCTCTTTGCTCCATTCATTGCACCTGTTCTTCGCAGCTGGTGGTTGAATAAGCATAATTTCATCTACAATTCTGATATGGCTGGCCTCTGCCATAAGTATCTTGCTGATGGCCAGTTGACAGAAAAGTTTACTGAGACTTTCAATGCTTCTGTTGTTGACCCATCTGCCATCACGGATATGGCTCAGTTCTGCCTTGAGTACATCAATGTATTCAACACTGGTATTCACTTCTCTTTCATCGCATCTGTTCTTGCAATGATTATCTCGTTGGTAATTTTCCTCTGCAACAAGAAAACATTTCCTCAGCCTGCAAAGAAAGAAGCTACGCAGGTTGTTGAATATACTGCCGAAGAGAAGCGCGCAATGGCAGCAGAAATCAAGCAGCGTATGGCTGCTCTCTTTGCCGTTCTTGGCATTGCTATCTTCTTCTGGTTGTCATTCCACCAGAATGGTCAGTCGCTTTCAGTCTTTGCCCGTGACTTCGTTCAGACTGATTCTGTCGCACCTGAAATCTGGCAGGCTCTCAACCCATTCTTCGTTATCGTTCTGACTTTCCCTATCATGTGGTTCTTCCAGGGTCTTGACCGTCGTGGCAAGGGTATCTCAACCCCTCGCAAGATTGCCATAGGTATGTTCATTGCCGGCTTGGCTTATCTCTTCCTCACTCTCTATTCTATGAATGCTGGTTACCCTTCTGGAGTTGAATTCCGTGATGCTTCCGACGCTGTCCGCGCAGACAATGGTTGGGTTAAGGCTCAGCCTTGGGTTCTCATAGTAACCTATTTCTTCCTTACTGTTGCAGAGTTGTTCATCTCTCCTCTTGGACTTTCGTTTGTATCAAAGGTTGCTCCACGTCACATGGTGGGTCTCTGCCAAGGTCTCTGGCTCGGTGCTACAGCTATCGGAAATCTCTTCATCTGGATTGGTCCAGAGATGTATAATGCTATGCCTATCCAGTATTGCTGGATGGTATTCCTCATAATTTGCCTTGTCTCAATGGGTGTTATGCTTGGTATGGTTAAATGGCTTGAAAGAGTAGCTAAGTAATTATGTTCAAAGGTCAACCAAAAGGATTATATGCTTTAGCGCTTGCCAACACAGGCGAGCGCTTTGGCTATTACACGATGCTTGCCATATTTGCCCTCTTCTTGCAGGCTAAGTTTGGCTTTTCTTCTGTCACGACTTCCAATATCTACGGAGGTTTCATGGCGTGTGTCTATTTCCTCCCGATTTTTGGAGGTATGCTTGCCGACCGTTTTGGTTACGGCAAGATGGTGACGTGGGGTATTGCCGTAATGTTCATGGGCTATCTTGCCCTTGCCTTTCCTGCTCCTCAGGGTGCCGTAGGCTTGACGGCAATGTTTGCTGCTCTTTTCCTTATAGCCCTTGGCACGGGTCTCTTCAAGGGTAACCTTCAGGTTCTTGTCGGCAACCTCTACGACGACCCAAAATATTCAGCAAAACGTGATGCTGCCTTCTCCATATTCTATATGGCAATCAACATCGGTTCTATGTTTGCCCCTACAGCTGCGACAAAGATAACCG
>JAZUKZ010000004.1:0-23076 GCA_045643545.1 Candidatus Aphodosoma sp. | reverse complement strand
AGAACGACATGACTACGATCCGACTTGTAACAACCAAAGTACGGATGTAGAACTGTGGACGGTATTTGTTATGGAATGGAGTATGACGTCCGCCTTCCTCTTTCTTCAGAATATAGACTGAAGCCTTGAACTCAGAGTGAGGAGTAACCTTACCTGGGTGAGAGATAACCATACCACGACGGATTTCATCCTTGTCGATACCACGGAGCAGAAGACCTACGTTATCGCCAGCCTCACCCTGATCCAGGAGCTTACGGAACATCTCAACGCCTGTTACAACTGACTTCTTATCCTCACCGAGACCGAGGAGCTCTACCTCGTCACCAACGTGGATACGACCTGTCTCGATACGACCTGTTGCTACTGTACCACGACCAGTGATTGAGAATACGTCCTCAACTGGCATAAGGAATGGTTTATCAATATCACGCTGTGGCAACTGAATCCAAGTATCTACAGCATCCATCAACTCCATAACCTTATCCTCCCACTGTGCCTCGCCGTTCAATGCGCCAAGTGCAGAACCACGGATGATAGGAGTGTTGTCGCCATCAAACTCATAGAATGAGAGAAGCTCACGCATCTCCATCTCAACGAGCTCAAGCATCTCCTCATCGTCAACCATATCACATTTGTTCAAGAATACAACCAAACGTGGAACGTTTACCTGACGAGCGAGAAGGATGTGCTCTTTTGTCTGTGGCATTGGACCATCAGTTGCAGCAACTACGATGATAGCACCATCCATCTGAGCAGCACCAGTTACCATGTTCTTCACATAGTCGGCGTGACCTGGACAGTCAACGTGTGCATAGTGACGAGTAGCTGTCTGATACTCAACGTGTGATGTGTTGATAGTGATACCACGCTCTTTCTCTTCAGGAGCATTATCGATAGAGTCGAACGAGCGGAGTTCAGAAAGACCTTTCTTTGCAAGTACTGTTGTGATTGCAGCGGTCAAAGTTGTTTTACCGTGGTCTACGTGACCAATTGTACCAATGTTTACATGTGGTTTTGAACGGTCAAATTTTTCTTTTGCCATAACTCAATTGTTTTTTAATTTGTTTTTACTAATTGGAGCTGTTGACGAGGATTGAACTCGTGACCTCTTCCTTACCAAGGAAGTGCTCTACCACTGAGCTACAACAGCAACCGGTTTATGGTTTCTCAACCTGTGGGCAGTGATGGATTCGAACCACCGAAGGCGAAAGCCAGCTGAGTTACAGTCAGCCCCATTTGGCCACTCTGGTAACTGCCCCCATTCTTTTCTTGAGCCTCTTGTCGGATTCGAACCAACGACCCCGAGATTACAAATCACGTGCTCTGGCCAGCTGAGCTAAAGAGGCGTTATGCAAGCCGAATATTTAAAACAAAATATTCTTCCACATTCGGCTTGCAAAGTTACGACTTTTATAGCAATTGGCAAAACATTTTTCAACTTTTTATCAGAAAAATATTTTTGCCGCTATAAATCAACATATTACGTGTCAATTCAGACTATCAACAGCCCTTTTCCTTCGCCTTTTTTATCTGTTTTTCCGCAGCCTCAAGGCACAAATCAATGGCTTCCTCAAACGTATCACACGTTTTTGATGCGAAAACCTTGCCACAATCACAAGATACAGACACCTGAGCCTCCTTGTTCATGTTAGTCTCAGGCTTCACCACCTTCAAGGTCAACTCCACAAGATCAACCCTCGAGGTCCACTTCTCAACTTTCGCAGTCTTCTTCTCGATAAACTTTTCAAGCTTCTCTGTAGCGTCAAACTTCACGCAATTCACTTTAACTTCCATAGTAACCTCCTATTTTATATATTAATAATGTGTCATTCACCTCCACGCGGATGCGACTTCTTGTAAACCTCCTGCAACTGCTCAAAAGTAACATGAGTATAAATCTGCGTCGTCGCCAGCGACTCATGCCCGAGCAACTCCTTAATCACATTCAGATCCGCCCCCCTGTTTAGCATCGCAGTCGCAAAAGTGTGCCTCACAACATGCGGACTGATCTTCGTCTGAGTCGAAAACCTCCCCATCAGCCTGTGAACAATCGAATAGACATTGTTCCCTTTCATCTGCTCACCATTCCTGTCAACAATCAGAAAATCCGACTTCCGCTCCTGCTGCTCATCCCTCATCCTGATATAATTCAGAATCCTCTCCGAAAGGTCATCTCCAAAGGGCACCACCCTCTCTTTGTTGCCTTTTCCTCTGATTATCATCTTCTTATCAACAAAATCAATATCAGTATCCTTCAATCCGGTCAACTCCGAGCGCCGCAATCCGGCCTGATAAATCATCTCCACAATCAGCAGACTTTTTACGTCGTCAAAGTTACTGCTATTTTCCAACATTTCCAAACATTCGTCCATTTCTTTTTCCAAAAAAAACGACGGCAATGTTTTCGGCTTCTTCGGCAATATCACACCAGCAGTCGGATTAGGGTGATTATCAGACAGTTCGCCCCTCACATACAGAAACTTATAATACGAATGCAACGAAGAAATTTTCCTATGGACGGAGCTCGCTTTCATCCCCTCAGCATCAATCAGACTTATCACCCACGCCCTAACATCCTCCGAGACCACCTCGCCGGCATCACTCTTCCCGCACTCCTTGCAGAGAAACTCGGCAAACTGCTCCAGGTCCCTCCTATATGCAAAAACGGTATGAACCGAATAATTCCGTTCATACCGCAGATATTCTAAAAACTTCTCAAAAATCATTCCTCATCGAGGTGCATATGCTGCACGTAGATAGCATGCTGCATCTTCTCTCTCTTCAATACAGATGGCTTGTCAAACTGCTGACGGCGACGGAGCTCTTTAACCACACCTGTTTTCTCGAATTTACGTTTGAATTTCTTGAGGGCCTTCTCAATGTTCTCGCCCTCTTTTACTGGAACTACAATCATTTCTTTGTCTTTGTTTTTTGCGGGCCTCTCGGCCCAGTGATTATTATTTTTTTCTATTTTTCAGTACTTCACGCGCACCACTCGCGCAACCCCAATTTTGGGACTGCAAAATTACAAGTTATTTTTCAATCAGCAAAACTTTTTCAAGAAAAAATAAAAATCACCTCCTTTAGTTCCTCTAAAATTCTTATACTCAATTATTTGACTGCAATCTTATCAATACGTCTCTGATGCCTTCCGCCCTCAAAATCCGTACTGAAGAAGGTCTTCACCACCTCCAGAGCATCCTCTTCCGAGATAAATCTCGCCGGAAGCGACACAACATTGGCATTATTATGCTGACGAGCCAAAGCAGCAATCTCCTTGCACCAGCAAATCGCATCCCTGCACCCCTGATGCTTGTTCACAGTCATCGAAATACCATTCGCCGTTCCGCAGATAGCCACGCCATAACGGCACTCGCCATTCTCCACAGCCGATGCCAACGGATGGGCAAAATCAGGATAATCACAGCTCTCCTCAGAATGCGTACCGAAATCCACAACCTCAGCGCCCTGCGACTCCAGATATCTCTTCACCGCCCCTTTAAGCCCGAAACCGGCATGATCCGAAGCAATTCCAATCTTTAATGTGTTTAAAGCCTCCATATATAATAATGTGTTTTCCTATTTTTCTCAAAAATCTGCCCCATACAAGGCCGCTCCGGAACATTAACGGAACATTAACGGAACATTGACGAGCCTCTAAGCAGGCGACTAAATCAAAAAGCCTTCCAGCCTTGAGCAATAATCTCTATCGACTGTCCGTCTCTGGTTATCAGATACTTACCTTTGCCGGCATCAGTAATATGACCAATCACATGGACTCCCTCCAGGCCTTTAACTTTCTCATAATCAGCCAATGGCACCGTAAACAGCAACTCATAGTCCTCACCGCCATTCAAAGCCACGGTCGTCAGGTTCAGATTCATCTCCTCAGCCATGCTCGCAGTCACATAATCAATCGGAATTTTATCCTCATAGACTTCGCAGCCCACGCCGCTCTCTTTGCAGATATGCAAAAGTTCCGACGACAACCCGTCCGAAATATCCATCATAGCCGTTGGCACTATTCCTTTCTCTTTCAAGAACTTAATCGTATCAATACAAGCCTCGGGCTTCAACTGTCTCTCAATAATATACTCTTTTCCTGCAAAATCCGGCTGAAAATCAGGGTCTTTCATCGTCTCAAAAATCTTCTTTTCTCTCTCAAGCAACTGGAACCCCATATAAGCAGCGCCCAAATCTCCCGTCACACAAATCAAATCATGCTCTTTGGCGCCACTCCTCAAGACTGCCTTGCCTTTCTCAACTTCTCCAAGACAGGTTATGCTGATACTCAAGCCATTGACAGATGCACAGGTATCTCCGCCGACCACATCTACTCCAGCTTTATCGCATGCCAGATAAAGTCCGGCATAAAACTCTTCCATTTGCTCGACGCCAAATCTGCTCGACAATCCAATACTTACAAGCATCTGCGTTGGTTTGGCATTCATCGCACAGATATCAGAAATATTCACCATCGCGGCTTTATACCCCAAATGTTTAAGAGGCATATAAGTCAAGTCAAAATGAATGCCTTCCAAAAGCATATCCGTAGTCGCGACAACCTGCTTCTCTCCGAAGTCCATCACCGCGCAATCATCGCCTACGCCTTTGACTGTGCTTGGGTTCTGCGGCTCAAAATCTTTCGTAAGTCGCTCTATCAGACCGAATTCGCCTATCTCTTCTACTTTCACGGATATCCTATTTTTTTCGGGTGCAAAGTTACATTAAAATTTTTGAATTACATGCCTTTTATGTACAAAAAAATTACTACCTTTGAAAAAATTTTCCAAACCATTATGAAGCGCCTTCTATCAGCCTTGGTTTTATCGCTTTTTTGCACTTGCATCTTCGCACAAAACATTGACAATCAGTCAATAAAAATCATGCAAGTAATGAATCTCGTCAAAACAAGCTACGTTGACACTGTCTCTTCTTCCGCATTGAGCGAGGCTGCAATCCGCGCAATCCTCAAGCAACTCGACCCGCACTGTTCCTACATCCCCGCAGAAGATGTAGTCCGCTCCCACGAGGGACTGAACGGCAATTTCGAGGGTATAGGCGTCACTTACATGATGATTGAGGACACTGTCGTAGTGGACCGCACCATCTCAGGCTGCCCAGCCGAAAGAGTCGGAATTCTCCCCGGCGACCGCATAATCCGGGTTGACACGACACTCATCGCAGGCAACAAAACCAAACTGAACGACGTCGCAAAACTAATCCGCGGCAAACGAAACACTACAGTCTCTCTGACCATCGTACGCCGCCACTCTTCTAAACCAATAATATTCAAGGTCGTACGCGACAAAATCCCTATAAATTCAGTTGACGCCTCCTACTTCGTCGCTCCAGGCATCGGATACATCAAAATCAACAGTTTCTCTCTTACAACCCCTGACGAATTCAATCAGGCTGTTGACGCTCTCTACAAAACGGGCAATCTGAAATCGCTCATCATCGACCTTCAGTCCAACGGAGGCGGAATAATGAACTCAGCCACAGATATTGTCTCGCGTTTCATTCCGCGCGGCAAGGAACTTCTCTCTATCCGAGGCGCTCACCTCTCCCCCTCTTTCACCTACTCTACCGGAACCCGCATGCTCGACATTCCTCTCTGCATCTTGATTGATGAATATACGGCATCCGCAAGCGAGATAGTCGCAGGTGCTCTTCAGGACTGGGACCGCGCGGTCATCATCGGCCGCCGTTCTTTCGGCAAGGGACTGGTGCAGAAACCAGTATCACTTATCGATGGTTCTGAAGTCCGCATAACCATCGCACGCTACTACACTCCTTCGGGCAGAAATATCCAGAAACCTTACGATTCCGGCACTGACAAGTACTTCAAGGACATTGAGACTAGATACAAGCATGGCGAACTGATCAATGCAGACTCTATCCAATTCCCTGATTCTCTGAAATTCAATACGCGCATTGACCATCGCACAGTCTATGGCGGCGGCGGAATATTCCCTGACGTATTCGTTCCTCTCGACACCACAAGGACAACTCCTCTCTACCGTTCCATCGTCAACCGGGGAATCCTCACTCGCCTGGTTCGCAACTACAATGACTCAAACCGCGATGCGTTGGCCCGCAAATACCGCTCTTTCGAGGATTTCAACGCCAATTTCACTGGCATACCTGATTTCCGCAAATCTATTGAGCACGAACTTGCCGCCGAAAAAATTGAGTTTACCGATGAGCAACTTTCCGAGACTTTGCCAATCGTCGAACTGCAGGCTAAAGCGCTTGTTGCTCAGACCGTTTATGGAGCAGAATTCTATTTCCACGTCACAGCTCCGCTGAACGACATCCTTCAATCCGCAATTAAATATCTACAAAAATGATAATGAATCTCTTAGCTAAAACTTATTTCGGCCTCGAGGAGGTCCTCGCCAAGGAGCTCACTGAGCTTGGTGCCGACAACATTCAAATCTCTCGCCGTGCTGTTTACTTTGATGGCGACCTGGCCCTGCTCTATCGCGCAAATCTCCAGATTCGTTCAGCAATACGAATTCTTCGTCCTCTGATTGCCTTCAAGGCCACTTCGGCGGACGAGATATACGAAAATCTTCGCAAATTCGACTTCACTTCAGTGATGTCTGTCAATAACACTTTCATTATCAACGAGACTGTCAATTCCGAGAACATCCGCAATTCGCAATTTGTCAAGTATAGGACTAAGGACGCAATTGTGGATTTCTTCAACGAGAAGTTCAACCGCCGTCCTAATGTTTCTGTCCAAAACCCAGACATCTATTTTGACATTCATGTCTCTCACGATATGGTGACTCTCTCGCTTGACTCTTCCGGCGAATCACTTCACCTCCGCGGATGGCGCGCTGACCAAACTGTCGCTCCTATCTCTGAGGTTCTGGCTGCCGGAATGCTCCTCATGACTGGCTGGCACGGGGAATGCGACCTCATCGACCCTATGTGCGGTTCTGGAACCATACTCATCGAGGCCGCTCTCCTGGCTCTCAACATGCCTCCTTGCATCTACCGCAAGCATTTTGCTTTCGAGCGCTGGAACGATTTCGACGCGGATCTCTTCAACGATATCTATAACGATGAGTCAGTTGAACGTCCTTTCGAGCACAAGATTTATGGCTATGACATCGACCCTAAGGCTGTCGCTGTTGCCAACAGAAACATAAAGTCCGCTGGTCTCTCTAAATATATCTCAGTTGAGCTCCGTCCTGTCGAGGAATTCGTCGCACCTACCGAACCAGCCATCTGGGTTTCTAACCCTCCTTACGGCAAGCGTATCGTCACCGACGACATGTACACATTATATAGAAATATAGGTTCTGCCCTTAAACATAAATTCGTCGGCAACTCTGCATGGATAATCTCTTCCGAAAAATCGCTGCTCTCAGCCATTGGCATGAAGCCTTCGGAAAAAATCAAACTCATCAATGGCGACCTTGAGTGCGAGTTCTGCCACTACGAGGTTTTCGCCGGACGTCGCAACGACTATGTCCGCGAGAAAAAGGAAAATGAGCCTGCCGATGAGACAAAAGAAGTCGCAGCCGAAAAAACCGACCGCGACTCTAAACCTTCATTCCGCAAATCATTCGACCGCAAGCCTTTCGCTCGCAAAACCGATGACCGCAAACCTAAATTCTCTGACGGCAAATCCAAAAGGCCTTATAAATCCGATAAACCTAAGTCTCACTCGGACAAACCTGATTTCAAATTAGACAAGCCTAATTTCCGCAGAAAGGACTCTGACGCCAAACCTTTCAGATCATCAAATGATCGTAAGGTATCTCACAAATACTCCAGTGGCAAGGGCGATAAACGCTCCTAATACAGAATATTTGACAGCGCGTGCGAAGTGGAACCATTTCCCTTTGTACTCGCTGTCCATATCCTCGGTGCCTGGCAACCTGAGGTCTTTAAGGCGACCAAAGAATATAAATTTGATAATCAGGCAGTCCCACCATACCAATACAAGCCACATGGCATACGATATGACGACTGCCATTTTTCCAGACTGTATGCCTGCAAGCGACAGGATTATCGATAATACAACTATCGCAAAGCCTACGACAACGACTTTCTTCAGAAACGACGCACGGCTTGCATGCATTGGCTCATAATGCTCGTGTTTGTAATACGCTGCCTGTATGTTCTTTGGATAATGTTCTGTCCATCTCAGCGGATTCCCAGTCATCGACTTCAATACCACCACGCTGTAAATCGCTATTATCACTACAAGACTAACAGCCAGAAAAATATAAGTTCCCATATCTTCGAAAAATTTTTGCAAAGGTAGATAATATTTTGCACACTCACAAATAAAATTCACAAAAAACATGTTTTATATTCTTATTTCTATCGTTCTACTCGATTTTATCATCAATCGTACTCTCTCAATCCTCAATGCTACATACGAGAAAATGCCTGTTCCGCCTGAACTGAACGACATCTACACCGACGAGAAACGGCAGCGGCAACTGGAATTCAACGCCGCCAAACGCTCTTACGCCTGGATTTCCGTCTCTTTCGACACTCTGGTCACTCTGCTGATGTTCTTCCTCGGTGGCTACCGTCTGCTTGACGAATACACACATCTTTGGACATCTTCAATTCAATCTCCTGTGCTTCAGGATATTGCCATGGCCGCCATTTTCTTCCTCTTCCTCTCAATCGCATCTTCTGTCATCAACATTCCTTTTGCCATCTACCGCACTTTCCACCTGATGGAGCGATTTGGCTTCAACCGCACGACTCCTAAGACTTTCATTCTGGATTTCCTGAAGAATAGTCTTCTCAATATCCTCATTACTGGCATCATTCTCTGCATCATTGTCCCTATCTACGACAAGATGCCGGATTATTTCTGGCTTTTGGCATGGGCTGTGATGTCGGCTTTTTCACTCTTCATGAGTTATTTCTACTCTGAACTGATTGTTCCAATCTTCAACAAGCAGTCTCCTCTGCCTGAGGGTGAACTCCGCAATGCGATTGAGTCGCTTGCCGCTAAAACGGGCTTCAATCTTAAGGATATCTATGTCATCGATTCCAGCAAACGCTCATCTCTCGCGAATGCCTATTTCACCGGCTTCGGCCGCCGTAAGCGAATCGTCCTCTACGACACTCTTATCCAGCAACTTACCACAGATGAGATTCTTGCAGTCCTGGCTCACGAACTTGGTCATTTCCGCCACCGCCACACTCTCCAGGGCACTCTCATCGGTCTGACTACGAAACTGCTGACTTTCGCCCTTATGGGTCTGACTCTTAAATATAATCTCTGCGCTGGGGCTATCGGCTGCGTAGCTTCTTTCCACGTGAATCTTTACCTTTTCTACACGCTCTACGATCCTATCGACACTCTCCTTTCGCTTGCCGGCAATGCTCTGACACGCCATCATGAGTTCCAGGCTGACGATTTCACTAAGGAATGCAATCTCGCCAACGAACAGGTTTCTGCTCTTAAAAAGCTGTCCGGCAACTCTTTATCAGACCCTACACCTCACCCTTGGTTTGTCTTTTTCCATTACTCGCATCCGACTTTACTCGCACGAATCAAAAATTTGCAAAAAATTTAATAGTTGTTTGCATAATTCGCAATTTTACATTAACTTTGCAGCGCAAAATACTAATAATACATTATAATGAAAAAATTATTTTCCATTTTGGCTTTTGCATTGATGGCTTCGGCGATTTTCGCCAAACCTGTCGACCTCGAAAAAGCTCAAAGTGTTGCCACTAATTTCTGGGCACAGAATGTGGAGGTTTCTCCTAACTTCCAAGTTGTTAACTCCACCCCTGAGGGTTTCTTCGAGCACATTTTCCTCTTCACTGCTGAGGATCAGGATGGCTTCATCCTCGTCTCTGCTGACGACCGTGCTCTCCCTATCCTGGGATACTCTTTCGACAACAATTTCCGTTCTAAGAACATTCCTTCCAATGTCAATTTCTGGCTGCAGGACTATGAGAATCAAATCAAATTCCTGATTGACAACAACATCGAGCCTTCTTCCATTGTCACAACAGAATGGAATCGCCTCGCCGACGGCATCTCAAGCCAAGCTGCACCTCAAGGCATCAAGGACGTCGCTCCTCTGCTTACTACATACTGGGACCAGAGTCCTTACTACAATAAGATGTGTCCTATGGACGGCAGCAACCGCTCAGTAACAGGCTGTACAGCTACCGCCACCGCCCAGGTCATGAAATACTGGAACCACCCTGCCCAGGGCCACGGTTCCCACACTTATGTCACCGAGACTCTCGGCCAGACTCTTACCGCCGACTTCGGAGCAACCACCTATCTCTGGTCAAGCATGCCGTCTTACCTCGGAAGCTCTTCCACTTCAGCACAGGACGATGCAGTCGCTACTCTGATGTATCACGTCGGAGTCGCTTGCGAGATGGACTACTCTGCTTCCGGCTCAGGTGCTTCTTCTGCCAACTACGGCTATCCCGACCTCGCTTGCGCTGAGAATGCCCTCCAGACATACTTCAAGTATTCCAACAAAATGGCAAGCACCGCCTATGCAGAACAAACCGATGCAGAATGGAAAACCATACTCCGCAATGAGCTCAATGCCGCACGCCCAGTCATCTACACTGGCTACGATTCTGATGCCGGCCACTGCTTCGTCTGCGACGGATACGGCTCCGACGGCAAATTCCACTTCAACTGGGGCTGGGGCAGCTACTGCGACGGAAACTACGCCATCGGCCAGCTCAACCCAGCTCCTGGCGGAACCGGCGGCTCTTCATCTTCTTCCTACAACATCGACAACCGCATCATAGTCAACATCGAGCCTAACTACGGAGCCGACATCTACGACGACACACACATCACCGCCACCGTCAACGACCCTGCACACGGCTCAGTTTCCGGCACCGGAACCTTCACCAACTACACCACCAACTACCCTGAGATAGTCGTCAACACCAACGAAGGATACAAATTCAAACGCTGGAGCGACGGCTCTAAATACAACGCCCGCTACTTCAACTGCAACGGCGGAAACATCAACCTCACTGCCGAAATCGAGCCAGTCCAGGGCGACACACTCTACTACTGCACCGACGACGCAGCATCAGCATTCGGCAACGGTTCAAACACAAACTACAACTACCACTGGGGCATCCGAATCCCTGCAGCATCCCTCACCCCTAACACAATGCTCACCAAAGTCCAGTTCTACTCATACTACACCGGCTCATTCGGACTCCGCATCTACACCGGCGGAACAAACGCCCCTCAGACACTCGTCCAGCAGCAAACCATCAACATCACATCCGGCGGCTGGCAGACCTATACAATCAACAACCCATACGCCATCTCCGGAACTCAGGACCTCTGGATAGTCCTCACCTGCTCAGGCTCTGGAATCTACCCAATGACATTCTCACAGTACGGCGGTAACGACGACGCCGCATGGTTCAGCAACGACGGCGGAAACACATGGGACAACTACCTCGGCCCAGGCTACTACTACTCATGGATGATCAAAGGCATCACAGTCCCTCTCGACGGTGACACCTACACCATCACAACCAACGCAAACAACGCCGCTTACGGCACCACAACACCTGCCCAGGGAGTCTTCTCGGCAGGCGACGAGGCAACACTCACCGCTACAGCCAACTCAGCATACAAATTCACCGGCTGGAGCGACGGCTCAATCGAAAACCCTCGGACAATAACAGTCAACTCCGATGCAACATACACAGCCAACTTCGAGCGCCTCGGCACCGACACACTCACCTACTGCTTCACAAACAACGAAATCAACTCCCTCGGAATGGCATCAGGCACAATCTACTGGGCAGTCAAGTTCGACCCGTCAGCACTCCCTGCCGACCGCCAGATCACAAAACTCCTCCTCTACGACGCCTCCTCAGCATCACACACATTCCAGATCTACTCCGGCGGCACCAACACACCTCAGACCCTCGAGCACAACTACAACCTCCCTACCACTGCTTCCGAGAAATGGAACGGCTACGAATTCGACCCACCAGTTGACTTCAACAACACAAAACCTCTCTGGCTCGTCTTCAGCGCCAGCGCTGCATCACACCCTGCCGCATACACACACTACTCCGGCAACAACAACGGATGCCTCCTCTCAACCGACGGCAGAGAATGGGACCCTATGACCGCCTACGACTACTTCGGCACCTGGATGGTCATGATGATCACCGCCCCTAAGCAAGACAACCCAGGCGACGGCGACGCTGTCGACAACATCACACTCTCCAACGACAATGTCTTCGCCGACAACTCCAACATCTACGTCATCGCCGACAGCAACACCGAGATCCGAATCCTCGACGCAGCCGGCCGACTCATCATCAGCGACACCCAGACCCAGTCCCTCCAGGCATACGGCATCTCCGCACCTGGCATCTACTTCGTCCAGGTCGGCAACCAGCCTTCCGTCAAAGTCGTAGTCCGCTGACAACCGTAAATTATATACACATTATATAATACGCAAAATCAAGGCTCACATCCAACCGCAAAAAGGATGTGAGCCTTATTTTATCTCCCCACCTGCACCACCCCAAAAACTAATCCCATCCACCCCTCCAAGCAGCCCCAGACGCTATCCAGACGCTATCCGAACGCTATCTGGACGCTATCTCGGGCATAAAAAAAGCCGCCCTCCTCAGGCGGCTTGTATCAAAAATCATTTCTAAATCATCCTGGATACTCTCCCGAACGGTCAACAATATTCGACTTGCCTTCGAAAACATACTCTCTCTCCCTTCTGTTGCCGTCAGCATCCTCTGTCTCAATCTTCATCACAATCTTGCCGTTCTGTGCATTGCCGGAGAACTCAACAGTACCGTCAACAATAAACTCATATCTCACCTCTTCGCCGTTCTCAATCACATGAATCTTCGAACCGTCAAGCTGCAAACCTGGACTCATGCCCGGCATAATCTCTTCCAGGACATCCCATCCTGCAACAACCGACATGGCCTCATAAGCCTTCTTCACTGGATAAACAGCTGCGCGTGGGAAGAGATCCGCACTCTTCTCATCCGACAGGACAAAGAGATCGATCATTTCGCCCGAACCTTCATACACCTCTACATCCTCATTCCACCAATGTTCTAGACCATCAGTCAAAAACCAAAAGTCAGTCTCCTGACCGACACCGTCACAGGCATCGCCAGCATAAAAACCGGCATCATACAAATTCAAACGGGTAGCATCTGGCTCTGGCTCAGGCTCATTGCCACAGCCAACCACTGCAAGCATTACTGCTGCACACAAGAATAAATAAAATTTTTTCATATCAAAAATATTTTCGCTGCAAAGATAACACTTTTTTCCAACATATCATTACAAATTTCAGAAAAATTCGTAACTTTGCACCCGAAACAAAAAAATATCGGCAATCATGCTTATCGACTTCACTTACCAAAACCCTACTGCCATCCATTTCGGCCGCACGGCCATGGAGCACCTCGCACCGGAAATACGAAAATACGGAACCAACATCCTGCTAATCTACGGCAAGAACTCTATCAAACGCTCTGGGCTCTACGACGAAATCACTCGCACGCTGACCTATGAGAACAAAAGGATATTCGAACTCTCTGGCATCAACTCCAACCCGCGCTGGTCGCAGGTGATGGAGGGCGTGAGAATCGCCCGCGAAAACACTATCGACCTGATTCTGGCGGTTGGCGGCGGCTCTGTCATCGACTGCGCGAAAGCCATATCGGCATCTGTCTATGCCCCAGGCGACCCATGGGACCTCTACTGGCTGCATCACGAGCCGCTCCGTCATAAGGTCATCCCGGTCGGCACAATCCTTACGATGGTGGGCACTGGCTCTGAGATGAACTCTGGCTCTGTCATAACTCACGAGGAGCAAAAACTGAAACTGTCAAGCACTTTCCCGCTGGCACTGATGAGTCCGCGTTTCTCAATCCTTAACCCGGAACTGACTTTCACTGTCCCAAAATACCAGATGGTCTCCGGTATCTTTGACATTTTCTCGCACTTGCTTGAGCAATACCTCTCGGGTGAGGACGACTGCACCACGGACTATCTCATCGAGGGCGTGATGCGCTCGCTCATCCACTCTGCCCGTCAGGCACTGGTCAATCCGCTGGACTACGAGGCTCGCAGCAACATCATGTGGTGCGCTACTATGGGACTGAACCGCATTCTTGGTGTCAGCAAAACTCAGGACTGGCAGACGCATAAGATAGAACACCAACTGGGTGCTTACACCGACTGCGCCCACGGCATCGGACTTGCAATAATCACTCCTTCCTACCTCCGCCACATGCTGCCTTACGCCCTCCCTCGTCTCGTTCGTTTCGCCGAGAACGTCTGGAACATCACCGCCGAGAACATCACCACCACTTTCGACACCGACCAGGCCGTAGCCCTCGAAGGCATCAGTCGCCTCGAGAACTTCATCCGCGAACTGGGCATCCCATCCACTCTCCGCGAGGTAGGTACCACTGCCGAGATGCTCCCTCAAATAGCCGACTCCACCATCCTCGCCAGCTCCTACCACACCCCAACTCACGCCGAAGTCCTCCAAATCCTCCAATCCTGCTTCTAACACATTATATAATATAGACCTTTTCAGCATTAAAATTTTCCAATCAAAGAAATTATTAAAATATTTTGTCATAATAAAAAAACTTAGTAACTTTGCACCGCTGATTCGATAGAAGAATTCAGCAAAGAAAGACGCATTTTTGCCTTATTCCATCGAAGTGAATCTGGACAATTCATTTTAATGTAAGTTGGAAATAGGCAGAAGGATTGTGTCTCCATAGTTTGTATTCATGTTTACGCATGTTATACGTCAGCTGTGGGGCAATCTTCTGACCCTATTTTTACTTACAGGGAGTCCAGACCCTACTTCGAGAAAATAGTGGCTCATGATGGATGGCTCCACTTTCTTATTTTGTTCATATTGCCACTTTGAGCCGAGTAGCAAACTAATAGTTGCACCCGACACGTATAAGGGGTAAAATAATGGATCAGTCACAGATCAATCTTTTCATGTCTAAAAACATGAATAATTTCAGCCCAGTTCAAATTTCTGACATCAAGTCAAAACTTCAAAACATGCCTGAGGAGAAATCGTCAATAGTTGTAGGCTTGGAATTTAGAGATACAACTACAATTTTGCTGATTTCTCTATTTTTAGGCGAATTGGGAGTTGATAGATTTATGTTGGGAAATGTCGGAATGGGAATTTTCAAACTTCTTACGCTTGGATGTTGTGGTATTATGTGGTTAATTGATTTGATTAATTACAAAAAATTGACGCATAATTACAATTATCAGAAATTTATTGAAACAATAACTACTTTGTAATGCTGTGGCGTTGTCCATTTAAGTATTTAACTGGAGTGCCCTGCCCAGGTTGCGGAACCACAAGAAGTGTAATTTCTTTAGTCCATGGTGATCTGCACAGGGCTCTTTTCTATAATCCCTTAGGCCTTTTGATTTGTCTATTCTGTTCTTTATATTTCATATTATGGACAATTGATTATTTATGCAAAACAGACTTTCATAACATACTAATCAAAAATCCTTGGAACAAGTTTTTAAACAAAGAGAAACGTCGAAAATATATACTAATTGCCTTAGCTGCTATTATCGCCGGGCTAAATACATATTGGAACTACATTAAAGGGATTTAACACGAAGAAAGTGATAATATTGAAAATTATTATTTAATCATCTGATTTTGGAACTGTGTCTAAATTTATTATTGATTTTATTAAACACTCAACAAATTTTACAATATGAAAAAAAAACATTTTAATATTTGCGCTATCAATATTGATTAGTATGGTATTTGTAACATCTTGTTCAAAAGATGATGTTAAGTTAAAACCAAGCACGACCGAAGTTAGTGGCGATCTTGAAGGATGCTTTGCTGTTGTCGACAGAGAATATAAAATTTTTACAGACGATTGGTCTGATGGCTTAATAACAATTGAGATAGAGCGCACTGATAAATGTCTTCCTTTTGAACTTGGGGATAGAGAAGTATGGTCATATAGCATGATCGGGGCTTCGGCTAACGTAATGGTAGGATTCGGTATTGAATATCTTGATGAAGATGGAAATATTGTCTCAAAAATTTCGGCAGACGGAGCTGGATTGAGCGGATCATATGATTCGGATGAATCAATTGCCTTGGTAAAACTAAAAAACGGAAAAACAGGTACAATCAGATTCCAAGTGCCTTCTGATAATGATGATATTGTTGCATTTAGAATTACTTCAGCATACCAAGAAAATGAAGGAAGCACGGATGATTCTGTATATTTCAATGATGAACCTGATGAAGATTGGGATGCTATGCTAGATGCTTATGATTCATATGTGACAAAGTATATTACATTTGTAAAAAAAGCAGCAAATGGTGATATGAGTGCCATGTCTGAATATCCTGTACTTATGGAAAAAGCAGAGGAACTCAGCGAAGAAATAGCCGATGCTCAAGACGATATGTCAACCGCTCAGTGGGAAAGATATATGAAAATCACAAATAAAATGGCAAAGGCAGCATTAGAAATGTAACAATTATTTTTTCAAAGAACACTAGTCCCTTTAATCAAAGTTAACAACATTTTTGACCTATATCACTAATTGAAAAAAGTTTACAAAGTGGCAGATATTCAGTGCAATGTCTGCCACTTATATTATTGATTCAGTCCTTGAAGTATCGCAGTTACCTAAATTTCATACGATATATCACTTTTCTTTTCACTAGCGTCCACTAATTTTTTAGAAGACGAGTTTTTTTAATTTGTTCATAATTAATTGCATATACTTTCTGACCGAACGGATTTGAATTCGTATCTTTTGCAGGGCATTAAATCCACTGATGAACTGAGACCCCACACATTATATAATATATACCCCCCAAACCTACCGACCACAAAAAGTATAAGATTGTCACTTGGTCGGTGGTCGCTAAAAAATATTAAAAAAGTCAGGTCATAACAGGAAAAGGAGATTTTAACCTCCTTTTCTTGTCAAAGTCTGACTGTCTGTTCCAAAATACGCCAAAATGGACAAGTGGACAGTGGACACCACAATCCTCCAACTTCAAAAAACAAAAAAAGAGTTCCAAATTTCTTTGGAACTCTTTTCCAGCGGTGCGGACGGGACTCGAACCCGCGACCCCATGCGTGACAGGCATGTATTCTAACCAGCTGAACTACCGCACCTCTTTGCTTTTGCGACTGCAAAGGTACAACATTTTCACAACCCGACCAAACATTTTGACAATTATTTTCAAAATATTTTTACCCCGCAATCAACAATCTATATATCAGGCTTTTTCTCTAAGCACTCTAAGCATCAACTTGGCTGTATCTTCGTTTAAACGGTGTCCGAACTTCTCTCCATACTCTATCTCAAAGCCGATTTGACCGAGTAACTCGGCATTTTTTTTCGTTCCTTCATGTCCGAGCAGTTCGTCATCTTTGGACATTATCGCGAAATTCTTCACTCCAGGCTTGACGTCATGCTGCATTCTGAAGCGCTCGTATTTCCTGATCAGTTCTTCATCAATAACACCTTCCTGCACTCCGTCTTCTCTCTCGCAGAAGAACTTGAACTTGCCATACCCTATCCTTCTGAGGGATTTATCCATCTCCATCGCGGGATTGACAATCATCTTTATCGCCCATGGGGCATCTACATAACTGACGAACATGCCTCCCATGGATGTTCCGACTATCAACTCGGGCTTGAATATATTCGCCCACTCATCCACCAACTTCAAGGCTTCTTCTGGATCTAACGGCAACTCTGGTTTCAGCCACTCGTAACCGTCAACTCTTTTCCCCACGGTCTCGGAGGATGTGGATTTCGCCCCACTCGCAAAGCCATGCAGATACAAGGCGTATGGATGGTGGTTGTCGTTGATATCTCTCAGGCATCCGCCACACAGGCACTCATGATAATTACTCTTTATATAATGTGACGCCGCAAAGGTCAAACTGACTTTTGCACACTGGCACTTTGCAATATCTTCATGATTGCACTTGAACTCTTTTCCGCAACGCGGACAAATCTTTTCTTTCAAGTATTTATTCTTGGATTGTTATCATAGAAAAAGAAGAGCATCAATCAAAGATGCTCTTCTCAGAAATTGAGCGGAAAACGGGACTCAAACCCGCGACCCCCAGCTTGGAAGGCTAGTGCTCTATCGACTGAGCTATTTCCGCAATCAAAAAAGTGGGCAGTGATGGATTCGAACCACCGAAGGCGAAAGCCAGCTGAGTTACAGTCAGCCCCATTTGGCCACTCTGGTAACTGCCCTCATTTTTGCGACTGCAAAGGTACGACTTTTATTTCAATCCACCAAATGTTTTCAGCATTTTTAATGCAGAAATTGCACCTTCATATCCTTTGTTGCCTAACTTACCCCCGCAACGCTCTTCAGCCTGCTCTTTGGTATTCACCGTTAATACACTGAATATCACCGGACAAACAGCCTCAGCGTTGAGTCTTGTGATACCTTCAGTTACCCCTTCACATATATAATCAAAATGTGGAGTCTCGCCTCTAATCACGCAACCAATGACGATTATTCCGTCATATTTGCCCGTTTTTTGCAGTTTCGCAGCGGCAAAAGTCAGCTCAAAGGTCCCTGGAACGACGTAAAAGTCTATATTTTCTTCGCAAACATGGTTGTCAACAAATCCCCTTCTCGCCCCATCGGCAAGTCCAAAGGTGATGTCTTGATTCCACTCTGCATAGACTATAGCAAAATGTTTGCCTGCCAGTTCCTCACTGGTAGGCAAACCCTGCTCTTTGAATTTATTTATATCAAAATTTGCTGTCGACATATCACTTTGCTATCTTGCAACGCTCTATTCTCTTGTCCATATCCTGTGCCAATGGAGATGCAAAATATTTATCCTTAATCGTCTCGTAGCACTGGATTGCCTTTGCATAGTCACCCTTGCTCTCGTAGCAGATTCCTGCCTTGTTCAAAGCACGTGGTGCAGTAAGTTCGTTGTCAATCTTTGCTGCCTCTTCAAAGCATTTGATTGCTTTGTCCACCTGGTTGAGAGATACATAGCAGTCACCTTTCAAAGTGATTGATGCTGGACGCATATTCACTGATTTTGTCTTGAATTTGTCAAGATAGTTGATTGCCTCGTCAAACTGGCCGAGCTGATAGCAGCATACTGCTGAATAATAACGCGCAAGATTCTTGCTCTCTGTGAAGCTGTAACCGCTTGCAATATCAGCAAAACCTTCATTCATGCCGTCACCGTTGAGGGCCAACTTGAAGGAATCCTGCTCGAAATAATACATACACTGAGCCATTTTGTTGGCAGCATCTACATTCTTTGGAGCAATATACTGTGTCTTGAAAAGAGCAACTGCTGCAATCACTACAAGCACTGCTACAAGCACCCAGATAATTGGTTTCTGATGTTCCTCAACGAACTGTTCGGTCTTAGAAAGAGCCTCATCTGCCTGGAGACCCTCATTCACATCCTGATTTTTTTTGTTCTTAGCCATTTATTTTCAATGTTTTAATTATCTTTTCCATGCCAAATACCATCAGCAAATTAGAGACTGCAAAATTACACATTTTTTTTGATACAACAAAATTTAATTTTTATTTTTTCGTATCTCTTTTTTTTATACCTTTGTGCCCGGAATCATTGCTATCAAAAATATGATTGAAATAGAACGTAAGTTTCTGGTTACCAGCCACGAATACCGAAATGCTCCCGTAAAGCACATCCGTCAGGGTTATGTCTGCAGTGCCGACAACCGGGTTGTCAGGGTGCGCATTCGCGACAATGAGGCTTTCCTGACACTCAAAAATGCGACCATCGGCTTCGCCAGAAACGAGTATGAATACCCTATTCCCCTCCACGACGCAGAGGAAATGCTAACTACCATGTGCCGTCAGCCGATTATCGACAAACACAGATACCTCTATGAGTTCGACGGCAATCTTTGGGAAATAGATGAGTTCCATGGCAATCATGAGGGACTAATTATCGCTGAGATAGAACTGGAACACACCGACCAGGTTTTCAGCAAACCTTCTTTCATCGGTGAGGAGGTCACCGGCAATCCTGACTATTACAACTCTAACTTATGAAAAAATTACTTTTACTGATATTGGCACTTGGCACTTTGGCATCTTGCACCAACAAGGTGAAAATCTCTGGCAAAATCGACTGCGCTGCCCGTCAAATGGTATATCTTGAATACACTGGCATATACCATAGCGAGGTTATCGACTCTGTCAAGGCTAACCGAAACGGCAAGTTCAAGTTCCGAGTCAAGCCTTCTCACTATCCTGATCTCTATAGAGTAGGCTTGGGTCAGAATTTCGTGGTCTTTTCTCTCGACTCTGCCTCTACTGACATCGACATTGTTGTTCCGGACAGCAGTTTCCAGTTCGCCCAAATATCTGGTTCTGAAGCCTCTGCAGACATCCAGCGTCTTCGTCTTTCTCACTATAATTTGAAATCATACGCCTTCGAACGCGATATTCAAAAGGTTGACAGTGCACTCGCTGAGCATATCTCTCTTGCCGAGAGCATTATTCTCAAGGACACTCGTTCAATGGCCGCCTATTATGCAATAAACCAAACTTTTAACGGGAACTACTACTTCAATCCTTACGATAAACGAGGACTGCAGTTCTGGACTGCAGTTGCCACTGCTTTTGATATGAATTTCCCTGACTATGACCGTTCTAAGGAACTCAAGACTGTTGTTCTTGATGCTGTCCGTCAGGTCCGTGGTTATCAACTCGACCCCGAGAAAATCATCCAGTCTGCCGAACAAACGGGATTCATCGAGATTGAACTCCCCGACCGCCGCAACAACCCAACCCGACTCTCTTCTCTCATCGGCAATATTGTTGTAATAGACTTCTCTGCTTACACTATGGACGAGGCAGCATCTCACACGATGTTCCTCAATGAGATTTATGACGCTTATCACTCCAAGGGGCTCGAAATATATCAGGTCTCTTTCGACCCTAATAAGTTGATGTGGCTTGAGATGACCCGCAACTGCCGCTGGGTATGTGTAAATGATGAACGTTCTACCGAGTCTCCTTACATCCTCACTTACAATATCTCGGAAATTCCGACTCTCTTCCTCATGGACCGTCAGGGTAACATTGTCGGCAGATACAATCACCAGAATATCGAACGCGCAATATCTGAGTTAATTGATTGATCGGGAAAATATTCGCTCTCTTGCTCTCGGAATTGGCTTTGACGCTTGCGGATTTGCCAGTGCTGAGCCTCTTGATGACGACAATGCTTTTCTTCAGGATTGGCTGAGCCGCGGATTTCATGCCTCTATGGACTACATGACTACCCCCCGCCACAAGCCTCAATCTATCCTTGCATCAGCAAAAACGGCAATCGTCTGTCTGCTCAATTACTTCCCATCTGTCGAGCAAGACTGCAATCAACCTCAGATTGCCCGCTATGCCTACTCTACTGACTATCATTATATAATGTGGAGCAAACTGCACGAACTGGCTTCTGCCATAAATGCTGATGAATACGCGGTTACTTGCGACTCTATGCCTCTTCTGGAAAGAGCTCTCGCTGTACGCGCAGGACTTGGATGGATCGGCAGGAACAATCTTCTCATAAATCCTCGCTTCGGTTCTTTCACTTTCATTGGTGTACTTCTCGTTCCTTCCGCAATAACTCCCGATTCTCCTATGCCTAACCGCTGCGGTAACTGTCACAAATGCCTTGACAATTGCCCAACTCATGCTTTGGCTGACCACTCTTTGAACTCAAATCTTTGTCTTTCTTTCCTCTCTATTGAATCGAAGAACCCTCTCGAACCGGAATTGGCTGTCCACAATCGTCTCTTTGGCTGTGACTTATGCCAGCTTGCATGTCCTTGGAACAAACGTTTTGCTCATGCACACAACCATCCGGAACTGGCGCCAGTTACTCTTGACATTGACTTGAATTCTGTCTCTCGCGCTCACCTCACTAAAATTCGCTCTCCTCTTTCCCGTGCCTCTCTCTCTAAAATCCGCCAGAATATCAATTTGATAAAAACTAATTCCACAAATACAAATCCGTAGAACATATAAAAATAGAAACTAATCTTAACCGTTATGCATATCAAATCATCTGAATTTGTCATTTCCAACACCACTTACCGTAAATGTCCTGAGGGCAACAAACCTGAGTTTGCCTTCATCGGAAGAAGTAATGTCGGAAAATCCTCTCTCATAAATATGCTGTTGCAGCACCCCGATTTGGCGAAGACATCATCTAAACCAGGAAAGACTCTCTTGATAAACCACTTTATAATCAATGATGAATGGTATGTCGTTGATCTTCCCGGATATGGCTATGCACGCGCTTCCAAGGAACAACGCGAAAAACTAAGAACTATCATTGAAAACTATGTCCTTCATCGAGAGCAACTTACCAATCTTTTTGTCCTCGTTGACAGCCGCCTCGAACCTCAAAAAATCGATCTTGAGTTCATTGACTGGCTTGGCGAGAATGGCATTCCTTTCTCTATCATTTTTACAAAGACCGACAAACTGGGACCAGAACGTCTCAAATCAAACGTCGAAATCTACAAGCAGAAACTTCTCGAATCATGGGAAGAGCTGCCCCCAATCTTTACATCTTCTTCTGAAAAACAAGCAGGACGTGACGAAATATTAAATTATATTGAACAAATATTAAAAGATTTATAACATTTTCCCCGGGGTACGTAGCACATCAAACCGTACCCCAAAACCATATTTCTCCATTTTCACCAAGTTTTCACCTTCTTTAACAAGGTTCATATTATCCTTGCGTATCAACACAACACTCCTATATTTCAAGCTATTAAGCAAATCTTCAAATATTATATATAATCACCAGCCAAGTTAACATGTGTTAAATAAATAATTATTGGTGATTTAGGTATGTCTTATCCTGAAAAAAGTTGACTCCTAACATTTAAAAGAAATGGAGTTAAACAACATTCAGAGGAGCGGCAGGAAGAAGCGGTGTTCTGCCGTGAGTGCGGAGCTTCGGGCCGAGCTTTACCGACGTCATTATGCTGAC
>JAZUKZ010000003.1:0-5014 GCA_045643545.1 Candidatus Aphodosoma sp. | reverse complement strand
CCCCAGACGCTATCCGAACGCTATCTCAACGCTATCTCGACGCTATCTCGCTTGCCTCCCTCTCCCTCGTCCAACACATTATTATATATTAGTTTCACTTAGTTTCAACTGAAACTATGAAACTATGAAACTAAGTGAACCTCAAAAGTGGGACTGAGTCTCTTTTTTTATGAAGGATTTTGTCAATCTCTTAATAACACTCTTTATCCCCTGTATTTATGGACTTTACGTGTGATTTTTGCCGTATGCTTATAAATAACTTTTAACAAATATGGTATTGATGGTTAAAATTTATTTCAATATTAACATAAAACAAAGTTAAACTTACTTAAATGGTAATTTTTTATACTTAAATGTTTTTGTGCTTTAACAAAAGAGCATTACCTTTGCAGCCGAAAAAGGTTGAACATTATAATGATGCTAAAATATTGATTTTCAGAAGCGGCTGCTTTTGAAAATCTTTTTGTTTTGCATTAAATACAAGTAAAACTTGATTGTTGGTTCTTGAAAACAAATAACTCTGATATGAAAACACCTAAAACTATTTGCGTGCTTATGAATGCACTTTTGAAAGTTAGCAGGAAATGGCTCATCGTCATCTTCTGCTTTTTTATGTCTATGCCTTTTGCTTTTGCGCAGGGCAATACAGGTCCTACAACAGACCATCCTTACTATAACCCTGAGGACAGGCAGTGGTATTCTTTTTGGGACACAGAGTTCCATCAGGGCCGTAATGAATTTACGCATACGTACGATTTGACTAATTGTTATCGTCCGTTTTATATGCTCTCAATTGACATTGTGGGCCTTACTAATCCTCAAAATAGCGGAGAGTTTGGATCTAAATCGGATATCTATGTGAAAGTTGACAATCAGTATGTATGGTTGGCGAATACTACAGGCGCTGGACATGCTGGAAAAACGTGGAGTGGTGCTGTGACTGATGCGCAAAAGGAAGCAGGTTGGATTATTTTGAATGATAGATCTGATTTTTCTTGCTCCATGCTGGATTATAGTTATTTCCATGATAGGACTGCAACTGATGGCACAAGATATAATGCAAAATATTATTCAAGTGCTTTGGGTAATAATTATATTAATGGTTATTATCCAAGCAATAATAGCGGCGATCCGAATGTTGATAATGACGATGTGGTTCGTGACTTTCTGAAGTACTTCCAAGTTGACTATATTGCTTTGAAGGATGTAAGACGTGATTTTGGAAGTGCAAGAAGACGCCAAACCACAACATATGCCAATAATAGTAATCATAAGTTTAGAGATCAGTATGGCGACCAACCTTATGCGAGATTTGTGATTGACTGTAAGAAAAATAATATTGGATTGAACCCTGTGGCTGTTTATATCGGAAAGGAGGGAACTTCCAAAGTGGGCAGAATTGTCATGGACAGCCTTCGTGCAAAACTTGCCCCTCACTTGGCTCTTCAGTCGGATGATGACTACACTTTGGTTACAGAGAAAACTCTCCGCTATGAGGCTGCAGCAGTCAATACTTCCACTGGCGAGGAGTTTATGCCATTCCGTTCATTCCTTTTGGATGGAAGTTGGAAGGTTATTCTTACTTTTGATGAGGATGATAACCAGCCCGGCACTGCTGCGGGTACGGCTCACAGCACCTCAACTGCTTTTGAGGCTTTCGAAATCCAGTTTAAGAATGATCCAAATCCAAGTAGTACATCTTATACCGCAATTACATCGCAGAATACTGTTACTACTCTTATTGACCATACTAATATTGATGGTCAGATTTGCGGATATCAAGGTTCTGTTTATAATACTGCTACCAATCCGGCATACGATCCTTCACAGTTCATTAAAGTAAGTTTCGTGGCAGATACTACTTGTACACGTATCGCTACTCTTACTTTCTATGACGATAATTATTATACGTATAATACTACTACTAACAAACTCGTTTGGAAAACAGGTGTTGCCGATGACGGCATGCCTCATACTGTTACAATCAAACTTTCGGGTGAGTATAAGAAGGCACCAGAACTGAAGTGGCTGGCTAATGACAATGTCATTGCGAATAACGGTACGCTTGATGTTACTTATAATTATAATCGTTCTGGAGAGACATATTGGAGCAATGGCACGCTTGCGTTGAGTGCTTATCCTTTTAAGGATTCTCAGAAGGATACACGTTTGCAAGGAAAGGCTGCCTGCCCATCAAACGGCGCAATAAAATACTGCCTCATTGATAATAACGGAAATGAGTGCAATTCGTATAATGGCGTCACTATCGATCCTGTGACTGGTTGCCTCGCTGTGGAAGACGTAACAGAGGGCTTTGCAAGCAAGGATGATCTTGATAAGGCAAAAAAAGTCTTGACCGTCAAGGTGAAAGCAATCATTGCTGCAACTACTGAGTGCAAGGCAGACACATCATATATTACTGTAAACGTTCATCCTAAGCATGTCATTCTGACTGAGACAACTCTGAACACTGCAATGTGCGAGTATGATCTCGTCAAGAACGGCCATGTCATCACTAACTACGATTCTCCTATCGTTTGCTATTGCAACTTTGAGACTGATGGCACAGTCTGTGGTTCTTATGGCGCTACTGCAAATGCGGTGAACCTGCACCATGTCGGCAAGATCCTTGTCTCTGCTGAGTCTAAGGATTCTGAGCATGGCGATGCTGCTCTCGACTATACTGAGTTCACTGTTGAGCGCGGTACTCTCTATTTCGAGTCTGACGGCGACTGGAAGACCGGTGTCTGGACTTCAAAGGAGGGCGTTAATGCTCCTGTAATTTATAATACTATCGCTACAGTCCCTCTCGGCAAAAACCATGACGCGGTGATCAATGCTGCTTGCAGCGTCTCTACAAACAACTCTGCTTCCGGCAGTCTCGTCGAGGGCACTTCGAACTGGGCGAACAATCTTACAATATCCAGCACTGGCTCTCTTACAATCAATTCTACCGGCTGCGCTATGGTTGAGGGTACTTTGACCAACAACGCTGGTTCTGCAAATCTCTCCATCAAGGCTGACGAGAACAGTCAGGGTTCTCTTATCTTCGCTGCTGGTACTCCTGCTGGTAATGTCGATGTTGTCTGCCGTGGAACAGACAGTGACGCTGACCCAATCTGGCAGTATCGCGGTATCCCAGTCGCTTCTGCAACAGTCACTGTTCCTTCTGGCTCTTACATCTACGAGTGGTCTGAGGCTCTCCTCGAGAATCCTCTCGGCTGGGGTTATGAGCACTGGAAGAACTCTAACGGTTCTCTCTCTGCTTGGAAGGGCTACGCTTTCGGACGTCTGAACAGTTCTGATGAGTACTATATATATAATGTGTCGGGAACTCTTCTCTGCGCAGACAAATCTGTAACTCTTGATTACACTACTACTAACAACAGCAACAACAAGGGTCAGAACCTTATCACTAACAGTTACAATGCCGCAGTTGCAGTCTCTGAACTTGAGACTGGCGACTTCCATAATACTGAGGCAACTCTCTTCATCTACAATCAGGGTACTTACAATGATTATAAGGACAACTGGGACGGAAGTGAGTCTTCTGTCACTGGCGATGAGTCTGCCAAGGTTACTGTTTATCCAATCTTCTCGGGTGCTGATGCAACTGGTGCTGAAATCTCTGTTATCCCTTCAGGTCAGTCGTTCTTCCTTCGTGCTCTTGGCACAGGCGCAAGTTTCGATTTCCGTCATGAGACTCTGAAACCTGAGAATGCAGGTACTGCACTTCGCGCTCCTCGTCGCTCTGAGGACTTCAATGTCCTTGAGATCAATGTCGAGGGTGGCAACCAGAAGGATAGGGTAGTGCTGATGGAGAACAATAACTGCTCTCGTGGTTTCGATAACGGTTACGATGGTTCTAAGTTCCTCTCTTCCGGAATGGCTCAGATTTATGCTACCAACGATTTCGGCAAGACTGAAATCAACTGCGATGCTGTGATGGCTGGAAACTATATCGGTTTCGCTGCTGCTAAGAATGGTGTTAAATACACTCTCTCTTTCAACACTGACCGTCTTGAGGGATACAACAAACTCTTCCTCTATGATACAGAGAACGGTCGTTACATCGACATCCTGGCAGGTGAGACATACGAGTTCACTGGCAAGCACTCTGGCGAGGACCGCCGTTTCATCCTGATGGGTGAGCGTGAGGATGGCTCTTCGTTCACAGGCTCAGAGCGCCGCATAGAGGTTATCGGTGACAACTTCGTGGTGTGCGGCTTCGACGGTATGGATGTTCCGGTGGTTATCTCCGATATGTCGGGACGCACTTGGTGGCAAGGTACGACTGCCGATGGTGCTCTCTTCAACCTTCCTTCTCTCCCTAAGGGTGTTTATGTGATATCTGTTGACAAATGCAATGTTAAATTCGCAAAATGATTACCGCTATGAAAAAGATACTTTTGATTTTGCTTTTGATCATGCCGTCAATCTTTGTTCTTGCTGACGGTCCTCAATATAAGTTCCTCAGAAGCATGGATAGAAATGCTTCTTTCGGTTCAAGACAATCTACCCGTCAGGGTGAGCGTCGGGCAAAGCCTACAGACATCAATGTCAATGCCCGTACTGTAAATTATGACGAGGTGTTCCGCGTAGCGGTTTCTTCTCGTCCTTTGGTAAGCAGTGATGTCACCATCAGCGAGACTGGTACTGGAAATTCTAACGGTTCGTCTCCACTCTCTGCTGCTCTTGGCCGTAAGGGCAATGGTTCTGAGGTGACTGCAAAGAGCGGTTCAATGGTTGTTTCTGGTTTCGGCGGTTCTGCCCACAATCTTGTGGAACTCGGTCATGGTAAACTGGCTCTTGCCGGAAGTGCTATCGACCCAGACCAGGGAACATGGCAGCCTCCTAAGACTGCTCACACACCTCTCGGCGATGCTGTCGTTCCAATGCTCTTGTTCGCACTTGCGTTTGCGGTGTTAAAATTCAGAAAACATTAATTTCAATGCGTATGCGTTGAGTTAATGATTCATAGTTGTTTGGGGAGTTCGTCCGACGGGGCGGGCTC
>JAZUKZ010000002.1:0-127142 GCA_045643545.1 Candidatus Aphodosoma sp. | reverse complement strand
CAACAGCCCATGGCTGGAAATTTGTCTAACTAATAACTTCGTGAAGTTTTTTCATGAAACTATTATTTCTATAATTATATAAATTGTGGTCAGAAATGAAGCGTTTTTCCTGTTTCGCTATGCAAATTTACCACTATTTTTCGGGACTTCCAAATTTTGGCTGTGTCAAGTTGTGTCAAAATGGTAAAATTGGCAAAAATCGACTACTGATTATCAATGGGTTAAAGAAAGGCAAAAAAATTTTTGTGTCAAGTTGTGTCAAAATGCCATTTTCGAGCTTTTTTGAGTCTCTTTCGCTCTGGTAAAACGTCGTGTTTTTTCTTCCTCGTAAAACAAAGCATGAAAGCAGATGGCGTTTTTCGCATCTCCGCGTCTCTTCCCAAACGCCTTTATTGCTCTTTTTGCAAATGAATTGTTTTTTGTTTCTCTCAAAAAGCAAAAAAGCAGGCTCTCCCCATCAGGGAAAGTCTGCTTTCTGCCTAACTATCAACGACTATTTATTTCTCGCCAATAATTTTCAATGCTGCCTCCAGAATAGCAGTGTCATCCAAAGTCACAAGACCACCATCAGGTCCTGGCTCGATGTGTACTCCACAACCCTGTCCGTTCTCAAACTTCTGAGCTCCGAAATAGTTGCGCACGGTGTCTGCCTCGATGCCCATCTCGTCGGCAATTTTCTGCATGCTACCATGTGGAAGCGCATCCTTAATTCTGCGCAATTCGTTGAATGTAATTGTTTTTGTCATATCATTAACATTTTGTATTTTCTGCCGTCAAAGGTAATATTTTATTTTCATATTACCAAACATTTTTGAACTTTTTTACTAAATTTTTATCACACATATCGCCGCTACTGTCATGACTATCACTAAATAGGTGATACACAATATCATAACTCCACGAGCATTCATCTTGCCTCCTTTGAACAATCCTTTCATGCCGTAATAAATCACTCCGCCTATCAGCATGCCTAACAATGCCCCGCAAAATATGTCACCGAAATAATGAACGCCTAAATAGATTCTGCTCCACATGCTTACCACGGCCCATACACTCATCATAAGGGCATAACCCCATTTCCTCACTATCAATGCCGTAAACATCACTATGGCCATGGCATTGGCGGCATGGGCTGAACAAAAACCGTATTTTCCGCCGTAATAACCTCTCACTGTATGTACCATTCCTTCAAGACTTGGCTCATGAGTAGGTCTCAACCTGCAAACCCAATCTTTTATAAAGTTGCACGCCTGGTCCGCCAAAAAGAGGCACAGGGCTGTGCCTAATAGCATGAACAATGCTTTCTTCCACCCCATCTGCTTCCATGCTACTCCGAATATCACTACCGCCAGAGGTATCCATACATACATGTTGGTATATATGAAGAAGAACTGATCCCCAAAATCGGAATGCCAGCCGTTAATGGCTAAGGTTATCTGTCTGTCTATTCCTAAGAAATCCATCTTAAATCACTTCTATTGTGGATGTCCTTACCCATCCTACGTTGCCGTCTTCTAACTGTACTTCACTCCAGTCGCCTAACTGGGACTTGATAAACACTTTTGTGCCTTCATGTATCACATAAACTTCAGTGCCGCTCTCGTCTGGCGAACTTTTGGCTGTCTCGCTGCCTACCATCAGAATGGCTGCGGGATTCTTGACGGCCATTCTCTTTGCTTTGAAGGCATGTCCCATGGATATGAAGGATATCACAAGGGCAAACAAGCACAATCCAAAGGCTATCTTTCTCACATCCAGTCTCTTGCCGAATCTATACAGGAGAAATAAACCCATGGCAAGCAAAAAGCATATCACACTGGTGTATGCCCATGTGTTGGAGGTAAACCATTGGGTTATCGACTCATACCACCTTACAGCAAAGAATTTCTCTATTCTGTCTATTTTGTCGGTCTTGGTGAGGTTGGCAAACTCAAGGTTATACTTTATATCCTCATTTGACGGGTCAAGTCTCAAGGCTCTTTCGTAATACAATATGGCTTTGCCTATATAACCGGCCTTGAGCAATGCGTTGCCGTAGTTGTAATACAGTGATGCCGACTCGCCTTGCTCTACCAACTTCTTGTAATCGTCAACAGCAGTCTCAAAATCTTTGGCTGCATACGCATCTGCTGCCTCTTTCCACAACTCTTCAGTCCCATTGGCAGATGATGCTGCCATTACTATGGCACACATTATATATATTATAGTTACTGCTCTTTTCATTTTCTTATCTGGTCTTCTAATTTGGAAATAATATCTATGGCTTCTTCAAAGGTATTGTCCATCGCTGTTTTCTCATCGCTTATTGGAGCATATCTCTGGAACTCGCACTCGTTGAGCAAATCTACAAACTTGCCTACTGTCTCTGGCTCTGTTCCCCTCTCTTCAAGTCTCTGGCTTATGTTCTCTTTGTTGAGTTCTGCAACTGGGATTGAGAGTTTGTCTGAGACATATCCCCACAAGGCTTTGAGCACTTCGTCATAGAATCTCTCTTTGTTGCCGGCTTTCCACTCTGCATCAGCAACTTTAAGTCTCTTTCTTGCCATTTTGTTGGCTTTCCTGTTCTTCATAAGTGCTGTGTTGGCATTGTCTCTTGCCTGTTTCCTGAAGAATATGGCAAGAAGAACTGTCACTATTAGCATGAGGAGATAACTGAGCCAGAACAATGCTGTTCCCGCAAAATAATCTTCTTTCTCTTTGAGTCGCAGTTTGTCTGTGTTGAGATACCTGATGTCATGGGCAAGCATCTCTACTTTCTCTTGCTCTTTGATATTGCCGACCACTACACTCTGATCATCTCCCTCGCCTTTGAGCACATGGAAATTCATCTCTCCTGTCTCTAAGGTTTTGTAACTGTTGCTGTTTACATCATAATACGACAAGGTGGTGCTTGGAACTGTGAAATCACCTTTGTGTCTTGGTATCACGAGGTACTCTATCTCTTTGTGTCCTTGCTGACCAGCACTGGTCGTGGTGAAATCATTCACAACTTTTGGCTCGTAAGCCTCGAAATCAGCAGGGAACTTGAGTTCTGGTGTCTTGAGGAGTTTGAGGTTTCCGGTTCCGGAAAGGGTGAGTTTGACTGTGATTGGCTCGTTTGACTTGACTTCAGTCGCTGATACGCTCTTTGTGAGTTTGAGTGAACCGACCATGCCGGAAAAGTCTGCTGGCTTTGGCTGCGGCAAGGATTTTACGGTTATTGTCTGCGCCGCTGTCGAAAGGTCTTTCTCTACATCCTGATAGGAATCGAAGAAACTGTCGAAAAAGCCTCTTGCCTGCTGCTGAACTCTGACTCTTACATCTACTGTGCATTTGAACTTATCTACAGTGATGGTTCCTGCATGCTGCGGAAATATCAAGCCTCTGTAAATCTCGTATGTCAAATACTGCTGTCCGTTGAGGCTCTCTCTCTGCATGCCTCTCTCTCTTGGCAACTCTATCTCTTGCACAAGGAAGTCTTTGAAATCTGGCAGTTTCACCGACTCGAATCCTGCAACATCGTCTTTTGTATAGAGTTTGTAGGAAACCATAATCGGCTCTTGCTCCATCACTGAGACTCTGGAGAATGATGCTTTGACGAAAATTCTGTCGCCTGATATGTTTGCCGATGTACCTGACTGTCTTCCGCCGTTGCCGACTGCCTGGGCAGCCTTATCCTCTGGAAGGACTTTTATGGTCACTGGGTTTGAGGAGTATTTCTGTCCATCTACCACAATAGTGGCTGCGGCTATGGTGAAGGTTCCCTCTTTCTGCGCCTGAAGGGTATAGGTATATCTTATCTCTTTGGATGAAGTTGCCTTGCCGTTTATTATCGACATGCTCTGGGATGTGGAGGTGTACGGTCCTGCCAAAACCTCAAATCCATTGAGCGACGGCAGTCTGAAATCCTTTCCTGTCTCGTTTATGGTGTAAACGAGCTGGAAGTTCTGACCTGCCCCTACGGCACTTGGCGCCGATGCCCTGAATGACACCCCGGCTTTTGCCGTGAATGTCATCAGCATGGCTGCCGCCATCAGTAATATTACTTTCGCTTTTCTCATAATCACCAGTCTTTTTCTACTCTGCGTCTTTGTCCTACTTGCATTCTCTTAGCATTTTCCTGGGTCTCGCGCTCATCTTGCTGCAAAGCCTGAAGTATCTGTTCTGCTTCTTCTTTGCTCATCTTTGGCTCTTTTGGCTGACCCTGTCCGTCTTTTTTGTCTTTATTTTGATCTTGCTGATCTTGATTGTCCTGATTCTGTTGGTTCTGCTGTTGCTGCTGGTCTTGTTGCTGCTGCTGTTGCTGTTGGTCTTGCTGATTCTGATCTTGGTTTTGCTGCTGTTGTTGTTGCTGTTGCTGCTGTTGCTGAAGGAGTTTCTTGGCAAAAGCATAGTTATACCTTGTCTCGTCGTCTTTGGGATTTCTCTTCAATGACTCTTTATAGGCATCTATGGCTTCTTGCAACTTTTCTGCCTTCAACAAGGCATTGCCGGCATTGTGCAATGCATGGGCTTCTTTCAACTTATCGCCTTTTGCCGCCGCCACTGCTTTCATATAATGCTCTGCGGCTTTATCATATTTCTCTTGTCTGAACAATGCATTTCCAAGATTGAAATTTCCGGAATAACTTGTGGAGTCTTTCGCCAAGCCTTTTCTGTAATTGTTCTCTGCATCTACAAACTGTTCTTTGTTATACTGTCTGTTGCCGCGCTTTACGTCAACATACTCTTTCTGCGCCGCCATCGGCAGCACTGATACAAACACGAACAGCAAAATCAGTCTGAATCTCATTTCTCAAACCATTTGATTTTTTCCAACCATTTGTTTTTTCTTCCCAAAACAAAGAATTCTGCTATGAGCACTACAAGCGCGAGCCACGCCAACACATAGAATTTCTCATCGTAGTTGGAATAGGCTGCTACTTGCATGTCGCCTTTCTGCATCTTCTCTATCTCTTTCATCACTGTCCTCTGGGCGGTGTTGGAATTTGTTGCCCTGACATAAATACCATTTCCTGCTGAGGCTACCTGACGGCACATGTTCTCGTCAAGTTGGGACATTACGACATTCCCTTCTCTGTCTCTCCAGAAATCTCCTCGCCCTGCTGGGATTGGCGAACCTCCTGGAGAACCGAATCCTACGATATTCACGTTTATTCCGCTCTCTTTTGCCTCTTTGGCTGCCTCTACAGCATCATCTTCGTGATTCTCTCCATCAGTCAGCAGCACTATCGCCCTTCCGATGTCGGTGTTGACTTCGCCAAAGGACCTTACTGCCATGTTGATGGCTGTTCCTATCGCCGTACCTGCTACAGGCACTGAACCTGGCGATATGGTCTGGAGGAACATCTTGGCAGATACATTGTCCGAAGATATTGGCATCTGTACGTAGGCGTCTCCAGCAAAGATTATGAGTCCGATTTTGTCATTGGGCATATTGTCCACCATCTTGGAGATCATCATCTTGGCATTCTCCAATCGGCTTGGGGTTACATCTGTAGCCCTCATGGAATTGGAGACATCAAGCACAAACATGACTTCTACCCCACTCACTTTTGAACTCTCTATCTTGGAACCAAACTGTGGTTGGGCAAGTGCAAAGATCAAAAGTACAAGAGCCAGCATGGTGAGTCCAAACTTGACATGGGGCCTTGACTTCGACGCGTTTGGCATCAAATCTGCCATCAAATCTGGATCTCCAAATTCTTTCAGGTTCTTCAACTGTCTGAAGAACAGCAAAACATAGCCTCCGACCATCGCTGCCACTAAAAGCAGCAGATACAATACTTCCGGACGCGCAAACCTAAACATCTCTTATCTCCTTCTCGAACGGTTGTTATTGTTTCTCTGCTGGTTATGTCGACTCATCTCTCTTATCTGCTTGGCCTCTTTCTTGGAGATCTTGCTTGGAGTATATGCCTCTTTTGGCGACTCTTTCGGAGTTATCGACACTTTCTTCAGTGTGGACTTCTTTGCCTTTGCAGTCACTTTGTAATATGCGTTGAAACCTCTCGTCACTGTGCTCTCGTCTTTGCCCATCTCTCTTACAACTGCCACTGGCATGTTCTTAACTGGTGCAAGTGTGCTGTCTGCAAAGATTATGCTGATGTTCACACCTTTGGCATAGATGTCATTGACTCTGACTTTCTTTGCCGGCTTTTTGTTCTTTACGAATCCATCAACTTTCAAGATGAAGGTCTCTCCGTTGGTTGACTCTACTATCAGCGAACTTGCCGATGATTGTGCCATGATGTTCATGGCGCCTAAAATAAAAACAATTCCTAAAACTAATCGTTTCATATTATGGTAATTTTCTTAATATTACAAATCTTATGTACATCTCTGCCATCAGCAGCAATACCGCTGCCAACAGATATGGGAAAAACTCTTCGTGCTTTCTGTTGTATTCACTGACAAGCAACTTGGTTTTCTCCATTTTGTCTATCTCTTCATAAATAGCGGAAAGTTTCTTGGTATTGGTTGCCCTGAAATAGGCACCGCCTGTTATTCTCGCGATATCTTTGAGCACGTCTTCATCAATATCTACCGGAAGGTTCTGATACCTTATTCCTAATGGTGTCTGCACTGGATATGGTGCAACGTCTGAACTTCCCGCTCCGATGGTATAGACTCTGACTCCGTATGTCTGTGCTATCTCTGCTGCAGTCAATGGAGCAATGTCTCCCCTGTTGTTGGAACCATCAGTCAGGAGAATTATGACTTTGGACTTTGCCTTGCTGTCTTTGATTCTGTTGACGGCATTTGCCAAACCTAATCCAATAGCGGTTCCGTCTTCTATCATTCCATACTCTACGCCATTGAAAAGGTTTATCAATGCTGCATGATCAGTGGTCAATGGGCATTGGGTAAAACTCTCACCCGCGAAAACCACCAATCCGATATTGTCATTCGGTCTGCCTGAGACAAACTCTATGGCAACATTCTTCGCTGCCTCAAGTCTGTTTGGCTTTAAATCCTCTGCAAGCATGGTTCCGGAAATATCAATGGCCATCATGATGTCAATACCCTCGGTGGTCTCTTTCCTAAGGCTGTTGCTCACCTGCGGACGGGCAATGGCTATGATTATCAGCGCTATCACTAAGCATCTCAACGCAAAGGCCACATGTCCCAAATAGTGTTTGTAACTTTTTCGAAGACCAAGGAACACTTTGACGCTGGACATCTTCAGCGAGGGATCTGACTTCGACTGCTTGTATATGTACCACGCTATTATTGGCACCAACAGCAGCAGCAACCATAAGTAATGGGGATTAGCGAACGTCATTTTCTATTGTCTCCTCTTTCTTTGTCCTATAAATAAAATCTTTTCCCTCCTCAAATGCTTTCTCATTCTCTGGCGGGAGCGGATTCCACTTCGCAAACTTCACCAAATCTGAGAGTTGGAGCATATCTTTCAATGTATCTACACTCTCTTTCGGTATATCTACTTTGGTATTTGTCCTCAACTCATGCAGGAGGTCATCTGATGTCTGCTCCATTGCACTGATACCATAACGCTTTGCAATATAACTTTTTACAATATCCGTCAACTTGGTATAGTACATCTTGACTTTTCCTTCTTGCCAGAGTTTCTCGCCTTTCAACTCTTCCAACTGCTCAAATGCTATGACATGGGCAGGACGCAAATCCTTGACTTCATCTTCCTCACCCTCTTCAGAGCCACGATTCTTGAAGTATTTCCTATATACCCATATACCACCGACTGTCAGTGCCGCCACCAAAAGCAACACTACAAGAGCAGTCCAGAATATTCTCCAGTCAAATGGAGGTTCTACAACTGGCTTGATATCGCAAATAGCCATCGTCGTATCTACCTCCATATCAATCACTTTCAGCGTCAACGGATTGCTCCAGAAGGTATCCTGGCCATCTATCACTGACAATTTGTCAATATAGACAAGCGCTGAGTCCCAGCATGTTACAAGGTAATTGGCAGAAATCTTGACTTCAGTTCCATCACCTTTCACTGTGTCATAGCCCAAGAACTCTACAACTTCAAGCAGTGAATCTTCTACCATCGGGAAGAGCAACTGGTCTTTCCCATCGCAGGTGGCAGTCACTGTTAGTTTTGTCTGGTCGCCAATCATCATGGCAACTGAGTCAAAACCAGCAGTCACGGTCGCTCTCTGTGCCATCAGCCCAGGAACAAGCAACACTATTGCCGTCAATATCACTAATATCTTTTTCATCTCTATCTTCATTTCCTCATGTTGAACAACTGCATAAGGCTCTTCACATAATCTTGACTTGACTCTATCGACACTGAGTCTATTCCGGCTTTTCTGGTCATCTGCTTGATTCTTGCCTGACGCTCAAGCCATGCCTGTCTGTAGGTGTCGCGAACCATTCTCGAACCTGTATCCACAAGGATTCTCTCACCGGTCTCGGCATCTTTCATCTTTATCAAGCCTACATCAGGCAACTCGGTGTCTCTTTTGTCATAAACCTGAAGCGCAACTACATCATGCTTTCTATTGGCTATGGTCAGTGCATCCTGCATATCGCCATCGTCTATGAAATCGCTGATTACAAAAGCGGTACAACGCTTTTTTATCACATTTGTGAAATATCTCAGCGCCACAGAGATATCTGTTGCGGAACTCTCAGGCTGGAACTCTATCAACTCTCTGATTATGTAGAGTATATGTTTCCTTCCTTTTTGAGGGGGTATGAATTTCTCAACTTTGTCGCTGAAGAATATCACACCGATTTTGTCGTTGTTCTGAATGGCTGAGAATGCCAAGGTGGCTGCTATTTCGGTGATTACATCCCTTTTCCTCTGGGTAACTGTACCGAAAAGCCCACTGGCGGATACGTCAATCAGCAGCATGACGGTCAACTCTCGCTCTTCCTCAAACACTTTGACGTATGGGTGGTTCATCCTTGCCGTGACGTTCCAGTCTATGGCACGGATTTCATCACCATACTGATACTCGCGCACTTCAGAGAAGGTCATTCCCTTGCCTTTGAATGCCGTATGGTACTCGCCTGCAAATATGTTGTTCGAAAGTCCCCTGGTCTTTATCTCAATCTGACGGACTTTCTTCAGTAACTCACTGGTCTCCATTATGGAACTTCAACAGCGTTCAAAATTTCGTTTATAATGTCCTCTGAGGTGATGTTGTTTGCCTCTGCCTCATACGAGAGTCCGATTCTGTGACGCAAAACATCATGCGCTACGGCTCTGACATCCTCTGGAATCACATATCCACGTCTCTTGATGAATGCGTATGCTCTTGCAGCCAAAGCAAGGTTGATTGATGCACGTGGCGAACCTCCGAAATCAATCATGCCTTTCAAATCTTTCAAACCATACTCCTCTGGCTCACGTGTAGCAAAGACGATGTCAACAATGTACTTCTGGATTTTCTCGTCCATATACACTTCTCTGACAACTTTTCTTGCCTCAAGGATATCCTCTACTTTGAGCATTGGAACAACCGACTCAAAACCTCCGTTCAGATGAGCAGCCACAACTTGCTTCTCTTCATCTTTCCTTGGATAACTTATCACTACTTTGAGCATGAAACGGTCCACCTGAGCCTCTGGCAAAGGATAGGTTCCTTCTTGTTCAATCGGGTTCTGGGTAGCAAGAACAAGGAATGGCTCTGGCAATGCAAATGTCTGTTCGCCAATAGTCACCTGATGCTCCTGCATGGCCTCGAGCAACGCACTCTGCACTTTTGCAGGAGCACGGTTTATCTCATCTGCCAATACGAAATTCGCGAAAACTGGACCTTTCTTGATGTCGAAGTTTTCGTTCTTCTGACTGTAGATCATTGTTCCTATCACATCGGCTGGCAAGAGGTCTGGTGTGAACTGGATTCTGTTGTATTTGGCATCTATCAACTGTGCAAGTGTCTTGATGGCTAAGGTCTTTGCCAAGCCTGGAACACCTTCCAGCAATACATGTCCGTCTGACAGCAATCCTATCAGCAGTGATTCTACCAAATGTTTCTGACCAACAATGGTCTTGTTCATTCCCATCATAAGTGCATCTACAAAAGCACTTTGACGCTCAATTTTCTCATTGAGCTCTCTTATGTCTACAGTATCCATAATACTAAAGTATTTCTATCTGTTGTTATAAACGTTTCTAACTCTTTTTTATTGCATGTCAAAAAACTTATTTGACATACTTTTTCTCTAACTCTTTTGCATAGTTCAATGCCTCTTCGCTGTTGGCATCCACAAGTCTTGGATCTACTTTCGGTATCCTGAGTTTCATGCCGGCGCAAATCTTTCCAGGATCTTTTATTTTGTCCTGGTTTGCCTCATAAATATAAACCCAGAATGCTTTGCTGCCGTATGCCCTCAAGGAAATCATAGTGAGTCGGCTGTCTTGACCAACTGTCACTGTGTCAATGTATTCAGTATAATTTCTCTCTTGTTCGAAGACATTGGTTTCTTCAACAATGGTTTCTTCTGGTTCTTGCGCCACTTCAGTCTCTTCCATCACTGGTTTTGGTGTTTCTATCTCTTCAACTATCTCTGGCTCACCCTCTTCTTTTTCACCACCAAGGAAATGTGTCAGGACATAATATGTTCCATAACCAAGCAATGCCGCAATTATCAGCACTATCAATATCCACCAATAACCACCTTTCTTTTTCTTTGACTCTGGCTTCTTCTCTTCCACAACTGGTTCTGGCTGAACTGGTTTTTCCTCGACAACAGGTTGAACTTTCTCTTCAACCACTGGTTGTACAGGCTTTACCTCAACCACCTGCTGAACTTCTTCCTCAACCTTAGGTTCTTCTGCTATCGGTGCTGGTTCTGCCACCTTTTCTTCAACTCTTTCCTCAACTTCTTCTTTCTCGGTAGGCTCCGCATTCATCAATGGCTGAGCATCAGCCTTTGGAGTCATGTTCATCTTCTCAAGTAGCATTTTTACGCTCGCAGCATCTTCAGCAAGTCTTGAAATTGGATCCATCTGTCCGTATTCTCTCTCTGCATTTTCATCAATAGGTTCTGGCTCAGCCACTTGTTCTTTCGGCTCGGTTTCTTCAACTTTCCGCTCCGCGGTCACCACTTCCGCCTTAAACTCTTCTGCCACAGTCTTTTCTCTCTCCTCATCTACTTCTCCAACTTCCCCAAGCATGACTGTATCTAAGTGAGCCAAGGGCTGGTTGACGAAATCTGCAAGTGAGCTCTCTGCCACGAAGGTTATCTTGGAGTGTGCAGGTATCTCTATGCTCTCGCCAGTTCTGATGTTCACGCTTTTTCGCGCTTTGACATCTATCTTCTTGAAGGTTCCTAAACCCTTGATTTTTACCATTCCATCGGTCTGAAGTCCTTCCATTACAACTTCCGACAGGGTCTCTATGAATTCTTTCTTTGGCATAACTCTCGGGTTTTTATTTGATTACATTCTTTGTCTTCTGCGATGCCCTGAAGTTCACCACATACTTAGGTGGAACAAGCATTTTCTGCTTGGTCTTGGGATTGACTATGGTTCTCTGTTCTTGAAGTTTTGTCTCCAAAAAACCAATTCCAGGCAAAGTAACTGCCTGTTCTTCTATCATTTTTTGGCGTATACTCTCTACCCATTCTTCTACGCCTGCGCCTGCCTCTTTCTGGGTGATGCCTAACTTGGCGGACATGGCTGCTAGCAACTCTTTGTGGTTCATATAGTTACTTAAATATAAATAGCAAATTCATCTGCTTCTTTCACTCTTCCAACATAAAAATCCCCCACTTTGACATCTTCTCTTTTCTCTATGAGCACATCGCAATCTACTTCAGGGGAATCCCATTCGCTTCTTCCGACGAAATAATCGTCTTCTTCTCTATCTACAAGCACTTTAATCTCAGTGCCAACTCTCTTCTGGTTTATTTGTTCTGATATTGACTGCTGAACCTCCATCAGTCTTTCCAATCTCTTCTCTTTCACTTCACTTGGCACATCGTCTTTATAATTCAAGGCTGAATAGGTGCCTTCTTCCTCTGAATAGGCAAAGGCTCCCATTCTCTCAAATCTGACGTCTTTCACAAACTGAAGCAACTCTTCGAAATCTTGCTCTGTCTCACCAGGATGTCCCACCATAAGCGTTGTTCTCAGGCAGATGCCAGGAACTTCTTCCCTGAGTCTTTTGATGAATTGATATGTCTCTGCCTTGGTGATGTTCCTACGCATGAGTTTCAACACGTTGTCGGAGATATGCTGCAATGCAACATCCAGATAGCCACACACTTTCTTATTCTCTTTCATTACTCTGAGCAAGTCATAAGAGAAATGTGTCGGATAAGCATAATGAAGTCTAATCCACTCTATACCTGCAATTTCCGAGATTTTCTCAACTAACTCTGGCAGTGTTCCTTTATGCTCGGTGTCCATTCCGTAATAGGTCAGGTCTTGGGCTATCAGTTCAACTTCTTTTACTCCTCTCTTTGCCAGCCAATTGACTTCTTCTAATATCTCTTCTTGCGGTCTCGACTTATACTTGCCTGTTATCAAAGGAATAGCACAATAGGAACAGTGTCGGTCACAACCTTCGGCAATCTTCACAAATGCGTAATGCGCTGGCGTTGTCGTCTTTCTCTCCCAACTTTTTCCTGCGAAATCAACAATTTCTTCCCAATCGTATTTTCCGAAATAAGCATCTACCTCAGGTATCTCTTCTTCCAACTCTTTTCTGTATCTCTCACTGAGACACCCCATCACAACCAGCCGCCCTATTTTTTTCTTTTTTTTCAACTCTGCCAACTCTAAAATCATATTGACCGATTCTTCTTTGGCATCGCCAATGAATCCGCAGGTATTCACCACAACAATCTCGCCGCAAGGTTTCTCGTCATCATTGTACACTTTGTACCCTGCTGCCTCAAACCTCGCCATAAGTCTCTCGGAATCAATCAGGTTCTTTGAGCACCCAAGCAAAATAACATCTACCCTTCCTTTTCTCATCGCTATATCAAATCAAAACAAACTCTCCACAAAACTCTGTTTGTTAAATACTTGCAGGTCTTCAATGCCTTCTCCAAGGCCTATGTACCTGACAGGAATCTTGAACTGGTCTGAAATACCGAGAACCACTCCGCCTTTGGCTGTACCATCAAGTTTTGTCACTGCAAGTGATGTCACTTGTGTTGCCTTGGTGAATTGCTTGGCCTGTTCAAAGGCATTTTGTCCGGTGGAACCGTCCAAAACAAGCATTACGTCATCTGGCGCAGTTGGCACAACTTTCTTCATAACGGTCTTTATCTTGGTGAGTTCGTTCATGAGGTTCACTTTGTTGTGCAACCTTCCGGCAGTATCTATAATTACTACGTCGGCATCATTCGCTTTGGCAGAGGACAATGTGTCAAATGCAACCGACGCTGGATCTGCACCCATCGCCTGCTTCACTACTGGACATTCTACTCTGTCTCCCCAAATCATCAACTGTTCTACCGCCGCTGCTCTGAATGTATCCGCCGCTCCAAGCACAACTTTCTTCCCCGCTTTGGCATACTGATATGCCATTTTGCCGATTGTCGTTGTCTTTCCTACGCCATTCACGCCAACCACCATAATCACGTATGGTTTTGTAGGCAGCGGATCTCCAAAATCAAGCACTTTTTCTGCATTGTTCTCCGACAAAAGTTCTGCCACCACTTCCCTGATGGTAGCATTCAACTCTGCAGTGTTGATATATTTCTGCTCTTGGACTTTCTTCTGAAGTCGCTCTATAATACTCAACGTTGTCTCCACTCCTACATCTGATGTTATGAGCGCTTCTTCCAGATTATCAAGCACTTCGTCATCCACTGTACTCTTTCCCGCAACTGCTCTTGTTATCTTCTGGAAAACGCTTTCTTTCGTTTTCTGCAACCCGTTGTCGAGCACTTCTTTCTGCTCTTTTTTCCCAAATAATCCAAATAATGCCATACCTATTATTCAACTTTATCAATCTGCAAAATTACAACTATTTTCTCACGTATGCAAATTTTTCTTGAAAAAAATATCCATTTTCAACAAAATTATTGTACCTTTGCAGCATGAAAAAATTCGCAACTCTTTTTTTGCTGATTTTCTCGATGAATTGGGCATTTTCTCAATCCACGGAACAGTTTCTCAAGGGACAGTTCATCCCTTCCGAAAACCCATTTTTCGTTAAAATAGACACTGCGTTCTGCGACCAGGATTCTATGTTTATACAACTGGCCACATACAACGCGTTTCTCCTGATGCGCGAAGCCGCACTTTCCGATGGAATCGACCTTTTTATCGTCTCCGCCACCCGAAATTTCTTCCGTCAACGCGAGATTTGGGAGAATAAATGGCGCCTTTTCCGTGGCACTCGACGCGACCGTGCTTGCCAAATTCTGGCTTACTCTTCCATGCCTGGAACGTCCCGCCATCACTGGGGCACTGACATAGATCTCTGCTCTACAGAAAACGAGGATTGGAACTCGCCGGAACTAGCAAAAACACTTGAATGGCTTAAAAACAATGCCGCTCGCTTCGGATTTTATATGCCTTACACCGACGATTTCACTCGTTCTGGCTACTGCTACGAACCTTGGCACTGGAGTTATTTTCCATACTCTGCCATCTATACGGAATTTTACAAAAATCTTATTGAAGACGCAAAAATCAACGGTTTCATCGGAGCAGACATGGCTCCAGAACTTCTGATTGTCCGCGATTATGTCCTCGGAATAGCCACACCTCCCGCTTCTCCTCGCGCCGAAATCATTCCTTTCATCACGAAATAACACATTATTATATATAAGCATCCTACTATGGTCCCATACACTCCGGAAGAACTGCAAGAAGAGATTTTGGAAAAGTACGGAGCACTCGTTCCCCTTGATGAAATCTACAGTTACAATGAAGATGATCCTTTCCTCAATGCGGATGATATATACGACCTATACACTTCACATGACACTCCAGCCAATCCTACGCCACAACCGGACATTTCCTCCGACTGGCGCCACAATCCTGAAACCATTGGCTATATTATATTGGTTATTTTATTCATTGTTTTTTTCATAATCGGGATTTGTTACACCGATTAGTAAAATTTCAGACAATCTCTTGCATATTTGCAGAATTATCGCGAAATTTGCAACCTAATTATAAAATGACAAAATCATGATTCTACTCAACATCGGAATGCAGGAAATTATCGTTATCGCTCTTGTGGTTATCCTTCTCTTCGGAGCAAAGAAAATTCCAGAACTCATGCGCGGTCTTGGCAAAGGAGTTCGCTCTTTCAAGGAGGGCATGAACGGTATCGACAAAACTGACGACAACACCACTGACTCTAAAAAGGAGAATGACACAAAAGAATGAGTCTTTGACTTTCTGGGACCATCTTGAGGTGCTCCGCGGAGTCATTCTGCGCTCTCTTTTGGCAGTTTTCATCTTCTCGGTCATCACTTTCATCTTCAAAGACTGGCTTTTTGGCATAGTCTTTGCTCCTTCTTGCTCGGATTTCATTCTCTACCGACTTTTTCACATCCCTGAGTTTCACGTCAGTTTTATCAATACGGAACTGGCTTCTCAGTTTCTCGTTCACCTCGAGGTCTCACTCCTCGCAGGAATAGTTCTGGCATCTCCATTAATAGTTGCTGAACTCTACCGTTTCATTTCTCCCGCTCTCTACTCTAACGAGCGCCGCTACTCTATCCGACTCACATTCTCTGCCGTACTGCTTTTCATCATTGGCGTGCTTATCACTTATTTTATCATCTTTCCTTTCGCATTCCGTTTCCTTGCCACTTACGAGGTGAATTCCGCCGTAGTCAACCAAATATCTCTGCGTTCTTATGTCTCGACTCTCCTGATTCTCTGCCTTATGATGGGCTTGCTTTTCGAAATGCCTGTCGTTGCATATTTTCTCGCCAAGATGGGAGTACTCCATGCAGAGGTTCTCTGCAAATACCGCCGCCACGCCATCGTGGCTCTCACCATTCTTGCTGCCATAATAACACCTACCGGCGACGCTTTCACTCTTCTTCTGGTCACTCTGCCTCTTTATCTTCTCTATGAACTTAGCATTTTTGTCATCAAAAGAATATGAAAAAATCATTCACAGTTACTGCTGCCGATACTGCTAAAACCGTCGGTTCCGGAACCCTTGAGGTTCTTGCCACTCCTAAGGTCGCTGCCTGGTTCGAGGGCATGGCCACCGAACTGGCTTCAGAACTTACCGCCGAGGGAGAGTCGTCAGTCGGCACTAACATCAACATTGACCATCTCAAAAAATCGAAAATAGGAGAATCTATCTCTTGCGAGGTTCGACTTGTTGAACGCGACCGACGCATGCTTAAGTTTGAGGCTGAAGCATACAACGAGCAGAACGAACTGATTGCTAAGGCCGTTCACACTCGATTCATCATTAACATCACAAAATTTCTTGGCTGAATAAAAAAGTAAAATGGGCTTGATTTAATCAAACCCTACTGAAATTCTCAGGTTTACCATGAATCCTGAGAGATAATTCGGAACAGCGTGTTGGATATCGTTAACATCGGTAACCCAATAACGTGAACTTACATTTTTGATATTGAATAGGTTCAGGAACTCTAAGGTTATCCACCAGTTGTTCACTGGCTGATTTTCCTTCATCCATTTTTCTCTTCCTTTCATAAATCCTCTCGAGGCTCCCAAATCCACTCTGTTATAACCAGTTTTTGTTCTATTGACTGACATGTATCTCTCTGAATGAGAAGGACCAAATGGCAGTGCATCCGACCACACAAACTTTAGATATACCTTATATTCTGGATGATTAGGAAAATAATCCTGAAAGAACAATGAGATGTTATATCTCTGCTCATTTGGTCTTGAGATATACCCTGGCTCTACCTCACCTAAATATCTTCCTGTGTTGGAATATGCTGAGTAATGATCGCCTATGATGTTCTCTCTCACTCTCATCCATGAGACTGATATCCACGAATCTGTTCCTGGCACAAACTCACCAAAGAGTTTCAAATCTACTCCCGCAGCATAGGCAACCGCGTCATTGACTCCGGAATATCTGATTTTCAAGTTATCAACATAATACGAAATCACTCTGTCTGCTGGCTTGTAATAGGCCTCAAGTGTGAGTTTGAATGGTCTCTTCCACATTCTGAAATTGTAATCTACCCCCAAAACCGCATGCCCTGTCCTCTGGGCTTTTATGTTGTCATTCAAGACTACTTGGTTATTGCCGTACTGGTCTTTCTCTTCCATTCTCAACTCTTTGTAGAATGGTGCCTGATAATATAATCCTCCGGCAAATCTGAAATCAAAATCTGCTTTTTCCCACTCCGGAGTATAGACTATCGACGCCCTTGGCGACACTAAGAACTCTTTGTTGAAGGACCAGAAGTTTCCCCTCACGCCCAACGAGAAGTTCCAAACTCCTGAATTTCCATACAATTTATATGTGTCTTGGACATAAAACTGCATTCTATGAGACTTCAAATCAACATTTGAATACAGGTTATAAAGCACATTGACTCCATTTGGGTCGTATGGCAAAGAATAACCCGCAGAATCTCTGACTTCATACTCTGAGATTCTGTCAAGTATCATTTCATACTGGTAACTGATACCCCATTTCAACTTATTGCCATTTCTCTTCCACTCTCCACTATGTCCAACATTGACCACGGTAGCACTGAGTCTATTGCGTGCATGCTGATGAAATGCTCCTACGCCTATGTTCACCGAGCTATTATCATCCGTCGAGCCAACTGCTACTTCTGCCAATGAATACTCTCCGGTTATGTCGTATGTTTCTCTCTCATTGGTATTGAAGGCACTGACATTGAGCGAGAACTTTAGTTCTTTGTTTGGTTTGTAATTCAATGACAATGCTCCAAAATAGGTTCTGAAAACATCTAACTCGGAACCGGTAAAATTGACCATGAACGAATAGGCGTCAGACAATGTTCCAAAGGTTGTTTCTCTCGATTTTGGAACGAACTTGTAATAGTTCTGTGAGATATTTCCTAATATCGACATATCAAGCTTCTCTGTTAACTTGAATGTCATAAAGGTTTGATAATCGACATAATAAGGAGCACATTCTCCTTTCGTTTCCATGGTGCCCAACACGGTCTGAACAGTCTTGAACCTCACTCCATGCATCTGGGTGAATTTCTCTCCAGCGGAACCGATGAAAACTGTTGCTCCTTGCAATGATGCTGAGATGTTTGCCTCAAATTTCTTTGGCGTTCTGTAAGTTACATCAAGCACTGAGGCCGACTTGTCTCCGTATGTTGCATCAAATCCTCCGGAAGAAAAGTTCACCGACCCCACCATATCTTCATTTATGATACTGAGTCCCTCTTGCTCTCCGCTTCTTATCAACAATGGTCTATAAACCTCTATACCGTTGATATACACTATATTTTCGTCATAGTTTCCACCACGCACGGAATACTGTGAACTGAGTTCGTTGGTGGAACTTACTCCAGGCATTGTCGCCAACAGTCCTTCTATAGTACCTCCCAAAGCACTTGGCACTGTCTTTACGTTGTCAAGTTTTATCACTTGCATTGGCGACTGCTGTCTCTCTACTGCCGTAATCTCGACGCCTTCCAGCGTATCTGCCTCAAGTGTAACGCTGAGGTTATACGACTGATCTTTGCCTATGGCGAACTCTCTGTACTCGGTCTGATAACCTACAAACGAAAATTTCATGTAGAGGCTGTCTTTCGTCTCTACCGAGATTTCATAAAAGCCTTGCTCGTTGGTGATTACTCCCGAAATCTCTCCATTCGTATTCTTTGCTTGCACTGTAGCATACCCTAATGCTCGGCTCTGTTCATCAAGCACATAACCTCGCACATAGATCTTCTGTCCCATTATAGATAATGTGACTGCCAAAAATCCTAATATCAATACAAGTTTCCTCAATATCTCTATTTTTTCACCGACTGAAGTCTCGCGAATTTCAGAACTAAGGTTTTCTCTCCTGCTGAGTCAAATCTAATCTTTGCTCTCGCATTGTCACCAGTGCCTTCTGTCATAATCACTGTTCCCATGCCGAATTTCGAATGCAGCACTCTCTCTCCCTCACATACTGATGAGAGCACTGCACTGCTATTTGCCACAACACCCGACGACTCTGGCTTTGACTTGGAAATAATGTATCTTCCATTGCGACCAGACATTCTCAAATATTTCATGTCTATGTCTTCTATGAATCGGCTTGGCTTTGAAAACATCGTCTGTCCGTTCAAGAATCTGCTTTTGGCATACGAAAGTGAACACTCTGACTTTGCCCTGGTTATCGCGACATACAGCAAGCGCCTCTCTTCCTCTACATTTCCTTCGGCAACAGCCATAAGACTTGGCAACAGATTTTCTTCTACTCCTACGACAAACACAAAATCAAACTCAAGGCCTTTTGCTGAATGCATCGTCATCATGGACACTGAGTCTGTCTGCTCTTTTTTGTCATCGTCTTGATCGGTTATCAAAGACACTTCGCTCAAGAATGCTCCTAACGAGATGTCTGTCTCTCCGTCATTCACTCTTCTGTCACAGAATTCATGCACTGACTTGACGAACTCTTCAAGGTTCTCTTTCCTTGATATTCCTTCTGGCGTCAGGTCACTGAGCACTTCGCCCATCAGTCCGCTATCCACAAATATCTTCTCCACAAGGCTATAGGCATCTTTCTCTTTAGCCTCTTCTGAGAACTGTCTTATCATATCTCCGAACTGGGCTATCCTTGCCGCTGTGGGTGAATTGACACCAGGAATATAGAAACCGGGATTCATAAGCATCTCTATGGTATCTTTCTCAAGATTGCTCATCTTTGCCGACTCTATCTTCTTGAAGGTTGTCTCTCCTATCTTTCTGGCAGGCACGTTTATGATTCTCCTCAATGCCTCTATATCCTCATGGTTCTGCGTCAGTCTGAGGTATGCTATTATGTCTTTTATCTCTTTTCTTTGATAGAACGACAAGCCTCCATATATTTTATAAGGTATGTTTCTCTGTCTGAAGCAATCCTCTAAAACACGGCTCTGGGCATTGGTCCTGTACAAAATTGCTATATCTTGATATTGGCCGAAATGTCCTTTTACAATCTTCTCTATGCCTTCCGCCACTTTGTTAGCCTCACCATAATCGTCAATGCACTCTTCAACCCTTATCGGAGAACCGACATCATTCTTGCTGTACACTTTCTTAGGTATCTGCCTGCGATTATGCAAAATGAGGGAATTGGCTGCATCTACGATTGTCTGGGTTGACCTGTAGTTCTGCTCTAACTTGAACAACTTGCAGTCTGGGAAAATGGTTCTGAAGGAGAGGATGTTCTCTATCTCTGCTCCTCTGAAGGAATAAATACTCTGGGCATCATCACCAACCACACATACGTTGCCATATTTTTTGGCCAGCAATGTCACTATATAGTGTTGCACTCTGTTGGTGTCTTGATACTCGTCTACCAATATATACTGGAATCTGTCCTGGTATCTCTCCAGTATATCCGGATATTTTCTGAACAGCAGCGCTGTATTCATCAGCAGATCGTCAAAGTCCATTGTGTTTGACTGTCTCAACTTCTGCTGGTATCTTTCATAAATCTGAAAGAGATTTGGTCTGTTTGCTCTGTTGTCTTGTAGTCTAATATCTCTGTCTGCGGCATACATTCTCTCATCCATCATGGCATTCTTTGCCGCAGAGATTCTGTTCTGTATCGAACTTGCCTTATAGAATTTCTCGTCTAAGCCAAGTTCTTTTATCACACTTTTTATCAGCGACTTTGAGTCTGCGCTGTCAAAAATAGTGTAGTTTGCAGTGTAACCAATACTTGCTGTCTCCATTCTTAGAATCCTCGAGAATATTGAATGGAAGGTTCCCATCCAGATGCCTCTGCTCTGCTGGAAACCGACTACACTCATTATTCGGTTCCTCATCTCTCTGGCTGCTTTGTTGGTAAAGGTCAGTGCCAATATGTTGTCGGATGGTATTCCCTGCTCTATCAGGTATGAGATTTTATAGGTCAGTACTCTTGTCTTTCCTGAACCTGCTCCTGCCACTATGACTGAAGCGCCGTCGATTTGTTCGACGGCGTTCAGTTGTGATGGATTCAAAAGTTCAGCGTAATTCATCAGAATTCACAATTGTTTGGAGTACGTGGGAATGGTATCACGTCTCTGATGTTCTGCATTCCGGTCACAAAAAGCATCAAGCGCTCAAAACCCAGTCCAAAGCCACTGTGAGGAACTGTTCCAAATCGTCTTGTATCAAGATACCACCAGATATCTTTGTCTGGAACACCCATCTCTTTGGCTCTGCGGGCAAGTTTCTCATAATCTTCCTCACGCTGTGAGCCTCCGATGATCTCTCCAATCTTAGGGAAGAGGACATCCATTGCTCTGACGGTCTTGCCGTCTTCGTTCTGCTTCATATAGAAGGACTTGATCTCTTTTGGATAGTCAATCAAGATGACTGGCTTGCGGAAATGCTCTTCCACAAGGTATCTCTCATGCTCCGACTGCAGGTCTGTTCCCCAATCTACTGGGAACTCAAACTTCTTGCCGTTCTTGATGGCCTCTTTCAATATCTCTATTCCTTCTGTATAGGTCAGTCTCTGGAAATCGTTGTTCACAACAAAGTTCAGACGGTCAATCAACTCGTTGTCATACATTTTTGCAAGGAACTCGATATCGTCTTTGCAATGCTCCAACGCCCATCTTACGCAGTACTGAATGAAATCCTGCGCCAACTCCATATTTTCTTCGAGTTCGTTGAAGGCAACCTCTGGCTCTATCATCCAGAACTCTGCCAAATGGCGTGGAGTGTTTGAATTCTCAGCACGGAATGTTGGTCCGAATGTATAGATCTTACCGAGGGATGTTGCTGCAAGCTCACCTTCGAGCTGTCCGGATACGGTCAGCGATACTGACTTGCCGAAGAAATCATCGCTGTAGTCAATCTTGCCGGCATCGTCTTTCTTGAGGTTGTAGAGGTTCTTTGTTGTCACCTGGAACATCTGTCCCGCACCCTCGCAGTCAGAACCGGTAATCAATGGTGTATGGAAATAGAAATAACCTCTCTCATGGAAATAGGTATGGATGGCGATAGCCATATTGTGACGTACTCTGAACACTGCTCCGAAGGTGTTTGTCCTTGGACGCAGATGAGCCACTTCTCTTAAATATTCTAATGTGTGTCCTTTCTTCTGCAATGGATAGGTCTCTGGATCTGCTGTTCCGTAAACTTCTATCTCTTCTGCCTGAATCTCTACGGTCTGGCCTTTGCCCATCGACTCCACCAGAATACCGTTGACCGAGATGCTGGCTCCTGTGGTGATTGGCTTCAATGCCTCTTCTCCGAACTTGGCGATATCAGCCACTATCTGCACATTATTTATAGATGAGCCATCGTTCAGAGCTATGAAACTGACATTTTTGTTGCCTCGGCGGGTACGAACCCATCCGCGTACATTGACTTTCTTCCCGAAATCTGTCATCTTCAACAGATTCACTATTTCTGTCCTTTTAATTTTCTCCATAATGCATTATGTAAAAAATAGGGCGGGGCACTTTTCTGACCCGCCCTTGTAATTTATCTTCTTACGAATTACTTGTGTCTAACGTCTCTTGAATGCTCGTTACCGCCTACCGCACTCATCACGCAACGGAATCCGATATTGTTCGAACAACGACGCTCGTCAAGATAACGGCGCTCTGATGGGTTAAGCCACATTGCACGGTCGTTCCAACCACCGCCTTTGTAAACGCGGTTGGTCTTTGTAATCATGTTTGCCTTCTCGATTGGAGTTGCATCTCTGTAAACCAATACTGAATCCTGCAGTGACGACTGAGCATCACCATCCTTGAAGTCACGGTAGTCACCACCGGTCTTTGTAATGCCTCTCTCAGCAATCATAACCTTGCGCATTGAATCTCTGTCAGCAGGGTTGAGATAAGAGAAATGCTTTGTCAGCATCAACTCTGCATATGCAGAATCTGACTCATACTCATTACCACGATATGAGTTAACCTCATTCTGGTCAACAGTCTTTGCACGATAAACATCCTTAACCCACTCGTTTACGTTGCCGGCCATATTGTAAAGACCATAACCGTTTGGCAGGAAGAAGTTTACTGGCACTGTCAGTGTATTGTTGATCTGAATACCGATAGGGTCGCCTCTACCACGGAGGAAGTTAGCATAGAACTCACCACGTGTCTTCTTGTCATCAAGCTGACGCATCTGGTCACCCTTCCATGGATATGTGTTCATCTGCTGATAGATACCGTCAACGGTCTCAAGTCCGTATGCAGCATACTCCCACTCCATCTCTGTTGGGAGACGAACGTATGAGTCATAGAGCGCACCGTCCAATGCGACTTTCCACTCGTCTGGATCTACGATACCGTCGCCGTTTGAGTCATAGTTATAGTTGACATCCCAGTCAAAACCAGCACCAGGAATCTCAATGTCGGCATCCTCATAACCATAGATAGTTGCTTCGTTCTGAGCAAGCTCGTTTGCCTTGTCAATGAGGTCCTCGATCTCCTCGATGAATACGTCACTGTTTACGTATGCCACATAGTCGCGTGCATACTTGGTCATGAAGACATACTTGTATGCTGAGTCTGGATTTGTGTGCTCTCTCAACTGAACGTTGCAAAGTTCCAATGGCTTGTAAGGAATGATGCCACGCATGATGAGCTCATTCTCGTTGATACGGTCAGTACGCCAGTCGCAATAGTCTGTTGCCTGCTTCCAGGACACTCCGACTACTGGATAGAACGAATAAGCCACATGAGTATAGTAGTTCTCTACGTATGGCTCGTTGTATGCCAACTCGCTGCGCCATACTGTCTCGTCTGGCAACGCTCTTACAATCTTTGCTGGCTGATGTTTCCATACTATCGACATCCACTGAACATACTCGCGCCAGTTCAAGTTGGTTGTCTCATACTCATCCATATAGAAACCAGCTGCTGCCACACGCTTCTTGGCATTGTTCTGGGCTATGGAGAGCATCTCCTGGTTCACTCCGCGTACCGATGTCGATGTCGGAATATAAACCATTCCGTTAGGACATTTGCCGTGATACTGTGTGTTGACACTGAAATAACCTGCGGTTGGCTTGTTGTACTTCCAACCTGTCTTTTCTGATGCTGTGTACATTGAGTTACGGTTGCACGACGAAATTACCATCGCAATCACTGCAACAAACAGCACCAAAGCTTTTGTGTTTGATTTCATATCGTTAATTATTACTATTTATCTGTTTACAATCTACCCCACAATAAATCGCGACAAAGTTACAAATAATTATGCAAACCGAAAAACTTTTCGCAGTTTTTTTTCCTCATTTGCACATTTTTTTTATTCCAAAATTTTTTACTACCTTTGCAGCGTCTTTTCAATTGGTATTTTATTAACGCACTATGACTAAAAATATTGTTGTAAATGGCAAAATTTTTGACATGACTTCTCCGCTCATCATGTCAATCATCAATGTGACACCGGACTCTTTTTTCGAAAAATCACGCTGTCAAGATACTGATTCTCTGACACTTCATATCAGGCAAGCACTCTCCGACGGGGCCGACATAATCGACCTTGGAGCCTGCTCCACCCGACCTGACTCCGAACCCGTTTCTGCCGAGGAGGAACTCTCCCGAATCTCTTTCGCACTGGACATCATCAAGAAAAATTTCGACGGAATAACTCTCTCCATCGACACTTTCCGCGCCGAAATTGCCCGTTTCGCAACCCAAAATTACCCAAATATCATCATAAATGACATCTCGGCAGGCTCTCTGGACGTCAAATTATTCCGGACAATCGCCGAAATCCAATGTCCTTACGTGCTGTCCCACTACCCTGAAGACAAACTCCCGGACTCTACGCCCGACGATGTTTTCCTCTCTTCGGTGCTGCAGTTTTTCGCAAAAAAAATCGAAAATCTCCGCTCCCTCGGCTTCAACGGCGACATAATCCTGGACCCAGACTTCGGATTCGGCAAAACCACACGCCAGAATCTCCTGCTGCTCCGCAACCTCCACCACCTCGACTGCTTCGGACTGCCTATCCTCGCCGGCATATCACGCAAATCAATGATCTACAAGACTCTTGGCTGCACCCCCGACAGCGCACTCAACGGCACCACAGCCCTGAACACTCTCGCCATCACGCAAGGAGCCAACATCATCCGCGTTCACGACACCCGCGAGGCTGCCGAAATACGCACTCTGCTCCAGGCAATGCCCGCCGAGGTCAAAAATCCTCAGCACATTATATATAATCGCAAACACATCACTGACAATAAATTATGAAAATCACAATCGTTCAACAGGAAATCCATTGGGGCGACAAGGCATTTAACTTGCAGTCGTTCGGAAAAACGATAACTTCCCTCGCGGGAACAACAGACCTGGTCGTTCTGCCGGAAATGTTCTCGACAGGGTTCTCGGTCGACAAGCCAGAACTGGCGGAATCCACCGAGGGCGAGGCACTTACAATGATCAAAAAATGGTCCCGTGAATGCAACCTGGCAATCACATCAAGTTTCATGGCAGCCGAAAACGGAAAATCATACAACCGCGGATTCTTCTGCTGCCCGGACGGGACAATCGAGTTCGCCGACAAACGCCATCTTTTCATCGGCGACGAGCAGAAACACTTCGCTCCCGGCAACAAGCACCTTGACATCACCTACAAGGGAGTGAAATTCCGCCTGCTGATCTGCTTCGACCTGCGATTCCCAGTCTGGAGCCGAAACCAGTCGGGCAACGACTACGATGTGCTGATCTACACGGCAAACTGGCCTAAGGTGCGCATCGAGGCATGGGACGCCCTCACGGTCGCACGCGCAATGGAGAACCAGGCTTACGTGGTGGCAGTCAACGCCATCGGCACTGACACTTACAACTCTGAGCACAACGGGCACTCTGTCATCCTGGACCCTCGCGGCAAATGCCTGGCTTCTTTGGACGACTTTGAGTCCGGCACGCGCACTGCGGAAATCGACCTTGACTATCTCTCGCACGTCCGCACTCGCCTCCCGTTCTCACACTCTAACGACCACTTCGAAATCCTCAAATAATCTCTCCACCCCCTCTATAAAAAGCAAGCGGCAGAAGACAAAAACTTCTGCCGCTTTTCTCATACCTCCCCCAATCGGAACATAATCGGAACATAATCGGAACATATTTCCAAAGTTCTATTCCTATAGCATTCTCTTCAAAACACTATATCCGTTCTCCGCTTAGTCCGGAAAGTCCGCAAGTCCGCGGACTACGGACTTCCTGAACTAACGCACAAAATATCATCAAACACTCTGATTATAAATATATTAACCAACATTTTTAATAATAATACAATATTTAATAAATGTTAAATCGTATATTATTTATAATCTCATACCTTCTTCCTCAAGTTAGTCCGCGGACTACGGACTTCGCGGACTTGCGGACTAACTCTTCACATTCCACCTTCTCCAGCCACAACTTTCACAAAAGAAAAGCCCGATGATAAACTCATCGGGCTCTCTTTCTCTTAAACCGTATCCTTAGATAATCAAGCAAGCTTGTTTACCATACGAGTCAGACTTGACTTCAAGTTTGCTGCCTTATTCTTATGGATAATACCACGCTTTGCAAGTCTGTCAAGCATCGAAGATACTTTTGGAAGCATTGCTGCTGCCTCTGCCTGCTCTTTGCATGCACGGATCTTGCGGATCGCGCTGCGTGTTACTTTTGCATAAAAACGATTGTGTAAGCGGCGCTTCTCTGTCTGACGGATGCGCTTTACTGATGATGCATGATTTGCCATCTTTCTTTCTTTTTTTAAAGACCGCCCCCAGAGAGGAAACAGGGACGAAAATTAAACATTAGTTTGGTACTAATAAATCAACGAGTAGCCTATAGGAGAGTCGAACTCCTCTTTCAAGAATGAAAATCTTGCGTCCTAACCGATAGACGAATAGGCCAAAAACTGTCCATTTTTGCGACTGCAAAGGTACAGTTTTTCTTTTAATCTGCCAAACTTTTCGCTACTTTTTTTATAAATTTTACTTACAATCTGGCTGTCAGAAGGTTATCTCTCAAAGGAGAAGGTCGATGAGCCCACTATATGGCCATCTATGAACAATTCTACCCTATACTGTCCTTTGAGCAATGTCTCAGTCACTGTGTAATACACTGCATCCTGATGCTCCTGGCCGTCATACTCGAAACTTTTTTTCGCCGAGTAGAATATCTGCTTGTCCTCAAATGGGAATTTGTCTGACGCGCTCTTGTGGAGCACGCTGCCGTCAGGACATGTTATCCTAAGGTAAACAGTCTTGTTGCCGGTTGGAGCGGTGATGTTCTTGAGTATCGAGAAGGACACTTTTATCACCGACACTTTGCTGATATACCTTGCTTTTGCACCTTTCTTGGTCTGTGCCTCAACAACTATGTCTCTTGCCTCAAGCTGTGACGCAATATTCACTTTCCCCTGAAGGACTTCACGCTCTTCTGAGAGTTTCGTGACTTCCTGGGTCGCCGACTCATAACGCTCGCCGAGTTCTTGCTTCTCTGCTATGAGCTGGGTGTTGACTCTGGTGAGGGAATCTACCTGGGCCACATAATAGGTGAGCACTTTTCTCACTGTCGCCAATTCCGACTTCAACTGTGAGATTTTCTTTGCGTCCGACGCTTTCACAGTCCTCAGCTCTTCCATGAGGTCATGGACTCTCTTCTGCTGTTTGTTCAACTCGTTGAGGAGTGAGTCGTTGTTGACTTTATAGGAGATGCCTTCCATCTCAACAGCGACATCGGCATACTCGTTGACGAGTTGCTCTTTCTCATACTCCATCATCTCTTCCATCGCTGCGATGTCTTCGTCTTTCTCTTTGACTTGCTGCGTCAGATAAAACACTGCCGCACCCATCACGGCTACCAATATCACCGCTACTGCTATGATAATCTTGCTTTTGTTGTCCATATCTTTTTATACTATTAAATCGGTTATATCTCTGCCGAAGGCACTGAGTTCTCTCACGAGTGACGACGACACGTACGCATATTTCTCATCGGCGACGACAAAAATGGTATCTACGCCTTCAAGTCGCCTGTTCGCATCTGCCATGATTCTCTCATACTCGAAATCTGCATTGGTCCTCACACCACGTAATATATAATGTGTATCATATTTCTTGGCGAGGTCAACTGTCAGTCCGGTATAGGAGGTGACTTCTATCTTGTCGTTGCCGGCAAAGGCTTTTCTCACTCTTTCCATTCGCTCTTCCAATGGCATGAAACTCTTCTTCTGGAGGTTGACGCCGAAGGCTATCACTACTTTGTCAAAAAGTGGTAATATCCTCTCTACTACGTCTTTATGACCAATGGTGAATGGATCAAACGATCCTGGAAATATGATGGTCTTCATATCAAATGCCTGCTATTCTCTTTATCTCATCCATTATGGCATGGGCAAACTTATCCGCCTGCTCCATGGTGGCTGCCTCTGAATAGACTCTGATGATTGGCTCGGTGTTGGATTTTCTCAAATGAACCCATCCCTGAGGGAAATCTATCTTTACGCCGTCTATATCAGTGACTTTGAACTGTTTGTAGCAACCTTTTATCACCATGAACACTCCTTCGATGTCAATTCCTGGCTTGAGGTCTATTCTGTTCTTGGAGATGCAGTAATTTGGATAGGTCGCTCTCAACTCACTGACTTTCTTGCCTGTATGCGCAAGGTTGGTGAGGAACAATGCAATGCCGACCAATGCATCACGCCCATAATGGCACTCTGGATAAATGACTCCGCCATTGCCTTCTCCGCCTATCACTGCGTTGGTGGCTTTCATTTTTTCAACGACATTCACTTCTCCTACGGCTGCAGCATTGTACTCTCCGCCACGGGCTCTGGTCACATCAGCCAGGGCTCTTGTGGAACTGAGGTTGGAGACTGTATTGCCTGGGGTGTGCTGAAGAACGTAGTCTGCCACCGACACAAGGGTGTACTCTTCACCGAACATCTCGCCTGTCTCTTGTATCATGGCGAGTCTGTCCACATCAGGATCTACGACAAAACCGACATCCGCCCCTGACTTTCTGATATGCTCTGCTATCTCTGTCAGATGTTCCGGCAGTGGTTCTGGGTTATGGGCGAATCTTCCGGTTGGCTCGCAGTTGAGGCACTCTACTTTCTCCACGCCTAAGGCTTTGAGCAATGCAGGTATCGCTATGCCTCCTACTGAATTGACGCAGTCAATCGCCACTTTGAAGTTTGCTTTCTTTATTGCCTCTACATCTACGAGTTTCAACTTTAAGACCGCCTCTATATGTTTCTCTATGTAGTCGTTTTTCTCTACGCACGTACCGAGAGCATCTACCTCTGGATAGACTACGTCTGTCCTCTCACTCATCTCAAGCATCTCTTCGCCCTCTTTCTTGCTGAGGAACTCGCCTCTCTCATTCAGGAGTTTCAACGCGTTCCAATGCTTTGGATTGTGGCTCGCAGTTATTATTATTCCGCCGTCAGCGCCTTCCATAGTCACTGCAAGTTCAGTGGTCGGTGTGGTCGCCAAACCTATGTTGACCACATCGCAGCCACAGCCCATCAGGGTGCCTACCACTATGCTGCTCACCATAGGTCCTGAGATTCGCGCATCTCTTCCCACTACTACCGTGCAACGCTCTTTCCCTCTGTATCTCTTAAGCCAGAATGCATATCCGGTCGTGAATTTCACTATATCTACTGGCGAAAGTCCATCGCCTATCGGTCCTCCTACTGTTCCGCGGATTCCCGAAATGGATTTTACTAATGACATAACGCTTATTTTTGTAATACTTTGATTTTCATTTCATAAAGATATGGCACAACTTGATTGGCATCAAAGCCCAACTTTGATGGAACAATGATTCTCGCGTGAGCACCCGACCTTTTCATCAACTCGAATGCTTTCGTCCATCCTTTGCAGGAGTTCACCGAACTTCCATAGACTATCTCGTTTGGATAAGGACGGTCCATGGTAGTCCAATAGTCCTCCACTATGGCATTCTCATCAAGGGTGGAGCATCTGTATCTCAGGATTATCACGTCTCCTGCAACCATCGTATCGCCTTCGCCTTTCTCAAGCAACTGGTAATAGATGCCTTCGGGATAGTGATACATTTCGTTCTCCGCAAAGAGTGAATCTTCAGGAAATGAATCCAACAGAACTATGCCGTTTCGCTCTATCCATTGGTCTATCAATAGCTCTTCGGCCTCCAACTCTTTGGAATAATTGGTCTGGGACTCGCACGAAATAAAGGCAAGCACCACAAAAACAAACCCTAACAAACTATATACCAGTGATTTACACATATCTTAAAATATTTCTCGTTTTTAGATGGTTATTTCAACATTTTTTCGTACCTTTGCACTCCGAATTCAGACGCTTCCACAAGCATACGGATTTTGATGGTTTCGTAGCTCAGCTGGATAGAGCAACAGCCTTCTAAGCTGTGGGCCGCGGGTTCGAATCCCGCCGGAATCACTCTAAGAGCCTTTCTCCCCGAAGGGCTCTTTTTTTGTCCCTTCTCCCGTCTTCACTCGCTCTATTGCACACTACCCGAAATTCGCTGCAAAGTTAGTAAATTTTCCCGATATATTCCCTATATACATTATTATTTTTTAACTCTCTTCATCAAAATAGGCAATCAGTTCTATTACGCCCTATATATCAACACTTTAACCAACTTCCCAAAGAATACTTCTGGCACCAGGTTTTTTCCCAACCGCATTATCGCAAATTGGTAGTAAAAGATAAGAAAAATTCTTGGATATTCGGATTTTTTTTCATACCTTTGCAGCAAATTTGAATTATTGTGGGGTAAAATGCTCTTTCTTTTGCCATTTTTCCTCAATATCTTAATTATCAATCATTTTTAGAAACATACCTTTAATGACTGACGAACACGACATAACCGAAGAACAGGATTTTGTGGAGGAGATCAACAAACTTGAGGGCCAGGACGAGCAATTCCATCTTACCGGAATGTTCCGAAACTGGTTCCTCGATTATGCTTCATATACTAACCTGGACCGCGCCATCCCTCACCTCGACGATGGACTGAAACCAGTCCAGAGACGAGTGCTTCACGCTATGCGCGAAAAGGAGGACGGCAGATATAACAAGGTCGCCAACATCGTCGGACATACCATGCAGTATCACCCTCACGGCGATATGTCTATCAAGGACGCGCTGGTGGTGCTCGGTCAAAAGGGCTATCTTATCGACACTCAGGGCAACTGGGGTAATATCCTCACCGGCGACAGCGCTGCCGCTGGCCGTTACATCGAGGCTCGTCTCTCTAAATTCGCCCTGGAGGCCGTATTCAACCCTAAGACTACGGAATGGAAGCCTTCCTACGATGGCCGCAACAAGGAACCTATCGCTCTCCCTGTCAAATTCCCTCTTCTCCTCGCTCAGGGCTCTGAGGGTATCGGCACCGGCATGAACACTAAGATTCTCCCTCATAATTTCGGAGAACTCTGCGACGCTTCCATCGCTTGTCTCAAAGGTGAGCCTTTCCAGATTTTCCCAGACTTCCCTACAGGCGGAATGCTGGATGTCTCTAAATACAATGACGGCGAACGCGGCGGCAAACTGACCATCCGCGCTAAGATTGAGAAAATCGACAATAAGACGCTGCGTATCATTGAGGTACCTTACGGGATCACCACAGAGGACCTCATCGACTCTATCGTGAAAGCGAAGGAGAAGGGCAAGGTCAACGCCCGCAAGATAGATGACCTCACTTCGGAGAATGTGGAGATTATCGTGAACCTTGAGCCTAAGACTTCATCCGACAAGGCAATCGACGCTCTCTACGCTTTCACTAAATGTCAGGTGAACTACTCTCCTAACTGTTGCGTCATCGACAATCAGCACCCTATGTTCCTGTCCGTTAGCCAGGTGCTGAGGCATAACACTGAGCGTACCAAGGAACTTCTCCGCATGGAACTTGAAATAGCACGCCAGGAGGTCACCGACCAACTGCTGCTCTCTTCTCTTGAACGGTGGTTCATCTTCGAGGAGCGCGTCTATAAGGACAAGGAGTTCGAGAATGCGAAGAGCAACGAGGTCGCCATCAAGCATATAACTAAACGTCTCAAACCTTTCCTTTCGCAGTTTATCCGCGAAATCCGACAGGAGGACTTGGAACATCTGCTTGAACTCAAGATGCGCCGCATCATCCGCTTCAATGTGGAGGAGAACGACGAGAAGATCCGCCAGTTGAATGAGAAACTTCAGGAGATAGACTTCAAACTTGGACATCTCACGGAACACGCCATCGAGTGGTTCAATCATCTCAAGGAGAAATATGCCGGCAACTACCCACGCCGCACCGAACTGCGCAACTTTGAGTCTATCCAGGTCACTAAGGTGGTGGAGGCTAACGAGAAACTCTACTTCAACCGTGCTGAGGGTTTCATCGGCATCGGTCTCAAGAAGGACGAAGAGAATGAGTTCGTCTGCAATTGTTCTGACATCGACGATATCATCATCTTCTATAAGGATGGCCGATACAAGGTCATCAAGGTGGCTGACAAGATTTCTGTCGGCAAGGACATTATATATATAAATGTGTTTGTCCGTAATGATCAGCGCACTATCTACAATGTCTGCTATCGCGACGGTAAGGCGGGCAGGACATTCATCAAGCGTTTCGCCATCACCGGTGTCATCCGCGACAAGGAATACAATCTCACTCAGGGCAAGGAGGGCTCTAAGGTGCTCTACTTTACCGCCAACCCTAACGGCGAGGCTGAGATTATCAAGGTGAAACTGAAATCTAATGTGACTAAACTCCGCGTTCTTACTTTTGATAAGGATTTCTCTGACATCACCATCAAGGGTAAAGACTCTATCGGATATATCCTGACTAAATTTGAGGTGGCTGGCATCGACCTGAAGCAAAAGGGCACTTCTACTCTGGGTGGTACGGATATCTTCTTTGACGCTGACATCCTCCGTCTTAACACCGACCGCCGAGGCACTTACCTGGGCAATTTCGAGGGTACAGACCAGATTCTTGTCATCTACAAGAATGGTGAGTACGAGATCACATCTTTTGACCTGAACAATCACTACGGAGAGGATATTGACCGCATCGAGAAATTCGACGCCGAGAAGGTCTGGACGGCTGCTCTCTTCGACGCCGAGCAGGGTTTCTCTTATATCAAGCGTTTCACCCTTGAGCCAACCAACAAGCGCACTCAGTTCATCTCTTCTGCTCCTGACAGCCGAACTCTGCTTCTCACTGACACTTCTTACCCTCATCTGAAGATAAATTTCGACCAGACCGACCGTCCTCGCGAAGCACAGGAAATCGAGGCTGAGGAGTTCATCGGCGTCAAATCATTCCGCGCCAAGGGCTGTCGTCTCTCTAACTACAAGGTGGAGAGTGTCGAGGAACTGGAACCTACCCGTTTCCCTGAGCCTCCTGCCGATGAGGCGGGCAATAGTGTTGAGACTACCACCGTCGATGGCGTTGTAATCGAGACTCACCGTCCTGCCGACGACACTCAGGAACTCTCTTTTGACGAATAAATCATTAAAATTTAAAAAATACTTTTATTATGAGCGCAATCAAATCATTCCAGGAACTTGCCGATTTCATCAAATCCGGCAAGAATGGTGGTCGCAAGAAAATGGCTGTTGCCAATCCAGTTGACGACCACTCTATCGAGGCTGTTATGCATGCCGTTGACGAGGGTATCGTTGAGGCTTACCTTGTAGGTGATGCCGACATCATCAACAAAAAACTCGAGGGTCAGAAAAACATCGCCCTCACTCATGTTGTCGATGTCAAGGACCCTCAGGAGGCTTGCGTTGAGGCTGTCAAGATGGTTAAGTTCGGCAAGTGCGACTTCCTTATGAAGGGTCTTGTCAACACTGACGTCATCCTCCGCGTCATCCTCAACAAGGAGTTCGGTCTCCTCCCTAAGGGCAGAGTCATGACTTATTGCTCTATCCTCAACATCCCTGGATACCACAAACTGGCTATCTTTACTGACCCTGCTGTTATCCCAGCCCCTACCAAGGAGCAGCGTATCGAGATGATCAAATACGCTCTTACCACAGCTCGTCGTTTCGGTATCGAAAAACCTAACGTTGCTCTTCTCCACGCTACTGAGAAGGCTAATCCTAAAATTGCTTTCATGCAGGACTATCTCGACATCATTGATCTTTGGAAGAATGAGCCTGCTACTTTCGGCGACTGCATCATCGACGGTCCTATGGATGTCTTCATCGCTATGGACAAGGAGAGAGGCGCCATCAAGAATGTTCCTTCTCCAATCCTCGGCGAGGCTGACGTATTGATGTTCCCTGACTTCCAGTCTGCTAACTGTTTCTACAAAGGTCTCGTTTCTTTCGGCGGTGCTGGTATGGCTGGCATGCTTCAGGGCACTGAGCGTCCAGTTGTCCTCAACTCTCGCTCTGACTCTGCTGAGTGCAAATTCTATAGCATCTGTATGGCTGCTATCATGGCTTAAGAAACAAATAAATCGGAAAATATGAAAAAGATCTTAGTTATCAATCCAGGTTCTACTTCTACGAAGTTCGCTGTTTACCACGATGAGGAGTGCTTCTTTGAGAAGACTCTCCGTCATCAGGGCGAGGAGCTCGCTCCTTATCCTAATGTGGCTGCTCAGTATGAGTTCCGTAAATCAACCATCCTCAATGCTCTCAAAGAAGAGAACATCGAGCCTAAATTCGACATCGTTGTCGGCCGCGGTGGTCTTCTCCACCCAGTAAAATCAGGTGCTATCGAGGTTAACGAGGCTATGTGCCGCGACCTCCGCTCTGCTCAGTACGGCGAGCACGCATGCAACCTCGGCGGTCTTATCGCTCGCGACATCGCTGACACTTGCGGCTGCAAGGCTATCATCGCAGATACTGTAGTTGTTGACGAACTTGAGGAGGTGGCACGCATCACTGGATGCCCTGAACTTCCTATGAAGTCAGTGCTCCACACTCTCAACCAGAAGGCTATCGCTCGTCGCTACGCTAAGGAGATTGGCAAGAAGTACGAGGAAATCAATGTTGTCGTTGCTCACCTCGGCGGCGGTATCTCTGTCAGCGCTCACCGTCAGGGCCGTATCATCGATACTAACAATGCACTCGGCGGAAATGGTCCTTTCACTCCAGAGCGCGTCGGCACTCTCCCTGCTCGCGAGTTGGTTGACCTCTGCTACTCTGGCAAGTACACCAAGGAGGAGATGAAGAAAAAACTGGTCGGCAAAGGCGGTCTGATGGCTCACATGGGCGTCAATGATGCTCGCGCCGTACACGAAATGGCTCTCAAAGGAGACAAGCACGCTCAACTTATCTTCGATGCTATGGCTTACAATGTCGCTAAGGAGATTGGTTCTATGGCTGTAGTCATGAAGGGTAAGGTTGACGCTATCCTCATCACTGGCGGTATCGCATACAATGAGTATTTCGTTAAGTATGTAACTGATATGGTGCAGTTTATCGCTCCTGTCAAGGCTTATCCTGGCGAGGACGAACTCGGCGCTCTTGCTTCTAACGGCCTCCGCGTACTCAACGGAGAGGCTTGCCAGGAATACAAGTAATATCTACTGCCCGACCCGCATAGTTGCTCATTGAAATTTTCTTGAAAAAAAACAAGAAAAATATATACACATATAAAAAAATTATAGTAACTTTGCGGCGTCAAATTAAAAGACAACAAAATCAATTTTTAAACTTTTTATAATTATGAAAAAATTAGCATTTTTCCTTTCTGCATTGATGCTCGTTTTTGCAGTATCTTGCGGTCCAACTCCAACTCCAGAACCAGAACCAGGTCCAGGTCCAGATCAGCCTCAGAAAGAAGAGGTTAACGCTGCAGCAGCTCTCGCTGGTGCTACTTATTATGGCAATGCTTACATGCCAGAGGGTTCTACAGCAGAAGAGGTTGACATGTGGTTCATGTCAGACGGTCTTTACATTAACGAAGAGGGTTACATCGACGGTGACGGATACTATGTAACCGTTTACTTCTATGGCAACATTGACGCCACTACTCTCATGCCAGCAGCAGGTACTTACACTGTAAACGACACTTACGCTGCTAACACTATCCTTGCAGGTAACGATCCTTACGCTGACGTAATGCCTGGTTACATGACTGACGGTTGCTTGGTTCAGAAAGTTGCTGACGGTCAGCTCGAAGCTACTTACCTCATCACAAGCGGTTCTGCTACTATCTCTGGCGATGCTACTAACGCTACTATCGCTATGGACTTCACTGCTGAGGAGGGTCACTTCGTATTCAACTTCAGCGGCGCTGTTGAGGTTAATGATTATCGCACATTGCCTTACGCTGATTATGAGGATGCAACTCCAACTACTGCAACCGTTTCTTGCGCTGCTACAATTGAGCCAGTTGATGGTTTCGAGGGTGCTGCGTATGTAACAGCTGAGGATGCTGCAACAGGTTTGTATTTCAGCTCTGTTGTATTCTACGATGAGGCTGTTGAGGGTTCTTATGTTTGCGGCGAGAACGCTGAGGATCAGTCAGTTGGTACATTCATGTACAGCGGTGGCGTTTCTAACGGAAACGTTTATCCTACATTCCTCGCATACATCACTAGCAATGGTTACCTCGATCCAGAGCAGCCTATGTTCTTCATCGTTGATGGTACTATGACTATCACTGCTGACCAGGTAACTGGTACTCTCACATCATTCTTCGGTTCAACAATTACTCTTAACTGCCCAAGAACTGATGCTGCTGCTAAGGCTCCACGCATGGCAAAGGACAACCGCGTTAAGGCTCTCAATTCACACGTTAGCCCATTCGCAACTACAATTGCAAAATAATTTGTCTTAAGACAAAGCAATAATCCAGGTGCTTCCTCAAAAGGGAAGCACCTTTTTTATTTCTATTGGGATTTTCTTAACACAAAAACATTGCACTGAACAAAAAAGTTCCAGTTCTCTTTGCCAGTCAAAATAAATTGACTACCTTTGCAACAAATAAATAAAACAATCATTATGAAGAAAATTATCTTTTCGTTGCTGTCACTCGCATTGCTTTTTGCATGCGGACCTGTCAATCCTCCGGAGTCAGAAAAAGAACTTGACAAGATGACCCTGCTCGCTGCCCACTATTTCGCTCAGGACGGCATGCGCGGTATTGACGGCGACCAAGTTGAAGTGGACATTATGTTCCGCTATGAGGACGAGAATGGCACTGGTTATGCTCTCAAGGTCAAATTCGTAACCGACAAGGTTGACAGATATTTCATGCCTTCTTCAGGCAAATATCCCCTTGACTCAACTCTTGATGCCATGACAATCATTGCCGGCTATGACGACTACATCGGCACTGAATACGAGGGTATGTCTGTCCAGGGTTCTCTCTATTTCCCTATCAAAAACGGAGAACTGGACGGTACCTATGATTTCATCAAAGGCGGATATGCAAATATTTCCGGCGACTGCGAGAATGCTCGCATTGAAATGCATTTCACCACACTTGATGGCTATGAGGCCGACTGTGTCTATGAAGGCATTCTCCCTATTGAGGACAACTCTAAAAAGGAGGAGGAACGCTATACTTACGAACCTACCGAGACTTCGGAAATAAACTTTACTGCGAACTCTTGCACTCTTAGTTATGCTCCTGAGGATAACAATGTATTCTACCTGATATTCAAAGAATCTGGTTCTGACCGTCGAATCAAATTGGGATGTACCCGTCAAGCGGACAACTCCATAACTGGCACTTTCACCGTAGGCGATACACCTAAAGACAACGACCCCGGCACTATTCAGCACAGTTACGGCATCGAGAACTATATCTGCTATCTCTCATTCCTCGCCACATATGCGGGCGACAGCATCGACTCTTCAGAAAGCGTCTATTTCATAACAGGAGGCTCTATGACAGTCACTCAGGATGGCGACATTTACTCTGTATCAGGAACTTTCACCACATACTGGGGCTCTACCATCAACCTCATCTACACAGGTCAATACACAGAATAACTCAAATAGCGAAAATATAAACAACAAGCCCCGAAGACCAATTCTCCGGGGCTTGCTGTTTTTATATGATGGGAACAAATTATCCCAACTCGTTTTCACTTAGTAATGTATAGGTGAATGTATTTCCCATTTTATTAGCCACTTGCTTTTCCGCTATCCGCATGAATTCGTTGAATTTCATTGCACTGGCAAAAACCTGACACCCTGCACTCCATTTATCTACCTGTACCGACTCTGTCTTGCCCGCCCTATGCAGATTGATCCCAAAGACTCCTTTGTCTATGGTCTGAGGATTGTAATCGTAAATCTCATCTCTGTTGCGGTCACGATAAACCGGAACTGGCTTGTTCTGAACCAATGCTTTGTACTGACCTTTGTGATAGCCTATCTTCCACAAACCGCTGTACTGACCTTCCACCATTATGGCACATCCTTTGCCTGAACAAAGTTGACTCATATAATAAACACCAGGATCTGTAGTTATGCTGTAGCATTTCTTTTGCCAAACATTCCGCTCATCCCTATAGGTCACAACAAGAATATCATCAAACTTATTGGTCACTGTCTTTCCGAACGAGCGAACTCCTATGATGTTCAGATTGTACTTTCCGTCTGTGAAATATTTATAGCCTTTTTTCTTGAGGCATGTCCCGAAATCAAAATTCTGACATTTTCTCAGCAATGGTTCATTCATATCCACACATTATTATATATAGAGAGTCGTGAAACTAATGTCCCACGACTCTACTCATAATTAGTATGCTCTCGCGAATACAACACGACGTGCAGAAGGTTTGCCTGTCACCATGCAGACTCCTGGTTCGTCGGCGATTGTCTTGCCGTCAGCAGTGACGAGAGTATCCAAAGGAATACAGCGGATTGTTGCCTTTGTCTCTTCCTTGATTTTCTCTTCTGTCTCTGGAGTACCATCCCAGTGAGCAAGGATAAATCCGCCTTTCTCTATCTCTACCTTGAACTCTTCGTAAGTCTCTACTGTTCTGGTAACCGACTGACGGTAATCCAATGCTTTCTTGAAGATGTTCTTCTGCATCTCGTCAAGCAATGCCTTTATTCTCTGAGCCAATCCGTCAAATGATACAGTCTCTTTCTCAAGAGTATCGCGACGCATTATCTCAACTGTATTGTTCTCCATATCACGCTGTCCCATTGCAATACGTACAGGAACACCCTTAAGTTCATACTCTGAGAACTTCCATCCTGGCTTCTTGTTGTCGGCATCGTCATACTTGACAGAGACACCAAGTGACTTGAGTTCTTTGAGCAATCCCTCTACTTTGGCATTTACTGCTGCATGCTGCTCTTCGCCTTTATAGATTGGCACAATAACTACCTGGAATGGAGCCAATGCAGGTGGCAATACCAAACCGTTGTTGTCGGAATGAGCCATAATCAACGCTCCCATCAGTCGGGTTGAAACGCCCCACGATGTAGCCCATACATAGTCAAGTTTATTGTTCTGGTCTGAGAACTTAACATCGAATGCTTTTGCAAAATTCTGTCCGAGGAAGTGGGATGTACCGGCCTGAAGTGCCTTTCCGTCCTGCATCAATGCCTCTATACAGAATGTCTCTACTGCTCCAGCGAAACGCTCATTTGCTGATTTCACACCTTTCACTACTGGCACTGCCATATAGTTCTCTACGAAATCTGCATAGACATGAAGCATTTTCTTAGCCTCAGCCATTGCCTCATCGTATGTTGCGTGTGCTGTATGGCCTTCCTGCCACAAGAACTCTGCAGTACGGAGGAAGAGTCGGGTTCTCATCTCCCAGCGGACTACGTTTGCCCACTGGTTGCAGAGAATAGGCAGATCGCGATATGAGTTAATCCAGTTTTTATATGTGTTCCAGATGATGGTCTCTGATGTTGGACGAACGATAAGTTCTTCCTCAAGTTTTGCTGCTGGGTCAACCACTACTCCACAGCCATCTGGATTGGTCTTCAGTCTATAGTGAGTGACTACAGCGCACTCTTTTGCAAAGCCCTCAACATGGTCAGCCTCTTTGCTGAGGAATGATTTTGGAATGAAAAGTGGAAAATATGCGTTCTGATGTCCAGTCTCTTTGAACATATCATCCAACTGACGCTGGATTTTCTCCCAGATCGCATATCCGTATGGTTTGATGACCATACAACCTCTGACTGCTGAGTTCTCTGCCAAATCGGCTTTGACTACCAAGTCGTTATACCACTGGGAATAATTCTCTTTCCTCGAGGTAAGTTCTTTTAATTCTTTAGCCATTTTATCTATTGTATTTTTATTTTTCCTCTGTATCCCACAAAAATCTCGCCTCCATCTTCTCTTGTCATTCTTCCAGGTCTGAAAACCGTTGCCTCTGGCTCCACCTGTACACTGTCCATCAGAAATATATTGGTCACTTCGTCATCATCAGCGAATTCCACCACAGCATTTCTCAACTCTCCCTCTCTGGTCAGTACTCTATTAGCGATTATTCTTTTCAAGTTCCAGATCTCTTCTTTTTATGTAAATTCTGTTCTTTATCGATTCGCCAAAGTGTTTCTCATACTTGAAAAAAACATTGAGCATTCTTATGTTTTTCATCTCCACATAGTCCAATGCGTCAAGACTGTCTATCAGCGAGACTTCGACTTTTGTCACTACCTGGTCCTTCACCTTGAATGGGATGGTGTACTCTCTGAGCACTGAGTCGGCTGGCATGACAAGTTCCAAGATCTCTGGCTTTTTCTTTCTGGAGAGATAGACAAGCATCTTTGTTCTGACATTAACAGTGTCTTTAGAATAGAATCGCATCTGTCCCACAAGTCTGAGTTCTTTTGTACCCACAAAATAGTCTCGCCCGTCCCATTCTGCTTCGAAATCTTTCTGTATGAATTTTTCGTTTGTTATTTTGTACAGTTTCAACCTGGAGTTGTTGTACCAGAAGTCGAATGTGTCTATTGAGTCACTTTCTACTCTCTGTCTGTCAGGAGTAAATTCATAATTCTCTACTCTTTGGAGGTACTCTTCGCTTCTTACAGCCAACTCGTCGTAAAGCATTCTCCATTCTCTCGGATGATGCGCATACCAATCCAGGGATTTCTCAAACTGCTCTTTGGTTATGCCATGCTTCTCAAAAATGTAATTATAATACTGGACTTGCTCTTCCGGTGTCGCTCTTCTATGCGCGATTGAGAAACATGCCTCAGTCCTGTGTATGTCAAACAGGACGTCTATCATTTTCTCCTGCTTTAGCACTTTGTTTCCGCATGAACAGAGCCCCAAGACGAGCAGTATCAGTACATTAATCCTTATTTTTCTTAGTGATGACATCAATCGAATCGTTGAATGACTGTCTGTAGAACAAAATTATCAGAAACACACTGATTGTTATGAAACTGTCTGCCACGTTGAACACCGGACTGAAGAATATCTCTCCACCGACAAGTGGCACCCAGTTAGGGAATGTGAACAATGGGAAATAGAACATATCCACCACTTTGCCCACAAACCAAGTGTCGTAACCTGTCCCGAATGGCACCAGCTGTGCTGTCTCAAAAGGTGTGCTCTCCGAGAATATCTGACCGTAGAAAACGCAATCAATAATATTGCCCACGGCACCAATAAGCACCATGGTCATCACCACAAGGAAGCCGAACTTGAAATCTTTTTTTATCAGTTTGACCACCAGCCATATAAGCAACGCAGTGACGATAAGGCGGAAAGACGTAAGAAATATCTTGCTGCCAAGAGTCACTCCAAACGCCATTCCGGGATTTTCCACAAAGACTATGTGAAACCAGTTGAAGATCTCAAAATCCTCACTGAGTGCAAAATGCAACTTCACATAGAATTTCACTATCTGGTCAAACAGTACTCCCAACAAAAATAAGACAGGGAATACCCACCAATATTTGCGCGAACTCATCCTTTCATCATTTTGCCCTCTACCGTAGTGGTGGCATGAGGCACTACTCTGAGGCGCTCCTTTGGAATCAACTTACCGGTCACACGGCAGACTCCGTATGTCTTGTTCTCAATTCTTATGAGCGCTGCTTTCAAATGGTTTATGAACTTCAACTGACGCTGCGACAACTGCGACAATGACTCTTTGCTCAATGTGTCAGCACCTTCCTCGAAATTCTTGAAGGTTGGAGATGTGTCGTTCACATCGTTTCCTGCCGCATTTGACATCATCTCTACCAAACCGTCGTACTCTTTCTGAGCCGCTGCGAGTTTCTCAAGAATAATAGCACGGAATTCCTCTAATTCCTCATCCGAATAGCGTGTTTTTTCTGCCATAGTTTTAGTATTAGTTTTATTTATTTACGTTTCTGATTGTCTTGAATAAGTCTGACGCGAAAACGAAATCATCAAGCGACTGGTTCTCAGACCTGAAGATGTCGTCTTTCGAGCCTTCCCAGGCTTTGCGTCCTTCTTTTATCAATATGATGTGGTCGCCGGTCTCCATGATTGAGTTCATATCATGGGTATTGACGATTGTTGTAATGTTATACTCCTGGGTAATTTCTTTGATGAGTTTGTCTATCACAAGCGAGGTCACTGGATCAAGTCCCGAATTTGGTTCATCGCAGAACAAGTACTTAGGATTCAATGCTATAGCCCTTGCAATCGCAACTCGTTTCTGCATACCGCCGCTTATCTCGCCTGGGAAAAGATGATGTTTCTCTTCGGCAAGATTAACTCTCTCAAGGCAGAACTTTGCCCTTTTCTCCATTTCAGCCTTTGTCATAGGAGAGAACATCTCCAATGGGAACATTACATTGCCGAGCACTGTTCTTGAGTCAAACAATGCAGACCCTTGGAAAAGCATTCCGACTTCTCGTCTCAGCAACTTCACATCCTGTTCGCTCATATCCAGCAGATTACGGCCATCATAAAGCACTTCGCCAGTCTCTGCTCTGAAAAGTCCGATTACGCTCTTCATGAGCACTGTCTTTCCGGAACCGCTTTGGCCGATTATCTGGTTGACGTTGCCACTGAGGAACTTAGCGGATATGTCATACAATATCTGCTTGCCGTCGAACGACTTGTTTAATCCTACTACCTCTATCATGTCAACATCAAATCAGTTAATACAACATCCATGAGCAATATCAAGATACTGCTTTTCACCACTGCATCGGTGCTGGCCCTACCGACCGACAGAGCACCACCATTTGCATAATATCCATAATACGATGATACAGAGGCTATCACGAAACCAAATACTACCGATTTCACCAAACTGTATGTGAAGTAATACGGAATGAAAGCATATTGCAGACCATAGACGAAGTCATCCATGGTTATCAAATCGGTAAACAATGCCACTCCTACGCCGCCTATCAAACCCAAAGCCACGCAGAGCACCACGAGAATCGGCATGAAAATCACCAAGCCGATTATCTTAGGCAGAATAAGGTAGTTGGCGGAGTTGATTCCCATTATCTCCATTGCATCCACCTGCTCGGAAACTCTCATGGAACCAATCTCTGACGCAATACTCGAACCAACCTTTCCCGCCAGCAGCAGACACATGATGGTTGACGAGAACTCCAGCAAGTATGTGTCGCGGAGCATCAGTCCGGTTGTATATCTTGGCAGTAGAGGGTTCTCGGTGTTCAGGATTACCTGCATTGTCAGGATCACACCCATGAAGATGGATATAATCGCAATCAGCAGTATGGAGTCCGTGCCGAGTTTCTCAATCTCCACAGGCACCTGTTTCCAGAGCATCCTGCGGTTGTCGCTCTTGCCGAACACTCGTCCCATCAACTGGCAATATTTGCCTATTTCCTCAAAAATCTTCTTCATAAAAACACGTAGTTCCTACCGCTGCAAAGTTACAATTTTTTTGCGACATAGATGCTATTTTTCTCTCTAAAAAATTACTCCTTTTTTCCACAATCCCACCATTTTCGAACTACACACAATATTATATATAGGAGGACTATACCCCCAGTAAGGGCAAGCGCCCGAGAAGCATCCGAAAAGCGCCCGATTGGGGCTGCTTGGGGATTGTCTGCCGGCTGTCTGCTGTATTGGATAAAAAAAGAGTGGCAGTCCTGTCTGAACTGCCACTCTTTTCGTTATTGGATTTTGTAATTAGTCTGCCTGGATGGCTGCATAGTTGATCTTCAGAGCCTGTGCCTGACGCAACTCCTGCTTGATGTCGGTGATGATACCCATCTGGGTCTCGCGGTCTGCCTTGATGGAGATTGTGAGCATTCCCTGCTCGTCCTCATCCATGGCGTTACGCTGCTCCTCAACGTAGGTACGGATTTCGTTGACATCTGCGAACTGGTCGTTGAGCTGGATACGTGTCTCACGTCCGTACTGCTTTACATACTCTGGTCTAGGAACACCGACATATATATAGCGGACGAGTGACTTGTTCTCCAACGACTGGAGCTCTGTTGCCTCTGGTACTTTGATGTCTACTTTATAGGTTACCTCTTTCATTGAGGTTGACACCATAAAGAAGAAGAGTAGCATGAAGATGATATCTGGCAGTGAAGCCGTTGAGATTGCAGGAACTGATTTTTTGCCCGCTTTACGTATCTTTGCCATTACTTCTTTCCTCCATAATTTTTAGGCTCTGCCTCGGAGATCTTCTGTGGATAGATCTTCTGGATTGCTCCCTGGCGCTTTTCGCTGAGTTCGGCGTATGATGTGCCGAAGCGCTGACGGGCGAATTCGTCGCGGACTTCGTTGTAAGCCGCTACGAGTTCGTTCTGAACCTCTATGTACTTCTGATAAGTTGTACCACGGTCGTTCTGAAGGGAGATGATGTGGTCTGCAGTAGTCATGAACTGCTCCATGTTTCCATCAATCTCTACTTCTGTAACCGAAAGCTCAGGAAGTGACGGATCGTTAGCCTCATTTTTAATAAACTCTTTTACCTTCGCACGCAACTCCTCTACATTAATAAACTCACCCTGCGCGAGAACTTGATTCTTCGAGTTGATGAGCACAACGAAGATGTTGCGCTGCTTTACCTCGACGTCTTTCATCTGTTCTTTTTTGTCAGGTGGCAATGGAGGTGGCAGACGACGCGAAAGTCCCTTGTCTACGGACATTGTTGTTGTGACAAGGAAGAAAATAAGCAGCAGGAAGGCGATGTCCGCCATCGAACTTGCATTAATTTCTTGTACTGACTTCTTTCCCATGATTGCTTTTCCTGATTATTTTTTGAGTCTTCTGTAAACTACTGTTGCCAAGAGTGACAATATTACGACAGCAATCATTGTGTATGCTGTGTAAAGGATCATATCAGACCACTGGCACCAGAATCCTTCGTTGTCGGCACCTTCGTAACCGATGATATTCATCTTCTCTCCGGAACCGAGGAACCATGATACGAGCATCAGGAGTCCGAGAACTACGATTGAGCCTACGAGGGTGAAACCTCTGGTCTTGTCCTGTGCGAAGATTGCACCGATCCAGAGGAGGAACGATACTACGAACACAAGAAGTGCAATTCCGAAGAGGATGTATGTCCAGTTCAGGAAAAGGTCTGTGTGTGTTGAGTTCGTCAGTGCCTCACCACTGTTTGGGCTGACGAATGTGTCATTACCCAGGCCCAACATGAACATCACGATGACTACCAATGAGATGGCGCCAAATGTGATGAGTGTTATATTAGGCAATTTTTTCAACATATCTTCAAATTTTAAAAATTAACTATTCCTTGATTACTTTGAGTGTTTTACTACGATATCGAGCAATGAGATTGAAGAATCCTCCATCTCGTTTGTCATAGCGTCGATACGTGAAAGGATGTAGTTATAGAAAATCTGAAGGATGATGGCTACAATCAAACCGAGGAGTGTGGTCAACAACGCAACCTTGATACCGCCTGCTACGACTGTTGCAGAGATATCACCTGCCTGCTGGATCTTATCGAATGCCTCGATCATACCGATTACGGTACCCATGAATCCCAACATTGGAGCCAATGCGATGAACAATGAAATCCAAGAGAGGTTCTTCTCGAGGAGACCAAGCTGTACTGAGCCGTAAGATGCGACTGTCTTCTCAACTACGTCAACACCCTCAGTGTAACGAGAAAGTCCCTGATAGAAGATTGATGCTACAGGACCACGTGTGTCACGGCATACGTTCATTGCAGCCTCTACGCCGCCTTTCTCCCATGCCTCGTCAACGTCCTTGAGGAGTTTGTTTGTGTTGATTGAGGACAAGCTGAGGTAGATGATACGCTCGATGCAGAATGCAAGACCGAAAATCAAGCAGAATACTACCAATGACATGAAGAATGCGCCACCCTCGATGAACTTAGTCTTAAGTACCTGGTGCATACCCTCTTCAGCAACTTCTTCTGTCTCTTCGATGTCCTCAACGACAGTGGCCTCGTCATTTGCCTCTTCTACGTTCTCAGTTGCCTGCTCTGCTGCCTCTGTTGCCTCAGCAGCTTCCTGTGCATTAACATTTGTAGTCATTCCGAATGCGAAAATAGCTACAGCAGTAATTACCGCAAAAATCTTTTTCATTTTTTCTTTTTTTATTTAGTTAATATTATTATCACGAATCCCATCCAAGCCTCATACATTCTCCAAAGGTTTCCCATACAGGACATGCATTGATTATTAGTAAGTTACAAAAACAATTTTCTCACCGAAAATCACTCGGATTTCATTCTTTGCGGAGAGAAGGGGATTCGAACCCCTGAAACGCTTTAGACGTTTACACGCTTTCCAGGCGTGCCTCTTCAACCACTCGAGCATCTCTCCTTACACGGTATTCCAAAATCGGGTGCAAGTTAGTAAAAAATAACGAATTAACGCCACTTTTTTCAATAAAAATTTTTCACACTCGATTTATTAAAAAACTATTTGGTTTTCAAGCAAAAACGCACTTCCTTAACTGCATTTTTTCGCTGTCCACCTCTCTTTATTCTCAAATTCCAAAGGTTTCTTTGGCATTTTTAGTCGTAATTTCATCAATTTCTTGTGCATTTCTGCCAAAAATCACGCCTAATCTCGACCTGACTTCTGCCATAAATGCCGGCTCGTTTCTCTTGCCACGATATGGCACCGGCGACAAATAAGGGGCATCGGTCTCAAGCAGCAGTCGCTCTGGTCCGACTTCTGCCAAAATCTGCGGCAGTCCGGAGTTTTTATAGGTCACCACACCCCCTATTCCGAGTTTAAAACCCATTCTGATGGCTTTCTTGGACTCTTCTATCCCTCCGCCGAAACAATGGAATACTCCGCGGAACTCTCTGCTGCCAAAACATTTCAGCACATCAAAGGTCTCTGCATACGCTTTTCTGATATGCAATATCAATGGCAAATCCATTGACAAAGCCCAATCTATCTGCTCTTTGAGTGCAGCCTTCTGTTCTTGCTCAAATGTTCTGTCCCAGTACAAATCCATTCCGACCTCTCCCACCGCAACATATTTCTCACAGTCAAACTCATTGCAAATCCTCAGCAGGCAGTCCCGCCAGTCTTCCTTTACTTCTGTCGGATGCAACCCCATGGCCATGGCCGTAAAATCGGGATAATCCTTGTTGCACTGTTTCATCGGTTCTATGGTCGTCAAATCGACATTCGCAAGAAGGACTTTCTCTACTCCCGCCTCTTTCGCTCGTGCCACGACTTCCGGCCTATCATCCTCGAACTCAGGTCCATAGATATGTGAATGGGTATCTATCATTTCAACTGTTCCAATTTTCCGATGTCTTCTATTATGGCTCCTTTCTGCTCATAACCATAAATCTTAAATTTCTCACAATGAGCCAAATAAAAATCAATTATAGAGAATTTTTCTTCATAATCCGCCATCAGTTCTCCGACTTTTGCACTGAGCACATGGATTCCTGCAAATGCCAGTTTCCGTTCTCCCCTTTTGCCTTTCACTTCTCCAGTCTTGACATTTTCCCATCCCACAAGTCTCATATTTCCATCAAACCAAAGGTAACGGCTTGTTTCTCTTTCGCTTACAAGCAATGTCGCCAATGCATCGGGCTTAAGGTTTGACTCCATGGCACGTATGTCAACATTGCTCATAATGTCCACATTATGCACTAAGAATCTGTCATTTAAGTCTATTCCTTGCCTGAATGCATGTCTGATAGCACCGCCGGTGTCTCTCAAGAGATCACGTTCATCCGAAATCTCAAAATCTGCATGATCGGGCCTTTTTGCCAAATGGTCTATTATCTGCTCTCCGAAATGATGTACATTGACTACGAACTTACTGATTCCCTGCTCTTTGAGTCGTTCAATAACGATGTCAAGCATGGCTTTGCCTTTGTACTCTACAAGTGCCTTTGGCCTTGTATCTGTCAGTGGCTTCAGTCTCGTTCCTAATCCTGCAGCGAAGATAAATGCCTTCATTTCAATTCTCTATGCTCAACTTTTACTATTACGTCGTATTTCCTTGCAAGGTGCTCGCCAAGATGCTCTGCACAATAAACTGACCTGTGCTGACCACCTGTGCAGCCAAATGCCACCATCATATGAGTGAATTTTCGCTCTATGAATTTCTCGACATGCGCATCCACGAGGCTATACACATTATTTAGATATGGCACTACCCCGCCATCGTCCTCAAGGAACTTGATTACTTCAGCATCTTTGCCTGTAAAATGCTTGTAGTGCTCATATTTGCCTGGATTGTTCAACGCTCTACAGTCAAAAACGAAACCTCCGCCATTACCGGTGGTGTCGTTTGGAATGCCTTTCTTATATGCGAAACTGAACACTCTGACCTCAAGTTTCGGCTGTACGGCCATGTCGCTGTACTGCTTCATCTCTGTGAGTTGTCTGAGGAGTTTGTCCAAGTAAGGATACTCTGCAAATGGCTCTTTGAGCAATCGTCTCAAATTGTCAATGGCAAATGGAACGCTCTGCAGGAAATGTGGTTTTTTCTCAAAATAACCTCTGAAACCATAAGCGCCAAGCACCTGCAATGTTCTGAACAAAACAAAATGCCTCAATTGCTGACGGAAATATGCCTCATCTACAGGCATATATCTCTTGAGAGAATTGAGATAGGTACTGATGAGTTCTTCTTTGACTTCTTCGCTGTAATTTGCTTTCGCCTGCCATACAAAAGACGCCACGTCATAGTAGATAGGTCCACGTCTTCCTCCTTGGAAGTCTATAAAATAAGGTTCTCCGTCCTTTATCATGACGTTCCTCGACTGAAAGTCTCTGTAGAGGAATGTTGCCGACTGGGAACGCATCAGAATAGAACTCATGGTCTGGAAGTCGTCTTCGAGTTTGACTTCCGAGAATTCCAGTCCGGTTGCCTTCAAGAAGCAATATTTGAAATAATTGAGATCAAAGGAGATCATCCTTTCGTCAAACTCTGGCTGGGGATAGCAAACCGAGAAATCCAAGCCTTCTGCACCTCTGAACTGCAAGTCCGGCAACAACTCCATGGTCCTTTTCAGCAATCCCAACTCTTTGGCGCTGAATCGACCGCAGTTTCTTCCATTCTCTGTCGCTTTGAAGAGAATATCATCGCCTAAATCTTCCTGAATGTAGAACTCCCAGTCATCACTGACGGCATACACTTCAGGCACATTCAGACCTTTGGACTTGAAATGTCTCGATATCTCCACAAAGGCTTTGTTCTCGTCAACCGAGGTGCCTTTCACCCCCACAAGCGTCTTTCCATCCTGACCTGTGAGTCTGAAATAACGGCGGTTGGACCCTGACGAGGCCAGTTCGACCACTTCCACAGGTTCTTCCATGAAATGGTCTTTGTAGAGTTTTCTCAACTCTTCCATATCACTTGCCTAACAGTTTTACATTTATCACTTTGATAAGGCTCTCTTTAGGCAAGAGTCCTTTTGTCATTGTTGGCTGACCGCTCTTTGGAATATAAAGCAGAGTAGGGATGCTTGTGATGCCAAAGATTGCCGCCAATTCTCTCTCTTCTTCTGTATTGACTTTGTAAATGATTATTTTCCCGTCATACTCTTTCTGGATCTCCTCAAGAATTGGAGCAAGACGCTTGCAAGGTCCGCACCATGAAGCATAGAAATCCACAATGCATGGAATCTTTCCTTCGTAAACCCACTGATCTGGATTTGCCTCATAATTCCAAACTTTCTCCAAGAACTCTGCCTTTGTGATGTGGCGAATCTCCTGAGCATTGACTACGGCTACACACATTGCCAAAGCCAGAAACAAAAATACTTTCTTCATATCTATTTTATTGTTTTATTCTGTTTTATTTGAATAGTGTGGCTGCCGTATGCACCCAATCGTCATACTTCAAGCCCACATAATATGCGCCTTTGCTGAAATAATACCTCTTTACTATCTCTGTCTCAAGCATTTTCATTACATCTGACTTGAATTTTCGGAGGTCTCTTTCTACATTTGGCTGCAATGCCTCGATCAATTGCTTGAAAATATCGCTTGTCACATCACCATAGCCTTCGCTCTCAACAAACTCCTGAAGACTTGCCACACCTTTTTCGCTCTCAAGTTTATATGTGAATTTGTTGTCTATCACAAACTTGCAGAAATCTTCATAAATCTCATCTGTCACAACAAAATCACCCAAAGCACCTATGCTCTTATGCTCAAACTGATATTTGTTTGCATATTTGAAATAAAGATTTTTCAAATAAAGATAATAGGCTATGTTCACGCTTGCGCTGTCTGTTATAGTTGAGTCTGGAGTAACTCCACAGCCACTTTCTACGATTCTTCCGCTCTTGGTCCTGAACTCTTCGTATTTTGTGCTGTCTACTCTCTGCACACAACGTCCTGATGGGAGATAATCTCTCGCAATTGTTATTTTCATGAAGTTGTCATAAGGCAAATTCACCACATGCTGCACCAATCCTTTGCCAAACGATTGTTCTCCAACAATCACGGCTCTGTCTAAATCCTGAAATGCGCCAGCAAGGATTTCTGACGATGAGGCTGTCCCGTCATCCACAAGTATCACGAGTTTCATTTTCTCATAAAGCGGTGCCTGCTCTGTCTTGTAAATTCTCTCGACTTCTTTATGGGCTCCTTTCATCGACACTATGGTTGTCCCTTTGGGCACAAAGAGCGATGCTATATTCACAGCCTCACCTACAATGCCGCCACCATTACCCCTAAGGTCGATGATCAGTTTGTCGATGCCGTCTTTCTCGACAAGTTCTGCCAATGCCTGTTTGAAATCATAAGATGTTCTGTCAATGAAATCGTTGACAGCAATATAGCCTGTTTTAGGAGCAACTGTTGCCCAATATGGGATTGTTGGCATGGAAATGGTCTTTCTCAGAAATTCGAAAGTCAGTTCTTTCTTCTCACCCATTCTGCGCACTTTGATGGTGATTGGCGTCTCTGGCTTGCCTCTGAGCATTTTGCTTATGTCGGCTATGCTTTTCCCTTTGCACTTTATTTTGTCTATCTCGACTATCTCATCGCCGGCTCTTATGCCTGCCTTATAGGCTGGTGCATCCTGTGTTGGTTCTGAGAAATAAGGAATGCTGTCTACCAGCGTTATCACGGAGCCAACACCGCCATACTCGCCCGACCTCAGCCTCTGGAGATACTCGCCGTCTTCTGCCGGAATGAATTGGGTATAAGGATCCAGTTCATATAGCATTCTGCCAAGTGCCGCTTTCAGCAGGTTGGCATGGTCCATTGTATCTACATAATTCAACTCAAGTTGCTTGAGCACTGATGTATAGACATCCAGATGCTGGGCTGCCGAACTGACCGTTTTTTCTCTCTTGACTTGATTTTTTTCCTGAGCACTGACCGTCATTCCACAAACCACAGCACTCATCAGTGCGACCAACAATAATTTCTTCATTGTTTTCTATCTGTTTTTGCCACGGCTTACTCTTTCAGTTTGTCGTAGGCGTCTTTCACTATCTTGAATTTCTCTTCGGCTGCTGCCTTTGCCTCTTCTCCAAGTCCGCTCACTTTGTCTGGATGGTACTTCATTGCCATCCTTCTGTATGCCTTTCGTATCTCTTCCTGATTTGCGCCTGGCTCTATCTCAAGCACTTTGTATGCCCAGCCTTTGTCGCTCTGTCTTGGCTTGAAGGCTGCTGCAATCGACTGCAAATCGGCGGCTGTGACTCCCATGCCTATGGCTATCTGCGAAATAACATTCTCTTCGCTGATACTGAGTTCGTTGTCTGCGCATGCCACTTTATAGAGCAACTGGACTACGAGCAGTCTGGTGCTGTACGACATGTTGGCACCGCATTGTCTGGAAACCGACGATACGTCTATGTTTTGGTTTATAAGACTTTTGAGTATCTGTAATGCCTCAAGCGCCCCTTCTTCTCCGAAGTTTTTCACCAAAAAATCTTTCACCACTGCCAATTCGGACTTCTTGGTATGTCCGTCAGCCTTTATCACTGCCGCGAACATCACTAAGAATGCCATTCTGAAGTCATTGGCGTTCTGCTGTTGGGTGTATTTCATACGCCTTCCAGGCATTCCTTCATCAAAGCCGCCACTGATTCTCTGGGTTTCTGCGCCATCATTCTTGTCAAAAAGACACGCTATCGCCAATCCAATCACAGCGCCTATCGGTCCGCCTAACGACCATCCGAGGCCTCCAAACAATAATTTCTTGAAAAATCCCATTCGCTCTCTAATCAGTTATGAACGTAAGTTCCTATTTTCTCACCTCTGATCACTTTCACGAGGTTACCCACTGTGTCCATATCAAAGACTATAATAGGGAGGTTGTTCTCTTTGCACATGGTGGCTGCTGTCAAGTCCATGACTTTGAGTCCGCGGTTATAAATCTCATCATATGTTATCTCGTCAAACTTGACTGCTGTTGGATCTTTCTCTGGATCTGCGGTATAGATTCCATCAACACGTGTGCCTTTGAGCATGACGTCTGCCTGTATCTCTATGCCTCTGAGTGATGAACCGGTATCAGTAGTGAAATAAGGATTGCCTGTTCCTGCAGAGAAAATTGCGACTTCGCCTTTCTCAAGCGTCTCTATTGCTCTGTCTCTTGTATAGAATTCTCCGATTGGTTCCATCCTTACTGCTGTGAGCACTCTCGCTTTCACTCCTACTGTTCCTAATGCCGAGGCAAGGGCAAGTGAGTTGATTACTGTTGCGAGCATTCCCATCTGGTCTCCTTTCACACGGTCAAAACCTCTGCCGGCACCGCTCAAACCACGGAATATATTGCCGCCTCCTATCACTATGCCTACCTGAACGCCTTCTTTTACAATCTGTGCAATCTGGTCTGCATATTCGCCAAGGCGTTTGTCATCAATGCCATACTTTTGAGAGCCCATAAGCGACTCTCCGCTAAGTTTCAGAAGTACTCTCTTGAATTTCATATCTTGTTGTTTTTTATTTATTCTCAATCATTTTGCTTGCTGCCTCAAGATCAGCAGGTGTATCAATTCCTACTGTTTCTATCTCTGTAATGGCAGTTTTTATGGTCAGTCCGTTCTCAAGCCATCTGAGTTGCTCAAGTGATTCAGCGAGTTCCATCGGTGTCTGTTCCATGCCGGTAACCATCTCAAGCACTGGCACTTTGTAAGCGTATATTCCTATGTGCTTGTAGTATGTGTTTCTCTTTGTCCACTCTGATTTATCCACTCCGCGCATAAATGGTACCACGCTTCTGGAGAAGTATAAGGCTTTGCCGTCCAGCGTTCTGACGCATTTCACACAGTTTGGATCTGCTATTGCGTCATAACCCGCATCTTCTGCAAATGGTTTGACCAAGGTGGCTATGTCTGTGCTTTGGCTGTCGAAGCAACTCATCAGTCCGCGTATCTGCTCTGCCTGGATGAATGGTTCATCTCCTTGAATGTTTATCACGGCATCTGCCTCTACTCCGGACTTCTGATATGCTTCCCAGCAGCGGTCTGTTCCGGACCTGTGGTTTGTGGATGTCATGACGGCTTTTCCTCCGAAACGCTCTACTTCATCCATTATTCTCTGATCATCTGTTGCCACCACCACATGCTCCAAAACTTCGGATGCACGGGTATAAACCCACTCTATCACGCTTTTGCCTCCCAACTTTGCCAATGGTTTCCCTGGAAAACGGGTTGAGGCGTATCTTGCCGGTATTATTCCTATGAATCTCATAATGTCACTTCTTCTGATGCCGCACTTTCGTAATGATATCTATTGACGGCAGTAACCACGAATTTCTTTCCTTCTGTCTCAAGTCCTGAGAGGTCAAGGCATACATCCCTCACTATTGACACTATTTTGTCTGTGCGGTTTAAATCTGCAGTCTCTTGTGCGTCGAACATATAGACGATATACTTTGTTATCGCAGGTTCGTTCTCTCTATCCGACTCTACTGGCGACCACCAGAGGTAGTCTCTCTTGCCTAATTTTCTTATCTCTACGTTCTGAGGCACTGCAGGGGCTTTGCCTTTGAGCGATGGATTCGGAGGCACTAACGCTTTGTACTTGTAGTAATTGGTCGCAAGGCTGTCGCACAATCCCTGTGGATTGCTGAGCATTGGCTTGCAGGAATAGAACACTGCACCGCTTACGTTGTCGATTTTTTTGTTGAGTGTCAACTGTCTGCAGAGTTCGTTGGGAGTCTTCCACGCCTGGGCTTTGTTTATCTTCAGTCCTGATGCATAAAGTCCGATGTAGAGGTTTCTCCCGAAGGAGTTCTTGCTCCACCAGTCAACAAGGACTTTGTAATCTGCGTTTTTCTTACCTATCTCCCAGTAAAGTTGAGGCACTACATAGTCTATCCATCCTTTCTCGAGCCAAAGTCTGACATCAGCATAGAGGTCATCGTAATTGGTGGCTCCGGCAGTTGTCTTGCTTCCGCAGGCGTCTTTGTTGTAGTTTCTCCAGACTCCGAAAGGCGAGATTCCGAACTCTACCCATGGTTTCAGTGCATGGATTGTCTGGCTGAGTTCGCTTATGACCATATTGACGTTGTTTCTCCTCCAGTCGTTCTTGTCATCGAAGCCTCTTGGATATTTCTGGAATGTCGCTTCGTCAGGGAACTCTTCTCCCGCCACTCTGTATGGATAGAAGTAATCGTCGAAATGGACTCCGTCTATGTCATATCTCGAGACTATGTCGGCGACTATGTTGTTGAGATACTCTCTTGTCTCGTCCAACCCGGGATTGAAATAATACTTTCCTCCGTACTTAAGCACCATGTATGGCTTTTTGAAGAAGATGCTGTTCTTCGACAATATGCTGACGCTCTCGCCGTTGAGGATTCTGTAGGGATTTATCCACACATGGACGTCTATGTTTCTTCTGTGGGCCTCATGAATCACAAATGCCAATGGGTCGTAATATGGTTCTGGCGCCTGGCCCTGGACTCCAGTGAGGTAATATGACCATGGTTCTGTCTTTGAGTCATAGAATGCATCTGCCGTAGGACGTATCTGGAAAACAACAGCATTGAAATTCAACTTCTGGAGTGAGTCGAGCATCTGCACCATATCTTCTCTCTGTTTCTCGGGGTCGCGGGTTTCTTTGTCTGGCCAGTCGATATTGGCTACTGTGGCTATCCACGCGGCTCTGAGCTCGAACTTTTTCTGTCCGGACATGGGCATCACGGCCATCATCGCCATCATCACTATTATCAGGCTTTTTCTCATTGTTTTCTGCTTTGTTTGAATGTGTAACCTATGGTGTAGTTGAATGTGAATGCTGCACCGTCTGACTTTCCGTATCCTGGAACGTAATGCACATAGTTCTTGCCTCCTGCGGTGGTATGGAGTAATGTCCTGAATCTGACTGACCATCCCATGGTGAGTCCTTTGTAGAGGTTCATTCTCACTCCGGCAACTATCTCTGCCCATCCGCTGTAAACAAAATTTTTGTCAAACTGTGCCGGTTCGCTTCCTCCCCAATAACCGCTCTCTATGCTCATGCCTGAGATGTGGTAGTTCATGAAGGCCATTCCATATCTTACGCCAATGTATGGATAGCAGTCCAGGGGCCTGTGTTTGCCGTTTTTTGTGAATGGCTTGAGGAGTCCGTAGTTTATTCCGAGTCTGAAATAAGGAGCATTGGTCTTGTAGGTATATCCTTCTTCCATCACTTGGGTGGCATCGGTATATCCGAACTCGAAAATCGGGAAGAGTCTGTTGTAGAGGTTTACGTCAAACTGTCCTTCTGCTCCGTAAACTTGCTTTCCGTGAACGAGGTTCATCACTGGCGACAAGAGGTCTGCATGCACTGAGAATCCCTGAAAGACAGGCAACTCGAAATTTGGATTGTGCTTTTTCTCACGCACTACGACGGAGTCTTTCTGGGCCATAACCCCAAGACTGGCCATAACTGCCATGAAAAATATCAGCACTCTCTTTCTCATTTTTTCTTTACATACAATTGGACATTGACGCCGCCATTCCTCAAAACGTCACTCTCTTTCAGAATCACTGAGTCTAAAGCATTTACCGTATGCTTCACTTCTTTCACATGATTGAGCACTGCACAGCCACATTCCAGAGAAACAAACTCTAACTCGTTGTCATGCAGCACTGTAAGTGTATCGGCAACATAAACGCTGTCTTTGCCCATCTGCTCTATGACGAATTCTGTCATTGAGTCGTTCGGATTCAATGGCAACGCCAACTGTGTGACGCTCACTTGGTTATAGAGCATTGAGTCCATTCCTACGCCATAAACTTTCACAGTGGACTGGTGTTTGCCGCTGATATACTGGTCTTTGATTTGGTCGAAGTTCATCTCCATCAACTGGACTTTGAACTCTACGTCCATGTTCTCCATGCAGACGTTGGAGGATGTGCAGCTTCCAAAAACCAAAGCCACAGCCGCCAAAACCAAAATCAATATTTCAAATGTTTTTCTCAATGTCCTATAATCTCTTTTCGCATCTGGGCCATGGCGAGGTCAATAGGTGTCTCGTCTGAATAGGCGTATGTCTCGAGCATCAGTTTGGCCAACTCCAAGGCTTGGGCATTGGCTGGCAACTGGGCAGCGCAACTGTTTATCAACTGGCAGATGCTCTCCCTTGAATTCAAAATCAATCCCCACACTTTGCCTGACATATAGACTTGCTGGGCTGCATTGTGCTCAAACTCTGTCCTAACCGACTGCAGGAGCATCTGCTGCAACTGCAATACTGTCAGTTTGTCAAACTGGAATCTTGTGAGCATCGATTCTGGCTGTATCCTCTGCAGGAAAATGGACATTCTCTCGTATGCCTGCAGTCTCACTGGCAGCACTACGTCTTTCTGCATCTTGAAAATCTCGAAGTCGCGTCTTTTCGACTCCTGGCGGTAAATCTTGTCTATCACGAAATAAACGCCTACCAGCATTATCACTGATGGCAAAGTGAATTTCAATATCTCCAAAAATGTCTCCATATCTTAAATCTCTTCTGAAATCTGATAATTGTTACGCTCCATATTTGACCTTGACACCAACTCTCCAACATATCCTGAAAGGAACATCTGGGTTCCCATTATCATCATCGTCAGTGCTATGTAGAAATATGGGCTGTTGGTCACTAACGGTGCTTTCACTCCATGGGCCAATGCGACGAGTTTGACTACTCCTACTATCACTATGGCCACTAAACCTATCAGGAACATTACTGTTCCCCACAATCCGAAGAAGTGCATTGGCTGCTTGCCGAATCGGTTCAAAAACGACAATGACAGCAAATCGAGATACCCGTTGACGAATCTCTCTAATCCGAACTTCGACTTGCCGAACTCCCTCTTTCTGTGCTGCACGACTTTCTCGCCTATATTGGAATAACCGGCGTTCTTGGCGAGGTAAGGAATATACCTGTGCATCTCGCCGTAAACTTCTATATTCTTGACCACTTCGTTCTTATAGGCTTTGAGTCCGCAGTTCATGTCATGCAGTTTGAGTCCTGTCACTCTCCTGGCTGTGGCATTGTAAATCTTCGAAGGGATATTCTTTGTCAGTGTGTTGTCATAGCGTTTCTGCTTCCATCCGGACACAAGGTCATAACCTTCTTCTTTGACCATCCTGAACAACTCGGGAATCTCATCTGGCGAGTCCTGCAGATCGGCATCCATGGTTATCACCACATCGCCCGCTGCTTTTTTGAATCCGCAGTACAATGCCGGCGACTTGCCGTAATTTCTCCTGAACTTTATCGCATGAACATGCTCCTGATCGCTCTCCTGCAACTGTTTTATCACTCTCCACGAACCGTCGGTCGAACCGTCGTTCACGAATATGACTTCATACGAGAAGACGTTCTCTGTCATCACTCGCTTTATCCAGTCATACAACTTTACAAGCGACTCTTCCTCATTGAACAGAGGCACAATAACTGATATATCCATTGTCTAATACTGATTTTTCTTGAGAAAAAATGCAAAAATAAAACCTACCGCCACTCCTATCATGACGTCTGTCATCACTGAATAGAGCACGAAATTGGCTGGCTGCATCAACTCTGCCATGCCGTTGCCCATCTCTTCTATCATCGCGGCATCCATTTTGGCTTCTTCCATGGTCTGCATCACTTGGGCGGAGAGTTTCTCAAGGGCATCCTGATGGAGTACCCTGAGATAAAAATACTTCCAGACGCCCGCAATCATCGAGGAAAACATGAACAGCTGGACAATATACCACCATGCCGTCCCGAATCGCATATCGCCTTCAAGCACTTCGTCCCGGCACTTCATCGCCGACCTGAACATCCCCACAAGCACTCCGGCATAAATGGCAAGGTTCATGTAAGACACTGCCGGATTGGCACTTGCGCTCATCGACACAAAGAAACTTACCGCAAAAGCCGTCCCGAAAACGAGCCCGGATTTCATAGCGTAAACATTAGCCTCTGGCACCATAACTCACTCCTTAATAATAAGCGTGCAAATTTACAAATAATTTCGCAACCGACCAACCATTTCCGCAAAAAAATTTTCTCCTCCGAATCTCATCCGAAAACCATCCATCCCCCATCCGTCTCCCATACAGGGCATGCATTGAGAATCAGTCACTTACAAACTCACTTCTACCCTCAGAAAAAACCATCCGAAAAATTTCCCAAAATATATTTGGCAATCCAGAAAACATTCACTAACTTTGCCCCGTGAAATCACAAAAAACATAATTTTAAAAACTTACCAATATGAAACAGAAACTCGTATCTATCGCGATGATGGCCGCTGTCATCTTTGCATGCTTCAGTTGCAAGGACCCTAATGGTCCTAACAACCCAAAAAATCCCGACTCTAACATCATCTACTCCTACAGCACTTTTATCTCTTCGCTTGTGGGCATGGAGTTTGATGATGTCAACGCCGCTTTCCTGGAAAAGGGCTTTACTGCCGCTGGCGACGGGGAATACGCCCTCAAACTCTCAGACGAGAACATCTTGATCTACGCCGAATGCGAGGATTTCGAAGACCCCGGCACGGTCAACGCAATCTTCCTCGAAATGGAGCCTGCCAACGAGGCTGCAGTCAGCACCACCAAATCCCTCGAGAACACTTACATGATTGCTGGCATCAAGGCTCTTGGCTCTAAAGTCAGAATCGCCAAAAACATCGACTGCACTTTCAAAGTAGCCGCTCTCGTCAGCGAAAAAAATGAAACGCAGAATTTCATGTACGAATACAACAACGATATTTTCGACCTCTACATCAATAACCCAGGCACTTACGACATCGCCGAATACTACTGGTCAAGTTCCAACGCATCCACCGAGGCGGAAATCATGGCGGAAATCAGATATATGAGCACTCCTGGCTTGATGGTGGGTCTCTTCTCCATCGACGGCACTCACAGTTCTTTGCAACTCACGGCATTCAAGGAAATCCCAGAATACTGATAAACCATTCCGGAAATACCGCAAACGCAACAAAGGCATCTCCCCCGCTCCGGGGAAGATGCCTTTCTTTTCTCCGCATGCCCAGTCCGCTCCAAGCACACAGGTTTATACAAAACAAAAAAAGCATCCGCTATTTCTCGAACGGATGCCTTCCTTTTTTGAGAGCCTCTTGTCGGATTCGAACCAACGACCCCGAGATTACAAATCACGTGCTCTGGCCAGCTGAGCTAAAGAGGCAAATGAGTAAGCGATCTACATCGCACCGCTACGACCTTCTACCCTTGCTGCGATCAAGCCCTGGGGGAGTTCAAAGGGAGCTGGTCGTATAGGACTTACTCGACTGCAAAGGTACAACTTTTTTCCAAACCGACAAGCAAAATTCCTCTTTTTTTCTAAAAAATCTCCAAATCGTGCTCTCTCAGCACATTACCACCCGCATCACACCGCCACAAATACCTTAAACGACCCGTTTCCTATCCCCAGAGCCACAAATCCAACCGCCCGTCAGCCGTTTTTTTCTCCCGGCCCCATGCAAAACATCTTCCAAAAGGCCCCGTTTCACCCCCACACGACTCCTCGAACCCCCACAACCCCATTTAACACAATTTTCCCTCTTTTCGTCCATAACACCCCACCCCATTCCGCACTAACCAAAAGACGATAGCTTAACGATAGCACAACGATAGCACAACGATAACAGAACCATACCTCTATATATCTCATCGGCTATAAATAACCTGCAATATCTTCGTTTTAGTTGCCCACCATCGCGTCTGCGCCCTTTTCGTTTTCGTAAAAAAATTTTTTTTCGTTTTCGTTTTCGTTTTCGTTATTTTTCCTTACCTTTGCAGCGAAAAATCAAAAACACTTCCCCCACGATGTCAAGAAACAAAAAACTCTTTACTGTTCTGCTTTCCGTTGCTGCCGCTGTATGTATCTTAGCCGCATCTGTCATCATCTTAAACTCTCAATTCACTGCGCGCGAGACTCACCGCAAATTCCGCCGCGCGCCTATCGACTTCCCTTCGCTTAACTATGTCACTGTCCCCGAAATGAAAGACATTCTCCAAAAGGATACTGCCGCTTTCAAGGTCATCGCTTTCCTCGACGCTGCTGACACTCACACTCTCTGGACCGACAATCTCACCGACAGCATCATCCCGAAATGGCAGACTTCCGGCCACGGCTCTGTCTCGCTCTATATCATCACGCCGGACTGTGCCCGACTTAAAGGCACCGAATCTCTCCTCTCGGGACTCACCCCAGACTGCCACGCTTATGTCATCCGCGACAATTCCGGGCAGTTCCGCTGTTACGGCTCTCTGTTCCCGGACAAAACCCGACTCTCGCGTCTGCTGAGAGCCATCGCACCGTCGGAGAACATGGAGATGATCTACAGCAAAACTTCTTTCTTCAACTCTGTCACTCTCGACCGTCACAATAATGTCAAACTGGCCCGGCTCGAATGCTCTTCCTCCACCAGCACCCGCAGCATCATAGTCCCTATGCCTTTCGAACTCATCGGCTCTCTCGAATCAACGGACTTCTTCGCCATCGACCTCATCCCTGTGGGCAACCAATCCCCAGGACTGCTTTTCTGCTATTTCTTTGACATGAAATAACCTCACACCCCCAACCACACATTTATATAATATAGTTTCCCCAGATGCCCATTTCGGGAGTCCGGAAACTAATCTTTTTTCTCAGTCCCTGCTTTTTTCATGCCTTAGAAAAATCCCAAAAACTCGACTGTCCAGAAACACCATTTTTCCCTAAAAAACAGCCGACCGGACTAAAATCGGACTCCACCGGACTGCAACCGGACTCCTCTTTTTCAACAATTTCCCCATCAAAACACTAAAACTCAGCACAATACACCGATTTCACATTTTTTTGAAAAAAATTGAAAATCGGACTGCAATCGGACTAAAATCGGACTACTTTTATTTGTTAGTTCAATTATTTTTCACTAAATTTGCAACCGAAAAACAAACGATCCTCTCCCTATCACACATTTATATAGTATAGTTTCCCCAGATGCCCATTTCGGGAGTCTCGGAAGAAATAATAATTCTAAAAATATAACATTATGAAAAAAACATTACTCATTCTTGCAATTTCTGCATTGACACTTTCGCTCAATGCTTATGTTCCAATGCTGCAAAACGGCAAGACTTGGACTCGCTTCCGCATAAACATGTCTACTATGAGTGACTATTATACAACTACCGATTCAATACTTTCAGACACTGTCGTAAATGGTCAAACATACAATATGGCAAACTTTACAAAAGTACTTTTGCGAGAGGACACTGTGGCTCAGCGCATATATGCTTTTGATCCTAACAGGGGCTACGAGGAAATGATTTTCGACTTCTCACTTAATGTCGGCGACAGTCTTTTGGTATATTGCAGTGACAAGATTCATGATGCTCTTGCCCATGTTCCAGACAAAGAGCATCATTGCAGAATTTTCGTCACAAAAATAGACACTGTGTTAAGTGAAAACGACATTCCATTGCGCAGATTCACTTATGAGACAGTTGGCAGAGACCTGCAGACACTAATTAGTGGCACTTTTGTGGAGGGATATGGAAATATCGGTGACAATATGACAATGACGATAGACAAAAAATATGCTGTTGGTCACGATGGAGGAACTCTTCGTTGTGTGACTGAACCTGATGGAACTTTGCTCTATTATGGGCATTCCGCCCAAATGGACAAATACCTTGGTGATGATTGTGCTGGCTCTGGCAAAATTCCAGATGCTGTCGAGAATACTCCATCAAGCCAGGTTTCAATCGCATATTCAAATAACACTCTTAGCATCAATGCGGAAAATATCGACAATGTCGAGATTTTCACAGCGACAGGTGTCATGATAGGTGGTTACTCCTCTTCGGAAATCACTCTCTCCCTCACTCCAGGCATCTACTTCGCCCGAATCGCTGCTGATGGCAGGGTCTCTACCGAGAGGTTCATTGTGAAATAACCACACTATCCCATAAAACATCAGGGCAGATATGCGAAACATGCATCTGCTTTATGCTTTGTTTTACGAGGAAGAAAAAACACAACGTTCCGCCTGTAAAAAAACGAATCTTCAAAATACATTAAACATATATGTCCTATTGATGTCTATAATTCATCAATCTGACACCTTATATATATCACAAATTGTTTTGTAACATGAGAAAAATCTTGTTGTCATTGGCATTGTGCCTCTGTTTTTCAGCCATGTATGCCTATACGCCAATGCTCGAAAAAGGCAAAAAATGGATTTACTTTGCTTATGGAGTTGCTTTCCCCGGCAAATATTACATGCCTACCATTTCTGTTTCAAGAGATACTGTGATAAATGGATATACCTATTTTATTACCGACTTCACCGATCATTTATTGCGCGAGGATACTGCAGCCCGCGTTGTTTATCTGTTTGATGAAAACGAGAATCGCGAATACACTCTTTACGATTTCACTCTCTCAGTAGGCGACAGCGTTTGTGTTTATCATCCAGACAGTTGTACAGGCTTCATCTACATAGATGACATTGATACTGTGTTCAGTTACACCAATTGTCCTCTTCGCAGATACTATTATCACTATTTTCCGCGCTCGGACGACAAATCCATTCGATATACCGACAACTATGTTGAATCCTGCGGCAGAATGAGTGGATTGCTGTCAGGCCTTCGCTTCTTGGCTAATGACGAAGGACTTGCCACATTTCTGCGGTGTGTGCTTTCCAGCGACAGTATGGTCATTTACAAGAATCACAGCAAGATTGCCGACCATGTTTTGGGCGATTATTGTTATATGCCGATAACTCTCACTTCCGACATTCATACAAAAAACATCTCCTTCAAAGGCGATGACCGTACGTTCTATTCAAACGACAAACAAACGGTTTATTTTAAGGGCCAAAAATGGGATCAATATACGCTGCCAGGCATTGGAAAAGTCCTTTTATATCCGGCAATAGACAACTTTCCAGAAGAAAGCGCAAGCGACTCAAAACACGAATTAAAGCATTCCGCTGATACTGTCACTCAGGCAAACTCAAAAAAAACAAAACTCAGAAAATGCTTGCTGAAACGGGAAAAGAAGCAAAGCAGTCGCAAACAGAATAATGAATAACAAACTTTGCAATTGGTCGTTTCTACAAGAATAGTCTCAAATATCAGTGTCTCTACCGAAAGATTCATTGTGAAATAACAGAAACCAACTGTCGTCTAACAATAAAAGCAGGAACTGTCTTTTTCTCAGTCCCTGCTTTTTTCATGCCGCAGAGAAATCCCAAAAACTCGACTGTCCAGAAACACCATTTTTCCCTAAAAAACAGCCGACCGGACTAAAATCGGACTCCACCGGACTGCAACCGGACTCCTCTTTTTGGATATTTTACCCATCAAAACACTAAAAACCAGCGCCATACACCGATTTTTCATTTTTTTGCAAAAAATTGAAAATCGGACTGCAATCGGACTAAAATCGGACTCTTTTTATTTGTTTGTTCTGTTTTTTTTCACTAAATTTGCACCCAGGAAAACCAAACAACACTCCCTCTCCCGACCACACATCAATATAATATAAAAAAAAATAACATCTTCCCCCAGATGCCCATTTCGGGAATCTCGGAAGAAATAACAATTCTAAAAAATACAATTATGAAAAAATCACTGTTTGTTTTGTTTATTGTCATTGCCACTCTTACTTCCTGTGGCAATAGAAATCAGGTCAACCAAGATTTTGATTTGATTTGTACACTTTTGCATCAATACTGCCCAGACAATCAAGATGCCAGGTGGTACTTTGCCAATGAATCCGGCGATACTATTAAAATTGTTTTTATTAAAGAGTTTTCTAATGTTTGCAAACCAAACCAAGGATGGAAATGTCTTCCTTTCGTACATTATAATTTTCAATACGATTTAGTTTCTTCGAAAAAACTGGTGGGCAAACTGATGTTGGATATCGAGTATCTTTACAGTCAAGAGGAACTTAATATATCATCAAACTTTGCACTTGACTCTTATGCCGAGACAGATATGAAATCAGCCGATTTTGGCTATTCAAACAGGCCAGGCATTCCTTTAACAGACCTTGAGTCTTCCCTATCTGACGCTCTTACTCTGTCACAAGGAGATAACTCCATAACTTTTGCCAAGCATAATGGCCCTGTTGAATTCTGTATAAATTCAGAAACATGGCATTTAGTTGAATAAATCTTTTCAATAAGACTTTTGAATTAGTAATTTCAGCCATGGGCTGTTGGGAAACAGCCCTGGCTTTTATAGAAACCCCCAATCATCTTATAAAGCCAAGGCAGATATGCGAAACGCATATCTGCCCTGTTTTTCCATTCCTCAAAAAAAATAAAATTCTCCCCTCTTCAATCTCTCCCACAAAAAACTAAGAACTCACCTCAATTCTCTGACATATACTTCACTGCCGCATTTCTGTAATCTTCCGACGTGAGATTGTCTTTTGAATCCATCCCTAAAATGCTATGCAACAATTTCTTTAATGCAAAGAACTGGCTCTTGCCTACTTCTAACTTGTCATGAGCCTCTTTGGAATTAAAATTATCATCTATACATAGCCATAACAATAGCACCAGTACTTTGTTGTTTACTTTGGAATTATCCTTTTTCATATCTCCAAATAGAGCAACAGCAGCCGCCTCTGCTGCAGCATTGGTCTTTGGCTTCTTTTCTCTTAATTGTTCTATCTTTTGTATGAGAGGCTCTTCTGTCTCTTCTTGATACATTTCCCTAATCTTTGTCTCTTCTGTCTCTGCGGCTTCTTTCTCTCTTTTCCTTTTCTTATTCACAATGACTGTCATCACCAATAAAACTGCTGTCAATATCAGAATCAACACTCTGTTCACTCTCCTCTTTAATTCTAAGGCCCTGTTCTCTGACTTGACTATCTTCATCGCTGCTGTCTCTGACGACATGAACTTGGACATGTATCTCTCTTTGCTCTCTGTGTCTTTGCTCACATACCCTAACAGTAAATATCCAAATCCGGCTTTTTCATATTTTCTGCTCTTTTCGTATGCCTTTACTACTTCTTCTAATCGATATGTATCTATCTGGCTCTCTTCTCCTTTCTTATACCTTTCATACGTCTTTAGCAGATAGGTGTCTTCTGCTTTATCCAGAATACTGGCATCAAGAAACTCTATGTTTGATTCGGTCGCTGAATGGCTCTCGTCATTCGCACTTTTCATCTGAACTGCAATGAGCAGCATTGTCACTGCCAACAATATAATTCTCTGTTTCATATCTTTTGCTTTATCGTTTTTTCACATTTCTACTCTCATGGCTGCCGCCATCACTTGGTCTGAGGCATAAACTCCCCTTTCCGTCAATTTCAACACTCCGTCAACAATCTCTGCCATCGGCTCCGCGGTCTCTGTATAGGTTCTGAGTTCTTTGAGCATCTCTTCTGCCCACAAATCTCCGAAATCTCTCCTCAGCATCTCTAAATCAACGCCTTTCGCCCTCCTTAAACCTAACATTACTCTTTCATTGAACAAATCTTCATCACTCAACTGTTCTTTTTCATAGAACTCTCCTCTTTCTGCCATCTGTCTCAGATATTTCACTAAGGATGAGGTGTTGGCTCTTCTGAGTCTCTCTCCGTCAAAGGAACAGGCGGCTGGCCCTATCCCTAAATATGGCTGATGGTCCCAATATCCGGAATTATGTTTTGACTGAAAACCAGGCAAGGCCCAGTTGGAAATTTCGTAATGCTGATACCCTGATTCCGCTAATCTTCTCTCTATCAGACAATACATCTCTGCCGACAACTCTTCGTCTATGGGTTCCTCTTTTATCTTGGTTATCTTTGAACCAGGCTCATACATCAATGAATATGCGGAGATGTGATTGGGTCTTTCCGCCAAAAGCAAATCTAATGTCTTGCCTAAACTCTCTATTGTCTGCCCTGGTAAGGCATACATGACATCCACCGAGATATTCTCAAATCCTCTCTCTTTCGCTCTTCTTAATGCGGAAATGGCTTCTTCTGCTGTATGCGTCCTCTGCATCCACTTCAACTCGCTGTCGTTCAGCGACTGAATGCCTATCGAGAGTCTGTTCACTGGAGTATCTCGCTTCAGGAAATCGAGGTACTCTTCGGTGAGCATATCGGGATTGGCTTCTATGGTGAACTCTTCCGCCTGAACATCTGCTATCTCTGAAATCACTCCTATGAGTCTCTTCAACTGCTCTGGCGATAGCATCGATGGTGTCCCTCCTCCGAGATATATGGTCTTGTTGTCTTTCAAATACTCTATCTCTCGCGGGAAATTCTTCTTGATATGCTCTATCTCCACCGCTAATGCATCTAAATACTGTGGTGCCAACTGGATGTTGGTCCCGCTGGCAAAGTCGCAATAGACGCATTTGTGTCTGCAAAATGGAACGTGAACATATAACATAATAATAATGTGTATTTATTTTGCAATTCGCAAAAATATTTGTATCTTTGCAGCGAATTTGGATAATTATGAGATTCTCTACGGAAATAGCAAATCCTCGGACTCCTATCATCGACTACAATAGCCGTATTCTTTTCATTGGCTCTTGTTTCGCAGAACGTATCGCGGAGGAGATGAACTCTCTTAATTTCGGCATAATGCTCAATCCGTCAGGCATTTCTTACAATCCCGCCTCTATGGCTGACACTCTCTGCAGAATTGCCTCGAATCTCCCCTACTCCCCAAACTCTCTCGAGGAACACGACGGGAGATGGTTCTCTCCTGACCACCATGGGGCGTTTGACGCTGACTCTCCCGAAAATGCGTTTGCAAAGATAGAGAAAAAATTTGACTCTGCCAAAAACTTCTGGAACAAAACTTCTCACATTGTTATTACTTTTGGAAGTTCGGTGGTATGGGAACGAAATGGCAAAATCTACAATAACTGCCACAAACTTCCGCAACGGGAATTCTCTAAGAGGCGCTTAAACGTCTCGGAAATTGTGGAGTCTTACGATAAGGTGGCTTCGCTCATCGGGAACCGTCGGGTGATTCTTACGGTCTCTCCGGTCCGCTACCTTGAGGGTGACGCTATCGACAACTCTGCAAATAAGGCAACTCTTATTCTCGCAGCAGACGAACTTTGCCGGAAACACCCGAACTGGTGCTATTTCCCTGCCTACGAGATTCTGATGGATGAACTCCGCGACTACCGTTTCTATGCGGACGACTTTATCCACCCTTCTCCTATGGCTGTGAAAATAATCTTCGACCGTTTCCGCCACTCTTTCCTCTCCGACGAGGCTCTGGCTCTGGCTGAACGTATCGAGAAACTGCATAAGATGCATGAGCACAGACCTCTGCATCCCGAAAGTCCGGAATGGAATAAATTTAAACAGAAAATATATGATGAAGAGAACTGTATCAATGATTTGCTTGCTGGCTTTGGGCTTCCTGCCTTTGGCCGCTCAGAGCAATGACGGGGCTATCAGCACTGATATGCTGAGCCGTATCGAAAAATCTTACGGCAACAATCCTCAGGATAAGGCTATCCGTAACGCTCTTGGCTCTTTGGACATGAACAAACTTGCCCTCAGTCAGGAGAATCTTGGAGCAATGGACACTGAATTTTCTACTGAGGTTAAGAGTATCGGTATCACCGACCAAAAGAAATCCGGCCGCTGCTGGCTGTTCACTGGCCTTAATGTCCTCCGCGCTAAGGCTATCGCAACTCACAATCTTAGCGAGATGTTCTCTTTCTCTCAGTCTTATATCTTTTTCTACGACCAACTGGAGAAATCTAACCTTTTCCTTCAGTGCATAATCGACACTCGCAAGGAGGCTATCGACTCTCAGGATGTTGACTGGCTTTTCTCTAACCCAATCGGCGATGGCGGTACTTTCACTGGCGTTACTGACTTGGTCAATAAATACGGTCTTGTCCCTGCCGACGCTATGCCTGAGAGTTTCGCTGCCAACAATACTTCTCGCATGAACTCTATGCTGAAACTGAAATTGCGTCAGGGTGGAATCCAAATCCGCGAGATGGCTGCCAACAAGGCTTCTATGGCTCAACTTCTTCAGAAAAAGGAGGAAATCCTTAAGGACATCTACCGCATTCTTGCCCTTAACCTGGGCATTCCTCCTAAATCTTTCTCTTACGATGGCAAGGAATGGACTCCTATGCAGTTCGCTGAGGAATACGGCAACAAGGAGATTTGCAATGATTATATCATGCTGATGAATGACCCTTCGCGCGAATATTATAAATGTTATGAGATTGACCGCGACCGCCACACTTACGAGGGCCACAACTGGCTCTATGTGAATCTTCCTATCGAGGACATCAAGGAGATGGCTATCGCTTCTCTGAAGGATAACACTGCTATGTATTTCTCTTGCGATGTTGCTAAGTATCTCAACTCTGAGCGCGGTCTGCTGGACATCAAGAACTATGACTATGAGTCGCTTCTGGGCGTCTCTTTCGATATGGACAAGCGTCAGCGTGTCTCTTCTAAGGCTTCTGGCTCTTCTCATGCAATGACTCTGGTGGCTGTTGACGAGAAGGACGGAAAGGTCATCAAATGGAAGGTTGAGAACTCTTGGGGTGCTACTTCCGGCTACAAGGGATATCTCATCATGACCGATGAGTGGTTCAACGAATATATGTTCCGCCTTGTGGTGAACAGGAAATATGCTACTGTAAAGGCTCTTGAGGTACTTAACCAGAAACCTATAAAACTTCCTTCTTGGGACCCTATGTTCGCAAATGAGGAATGAGACTTTGAGACTTTGAGACTTTGAAACTTCAAAAATATCTAATATGAGAAAATCTTTAATTGCCATAACTCTGCTGTTTGCCGCTCTCTGCGCTAACGCTCAGTCTGTCAGCATTCATGGGGTTAACTATGGCATATCTGACGGACAAAACGCCATTGTTCTCCGCAGCAATGGGGTGCAGGGTTCTGTGGTTATCCCTGAGTCTGTGGTCATCAAAGGCAATCGCTGCACTGTCACTGAGATAGCGGACTCTGCTTTCTACGACTGCTACGACCTTACTGACATTCAATTGCCTAAGTCTGTCAATAAAATCGGCGACTTCGCCTTTTTCAACACTTCGATTCCACATGCCATCTACTCTAAGGAGTATTTTGCCTATCTTCCTTACGATTTCAATGGGAAATACGAACTTCCTAAAAGCATCACCCGTATCTGCGGAGGTGCTTTCATGGCTTGCGCTGATCTTACGGAACTGAAACTTTCTAAAAATGTCACTGAGATAGGTCCAATGGCTTTCCTCGCCTCTGGACTGACAAAACCGGTATTCACTGAGAAGGTGTTCGCTTTCATGCCTATCACTTTCAAGGGTGAGTACAAAATCGCTGAGGGCACTGAGGAAATTGTCGCTGGAGCATTCCACGGCTGCGACGAACTGACTAAAATCTCAATTCCTTCTTCTGTCCGCCGTATCGGCGACTTTGCCTTCTACCGCTGTCTTGGCATAGACACTGTAATTCTCAACGACATTGACTATCTCGGCAAAAATGCTTTCGAGGGTTGTCACAATCTTATGGCAGTGAGAATCAACAGTCTGAAGGTTATCCCTGTTTTTGCTTTCCGCGACTGTGCTAAACTGATTACTTTCTCTTTCCCTGATGATTTGGAGACTATCTCGGAAGGGGCATTCCGCAACTGCTCATGGCTCTCTCCTGCCCTGGATTTCAGCCGTCTGCCTAAACTCTCTCGCATCGAGAATGAGGCTTTCTTCGGCTGCGTGGCTCTTCAGGAGGTGAAATTCGGCAATTGGGTGTTCGACTATGTGGGCGATGGTGCTTTCGACCAGTGCAATGACTTGAACAAGGTCACTCTTCCTAAGGATTTCAACTGGGCCGGAAAGCGCATCTTTGAGCATACTAAAATCACTGGCCCTATCTATGCCGGCAGTTGGTTTCTCCGTCTGCCTGAGAGCTTCGAGGGTGTCTATACTCTTCCTGCAAGTATCAAATATGTTGCTGACCAGGCATTTGCCTTCTGCTATCGTCTGACTAAGGTGGAAATGGACAACTCTGTCCAGATGATGGGTACTGAATGTTTCAAGAAATAAAACACTATAGATTATGAAAAAACTGTTTCTTCTTGCAACTGTAGCACTCGCGCTCTTCAGTTGCGGCACTGATCCTGACATTGGTCTTCCACCAACAGGCACCCCAATCAATCGCGCCGACCTCCTCGGCACATACAACTATACAATTTCCGGAACTGCCTCCGCAGAACTCTCGGTAATTGGCCACATGGATGTGCCTATCAACATGGACGGAACTTTTGAAATCACCGCTGACCCGGGCTCTGAGGACGGTCTCATCTTCACAAGCAAGGATTTCGAGACTACGGGACGCATCAATGGCTCAATGGTTGAAATCGACCCGTTCACCCGCGTTTCGGACACTTCCGACGAATACGGCGAGTCTCACATCTCAGTCACTGTCACAAACGAGAATGCTCAGTTCGAGGACGGTACCCTCAAATGGTGCGCAAACGCTGAGGCTGAAATCGCAATGACCATCATGGGCGCTGAGGTCAACGGCACAGGCAATGGCACTGTCCAATGCTCGGCCACAAAGCAATAGCCCCAAATCCCCAATACAAAAATAGGACAACCCCACCAGGTTGCCCTATTTTTTTGTCTCGAAATTCCCCATCCAAGTCTCCTCCGGACTTCATACCTTTCCCATCCATAGCCCATACAGGGCATACATTGAGAATCAATCACTTACATAGTCACAAAAATTCCCCCAAAAAGCACAAAAAAGGAGACGCCGAAAGGCATCTCCTTTAATATCGCTAACGCTTTTCAGCGTTTGTTATCACATCAAATACTGAGTTGAGATAGACTCATTATTATATACACGACGGATAGTCTCAGCAAACATATCCGCAATCGTAAGAACTTTTACCTTCGGACAACGTGCCTGGTCAAACGGAATAGAGTCAGTAATAATCAATTCCTGAAGTTTCGACCCCATCAGATTCTCAACAGCCTTGCCAGAAAGCACACCATGCGAAACCATCGCACGAACCGAAAGAGCACCATTCTCAATCATCAAATCCGCTGCCTTGCAGAGAGTTCCCGCTGTATCCGCCATATCGTCAATAATCAAAACATCCTTGCCTGCAACATCACCGATAATCGACATATTCGAAACAACATTCGCACGGGCACGAGTCTTATGACAGAGCACCAATGGCAAATCCAAATGCTTAGCGTATGTCTGAGCACGCTTCGAACCACCTACGTCTGGCGACGCAATCACCAGATTATGCAAATGAAGCGACTGGATATAAGGAATATAAACAGTCGAAGCATAAAGATGGTCAACAGGAATGTCAAAGAATCCCTGAATCTGATCAGCATGCAGATCCATAGTAATAATGCGGTCAACACCAGCGCACGAAAGCATATCTGCCACAACCTTAGCACCGATAGACACACGTGGCTTGTCCTTGCGGTCCTGACGCGCCCAACCGAAATAAGGCATTACAGCAATGATTTTGTACGCCGAAGCACGCTTTGCAGCATCAATCATGAGCATCAGCTCCATCAGGTTGTCTGCATTTGGGAAAGTCGACTGCACCAGATAGACATAGCAACCGCGAACGGTCTCGTCATACCATACTGCAAACTCTCCATCCGAAAACTTCTGGCAAGTGCACTTACCAAGCTCGCAGCCGAGTTTAGCACAGATCTTCTCTGCAAGGGGACGGCTGTTGGTACCCGCAAAAACTTTATATGGGAACATAATTGTAAAAATTGATTTCGGACTGCAAAGATACACTTTTTTTTCCAAAACAAGGTGCTCCACTACAATAAATTTTCAACCAAATCCCCAATTTTGTTACATGAAAACTTTTAATATAAAAATAGTTTCCTCGTAAATCTCTACAAACCACACGGTTACACCAATTAAAAAATTAAGAAAATATAACAATTCAACATACTCCTATTTGAAAAAATTGTTGTAATTTTGCATTCGTGAAAAAATGGACTATTCGCATGAGAACCGAGATTATCAAAAAAGGCGCCGAGATGTTCCTACGACTGGGTCTCCGCAGTGTCTCTATCGATGACATCTGCAACGAGCTCCACATCTCTAAACGCACTTTCTATCAGCACTTCCGTCAAAAGGAAGAACTTATCGAGGAGATGCTCGAGCGTACCATCGAGAAGCACGAAAAAATCAAAATCGAATACGACAGCAACTTGACCGTCATCGACTTCATCAACGCGCATTTCAAAAAATTCACGCAAAGAAGTTCTATGGTCGAGAAAAACTTCGTTTTCTTCCACGACCTGGAGAAATACTACCCTGCCATAGCCCAGAAATTCGCTCTCCGTATGCACGACATCGACCAGCGACAGGTCCGCGAAGTCCTCGAACACGGCATCCGTGAGGGTGTCTTCCGCCAGGAAATCGAAATTGAGCCTATGGTCACTCTCCTCACCGACGGATTCTCTAACACTGCTAAAAAAATAACCGACAAGACTGTGGTCTCTAAGGCGGAATTCCTCCTCGACTGCATGATGCGTCTCGTCAAGAAATAAAAACATAACACAATAATGAAAAAAATTATCACTTTTGCACTGAGCCTGCTCTTGGGAATACCTTCTTTCGCGCAGTCGCTCGTCAATGAGGCCGACTACCGCGAAACGGTAACTGTCTCGCTCAATGAAGCAAGGGCTTATGCTGTTCAGAACAACCGTTCTCTGCAGAACGCCGACTTTGAGGTACAGATGGCTCACGCTCAGAGATGGCAGGCTATCGCCTCTATGCTGCCTCAGGCCGACATGTCCATGACTTACCAGAATATGTGCGGCTATGAAATGAACATGTCAGGTTTCAAAATCCCTATGAACCCTAACGGAACTATCTCCATCACGGCTTCTATCGCCCTTAACGGACAAATGGTCGTAGGCGCTCTCCTCAGCAACATCGCTATCGAGATGCAGGAGATCAACAACAAGAAGACTGAGGCAGACCTCATCGCCGACGTTGAGTCTATGTACATCACTGCCTTGGCAATGGAGGAGACAATCGGACTTCTCGACTCTTCTAAGACTAACCTCCAGGAACTTTACAAGACAATCGCTGGAGCAGTCGCTGTAGGCGCTGCCGAGCAGACTGAGGCTGACCAAATCGAGGTCCAGGTCGCAAGTCTCGACAACACCATCAACTCTACACGCCGTTCTGTGGAAATCATCTACAACTCTCTGGCTCTTTCCCTCGGCTGCGAACCTGAGCGCCGCCTCGTTCTTACCGACAAACTGGATGACTTGCTGAAGATAGACGATGCAGTCGCTCTCCTCAAGACTGACTTCGACATCACCAACAACTATCAGTACCAACTTGCCGAGAAGAATGTCGAACTCGCCAACCATAATGTGGTAATGGCTGCCATGGCTTATGTGCCAACTCTCTCGGCTTACTATCAGTATAGCGCAAAGACTTATTTTAACAAGGATGCGGGTATGAACATGACTCCTCCAAATGTCATAGGCGTAACTCTTAGCGTCCCTCTTTGGACAAGTGGAGCAAAGGCTGCCGCTGTCCACGAGAAGAAAATTGCTAAGTTCGAGGCTGAGAATCAGCGCGACGATGCCCGAGACGCTCTTCTCCTCTCTTACCGCCAGAGTCGCTACAATCTCATCTCTGCTTATGAGAACTTCGATACTCAGAAGAAGAACATCGAGGTGATGCAGCGTGTCATGACAAGCACTTCCAACAAATACCAGTATGGAATGGCTTCTGCTTTCGACCTTACCAACGCAAGCACTAACCTGCTCACAGCCCATAGCAACTATGTTCAGGCTATCCTGACTCTCGTTAGCGCACAGGCTGACATGAAGAAGATTTTGGATAAGACAATCGTAAAATAAAATCACACAATAATGAAAAGTACAAAATTATTAATGATTGCAGCATTGGCAGGTGTCTTGTTTGCCGGCTGCAAGAAAGCGGAGGTGACCGAAACTGAAATCATCGAGCCTGTCAAGGTCCTCAAACTTGAGCGCGAGAGTTTCGACCGAGTAACCATCCTCTCTGTCGTGCTGGAGGGATACGAGACTCAGAATGTCTCTCCTTCTGTCACTGGCAACATCAAGAAAATCTACGTCGAGGAGAGTTCCCGCGTCAAGGCCGGCGATATGCTGGTTCTGATGGATGAGCTTCAGTACAAAACCGCACAGCTTACTTTCGCCAATCTCGGCGTGGAGCTTTCGCGTGTCGAGGCTTTGCTGAAAACTGGTTCTGCCACTCAGCAGCAGTACGACCAGATGAAAACTCAATACGACCAGACTAAGGAGAACCTTGAGTTCCTCAAACAGAACACTTACGTGAAGGCTCAGTTCTCTGGCGTTATTTCTGCCAAGAACTACGAGAATGGCGAGCTCTATAGCGGCATGCCTATCCTCACTCTCACTCAGATCAGCACTCTTAAGGCTGAGGTCGCTATCCCAGAAGGCTACTTCCCTCACGTCAAGGAGGGAATGAAAATCGGCATGACTTCCAACATCTACCCTGACGAGGTATTCGAGGGTACAGTCGAGAAGGTCTTCCCTACTGTCGACGCTGCTTCCCACACTTTCACCGCTAAGGTCAGAATTCCTAACGGCAAGGAGAAACTCCGCCCAGGTATGTATGCTCAGGCTCGCATGGAGCTTGGCCGCGACTCTGCCATTGTGGCTCCTTATCAGGCAGTCCTCAAACTTCAGGGTGCCAACGACCGCTATGTATTCCTTAACGACAACGGCAAGGCTAAGCGCGTGACTGTCAAATTGGGTCAGCGATTCGACGACCGCGTCGAACTTATCTCTGACGAAATCAATCCTGGCGACGAACTTGTCGTAGAAGGCGAGGCACGCCTCGTTGATGGAGTAAAACTCAGTATTGAGGAATAATTATTATAGGAGTAATTAAAATATGAGTATATACAAAGGTGCGATTGACAAGCCAATCACGACCACTCTTTTCTTCGTGGCTGTGATCATCATCGGCTTGTTCTGTCTCTCGAGGTTGCCTATCGACAACTTCCCTGAAATGGACCCTCCGTACGTTTCCATCATGACGGCTTATGCCGGAGCGAACGCATCGGAGATTGAGACCAACGTTACGAAAATCCTTGAGAATGGTCTTAACTCTGTGGACGGTCTTAAGGAAATCACTTCTTCGTCTAAGGATAATATGTCTCTCGTGACGATGGAGTTCGAATGGGGCTATAACATGGATGAGGCGACGAATGACATCCGTTCGGCGATAGATATGGTCTTCGATAACCTGCCTGACGGAGTCTCCCGTCCTCTTATCTTCAAGTTCAATACTTCGGCGTTCCCTATCATTCAGTACGCCATTACTGCTGAGGAGAGTTACCCAGGCCTCAAGAAAATCCTCGAGGATAATGTGACTAACGTCCTGAACCGTATCGACGGTATCGGTAACTTGGCTCTCTCGGGTGAACCTAAGCGTTATGTTTATATCGACCTCGATCCTCAGCAACTCGAGGCTTACAATCTTTCTGTCGAGGCTGTCGGCCAGGCCGTAAGTACAAATAACCTGAACCTCGCATCTGGTTCAGTAAAAATGGGAAATGAGCAGTATCAGCTTCGCGTTCAGAGTGAGTATATCGAGAGTAGCGAGATGGCTGACATTGTCATTGCCACCACTCCTCTCGGCAAACAGATTCACATCCGCGACATCGCGGAGGTCCGCGATACCATCAAGGATGTGACTCTCGATGAGAAGGTGAACGGCAGCGACGGTGTCCGTCTTATCGTAATGAAGCAGTCCGGCGCCAACACTGTTCAGGTCTGCCAGGATGTGCAGAAGGAGATGGCTAAAATCCAGAAGACTCTTCCTCCAGACATAAAAATCGAGACAATCTACGACTCTTCTACCGATATCAAGAATGCTGTAAAAGGACTTTCTGAGTCTATCATGTACGCTCTCTTGTTCGTGGTCCTCGTGGTTCTCTTCTTCCTCGGCCGCTGGCGCGCTACAGTCATCATCTCCCTCACAATCCCTATCTCTCTTATCGTTGCGTTCATCTACCTGAAGATGGTCGATTCTTCTCTCAACATCATCTCTCTCTGTTCTCTCTCCATCGCCATCGGTATGGTTGTGGATGATGCTATCGTTGTCCTTGAGAATATCACCAAGCATATTGAGCGAGGTTCCAACCCTCACGAGGCTGCAATCTACGCTACCAATGAAGTATGGGTATCAGTTATCGCCACTACTCTGGTTATCGTTGCAGTGTTCGTTCCTCTTACCATGCTCCCTGGTCAGGCGGGCATCATGTTCAAGGAGTTGGGTTGGATTGTGACCATCGTCTGCTGTACTTCTACAGGCGCTGCCATCACGCTTATCCCTATGCTCTGCTCTAAACTTCTCAAGGCAAAACCGGTTCACGTTGACGAGCAAGGTCACCTCATCGAAGGCAATGAGAAAAAGAGCTGGTACGACCGCAATGTCGTAGTTCTGCTTGACAAGCTCGATGCTTTCTACGCAAAAGCACTTAGATGGTGTCTTACCCACAAGGCCATCACTCTCTGCGTCATCGGCGGCATCCTTCTGATAAGTTTCATCCCTATGGGTCTCGGTGCAATCGGTACCGACTTCATGGCTCAGCAGGATAACGGCCGTATGACAGTAACCATTGAGCTTCAGCGCGGTACCCGTATCGAGGAAACCATGCGCACAGCACGCGAATTGGAAACTGAAATTGCTGCATGCGCTCCAGAGATTCAGCTTATCTCTACTTCCGCAGGTTCTAACGATGATGCATCAATCTCATCCCTCTTCGGTTCTACCAACAACAACAAGATGCAGATGACAATCCGATGCCCTAAGAAATATGAGCGCGAGCGTACCATCTGGGAAATCGCGGAGTCAGTCCGTGGTGTCCTGAAAAAAAGACCTGAAATCGTATCTTACACTGTATCAACAGCATCAGGCATGGGCGGCGGTTCTTCCAACACTGTCGACCTTGAAATCTACGGCTACGATTTTGATGAGACAAACATTCTCGCCGAGAATCTGAAACATAAGTTCCAGGCTCTCCCTGGCGCCCGCGATGTCGACATCGACCGCGAGAAGGACCGCAGTGAGTTGCAGATAATCTTCGACAAGGAAAAACTCGCCCGTCACGGCCTCTCAACTTCCGTAGCAGCAATGTATGTCCGCAACCGCGTTAACGGTTTCGTAGCCGGCTACCTCAAGGAGGACGGTGAGGAATACGACATCGTCGTCCGTCTTCAAGAAAAATACCGCGACTCTATGTCCGACATCACCGACCTCTCAATCCTTGACGCCTATGGCAAGACAGTCAAGATCGGCGAACTTGCTGATGTCGAGGAATATTGGGCTCCACCAGAGATCAAGCGCAAATCACGTCAGCGTTATGTGACAATCAAGGTTACCCCAGAGGGCATCTCTATGGGTGAACTTGCAGAGCAGATGCAGGCTATCGTCGACAAGACCGACCTCCCTCTCGGCGTACACACCGACTTCGGTGGAACATTCGAGGATCAGCAGGAGACTTTCGGCGACATGCTCGTACTCCTCGTCATGATCATCTTCCTGGTTTACATCGTTATGGCATCGCAGTTCGAGGACTTCAAAAACCCTCTCATCATCATGTCATCGGCAATATTCGCCCTCCCAGGCGTCATCTTTGCATTGCTCATAACAAACACCACACTTGATATGATCGGCGCCCTCGGTGCCATCCTCCTCGTCGGTATCGCTGTCAAGAACGGTATCGTGCTCGTTGACTACATCAACCTCATGCGCGAGCGCGGCTACGAACTTAACGAAGCCATCGCACTCTCCGGAGCATCCCGTCTCCGCCCAGTGCTCATGACAGCATTCACCACAATCCTCGGTATGGTGCCTATGGCAATCTCCGCTTCCGAGGGCTCTGAGATGTGGCGCCCTATGGGTATCGTGGTCATCGGCGGACTCACCGTCTCCACAATCGTTACTCTTATCGTTGTCCCTGTCCTCTATGGCATCATCAACAAAAAGAGCGACGCCGACCGCCTCGCCAAACGCCGCGAGCAATTCATATTCATGAAATTAAAAGTTGACGAGAAATGAAAAGCGTATTTATAGTATTCAACCAGGCAAACACCGAACGCGTCGAATTCATGCTCGACGAACTCGGAGTCCGCGGATTCACCTTCTTCGAGCAGGTCCAGGGCCGCGGAACAAACACCGGAGAACCACGTCGCGGAACCCACACCTGGCCTGAGATGAACTCAGCCATGATGTGCGTCGTAACCGACGACCAGGTACAGGAACTCCTCGACAACATCCGCCGCCTCGATAAACGAAACGAAGAAGTCGGAGTCAAAGCATTCGTATGGAATATAGAAACTGTTATATAACACAATCATCATTATGAAAAAATTATTAGTACTCGCAGTAATCGCCTTCATGGCAATTGCATGCTACGGCCAGGAAAAACGCCTGACCACCGCCAACCAAGACCTTGAGTTATGGACCAAAGTCGAAATGAAGAAATCAAGCGTCAGCCTCTGGCACGTCACATTCTTCAACGACAACAACCGCGAAGGCTACTACATCCGTACAGCCTACGACTTCGAGGACATGAACGAGAACCTTCCTACAAACCTCTACCTCGGCTCAAACCGCGACGTAGCGCTCAAGACAATCGCCGAAATCAAACGCAACGCAAACCTCGCTAAAGGCACAGTATGCGTCCTCGGCCGCGACCTCGTCATGATCGTACTCGGCAAAGGCAAGTTCCAGCTCGTCAAAAACCGCAGCAACGTACTCCTCCCTCTCGACGTAACAACAATCGAAACACTCGAGAAAGGAATCTGATATAGTTGTTGAACAAAATCAATCCCGCAGCCGTCATGCCAACTCAAAAAAGCATGGCGGCTGCTCTTTTTCACCCCACAAAACTCCATCCAAGCCTCCTCCGACCCACCACCATTCCCCATCCAAACCCCATACAGGGCATGCATTGAAAACCAGCCACTTATGCCAACCGCTGCCAAAACCCGTCAAATTGGCAGAAAAACACTCTCAAAACACAGAAAATCAACCGAATATCTGCCAAAAATACGCCTGGCACACTTCTTGATACAACAAAAGTAAATCCAATCCAACAAAAACAAACAACCATGTACTTCATATCCGACAAAATCGCCGCCATCCACGGCCGCCTCAGCCGAAACTCAGAAATGAGCTTCCGAACCTACCGTCACAAAGACAAATACATCATCCAGCGCTACGCAATCATCAACCCATTCCACGGAAAATGGTCAGACGCCACAGTCGCCGTCCGCCGACGACTCGCAGCTGCAAACACCTATGCCCGAGCCGATTACGCCAACCCATCACGCCGCGCCCGCTGGGAACGACTCATGCGGATCCACAATGTCGCTGCCGCCAGCCTCCGCCGCGCCCTCGGCATCACCGACAAATACCTCGACAAACACTCCGACCCAACCCACGAACTCCGCGACTACAGCATGCTATACTACTATATCACAGCCTTTTACGCCCGTACCATAGCCCTTGCCGAACGCACCGGCGACCGCCGCCCCATCCGCCTCATAGCCGAAAACCTCATCCGCGACATACTCACTGAGTATCAGCCGCTTATCCGTCACATCCTCCCCGACCTTCCACACATCACCATCCCCGCCCAAAACATCTTCGCCCGAACCTTCCACCTCGACACCCAAACCCTCTCCCTCCTTCCCCTCCACGAACCCGCCGCCACATAATACAATAATGTGTCCTCCAAAAATGACACATTAAAAACCCATAGAAAAAAATTCAGAAATAGTTTGGTCAACTAAAATATTAGTTGTACCTTTGCCAACGCAAACCTGCGCCGACAGGGTGTCCTGATCCGGGGTGGGCGAGCAGACATATATTAGGCGTTTATTGACGCTTGTTTCGACTTATTGAAATCTGGAAAATTTTATTGTGGTTCGAAATAAGATAGTTCAATGAATGTCTGTGGCGTGTGTATCTACATTCACTATTCGGAGTGTGTTTATGCATATCGGCGCAGGCTACATTGTCATTCTTACCACAAGGTTTTCCAGAACCCCAATAAGAAGAATGATAATTGTGGGCTGCGTTTTTTTGTATATATTTCACTGATAGGTATAGAAAAAATTTACCAAACACATGAATTCTTATTTTTACCGTCCAGAATGGACAAGCGGCAGATACAATAAGGAAAAGCACGTTGCCATAATGTATAACTTATTGGCAGGGTTTAGTTTCTTTTTTGAATCACATTCTGCAAACGTAATTGGTTTCATTCTAAGCATAGATAGAAATCAAAAAATCCGAATTGAAGATATCGTCAAACAAACAGGAATTGCTGAAGAGTCTATTCAAGACTTCTTCAAAATCTTACGAAGCAACGGATTAATAGTTGATCACATCTTATCAAAACAAGAAATTAATTCATACCGCTGTGAGTTAGCCAATGTTAAGAGAAAAGAGCAATCTTGGGTTGACAAAACAACTGAAGAAAAATTGCCAATGTGGACAACTAACGCTGAACAATTATACTTTGATGCGGTAGATGATGGCACAACAGTATGTTCAGTATTGTTTGAACTAACATACCGTTGTAGCGAGATGTGCATACACTGCTATAACCCAGGAGCCACACGCAATAACAAAGAAATAAGTCATCGTGCAGAACAGGAAGAACTTACACTAAATGACTACAAGAGAATTATCGATGAATTATATTACTTGGGCCTAGTAAAAGTATGTCTTAGTGGTGGCGACCCATTTTCAAAAGAAATTACATGGGATTTGATAGATTATTTATATCAAAAGGAAATAGCATTCGATATTTTCACAAATGGTCAACGCATAACGAAAGATATTCAACGACTTGCCGACTATTATCCTCGCGTGATAGGCATTAGCATATATAGTGGCATAGCCGATGACCATGACGCAATAACGCGTGTTCCTGGCTCTTGGAGTCGTTCAATGCAAGTTGTTAAAGAATTATCGGATTTAGCAGTTCCAATGAATCTGAAATGCTGCGTCATGCAACCAAATTTACACTCATACTATATGGTGGCTGATTTGGCTAAACAATATGGAGCACAACCACAATTTGAAATCAACATCACAGAATCCAACGATGGAGACCTTTGTGCCAAACAATTGCGTTTAACAGAAGAACAACTGCATGTTGTTTTAAGAGATAACAATCTTGCACTATATGTCGGAAAAGAAGCACCTAATTACGGAGGACAGAAACGAGATGTGTCATATAGCAGTTGCGGTGCTGGGAAAACTGGATTTTGCATCTCTCCAAATGGGAATTTGCGAGGATGTCCTGCTTTTACACAGATTTATGGGAATCTACAGAAACTATCTGCTTTAGACATTTTGTCTAATAGCAAAGAACTAAAAGAATGGAGATCCGCTACTGTAGCTGACTATACAGAATGTGGAAAATACGACTATTGCGACTATTGTAACTTATGTGCAGGCGTAAATTACACCGAACATGGAGATTTTCGCAAACCTGCAGAAACAAATTGTTTCATGGCAAAATGCAGATACAACCTTGCACAAAAACTAATGAAAGAAAACGCATCGATGAATAGAGAACAATTTGTAAAAGCGTTACATGCGCTACCGAAAGCCAAGGTAGTTTTGCAACGTAAATATAATACAAAAGGATAAATGGTGTCTCCTAAAGTGCACCTATAACCATCTAAATTCTTACTAATATGAAAGTAGAACTTGGAATCGGAGCAATGTCTAACATTGTTTGTATGAGTGGTTGCTCAAAGCAACTGGAGGCCCAGTGCGGCATTATGTATCGCATGGGCTGACAACCTTTTCTAGGGAGGATTATTCCTCCCTAATTTATAAACTTTATTGTTTTACAAAATAAAAAAAGAAGATGGAAATTAATCTAAAAAATGTTGCGGAATTAATGAACAAAGTTTGCGACACGGAACTTGACATTAATAAATTTGAAGGAAAATATTTAGTTTCAGAAAATGGACAGTTGCTTATTAAAAGCCACAAAGAATAACTATACTATTCTTTCAAAAGCACCTCAATGCAAGAGAGTATATCCTTATCTCCTCGACAAACAAGGAGATAAGGATATTTATTGTCTTTCTCCAATCCATTGTCGGAGTTTTATAGTAGATAGAGATAAAAATGACCGATATATTGTAAGTAAGGGAAATGGTTTGGCGTATTCCATGTTTAATTTTCTACATACTCCAGAAATGCCAACTGATGTTTGGGGATTGTTGATTAAAGAAGATGCTTTGCGAGACTTCTATTGCGGTCAAGATGTACAGGCATTAGGTATAAAAACAAATCAAATGGAATGCGTTCTGGAAATAGATTACACAGTTCATATTCCCCAAACTGGCGCAAAAATGGAACCAGTTCTTTTACAATATAGCGTTGAATGTCCTTGGCGTATTGCAGATGCCTGTTTTATGAATCCACAACAAATTTCAAATGAAGTGGCAAAATGGCAAAGCCTTAATTATTGTAATTATTCAGAGGAATATCTAATTGCAGCTAATGTATTAATTAGTAACTTGCGAAAAATGCATGACAATGGCATTTTGCATAACGCTTTGACATATGAGAATTTAACATGGGCTTTGGAATTGCTTGATTTTGAGCTATGTCATACACCTCAACACCCATACGCAAAGGAAGATTACGTACGCCATGTGCCAACTTTATACGATAGAGAAATAATAGACACATACAAAATAATCAACTACATTGCTGGCGTTCTTCATCAGCCTGTCAGTTTTGCAAAAATTGATGCAATGTTTTATAACTACGGATTTGATTTATCAAAACTTTCTTTGAAATGATGTATTCTCGCAGACAAATATTATAGGGAATTATATAGAATTCAACCACAAAACAACAAAAAAATCAGAGGCCGCCCAAAAGCGACCTCTGATTCCAATATCAAATATTCCGTTCTTACTTAGCCAGAATAGCCTCAACCAAAGCCTCAATCTGCGGCATATCAGTTGACTTCATCGCCGACTTCAAAGTCACCACTGGCTCAACAATCTCAACATTCTTCATCAGCTCAATCAAAGTCTTCATAGCCTTAGCAGCCATAGGTCCCCAAGTACCGTTCTCCACGATGCCAACCTTGCGGTTCTGATAAGTCTTCAGCTGCAACTTCCACAAGAACTGATGCATTGGAGGGAACACATCCCCGTCGTATGTCGACGCACATACTATCATCTTATCCATTCTGAAAGCGTCCTCAATAACCTCGGCCATATCCTCGCGGCACAAATCCGCCAGCACTACCCTTCCGGCACCCTTAGCCTCAAGCATCTCCGCTATCTTCTCTGCTGCCTTCAGCGTATTGCCGTGAATCGAAGCGCATGCCACCAGAACGCCCTCGGTCTCAACACCATAACTGCTCCAAATCGAATAAAGTCTCAATGCCTCAGACATCTTCTCGCCCTCAAGCACTGGCCCGTGCAAAGGGCAGATGGTCTCTATCTCAATACCCGCAGCTTTCTTCAGCACATTGCTCACTGGCAAACCGTACTTTCCGCAGATATTGAAATAATAGCGTCTTGCCTCGCAAGCCCAATCGTCTTCATCAGCAGCATAAACGCCAAACTTACCGAAACCGTCGGCAGAGAAAAGAACTTTCTCTTCTGGACAATAGGTCATCAGAACCTCTGGCCAGTGAACCATAGGAGCACCGACAAAGGCCAATGTACGTTTGCCAAGGCTCAGAGTATCGCCCTCTTTGACAGCCATAACATTGCCCATGGTGATTCCCTCATTGAACTGTTCCATGTACTGCAGGGCTTTCGCAGAAGCAACTATGGTTGCCTCTGGATATGCCTTTCTGAATGCTGCAACGGAACCAGAATGGTCTGGCTCCATGTGCTGGACAACAAGATAATCTGGTTTGCGGCCTTCAAGCGCTGCCTCTAACTTGTTCATCCATTCTTCAGTTTTTCTCGGATCCACAGTGTCCATAACAGCCACTTTCTCATCTACGACAAGATAACTATTATAACACATTCCGTCAGGAGTAATATATTGGCTTTCAAACAAATGCATTTCAGCATCATCACAACCAATATACTTTACATTTGTTTTCATCATATATTACATTTTCAAATTATCTTACTCCGCAGGAGCCTCTTCAACAACCTCTTCTGCCACTTCCTCTACAACTGGTGCCTCTGCAGCCTCAACAGCAGCGCTGTCTGCAACAACCTCAGTCTCTGGCTCGACCGCATCTCTGCCAAGAATCTTGTCAACCATATTCCAAGGATTCAGCCAATAAAGCAAGGCAACGACAACAGCCACTAATATTACAATATGAAGAATCCACTTCCAAGTAGGAATACCTTCTTTCTTGAATGGGTCATCCTTACGGAGTTCTTTGAGATTCAACTTAGGCAACTTGGCCATGCTGGTCAATGTTCCGCCAAAGACAATATTGACAATCACTCTTGAGTTGATTGCCCATCCGTTGGCATTCAACAGTGGAGACAGATTACGACGTCTCAACTTGAGCCATGCGATAATCATTGATGGACCGGAAATGATGAGCAAGATTGCTGCAATCACCAACGGCATCTGCCACCATGTCAAAGCCAAGAATCCCTTGGCCACAGCAACTAATGCTGTTCCGATAGCACCTAAGGCCATGCCTATGGCTGCAAAGATTCCACAGAACTTGGCAATGTCAAATGCTTGCTTCTTATTAGCATCCGCAGTTTGCTGCTGCGCCTGTATTGCCGCCGGATCCGTCGGCATATTGCCGACCTCATCGGTCTTGGCCGCTATCTGCGTTGTGGCATTGTCCATCATCTTGTTCTCTTTGGCTGCTGCCATCTTGTTTACCTGCTCTTCAATGAAGTTGGCAAGTTTACGGTATGGCGACCAGAATGCCTGGCCGATTGAAATTGGGTTGTCCACAATCTTGGTTACTATAGCATCCCAGTCATTGCCCTGTCTGTCATAGAACAAAGCGTTCTTGCCAACTCTTACCGACTGCACGTCGCCAACTGTCAAAGCAGCGACGATGTCCATGGTCTTGTTCAATGTCTTCGAGGTACATGTGCAGTAAATCAGATACATGCCAGAGAATGATGCGTTCACAGCCTGAGCACCCATATCCGAAACTCTCAAGCAGAGGTCACATGCTCTTTGATCTATATATAATGTACCGGCCTGGAAGATTGCCTTGACATTTGGATCTGGCGAAAAGAAGTCTGAGAAGGTAACATAATTTCTGAGCAGTGTATAGAAGTCTCTGTTCAGCCTCAGCAGTTTCTCTACAAGGCTTATAGAATCAACCTGTGTCTGCAAAGCAGCATCTTTGGCTACTATCTCAAGCAATGCCTCTTTTCTGTTTTCCGTAACTATTGCACGGAGTCTCTCTAATCCCAACTCCGCAACTTTGTCTCCCGCATGTGCTGCTGTCCAATCTGCATATGGCACGAATTTTGCCTTAATCTCGTTCCACTGCGCTGCTGTCAACTCTTTTGCCTCAGGGAACAATGGAGCAACGACTTTAGCACAGAAGTCTCCAAAGAGGGCTGCCCATGCTGGGTTGATTGCCTCGAACGAGAGAACGCTCTCTGCATTTACATGCGACAATGGGAATGAATTGATGTCTGCATCTGCCACCGAAAGGGCTTTCTCTGCTATTGCCTGATATCTTGTCTCTGCCACATCAAGCAATGGCGCTGCTGTTCCATCATACTTGGCAAGAGCACAACGAGTGAAATAATCATCAATCTTTGCCTCTACTGCCTTAACTGCAGCATAAGCGGCTTCTGTTGCATCTGCCAATGGGAAGGTTGCATCTGTCTTTGAGTCATGCCATTTCACAAACGCATCTGCCTCTGCATAGAACTCTTCTATCTGCTCTGCATTGATTCCATCCAAACCGCTGCGGTCAACGACTGTGCCGATGTACTTCATCACTTCTTCTATCAACTGTCTGAGGGCATCTTCTTCTGTAGAACCAGGAATAATAACGCCGTCTCCATTGAAAAGCGTCTTTGAGAAGATGGCGATGCTGTCTGCTGTGTCTGCTATTGAAATCTCCGCCGCATCACTCTCTGGAGCACGTCCTAAATCAGTCAGTATCTGCTTTGCCGACTGATAGATTTTCTCTCCATCCTCATGCTCTCTGTTTATCTCGGAAAGTGCCAAGTGGTCTTTCCCCTCTAACAGGATATCTGCGTTTTTCAACACTCCGCAAAGCCACTCTGACGCTGTAAGCAACTCGTTTACATGGATTTTGCCGTCATTGTTATAATCCATCAGTCTCAAGGATTTCTCTTCGAGTTCCAAACCTGTCACTGGACATGAAAGCACTGTCCAGAGTTTCTGATCTAACTCACGAAGATGGCGAATATCTTCGCCTGAATCTATGCGGACACGGGGTGTTCCGCCTACCATTGCAAATTTGAATTCGTACATATCTTATATTTATTATCAAAAAATCACAGCTTTTATCAGCCTCGAAATTTTGTGCAAAGATATAAAAAATTTTTGACATTGTATTGGTTATATGAAAAAAATTATGTAATTTTGCACGATTTTCTTAGGATGCCTTTTTGCGACCATCTATTTTCACAATTATTTAGGTAATAGCGTTTCCCAAAAAGACATCAACCATTTCATTTAATCTTTTTACTGATATGTATTTATTTACAAGTGAGTCGGTTTCGGAAGGTCATCCAGATAAAGTGGCTGACCAGATTTCGGACGCGATTTTAGACGAATTCTTGGCTTTCGACCCTGAGTCGAAAGTTGCATGCGAAACATTTGTAACTACAGGACAAGTGGTGCTCGGCGGCGAGGTGAAAAGCTCGGCTTATGTCGACATCCAGGAAATCACAAGGCGTACCATCAACCGCATCGGTTACACTAAAAGCGAGTACATGTTCGACGGTAACTCCTGCGGCATTCTCTCTGCCATTCATGAGCAGTCTGATGACATCAACCGCGGCGTTGACAAGACCGACAGATGGCAGCAAGGCGCTGGCGACCAGGGTATCATATTCGGTTACGCTACCAACGAAACAAATGATTACATGCCTCTGGCTCTGGCTCTGAGCCATATCTTGCTCCTCGAACTTGCCGCTATTCGCAAGGAGGGTAAGATAATGAAATATCTCCGCCCTGACGCTAAAAGTCAGGTTACCATCGAGTATGACGACAACAATGTCGCCAAGCGCGTCCACACTATCGTGCTCTCTACTCAGCACGACGAGTTCGACAAGGATGAACGTATGGCAACTCGCATACGCGGCGATGTGGAACAAATCCTTATTCCTCGCGTTCTTGAGAAATATCCTGACATACGCAAATACTTCCAGGGGGACTTCAAACTGTTTGTCAACCCTACCGGCAAATTTGTCATTGGAGGTCCTCATGGAGACACTGGCCTAACCGGCCGCAAAATCATAGTTGACTCTTACGGCGGCTACTCTCCTCACGGAGGTGGAGCCTTCTCTGGCAAGGATCCTTCAAAGGTTGACCGTTCAGCCGCTTATGCAGCCCGTCATATAGCCAAGAATCTTGTGGCTGCCGGCGTGGCTGACCGCGCTCTTGTCCAAGTGGCTTATGCCATCGGAATCGCCGAGCCTGTGAGCATCTATGTCAATACTTACGGAACAGCCAAAATCAACATGACTGATGGCGAGATTGCGGAACATGTCAGCAAGGTCTTCGATCTTCGTCCTTATGCCATCGAGCAAAGACTAAAACTGAGGAACCCTATCTACTCTGAGACTGCTGCTTATGGTCACTTCGGCCGCGATCCTAAGATGGTCAAGAAAATTTTTGAGAGCCGCTACGAAGGAACTAAGGAAATCGAGGTGGAACTCTTCACTTGGGAGAAACTTGATTTCGTGGATGACATCAAACGTGAATTCAACATCAAATAAATAACACGCACATTTTACTATATGAATTTTGTAGAGAACGCAAATAATATATTTGCAAAGGCTGTGGCTGAATACCACCTTGTCGACTGCGTTGATGCGCCTATGAGCAATCCTTTCGAGCGCGGCACCATCGAATACGACCTTTACACAAAAAACTGGATTGACACAGTTCAGTGGCATCTTGAGGACATCATCCGTGATCCGCTCATTGACCCCGTTGCTGCTTTGGCTCTTAAACGCCGCATTGACCGTTCCAACCAGGATCGCACAGACCTTGTTGAACGCATCGACAGTTATTTCTACGAGAAGTTCTGTCAGGTAAAACCTCTCGCTGGCGCTAAAATTAACACTGAAAGTCCTGCTTGGGCCATTGACCGTCTCAGCATCCTGCATGTGAAAATTTTCCACATGAATGTTGAGGTGCAGCGTAAGGACGCTTCTGCCGATCACATCAAGAAATGCCAAAAGAAACTTGATGTGCTTAATGAGCAACTTGCCGACATGACTACTTCTATCAGCCAGCTTCTTGATGACTACCAGAAGGGAGAACGCATCATGAAGGTCTACAAGCAGATGAAGATGTACAACGACCCCGACACGAATCCCGTATTATACAATAAGAATTGAAACGCATTGCGGTAATAAGGTTCTCGGCTTTGGGCGACGTGGCTATGCTGGTCCCTGTTGTTAAGGGAGCTGCGGAACAGCAACCCGATACTGAATTCACTATAGTTAGCAGGCAACAAACAGCCCCTTTATGGACTGGGTTGCCCGCTAATGTTGTCTTTTATGGTGCCGATCTTAAAGGACGCCACCATGGGCTCAAAGGATTGAACCTCTTACTGCACGAAATTGATTATAAGCGTTTTGACGCTGTCGCTGACATGCATTCTGTTCTCCGCAGTTGGTTCCTTGACCTGAAATTCTTTCTTTCCGGCATCAAGGTTCGCCGCATCCATAAGGGCCGGCTCGAAAAACAATGGCTCACTTGCAGACGGCACAAGCACAAGCATCCTATCAAACGCACAGTCCAGCGCTACATTGACGTATTCTCCTCTCTTGGAATACAAACCTCTGTTTCCGAACCTTGTTTCGCGAATCAATCCGACGGCAAGGAGGGTATCGGCATAGCACCTTTCGCTGCCCAGCAAGGCAAGATACTGCCTCTTGACAAAATGGAACAACTTGTCTCTATCGTTTCTCAAAACGAAAAGGTCTATCTTTTTGGAGGAGGCAAGCACGAGGTGGAGATTCTCGACAAATGGGCTAACAAATACGACAATGTCACCAATATGGCCGGCAAGCACAAGATGGCTGACGAGATTGCCTTCATGAGCACTCTTCGTGTTATGGTCACCATGGACTCTGGCAACATGCATTTGGCTTCCCTTGCGGGCACTCGCGTCATCTCTATATGGGGAGCCACTCACAAATATGCAGGGTTCCTCGGTTGGGGACAGTCTGAATCTGACTGCGTTGAATTTGATCTTCCTTGCCGACCTTGCTCTGTCTATGGCAACAAAAAATGCCGGCGTGGCGATTATGCTTGTTTGAACAATATCGATATCAACAAAATAATTGAACTGATACGTTAGTCATCAATCCTAAATATGAGTCACTGGGTCAGTGGATTGAGAATCTTGAACAGGATTTCAACCACTGGGGCACTGTAGTCTATAAGGACAGAAATGAAATCCGCATCGGTGAGGTCTTAGGTCTGCGTCTATGCGTCAAGGAGTTCTGTCAGCCAGGATTTGTCAAACGTATCATCTACTCTTTCTTCCGTAAGAGTAAAGCAGAAAGAAGTTACCGAAATGGCCTTTCTCTCGCTGATAAGGACATCGGCACTCCTGAGGTTGTCGCATTCATGGAATGCAGGAACCCACTCATCGGCAAATCTTACCTCATAACTCTTGAGAGTCAACTCAAGCACAATTTTTATGAGTTCCGCGACGGCAAAACCGAAGGTAAGGAAGACATCATCCGCGCACTTGGAAGGTTTGTAGCAAAACTGCATAGGACTGGAGTTAAGCATCTGGATTTTTCTCCTGGCAATATCCTGTTTGATTTCATCAATGGTGAATGGCAATTTGAAATTGTTGACATCAATCGTATGAGTTTCAATGCTCTAAGTTTCAAGGAGGGTTGTCATAATATGGGAAGGCTTTGGGGAAAACGTCACTTTTTTGAAATTCTTGGAGAGAGTTATGCGGATGCTATGAATCTTGACCATCAGGCTTGTATTGACGAAATTTTGAAAGGAAGGGAAAAGTTTTGGCGTCACCGCAGCACCGACCATTTCGTTACTGACGATTCTTTCTCTGTTGGCGTAATCATCTCTACCTACAACAATCCGAAATGGCTCGAAAAAGCACTGTGGAGTCTTGAGCATCAATCTCATAAGGCTGACGAGATAATCATTGCCGATGATGGCTCTACAAATGAGACAAGAGAACTTATCTCTAAATACAGCACTTGTCTTCCGATTCGCCACATCTGGCACGAGGACGATGGATTCCGCAAAACTACAATTCTCAACAAGGCTGTAGCAACCGCTGCAAGCGACTATCTCATCTTCATGGATCAGGACCTTATCGCACGTCGCGACTTCATAAGTCAGCATTGCCGACATGCAAAAAAAGGACATTTCGTCTCTGCCGGTGTTGTCTATCTGAATGAAGAAATAAGCAATAAAATCTCATACGAGGACATCAAGTCTGGCGATGTTTTCCGCACCAGTTGGCTTAACGCCAATGGTCTTCCCCGCAATTGGAAGATGAGCAAATTATCAAAGAATTGTCTTTTCTGCTCTCTCATGAATCGCCTCACTACCACAAAGCCCACTTGGAATGGCGGAAATGCCTCTACTTGGCGTGAATATATCATCAAGGCTAATGGCTTTGACGAGCGCATGCGGTATGGCGCTGAAGACCGTGAGTTCGGACAGCGTCTTGAGAATATGGGCATCAGGGGCATTCAACTCAGATATGGCGCCTCAACTCTCCATCTCTGGCATAATCGCCCATACAAGAATCAAACAGACTGGGAACACAATCTCAAAATCTGGAAGGAAACAAAAAAATCAAAAAAAATCAACACTGAGTTCGGTATATGGAAGAGGAATTGATATCAATTGTTGTGCCTGTCTATAAGGTGGAAGATTATGTCGAGAAATGCGTCCGCTCAATTATGGCACAGGATTACAAGAACTTGGAGATTCTCATAGTTGACGATGGCACTCCCGACCATTCCGGAGAGATTTGTGACCGTCTTGCCCTTGAGGACTCTCGTATCACTGTTTTCCACACTCCCAATGGCGGCCTCAGCGCTGCCCGAAATGTCGGAATTGACCACGCTCACGGCGAGTTCATCGGATTCGTTGACAGTGACGATTGGATCGAGCCTGACATGTATTCTTTCCTCTACAAGACTTTGAAAGAGCATGATGCCGACATCTCTGTCTGCTCTCACTATATCGATAAGGGAACAAAGATTAAATGTAAGCATAAGCACAACCAACTGATTGTCTGCGATAAGGACATGTCCATGAATCTTCTGATGAAGGACAAATACCTTCATAACTATGCATGGGACAAACTCTATCGCCGCACTCTTTTTGATGGGCTCCACTACCCTGAGGGCATTCTCTACGAGGACATAGCCTTTACTTACAAAGTCGTTGACCGTGCACGCCGACTGGTCATCCATGGTCTTCCAAAATATCATTACACAGTCCGTCCAGGAAGCATTGTATCAGCTCGTTATGCCATTAACCGCAATATCTCTTACTTTAATTCTGAGTTCATTCTCATGAATTTTATGGTTGAGCATGGCTACAAGGATGGCGCCATGCACCTTGTCCGTCGCGGCATACATACCATCAAGCGACTCATTATGTCCGGCGCCACCGACGATATGCTAAATGACATTCTTGAACGCATCCGTCCTTTCCATTATGTTGGTGTCAAGGAGATTGGTATTATCAATGTCTGGCGCAGATGGATGTTGGAGAATCATCTTCAAACCTACAAGAGCATCTATAAGTTCTCTAAAAAGATTTTCAAATGATCAGCGTCATAATTCCGAATTTCAACTACGCTCAATATCTCAAGCAAAGGATTCAAAGCGTTCTCAATCAGACATATACTGATATTGAGGTCCTTCTGTTGGACGATTGTTCCACCGACAATAGTCTTGAGGTGATGCGTGAGTTCTCTGACTCTCGCATAGTGGGTGTTTTTCCAAACGAGGTGAACACCGGTTCTCCTTTCCGCCAGTGGCAGAAGGGAATCGAGATGGCTAAGGGGGAATATATCTGGATTGCTGAGGCTGATGATTTTGCTGACGAGCACTTCCTTCAACGCGTTGCTGAGATTATCGAGAAGGAGCATCCTGCCATCTGTTTCACGGCTTCGGTTATGGTTGATTCTGACGGTAACCGTCTAAACATGGACTTTGACCATTGGAAGCGTCGCAAAATCACCGAGGGTGGCTACTCTATTTTTGACGGACGCAAATACGCTAAATCTCACCAATACTGGCGCAATCACATCTACAATGCCAGCGGCGTTGTCTTCCGCAAGGACATAATTGACAATAGTGCTCTTGATGCCCTGAAAATGCGCTACTCTGGCGATTGGCTTTTCTGGACAAGATTAGGTCTTCATGGTTCTGTGGCTGAAATACACGAGCGTTTGAACTATTTCCGCTATCATGCCAGCAGTGTCACTCACAAGGGCGCATACAACGGATTCCTTGAGGACATCGACATTGTCAACACTCTTAACAAGGAACTGGATATCAACTTCTTCAGTCGTATCCGCCGCCTGATAAAATTCCGTAAACGCTGGAAAAAAATGAACTTCAATGAGCCTTTCCCTGGCTCATACAAACTTTTTTCTTGACACGAACAGAGCCATGAGCATTATCAATGCCATTGGCCTGACTATGGTGAATACGTCAAACATCCACTGTATCACGAAAACTGTCTCAAATAATGCGAGATAGAATTTGTTTTCTGCAAAGAACAGCGGAATTGTCAAAAACGCTATCAGCAGCACCACACCCAGCACTCCGTTTGCCAACCATTCATCAAGGATAATATTGTGTGGATGAAGCAGATAACGATGTCCTTCAGGCAATGGCGACAATAATGTATCAAACAATTCTGGCTCTTCTACCACGCCTCTCTCTACAAATTCTATCTTGCCATTCACTGTCCCCAAACCCGTCAACGGGCTCTCTTTAATCGTCTCTGTTCCTACTGCCCATATTTTGAACCTGGTTGAATGCATTATTAAATCTTTATTCACTCTTGGATGGCAGACAAAAGCCACCGCTCCAAGCATAATCAACACTGGCACAGTCACATACACAAGTTTCTTGTTTTTCTTCCACACTTCTCTCACCACAAAAATCATCAGCAGCAATATCATCGTCGCAAAGCCAATTCTTCCTTCTGTCACAAACAATGCCAATAAGGATGGCACTGTCAGCACTCCTGCCAATATTTTTATCCAACGTTTAATATCACAGTCTCTAATCACGTGATAACCAGCAATCAGCGCCATATTAAAACCTATATTTGCCGACATGTGATGCAAGAAATACTCTTTCCTGCTGTAATTGAAATTTGAAATTGCCTCAGAAATTGAATCTACACCAAAATCATAATGGTAAACCAGAATCCAGGCTATCGCCAAAACAGGAACTACAATCATTCCATAGCAGAAGTGTCTGAGTTTCAATCCTTCCGGCCACCCGCACAATCCCATCAGTGAGAACAATAACAGTGGGTATCTGCACTCCATTGCCCAAGTGAATACTTTGTTCGAGAGGTCTTCTTGTTTCAGGACTGCAAACAATGGAGTCACCAGGAAATATGCCACAAAAGCCACATAAACCCATTTCTCACGGCTCCATTTCCACTCCCGCATTCTTCCGCTGGCTATCAGTTCTATAAGATAAAGCAAAACGGCAATTATCATTATGGGCCGCTGTATGCTGAACGATAATGTCCAGCACGACAGCATCAGCACCAAGGCTGTTATCGTACTAATTCTCAACAACTTTCTCATACATCAACAGTGTTATCAGCATCACCATACAGAATGGAGGCACTATATTGAACACTTCAAAAATATATTGAAGTCCGAAAACTGTCTCTACCATGAAAACGCTCACTCTCTCTTTTGCAAGAATCAACGGCAGAATCAGGCATGCGAGCAGCAACAGCAGTCCTATTGGTCCATGGGCTAACTGCTCCTCTATGAATGCGTTATGCGGATGGAACATATATCTCGCCTCGGTTTCTCGTATCTCTTCTGGCACAAACCAGCAGTCAGTTTTCTCATAGCATCTATCGACAAACTCACGCCTTCCGGTCTCAAAACCCCATCCCATCGGCTTTTCTTGAATCATCTCGCCGGCAATTGGCCAGATTATGAATCTGGGGTCTCCTTCGAGATAGAAGTTATGCACTCGCCTGTGGTTCAGCACCAAAAGACATCCTCCGACTATCATCAGGGGCACTGCGACCAGCATCACAACCCGGTTCCAGCGCCAGACAAAATAAGCAGCCACTATCAGCAGCACCACAAGCATTGTCACGAAACCAACTCTTCCTTCTGTGATTATCAATGAGAAAACGGACGGCAAAACCAACAATAATGCCACTATTTTCTCCCAAAGTCGTCTTTCTCTCACGACATAAAAGCACCCGACAAGTGCCAGATTGAATGCGACATTGGCTTTCATATGATCATTGAAAAATTCCAGTCTTGCGTCATTATAGGCGCTGACGAAATCCTCGGCAGACCAGTCCATCCCAATCAGAATCCTGACCACCATTATCGCCGGGAAAACCATAAGTCCGTATGCCACATGTCTGAAACGCACTTCCCGAGGCCACCCGCAAATGCCGATTATCGCAAAAAGTACAAAGGGATAACGTCTCTCCATACCCATCCTATTGAAGATCCTGCTGGTCAAATCATCCCCCATGAAAAAGGACATGACGGGCATCACGACAAAGAACAACGCCATCGCCACAAACACCCAGTTTTCTCTTTTCCACTTCAACTGCAGAAGTCTCCCGCTCACAAAAAGTTCTGTAAGATAGCATATTGCCAGGCACCACAGCACAAAACGGTTCACATAAAACGAACCTATATACACAGAATGCGACCACACCATCGCCATCGCTGCGACAGATGCCGCAGTCCCATAACCGGCTATTTTTCTGATGATGTCTCTATCCATTTTATTCACTTTTTCAGGTCCGCAAAGTTACAAAAAATTATTTATATAAAAACCCTATTATTCGAATCTTTTTTTGTAACTTTGCAGGCTAAAATATTTACACATTATTATATGGACAAAACAAGTTATGCTATCGGATTAAGCTTTGGCCAGCAACTCGCCCAAAGCAACATCAAAGGACTGGATTACGAATCTTTCGCAAAAGGCGTCGAAGCCATGTGCGAAGGCAAAAAGCCTGAAATAAACCTCGCTGAGGCTCAGCAACTCCTCCGCGACTATTTCACAAAACTTGAGGAGGATGCTAAAAAAGCATACGAATCTATCCGCAAGGCGGGAGAGGAATTCCTCAAAAAGAACGCTCAGCGCGATGATGTCACTGTAATGCCAAGCGGCCTTCAGTATCAGGTTCTTACACCTGCTATCGGACAAAAACCAACCGCCAAGGACCGCGTCCGCGTCCACTACCACGGCACTCTCATCGACGGAACAGTCTTCGATAGTTCTGTTCAGCGCGGCGAACCAGCCGAATTCGGTGTCACTCAGGTCATCGCAGGCTGGGTGGAAGCACTCCAGCTCATGCCTGTCGGCTCCAAATGGCGCCTCTACATCCCTTACAACCTCGCCTATGGCGAACACGGAGCAGGACAGTCAATCCCTCCTTACTCAGCACTCATCTTTGATGTCGAACTTCTTGGAATTTTATAAAATATCACAAATATGAAAACTAAAATCTTTGTGGCCGCTCTCCTTCTGACCGCCACAGTATTGTCTTGTGGCAACAGCCACGTAAACGCTAAAATCGAGAACCGCTGCGACTCCGTAAACTACGCATTCGGTGTCCTCAACGGCGCAGGCATCCGCATGGGCGTCCTCCGCGACGACACTCTCGACAGCAAAAAACTTGACCTCTTCTGCAAAGGCCTCGAGTCAACATTCAACGTCGAGAGAACCGACAAAAACTACTTCCGCAACCTCGGCTACTTCGTAGGCGGCAACATGGCACGCGAAATCACTTCCGGATTCCTCTTCAACGACTCAACAATCCCTGCAAAAGCAAACCTCGCAGCCAAAACATTCCACCTCAGCATCCAGAACCAAGACTGGACACTCACAGGCGAGCAGGCAATGCAGTATGTTCAGGACATCATGATGTCAGCAGCAAAAACAGGCGTTCCAGCCAACCCAACTGCCGGACAGGTCGACACACTCAACATGTGCTTCGGCTACCTCAACGGCCGCCAGGCACGCGCCTACGTCCTCGGCGAAGACACCACTACCGATAACATCAAACAATTCATCAAAGGATTCGACAAAGGCTTTCAGGCAAAAGAAAAAGACATGCTCTACATCACCGGAATGGAAATCGGCCTCCGATTCACCAACCAATTCAGAGACATGACCGAATTCGACGACCCATCACTCCCAGTCAAGCCTGACGCAATCCTCCGCGGCGCAATCGAAGCAATCAAAGCCGACAAAAAAGCCCTCATGACCACCGACCAGGCACGCGACTACTTCCAGGGCATCATGACCGAAATCCAGGAGGCAAAAGCCGGACCCGCTAAAGCCGAAGGCGCTGAATTCCTCGCAAAGAACGCTCAGGAAGAAGGCGTGACAGTCACAGAGTCAGGCCTCCAGTACAAAGTCATCACAATGGGCAAAGGCCCTAAGCCAACTGCCGAGTCAACAGTCAAAGTACACTACGAAGGCCGCCTCCTCGACGGAACAATATTCGACAGCTCAATCCAGCGCGGCGAGCCAATCGAATTCCCTCTCAACCGCGTCATCAAAGGATGGACCGAAGGCCTCCAGCTCATGCCTGTAGGCTCTAAATTCACATTCTACATCCCTTACGACCTCGCCTACGGCGAGCAGGGCGCAGGTGACCAAATCCCTCCATACGCAACACTCATCTTCGACGTTGAACTCATCGACATCGTAAAATGATAACAAACTCACGCGACATACGTCACAAACTGGCAATGGCAGCAGCCGGGCAAATGGTCACGGCTGCTGCCACCGCCCCTAAGGGCAAAGGCGCCGACGACATCGAATCAGCAATCATCGACGGCGACACACTCAACCAGATAGCCGACGAAATGATCCGACTCGCCGACGGACAGCCAAACGCATCCTTCGTCCGCGACGCCGGAAACATCCGCCAGGCCGAATGCGCCGTAGTCATCGGCTGCGCCCGCAAACCACTCGGCCTCAACTGCGGCCACTGCGGATTCCCAGCCTGCGGCAAGAAGCCAAAGGAAACACCCTGCACCTTCAACGCCGTCGACCTCGGAATAGCAATCGGCTCAGCATGCTCCGCAGCAGCCGACGCCCGCATCGACACAAGAGTAATGTTCACAGCCGGCCTCGCCTGCATGAACCTCAACATACTCCCAGGATGCGCACCGCTCTTCGTGCTCCCAATCTCAATCACCTCCAAAAACCCTTTCTTCGACCGCCCTCAGGCATCCAAATAAAAAATCACGCCAAGACTGACGTTAACATAAAATCATTAAAAATAGAAATGGCTGACTCTCTAAGAATCAGCCATTTTTATTTTTTCTATCCTCAAATACCCCAAAAAGCAGCCAAATACGAGCCTCCATCGAACCATGGATTGAGTATCAGCAACTTACGAAGCCCCTAAACTTATCGAAAAACGACAACAAATTTCATTAGTTGCAAGTGAACTTTTGAACCTTTGAACCTTTGAACCAAATCCCCCAAAAACGAAAACATAAAAACATAGAAACGTAGAAACGTAGAAAAAGAGAAAGTGAGACTTGCAACTGGGACTGACGGTCAATAATCCACACTTCCAGTCACTTCATTGCCCAACTGGTCTTTCAACTGGAAATCCATCTTCCTGAAGGACACGAAATTCATCGAACCCTCCAAAATATTCGCTTTTCCAACCGTCGAACCGGATTTCACAACCATCCACGATGTCCCCCAAAACATATTCCCCTCTTTATGACCATAATACAATGTCTGGTTCAATGGCTCGAGCGACACTGGATATTCGCCGGCAAATGGCTCTTCTTCGGCAATACTGTGAATACCGGCAAAAAAGCACACTCCGTTTTTCAAACTTCCGTCATCGCCGAGACGCGCATCGGTCGAGAAGAACACCAACCGGAAATAATTGCAGTCTTCAGTAAAAAGGTGGCCCAACTTATAAATCACTGGTCTGGCCAACTGGCACTCTATGGTATCAAAACTCAATGTTCCCACCGATGGCTGGTCAACGGTATAATTGACAATATGAGTCCCTATGAATGAACCGGTTACAGTCTTATTGCTCTCCGTCGACAGTGTAAACTCAAATTTCTTGAAGTTGTTGTCTGCGGGCTCTTCTTTCAATGTCATCGCCACAATTCTGTCGCAGAACAATGTGTCGCTGCCCTCTCCGATACTCATTATCACAGACGCGCTGTCTTTCTCCAAGGCATCATAACTTCCTGTCACCAAGTCGTTTTCATCAGCAAGAACATAAAACTCCAAAAAGGTTCCATATCCGGTAGCACTGCTTATCGACCTTTTATAAGTTCCTGGCGCGAGACTCACTCTCAGCACAAAACGTCCTTCGTCACTATAGCCGACATGGTCCACTCGCATGTTTTTCAACGCATAACTGCTGCCGTCATAACTCATCTCGCCTTTCGATGTTATCGGCTCAATTTTCTTGCATGCCCCCATCAGCACACCTAACGCTATTATTATCAACAGCTTTCTCATTCCTCCAATATTATCATTTTCCTAATTTTAGACTTTATCGCAAAAAGACCAGTCCCGTTGTCCATATTCGTGAACATCAAACTTGGCTCTTTAAACAAATTCAGTGCCATATCTCCGCATTCTTCCTTAGCATCCAGATACTTAACCATATCCTCGGATGCAATATCTATAACTAACTCTATTGAGTCAATCCATTCATACATATCGGCTTTTCTTTCCACATCTCCACTGGAATTCGCATAATAAACAGCATAATCATCAAGTCCATTCAATGTCATTTCAGCCTCATATTCAGCATCTTTCAACTTTATCGGCTGATAACCAAACATTGGATCTCCAAAAAGCGCATTCCAAATATCAATATTCTCCTCAGCATCATCATATTGCAGAACAGGATCATCCGACTCCCACAACATAGACTCTTTCCCAGGAACAGTATCCCCACGGAAAACGTGACTATTATGGGCATAAACAAGAATTCGCCAATAAAAATCCCCGGCAATTTCAACCCCATCACACAAAAACTTCATCTTGACATCAAAACTTCTGGCCCTGCTCTTAGTCTTTTTTTCTTCCACACTCAAAATTTCAACATCAATCTTTGGCGGGCATACGGCTATAGCATTAGCCGTACCGAAATCTTTCTGATTGACCCTAAGCCTCAACTGCTCTCCTGGTCTCAAATCTCCCGGAGTCACATACTCTGCCCCAGTCTCGACGAAATCGCCATCGCCTCGGGCAATCTCAATCACTGCATCTTCCAACCTTGAAGTATCAATCCCATTCACAAAAAATGATGTGTGCCCTACGAAAATATCGTTCTCTGCTCCTGCCGAATCAGTCAACTCTGCATAGACATACAGCATCGGATCCGACCCCGGACCATTATACTCCAGTTCTGTCTCGCAGGCAGTCAGCATCACCGCACACATTATTATATATATGACTTTTTCCATCTTCAAAACTTAAATGTATAACCTATCGAAGGCAATATCTGAAAAACGGACAACTGCATCAGTTTCTCACCGTCTGAATATACAACAAATGGGTTTTTCCTGTTATATACGTTGTAACAACTTATATTCAACTGATGCTCTCCATATCTTCTCTGACTTCCGTCTTTCTTCATTTTTCTGTCCCAATGGAAATTCATTGCTAAATCCAGTCTGTGGTAATCGGGCATTCTGAAGTTGTTCCTGTCTGTCACGATGGTCGTCCCGTCCGGTGCTGTCTGCAACGGCAGGGTTCCGCAAGTTCCGGTTCCATAAATGAATGTCGCTGAGACATCAAGCAATTTTATAGGTCTGTACTGAAGGCAAATCGACAAATCATGCTCTCTATCATACTTTGCCGGAAAGACTTTTCCGCCATTAATCATCATTCCTTCTCTGTCGAAACGTCTCATGGTTCTGCTCCATGTGTAGCCTATCCAACCCGTGAACTTGCCTATATTTCTCTGTATCAACACTTCCACTCCATAACTCCATCCGTCTCCAACCACTACTTTGTCTTCCCAGTCACCGTTTGTGGAGATATATGATGCTCCGTCTTTATACTCAATTACATTTGACATTTTCTTGTAATATCCTTCGACGGACATCTCTATATCGCCCCAAGGCAAAAATCCATAGAATCCTCCTGCCACTTGATGACACTTCATCGGCGGTACATTCTCTGTAACTGGCACCCATAGGTCAGTAGGCAATGTGACGTTTGAGGATGTCAGCAGATGGACATACTGTGTCGTATATGAATAGGATGCTTTGAACGACAGATGTTTCGGAACTATCGTCACATTCACTCCGGCTCGAGGCTCAAGACTGAAATAATTCTTTCCGTTCGAATTGTATAGTGCGCCCCTCAACCCTACTTTCATCTTGAAGTATTCATGAATATGCCAGTCTTCCTCGGCATAAACAGCAGCCTCATGATTGTGAATGGGTTTGTTGCCGAATGTGGTGTCCATATCCATGATAGGCACATCGGCCTCTATCTGCACGGCTGACATGACTGAGGGTTTGAAATAATGATAGGTGTACTCTGCTCCGAAATTCACGAAATGTTTCTCGTTCTTGGATACATACTTGAAGTCATATCTGAACATGACATCGGAAATCAGCGAGTTGAAACCCATGTCGAATTTGTTCGTAAAGTCATCCTCTGCCATCTCTTCCTTGAGTCCAAGCTTATATTTATAATGTGTATAGGCTACGGTCATCTTGGAATTGAGAGTTTCGTTGAACCTATGCCTCCAGTCCAACGCAGTCACTATGTTGCCCCATCGCCAGTTCGTACCAAGTTTAATGCCTTCTTCTTTCTCTTTCTGGCTCATGTATATGCCGTCATCGCCTAAATAGAACGATAGTCCCAACTTGTCTTTCTCTGAGAACTCATGGTCTATTTTTGCATTTATGTCATAGAAATAATACCCGGCGGAAGCCAGCGCACCCTCCTGACTGCTTATCAAAGCCACTATTGGTTGAGCCAATACATCAAAATATGTTCGTCTGAAGGAGAGGTTGAATGTCGTATGGTCTTTCCAGATAGGTCCGCCCACATTGGCACGGGCAGCAATCAGGCCGACAGCAACAGTTCCATGGTATTCTTTCTTGTCGCCTTCGTTCATCGCGACATCAAGCACACTGGAGAGTCTTCCTCCGTATTTTGTCGGGATATCTCCTTTATGGAGTTCCACACTGTTCACCATATCGGAGTTGAAAACGGAGAAGAGTCCCATGGCATGGTTCATGTTGTACATTGGCACTCCGTCCAAAAGCACTAAATTCTCGTCTGGTCCTCCGCCGCGCACATAGAGTCCTGAAGAGCCTTCTGTCCCGGACTGAACTCCAGGCATCAACTGTATGGCTTTCACTATGTCTCTCTCGCCTCCCAAGGTCGGCATGCTGTTTATCATGCCTATTGGCACTGTGACGCTGGATGTCTTTGTTGATTCTACTATTTTCGATTTGTTCCCTACGACTATGACTTCATTCAACTCTTTGGCTGTATCTTTCAGGCAGACATTCAAAATCATCTCGCTTTTTTCAAGCACTATGGTTGTGTCTAATCCTTCGCAGCCAATAGACCTGAACTCAAGAGTCACTTCTTTTTTGTCCGTAAGCAAGTGATATGATCCATCACTGCCGCAAATCACACTGCCGTTTGTCGCTTTGTCATGAACAGTTGCCCCGGCCAATGGTTCTCCTTTTTCACATGTACTCACCACCCCATTTACAACGCGATACTGCCCCCATAGCCTTCCGGCCATCAAGAGCAGTATCACTATTGCAAATATCAACTTCCTCATTATCAGTAGTTGTACTTAAACACTACATATACTGTGATTGATTTTGTTCCGTCTGTGAATGTATATGAATCTACCAAATCAACTGGTGTCTCAAGGTCAAATATCATCATGTGTGCTTGGAAGAGGTTGTGCGAACCAGCCTCAAAGTCAAAAGGTCCCCATGTCTGTGATGACTCGCCATTTCCTGGTATGCAGTTTCCGAACACGCACATGGTTGGCAGATAATTTTCAAAATCAGTAAAGTATCTGTTCTCTATGATTGAAACAGGCAATGACTCGTCACCTTCAATGTCAATATAGCCCTCGAAGTCCATCTGCTCCATCACTGGGTCGAATTCTGTCATGACCAAGGTGTCTCCATCTGCCAATGGCATATCATCAAACATCATTGTGACTTCATCACCGAATGTCACAAGGAACTTAGGTCCTTCTGGTTCTGGAGTAACACCTTTTATCTTTAACACAAACTCCTCTGCCTGAAGCACTTCGTATGAGCCATCCATTCTGACAACTGCCGCAACAATCGCAAAATGTTTTCCCTGAAATTCTGGCAACTCATAATCCACTGAATATGTGTCTGATGTCTGCACAGCATTCAAATCCAAACGATCTGCTATATCTGTCGACGCCAAAAGGCTCTTTCTGAACACATGTCTATGCATATAGTTGTCTATTCTTCCTGTCTGGCTGGCCTGAGGAGCTACAATGCTGTCTTCTATCAGCCAAAGCAATATGCCGGCATCGCAAGGTTCTCCGCTTTTTCTCTCTACGGTCACATCGCAATGTGTCTCGTCCGCCATTATCTTGACTTTATAGTCTGATGGCACTTGAAGTCTCTCTGTCACTCCCGCTGCCCATACCTGGTAGTCCTGGAATGTCGAACCGTTGATTGATATGTTGTCTATCAAGCCTGTTGGCAAACCTGAACTTACAGTGCCTCCGAAAATCTTCATGTACTCCATTCCGTAGTCGGTGCCGAAATCCGGACCGGAACTTCCTGGATCTACAAATGAATTGCCTTTTGGATGCATGCCGACTATAATAAGATTCTCTCCATGTTTTGCCAAAAGTGAGTTTCCGACTTTCGCTGCCTCAGGGCAGTTGACACATTTCCATCCGGTAAAATCAACCAAAAGCACTTTTCTGTCTGTCGTTACCACATCCTGCATCTCAATGAAGCGGTTCTCTTGGCCTATCTTGTCGCAACTTACCATTGCCAACACCACGAGCAAACTATATAATATTCTTTTCATATCTTTATCCTCCTCTGTTTAGAAACTTACCGAATAACCAACCGACAAACCTTTCTGCGCTGGAATCATGCGGCATACTCCGCCGGAGCAGTTGTATCCTGCTTTTGATCTCAGATAAGCAAGCGATACTCGGTGTGCTCCATGAGTATAGGTGAATGACACATTATAATAATTGAGTCTGCTGCGGAAATAATAATGATCTGAAGCCTGCACCATGAAATCATTCAGGAATGAAATCTCCACCAATCCATAAATGTTCTGTCCGAAGTCATCACCATAATGCTCATAGTCTTCCTCTGACTGAGTGGTATACTGATACTGGGCTTCCATTCTCACTGTTACCTGCTTGGCTGCCTTTACTTTCATGTCAGCAACCAGAGTATGTGCCTGAAGGAACTCTCCATGACCTCTGATAATCTCCTGATTGTAACGCTGATACATATACATTGCTTTCATGGAGAATATCTTGGTTATCTTTTTCTCAAACTCGAGGTGTGCGTCAAGATAATACTCATCGCCCATGCCGAAGAACTTTGATGTATAACCGTCAGTTCCTGCATATGAACCTCTTACTTCTTCCACTGGCGTCTTCTCCAAACCTCTGATATATGTTCCATGCAATTTGAATGTTGTGCCGTATTTTCCGCCCATCTTGGATTTTGCAGGGAACTTATACGCCAATTCTGCCTGGAACGCCCACTCTCCGTCTGCCTGGGTTGCATATGGCAGGTTGGATGCGCATGCGTATGTATGGGTATAGCCGAATGCTGGCAGGTTGTTGATGTTTCCTGATGTGACTCCAAGTCCGCGGTCTGAACGGAACGACATATTCTCAGATCTCTTGGCCTGAACCAAAACGCTCATTCCTTTCTGAGAGTATGAGAGTGAGAGGAACAGCGACTGTCCTGGTCTGTAAATATAACCGGTTCTCGCTGTTGGGTCATTTGCTTTGTACGCATACTCAGCCATCGCTGCCCAGCCTCCATGGGAGAAATTCGCTCTTACTTCTCCTGCTCCTACGAATCTTGGCAGGTTAAGTCTGAAGTTGTACTCTGGGTTAGGAATAATGACTTCATCTGGATTGTATTTGCTGACAAATGATCCTCCAATTCTCAGGTGATAGTCGTTCTCCATCATCTTTGGCACCCACTCTTCAATATCTAAATCAAGGTTCAATCCCATCACTGCACCTTTCTTGTAATTGAATCCAAAGCAGTTGGTTGTGTCAAAATTGAAATACTGTCTCTGCATTCCTCCTAACGCCTTGAAGGTAATACCTTTGTAAGGAGTGAGTGTCAGCCTTGCTCCTCTCAATGCATTATCTACTCCAAGCGACCTCTCTTCATAGGTTCTCAAGAGTGTTCCTGAACCGAACTGGTCATAAATATCACCAATGGTAATATTGAAATATTTATAACCTCCTGACACATAGATACCTTTGACTCCACCACCAGCAAAACCGCTCTCAAATCCTGGAAGCGGCTTGTGCATGAGTTCCAGTCTGGCTCCTGCTGTCACATACTGTGAGTTCAAACTCAAGTTCAAATAGTTGTTGCTCAAAAACGGACCAGCATAGGTCGCCGGAGTGGCGCCTATGGCTGAATCTATCTGTGGAACCAACATGTCGGTCTGGAATGCTCCATGCAGTTGAACTTTGCCGTCATTGCCGGCAAAGCCCATCACTGCTATTGCCAGACCTGCGGCAATTAGCAATATTTTTTTCATATTATGTTATTTGCGAATTTCTTAGATGTGCTCGCGAACCACTTCGATGATGTGCTCTTCCGAACCATCCTGATATCCGGTGTGTGATTCTACGATGTTGCCCTGTCCGTCGAAGATGAAGAGGGATGGTACCATCTGAACGTTCATGGCTCTCTTGAAATCTCCGTTTGGATCAAGAAGTGTGTAGTACTCCCAGCCCTTGCTGTCCACCAATGGCTTTACCTTTGCCACGTTCTGTCCGTCGTCGATAGAAACGATGATGACCTTCACGCCTGTCTCTTCTTCCCAATCTACTATATTCTCGTTGATGGCATCAAGCTCTCTCATGCATGGCTTGCACCATGTTGCAAAGAAACTGATTACAAATGGTTTGCCGTCATTGTTCAACTCTGCTGTGTTGACTGTGTTGCCATTGATGTCTTTCAATGTAACTGATGGTATCTGTGCCTGCGCGGCCAACGACACTAAAATTACTGCTGCTAAAATGAATAACTTTTTCATATTTTCTGTTTTTATATAATTTCTCTTCCTATTGCTTTTGCCACCGGACCAAGTGAACTATACAATTCTCTGAACTGCTGCATGTTCAATTGCTGCGACGCGTCTGATAACGCTTTTTCTGGCTCTGGATGAATCTCAAGCATCAATCCGTCTATGCCCATCGCTACTGCGGCTCTCGACAAATCAGGTATTCCATACGCAAACCCCATCGCATGTGACGGATCCACTATCACCGGAAATCCGCTGTGCTCTTTCAGCCATGCCACCCCGCACAAATCCAAGGTAAAACGGGTATTTGTCTCAAAGGACCTTATTCCTCGCTCGCAAAGTATCACGTCCGAATTTCCTCTCGAGGTGATGAACTCTGCTGCGTTAACTAATTCTTTGACTGTCGCCGCGAAGTTTCGTTTAAGCACTACTGGCTTTTTTATTTCACCACAACCCAACAAAAGATCGTTGTCGAACATACTCTTGGCTCCAACTTGGACTATATCAGCATATTGAGCCACCAAATCCAAATGTTTGGTATCTCTCACCTCTGTGACAATTTTCAGCCCATAGCGATCCCTCATCGCTACCATTATCTCCAAACCCTCCTTTCCAAGCCCCCTGAAAGTATGCGCTGAGGTTCTCGGCTTAAAACATCCACCACGCAAGTATTTGACACCCAATTCATTGAGAGTCTCACAAACCCGCACCATCTGCGCTTCGCTCTCTACGGCGCACGGACCGGCTATCACTACTGTTCTCTCTTTCCCGAATTCCATTATGATAAAAAGTGCTCCTTAGCTGTTCAATTTCTTGAGCACCCGAGGAACACTTTGTCTTTACTATGAAATTTGTTTACTTCTTCAGTTTGAACACCTGGAGATGCTCAACTTCCATGCTCGCATCACCTCCAGCCATATTGCCTGGTATGAATGAATTGAACATTGGGAACAAATCAACGTTTGACACATTGGCAGATACCCTGAATACCTCCACATTATTTATATACCAAACTATTACGTCCTTGCCCCAGGCCACCTCATAGTAGAACCACTCCTCCGGATTGATGCCTCGGATAATCTCATGAGCGTATGTTGGGTTTGTTGTTCCCTGATACATACCCACTTCCAACTTACCGCCTGCATACTTGATCACATTGATATGAGGTGTCTTCCTGTCGCCTACCAACCAGAAAGCATGACACACGTCTTTGCTTCCGGTAAATCTCATCTTGGCACGGAAAAGTCCATGAGTAGTCTTGATCACATCATAACCATTGATCACATCAGACGAATAACCATAGTTCTGCATCACAAAACCTCTTGTCGGATGCCATGCCGCACCCTCAGTATCGCCTCTCTTGGTCAGAATGTTCAGATGACCATTGAGCATCACGTTCTTGCCGCCAGCATTGGCCTGCTTCTCATTGATAAACGAATGAACCGACTTGAGTTGGTCGCTGAAATAATGGAATCCAGGCTTCCACGCAGATTCATTGAGCGCCTTGTATGCGAAATACTCATCCAAAACCTGCTCGAAATTATCAATGAACTCAAATCTCTTTGTGTTGCATCCGAAGAAGAACTTGATGTCATCACTCTTCTTGAGTTCCTCAAGTCTCTGCTCTATTTTGTAATTCTCCGTAGTCTCATAACGCTTAGGATTAGCCCAGAACTCATTGCGCTCCTTGAACTCAGGAGTGCTCACTTTGGCCTTAACCTGCTCGTACTCTCTTACTACCGACGAATTATTGAACTTCGCAAAAATCTTTTTGTCTTTTGCTTTCTCCACATCTGCAACACTCGCACAACTCTTCGCGAGTTCCAAATAACGCTGCAACTCTTTGTCCTGCTGGAACTTGTCAAACTCACGCGACAAACGATACTCCTCAGTATCTTTGTACTTCTTCGAGCTTACCGACTGCTTGTTCGATACGAAATCATGCGACTTCACTCTCTCAATCAGGTCGTTGTACTCTTTCATGATGTCCGACTCCCTCACTGCTGCATAGCGGTTGTAGTCATCCAGCATACGGCGTTTCTCTTCTTCATACTTCTCTGTCGACTGAAGTTTACCGAAGAGCTTTTTCCAAAATAAATTCATATAAACCTGTTTATTAGTTTTATCGGCTGCAAAGTTACATATTTTTTTTCAAATATACACTCTTTGCCCCATTTTTTTTATTTCCACACCCGCAAACAGATATTAAAATATATTAATATCTATTGCGCTTTGTAAATCAAACACTTACAAAATCAGCTCTGAACCATCTTTACTCCAAACCTCTCAACTCTTCCGTCAATTCCGCCATGTTGTTAACAATCGAATAGCACTTCGAGTCGTTCTTTTTTCCGAGTCCTTCCTGCGTGAACCTCTCAATCTGCGCTGCCAACGGCGCATAAAAACCATTCACGCTGACTATTATGGTCTTGGCCTCCACTTCCCCAAGTTTGCACGACGAAATTGCATCTATCATCTCATCCATCGTCCCGAAACCTCCCGGCAAAGCGACAAAAACATCCGCATAACCTTTCATCAGCTCTTTTCTCTCGGCAAGCGACCCCACTCTGAACAATTCAGTCGGATACTCCGCCAAACGGCCTCTCTCTACTATCGACTCCGGAATAATGCCTACCACTTCGCCGTCTTCCTCCCTGGCCCCTTTGGCCACTTCATCCATCAAACCTCCTGTCGCACCCCCATAAACGAGCACATGACCCTCTCTGGCAATCCATTTGCCGAACTCTCTGGCGAAATCTCTATACTCTTGCCCGACATTATCCGACGAGGCACAAAATACTGCTATATTCATAAACCGAAAGAATTTACTCGATAAATATCCCTAACAAGGCCGCTCCGTAACATTACCGTAACATTGCCGTAACATTAACGAGCCTCTGAAATCCCTGCTCTTATTTCTTCAAAAACTCATCCATCGCAGCAGCAGCCTTTCTTCCATCGCCCATTGCCAGAATCACAGTCGCTCCGCCACGGACAATATCTCCTCCGGCAAACAAGGTCGGAATAGAAGACTGCAAGGTCTCTTCATTCACAACGATAGTGCCTTTCTTGGATGTCTCAAGGCCTTCTACGCTTCTCGGGATTATTGGGTTTGGCGACACTCCGACGCTGACAATCACAAGGTCTACATTGACTTTCTCTGTCTTTCCTTCTATTGCCACTGGCTTTCTGCGGCCTGAGGCATCAGGCTCTCCAAGTTGCATCACCTGAAGAAGCATTCCGTTGACCCTTCCTTTCTCGTCGCCATAATACTCTATAGGATTATGAAGGGTATGGAACTCTATGCCTTCTTCTTTTGCATGCTTTACTTCCTCCAAACGAGCCGGCATCTCTTCTTCGCTCCTTCTATATACTATCATAACGCGCTCTGCACCAAGTCTTCTCGCAGTTCTGGCAGAATCCATGGCTGTATTACCGCCTCCTATCACAGCAACTCTCTTGCCGAAAAGCACAGGTGTGTCCATCTCTTCTCTTGCCGCACCCATGAGGTTGACTCTTGTCAGATACTCATTGGAACTCATCACACCAATAAGATTCTCTCCAGGAATATTCATGAAGTTTGGCAGTCCGGCACCAGATGCAACAAAAACTGCTTTATAACCCATCTCTTTGAGTTCCTCAACTTTTATCGTTTTTCCGATAATGGTGTCCGGATGGAACTCTACACCCATGGCTCTGAGCATATCTATCTCATGCTCAACGATATTGTTTGGCAGACGGAACTCTGGAATACCATACTTCAACACTCCGCCAATCTCATGCAATGCCTCGAATACTGAGACTTGATACCCTCTCTTGGCCATATCGCCGGCAAAGGAAAGTCCACAAGGTCCGGAACCCACAACTGCCACTTTCATTCCGTTGCTCTTTGGCTTCTCTGGCATCTCCTGACTGTTTTTCCTCTCATAGTCAGCGGCAAATCTCTCGAGATAACCGATAGCCACTGCTTTGCCTCCTGTCTTCAAATGGATGCACTTGCTCTCGCACTGGCGCTCCTGAGGGCAAACTCGGCCACAAACCGCTGGCAATGACGATGTCCTTCTCAATGTCTTGGCCGCATCGAGGAACTCGTGGTTCTCTATATGGGCTATGAACTCTGGGATACTGATGTTTACCGGACATCCCTGAACGCATTGCGGATTCTTGCACTTGAGGCATCTCTTGGCCTCAAGCAATGCCTGTTCTTCTGTAAGTCCCTGATTTACTTCCTCTATGCAATGGCTTCTGTATTCTGGATCGAGCTCGTTCATCTTCACGCGCTCTATCTGCATTCTTTCTTTTGCTGTCATAATTTCCTGATTTTTATTGGTTGGCCTCACCGTTAAGCGTTTGCTCTATAAACGCATCCAATGTCTTGGACTTCTGCATCTTGAGCAACTCTTGATAGGGTTCTTGAGGCATGACTTTTTTATTCTTTTTATAATATTTGAGCATGAGTTTCATCCCTTCTTGATGCAGTCTCACTTTGTCAGCGCCTGGATTTTTCAGATAGGCTTTCGTCACCGACGCCATGAAGGCCACAAAACTGATTCCGTCTCCTGAGATGAACTTATCATTCATCTCGCATACTATTTTGTCTGTGCAACTCAGCCATTTGAGGTTGAAAGCGGACACTCTCCTGTATGTCTGGTCTTCAACAGATGGTTTGCGCTTGAGAATATAGTCCACGCACGGCTTGAGGTAACGCTCCATGGAGTCGCACTCTTCTTTGGTGGCGTTATCCGGCACTCCGGGCACTATCACCTCTCTGGCCTCTATGCCCACTGTCGCCAGGAGCAGAATCACTCCTAATAGGATTTTTCTCATACTTTCTCCAAATATCGCTTCAACGCCTCAGCCTCCTGCTCTCTGTACGCACCCAGTCGCATAATCATTTCGTCGAAATCCACCTGATGGGCATCAAACTCCGGACCGTCCACGCATACAAACTTTGTCTGACCTCCTACTGTCACACGGCATGCTCCGCACATTCCCGTGCCGTCAACCATGATGGTGTTCAATGAGGCTACTGTAGGTATCTCGCACTTCTTTGTAAGCAATGACACGAATTTCATCATTATAGCAGGACCGATGGTAACGCACAAATCCACTTTCTCGCGATTGATGACACTCTCAATACCATTGGTTATCAATCCTTTGTTGCCATACGAGCCGTCATCTGTCATTATTATCACTTCGTCTGACACTTTCCTTACCTGCTCTTCAAGTATGATGAGTTCTTTGGTTCTTCCCGCGAGAATTGATATCACTTTGTTGCCTGCCTCTCTCATGGCTTTCATGATTGGCAGCATTGGAGCAACTCCCACTCCTCCGCCGGCACAAACAACTGTTCCGAATTTCTCAATATGCGTCGCTTTGCCAAGAGGACCTACTATATCAAGTATTGTATCGCCTTCTTTGAGCGAACAGAGTTTGGTCGACGAAACTCCTATCTTTTGGCACACGAGAGTTATAGTCCCCTTCTCTACATTCGAATCTGCAATGGTGAGTGGTATTCTCTCCCCTTTCTCATCCAAGCGGATAATAACAAAATGACCAGCCCTCCTCGCCTTCGCAATCAACGGTGCCTCCACTTCGAAAGCAAAAACTTTCTCTGAGAACTGTGTCTTTTTCAAAATCTTATTCATATCTTTTTTCTGTATTTTACTCATCAAATCAAATGCTAATCTCTCTCTCGCCCTCACCGGTCTCTCTAATCTCAACTGTCACCACATCATCAGGCAGCAAATCGGGTATCAACTCGGCCCACTCCATAAAGCAATATCTTCCGGAATCGAAATAATCGAAAATTCCAAAATCCACGGCTTCACTCTGTTTCTTAATCCTGTAAAAATCAAAATGATAAACCAATCCTCTCTCTGTCTCATACTCGTTTACTATGGAGAATGTTGGACTGTTTACCTCATTTTCGTCCGCACCCATCTCACCAGCTATGGCTTTGACAAGGGTGGTCTTTCCTGCCCCCATCTCGCCTTTTAGCACTACAAGTCTTTTCTCTCCGAGTCTCTCTAACAGCCACTTGGCTGCACTGGATATATCTTCTAACTTATACCTGAATGTCATTTCACCACCAATTTTCTTGACTGTCCATCGACTTTGACTATATACAGTCCGCTCTTCAAATTCAAATCTATCATTTTTTCCGTTCCAACGAACTCTGTCTCAGCAACTTTCGCTCCTCTTGCATCATAAATCTCTACCGTATGCTGTCCTTCGCCCGCTCTGACCACCGCATACTCGCTGGCTGGATTAGGAAATACACTTACCGTCTCTGTCTGAGCACTTTCCACTGCATCTCCAACTGCTTTTATCTCTCCGTCTTCGCAATAGAGCATTGGCTCTGGCTGAGTATAGTTCATGGCTCCGTTGCCGTAAATGGTATAACTGAAATAAATCTTTTTGTCTGTCCCTACTTCTGCATCTTCGTAATCGGCAAAGGTGGTGAGGTAAACTTCTTCATTACCAAGCACTCCAACTGGTTTCGATGGCGTAAGCACCTCAGCCTCAGTGGTTCCGTCATACTCTTTTACTTTTGTGGCAGTGCCGTCGGTCGCTGTCAGCTGTATTGGTGTGATTTTGCCGTCAAGGTAACTGTAACTTGATGGAACAGAATAATTTGCTATGTCTTCTCCTTTCAAAGTGAAGAATACTGATACTTCTTTTCCATTGCCTACGTTTCTGTCTTCGAATGTGGAGAATACGTCGAAATCTACATCTTCCCAAAGGACTACGTTCTTCAATGTTCCTTTGGTGGTTATCTCTGCATTCATAGTGCCGTCATACTCTTTGGTTCTCTGGACTTTAGTTCCCTGAACAACCAACTGTCTTGGCAATATGGATGATTTCATCAATGTATCTTTCGGCGCGATGTAATTGGCCTCGTCTTCACCGACAATACCGTATCTCACCCACACGTCTTTGTTCATTCCGACATTCGGATCTGTGAAATAAGCCGCCACCGTGGTCAGAATGTGATGGGTGACGTAGTTGGAAGGCACCCCCCTGAACTGTATGAAGCAGGTGGAGTCGCCGTCATAAATCTTCACTGAGTCAAGCACTATGGAGTCGTTGTACAATGGTCTTTTATTGATGATTCCTCCTTCTATTACGACTGTGGTGTCAAGCGCATAACTGGCTGCCTGAGCCCCGGTCAGTGTGAAATTAACGGTAATGGTTATGTTGGAGTCTGCATCTACCTGGGCATAATGGGCAGATGCCGCCACGCCTACATTGTCTCCTGTCTGCACTCCGCTGAGCACTCCTGCGGAAATCACTGTAGCCGAATCGGTTGCATCAAACACTTTCTCTGTAGCCACCTGCACGCCGCTGATGCCAAGATTTATCTGGGCCATAACGCCCGCAGTCACTGCAACTGCCGCAATTGTCAAAAGTAATTTTCTCATATTCAATCTTGTCAATGAGCCTCTTTCTGAGGACAATATTTAATTCGGCAAAATTACAAAATAAAATCAACCCTCACAAACTTTTTTCCAACTATTTTTCACCAAAAAATCTTCTCTCCGGAATCAATCACAAACCTCATCCCAATCACTTCCGTAATCCCTCCATTTTCCACACAGGGCATGCATTGAGTATCAGTCACTTACAAACACCTTATAAAACAAAAGAAGAGGCACCCGCAAAGGCACCTCTTCTCCCAAAAAACATCTCTTTTTATTCGAAAATCAATCTCTCTCCGTCGCTGCCGACTTTGACCTCTTTGCCTATCTCTGAGGCTATCATTTTCCTTGAGAGTTGGTTCATGAGTTTGTCCTGAATTGCTCTCTTGACGGGCCTTGCGCCGAACTGTGGGTCGTAACCTTCTTTCGACAGATACTTGACTGCCTCTTCGCTGAAGGAAATCTCTATTCCGTTCTTCTGAAGCACTTCACGCACTTTGAGGAGTTGGAGTCTTACAACGTTCTCTATGTCTTTCTGGTCCAGTGCTTTGAAGAGTACTATCTCGTCTATTCTGTTCACGAACTCTGGCTTCATCAATGTCCTCAAAGCGGCTATCATCTCGTCTTTGCTTGCATTCTGAAGCTGAGAGCCTATGTTTGAGGTCATTATGATTACTGTGTTCTTGAAATTGACCACTCTGCCTTTGTTGTCGGTGAGTCGTCCGTCGTCGAGAACCTGAAGCAATAGGTTGAATACATCGGGATGGGCTTTCTCGACCTCATCGAAGAGAACCACTGAATATGGTTTCCTCCTTACAGCCTCGGTCAACTGGCCTCCTTCGTCATAACCTACGTATCCCGGAGGTGCTCCAATGAGTCGGGTGCTGGAGAATTTCTCCTGATACTCGCTCATGTCTATCCTGGTGACCATATTCTCGTCGTCGAAGAGTATCTCTGCCAATGCTTTGGCCAACTCGGTCTTTCCCACGCCGGTCTGTCCCATGAATATAAATGAGCCTATAGGTCTCTTGGCATCCTGGAGTCCTGCCCTGCTTCTTCTTATGGCATCACTCACCGCCCTTACCGCCTCCTCCTGTCCTATGACTCTCTTATGCAGCTCAGTCTCTAAATCAAGGAGTTTGGCTCTTTCTGACATTTTCATCCTTGTAACTGGGATTCCGGTCCACTTTGAAACAACATCAGCAATGTCGTCTGCATCTATCTCGAGTTTGACAAGCATCTCTCTTCCGGACTCTTTTATCTTGGCTTCATACTCTTTTATCTCTTGGTCGAGTTTGGCTATCTTGCCATATCGTATTTCTGCCACTTTTCCGAAATCGCCGTCTCTCTCCGCCTGCTCTGCCTCAAATCTCAACTTTTCTTTTTTCTCTTTTCTGCTCTGCACGCTGTCTATGAGGTCTTTCTCGCTCTGCCACTTGGAGTTAAGTCGTTTCTGCTCTTCTTTGAGTGTCTTGAGTTTCTCGTCTATTTTCTTGAGTTTCTCTTCGTCGTCTTCTCTTTTGATGGCTGCTCTTTCTATCTCTACCATGGTGATGGTTCTGTCAAGGGCATCGAGTTCCTCTGGCTTGGAGTTCATCTCGAGTCTCAGCTTCGACGCGGCCTCGTCCATAAGGTCAATGGCTTTGTCTGGCAGGAATCTCTCAGAGATATATCTCGTTGACAACTGGACTGCAGCAATGATGGCGTCATCCTGGATTCTTACTTTGTGATGGTTCTCGTATTTCTCTTTCAATCCGCGGAGTATGGAGATGGCTGCCTCTTCGTCAGGCTCATCGACCATGACTTTCTGGAAACGTCTCTCTAATGCTTTGTCTGTCTCGAAGTATTTCTGATATTCGTTCAATGTAGTTGCTCCGACAGCCCTGAGATCTCCTCTTGCCAACGCTGGCTTGAGTATATTGGCTGCATCCATGGCACCACTGCTCTTCCCTGCACCCACAAGGGTATGAATCTCGTCTATGAAGAGTATCATCTCTCCGTCTGATTTGACGACTTCGTTTATCACTCCTTTGAGTCTCTCCTCAAACTCTCCCTGGTACTTGGCTCCGGCTATCAGGGCTCCCATGTCAAGCGAATAAATCACTTTGCCTTTGAGGTTCTCAGGCACGTCGCCCCTTACTATCCTCTGGGCCAAACCTTCGGCAATGGCTGTCTTTCCGGTTCCCGGCTCACCGACGAGCACCGGATTGTTCTTTGTCCTTCTGGACAGTATCTGAAGGACTCTTCTTATCTCTTCGTCTCGACCTATCACTGGGTCAAGTTTCCCCTCTCTTGCCCTCTCGTTGAGGTTGATGGCATAGCGGTCTAAAAAATCTGTATTCATTATATTATTATTTAGGTTTTTATTTCCCAAAACTTTATTTTCTCTTTTCCCATACTTCATTTTCTATGCCATCCTCCCCAATCGCACAAACCATCTGCCAAAATCGCACAACCGCCCCAAAATTCTCTGCCATTCTGTCATAACCTCTGCCATTTCCACCAAATCCCTACCCATTTCTCCCTCCACCCCTCTCACCCTCCATTTCCATCCATTTCCCCGTCCCGCCTCATCCAACCAAAAGACGATAGCTTAACGATAGCTGCACGATAGCACAACGATAGCAGAACGATAGCAGAACCATAGAAACACCTCCCTCTTCAAGGCACATATATGGGCACATATATACATACTGACACATGCCAAACTCATTGTCCCCTGCCTAAAGTCTCACCTGACCATTGACAAAGTACTATATTACAACACCTTACCAATCTTTGCCCCGTCTCAGCACCTTACCCTTCACTTCAATAGAACTTACAATACTTCCACTTGTAGCCACCTGTGCAATAGCCTTTTCAAATAATTCACGTGGGCGTGGTTTAGTGTGGAACTGTATAAATGGGTTATATTCCCTTATTTCCCTTAAAGTTATTTTGCATGAAGAAAATTTTTTGAAAGCAATATAAGAAATTTCCTCAAAAGTTTTTTTACGACAATTCCATTTAAAACAAAATTCGTTTAGATACAACTGCAAAAATTGTTCCGTTTGGTGTACATACGTTGCCACGTTACGCCGCTTAAAATGACTGTAAACGCCTTCAATGGCATTACTACTAAGACCACATGACTTGTATTTATTTTTGCTGTGATTCATACGGGTTATAGGGATTCCCCATTTATCATATAATTGGCTTTCATCCGCTACACAATGTGTTATATTTCCGTTGTGTTGTTCAATGACTTTCATAAGGTTTTTCCCCTCGCATGGGTTAGGCACTGACTGCAACACAACAGTCCCATCATCGTCAATCATTCCAAATACTGGGTGCTTGGTCAATGATACACCTTGGAATAATTGTTCTTTAGTGTAGTCACATTCGTCATCGTCTATAATTCCAAAGTTGCGTAAATGTAAAAGTTTCTTCCCATAGTGTTTGTAACTCCAACTACCACCCACATACATTTCATCCTGTGCTACTATTCCATTTAATAAAACGTCATTGCAGTTTAACGCATAACGCAACTTTTGTAGTAGAATCCACGCCGTTTTTTGTGTCACCTGAATACTACGGGAAAGTTCAATGGATGAAATACCGTTATTTCTCATAAGCAAATAAAATGACTTAAACCACTTCCATACAGGCACTTTTGAATGGTGCATTATTGTACCTGTTTTGTCAGTGAAACGGTTTTGGCAGTCTCGGCATTTATACCTACCTTTGCAGGTGTAAATATTGATACTACCGCAATAAGGACATACTAATACTTTGCCCCATCTGTAACTTTTAAACAGGTCGGCAAAAAGTACTTCCTGACTTTCACTAATTTTTTGTTCTAATTTACTGCTACGCATATATGTTGCACACTTATTTTATGTTCAAATATAATACTTTTTTTTGAACTGTGCAAGCATTTTACATAGTTTAACTTATTTATTTTCAATTACTTAGGTGTCTTTATGTAACTAATCACCCTCTTCAAGCGAAAAACAGCCGGAACTGTCTCTGTCAGTCCCGGCTGTTTTCATCCCCACCCCTGCATTTCCGTAATAACATAGAAAAAAGTTTGATAAAAATTTCCCTTTTCTCTTTGCCATATCAAAAATTATATCTACCTTTGCACTCGTTACGGTTCAATAACGATATATTTCTTATACCGTTGATTAAAAGGGAATTAGGTGAGAATCCTAAACAGTCCCGCTGCTGTAAGTCCATATTTTCAAGCCCGCTGGCCCATTCAGCATCTTTAGCCACTGAGGTGAATAATCACTTTGGGAAGGCAAAATAGCCAGCCGAGCCTTGGACAAAGTCAGAAGACCTGCCGGAACATACTTTTGTTTAACGCTTCTCGAGGAAAGAGGCTTAATACATTTATTTGATGTCTTCTAATTCTGTCCGCCCTGTTCTATTTATTCTGTTGGCTTTAGCGCTGTCTGTCAACGCTTTGGCTCAAAATGACTCTATCCGCGACCTTCAGGAGGTTACGGTGGTGGCTGACGCTGAGCATAAATCAAACACTACTTCTTCTCCTACTCAGATCAAAACTAAAATCGATATTGAGAAACTGCCTGCTCTCCAGGTCTCTGACGTTCTGAAACATCTCTCGGGCGTGAATATCAAGGACTATGGCGGCATCGGCGGACTGAAAACTGTCTCTGTCCGTTCTCTTGGCGCTGCCCATACTGCTGTCTCTTACGATGGCATCACTGTGGCTGACGGTCAGAATGGTCAAATCGACATCTCGCGTTTCTCTCTTGACAATCTCTCTTCTCTGGAACTTGTCAACGGTCAGTCTGACGGAATCTTCCTCCCCGCCCGCTCTATGGCCTCTGCAGCCTTGCTGGTGCTCAACACTGTCCGTCCTTCTTTCTCAAACAATCGCCCTGTCTCTGGCTCTGTCTCTTTCCGCGGCGGCAGTTTCACGACTCTGAATCCTGCTTTTTCTCTCTCGGCACGTCTCTCCGACAAACTTTCTCTTAACCTTAACGCCGACTATCTCTTCACTAAAGGCAATTATAAATATCTGCTTAAATATGGCGACGCTGAGGGCGATAGTTGCTCTTGGGAGCATCGCACTAACTCCGATGTTCATACTGCCCACGCTGAGGCTACTCTCTTCGGAATGGATTCTGTCCAGGAGGGCTATGTGAAACTCTATTACTACAATTCTGAGCGTGGACTTCCAGGCGCTACAATTTTCTATAACACAGCATCTTTCTCATCCCAGCGTCTTGAGGATCAGATTGGTTTTGTCCAGGGTCACTACATCCGCAACTTCAATCAGAAATGGGCTTTGCAACTGAATGCGAAATACAATATTTCTTACACTCACTACACCGATCCTGCCTACCTAGGTTCTGCAGGAATCGAGGAGAATCACTATCTGCAGAATGAATATTATATAAATGTGGTGGGTCTCTATCGCCCAATCAGGGATCTGGCTATCTCTCTTGCAGCGGATGGAGTGGTGACTACCATGGATGCCGATTTAGTTGACTTCGCCCGTCCAACCCGTGGTCAACTGCTTGCCGCGCTGTCTCTTAAATACACCAACTGGTGGTTGACTCTCAATGGCTCTGCTCTTTTTAATTTCGTTGAGGATATCACTCAGGACTCTCCGGACAAAATCCGCCGTTTCAAATGCTCGCCTTTCTTATCTCTCTCTTTCAAGCCAATTATGGACGCGAACTTCCGTCTCCGCATTTTCTACAAGAATATCTACCGTCTGCCTACTTTCAACGATCTCTACTACGGGAGGGTGGGCAACCGCAACCTGAAGCCTGAGAATACTCATCAGGTGAATCTCGGCGCTGAGTATCTTCTCGACAACTCTTGCAATGCTCTTCCGCACCTTCTGCTCTCTGCTGATTTCTACTACAACCGGGTGAATGACAAGATTGTGGCTTACCCTACTAAGAATGTCTTTACTTGGACTATGCTTAACTATGGCAAGGTGGACATCATGGGTTTCGACCTTAACGCTGAACTCTCTTTCTCTCTGGGCGCTGACTGTTTCATCGACTTTAATGCTGCCTACACTTTCAACCGCGCTGTCAACGTTACCGACAAATCCGCTCCCGACTATGGCCACCAAATCCCATATACACCACGTCTCTCGGGTTCTGGCTCCATTGGCTTCCGCTCGCCTTATGTCAATGTCTGCTATTCTTTAATTTGGTCTGGCGCCCGCTATGCTGTGAACCAGAACTACGCAGAGAACCGGCTCCCTGGCTACACCGACCATTCTCTTTCTCTCTCGCATGAGTTTAAATTCCGCCACGGGCATTCGCTGAACCTTATGTTTGAGATGCTTAACCTTGCCGGAAAGAACTACGCGGTTATCCGCTATTTCCCGATGCCTGGCCGTCAGTTCCGTGGTTCAATACAATATAAGTTTTGATTATGCATAACCATCTATTATACATATTGCTTATTTTCGCAACTCTCTTCTCGGGCTGCGAACTGCAGGACTTCAACCGACCCGAACCATCTTTCTCGGGCGAGTCTGCAGAACTGCTGATTCTCTCCGAGGGACTGTTCAACATGAACAACTCTTCTCTGGCTTTCTACAATCTTGCGGATGGGACTTACGACTACAATATCTTCAAGACTCTGAACAAACGCGGTCTGGGCGACACTGCCAACGATATGGTTGAATATGGCAATAAAATCTATATCGCAGTGGCTGTCTCTTCTGAAATAGAAATCCTCGACGGTGAGTCTCTTTTGTCAATAGCGCAAATCCCTCTTTTCTCTCCCGACGGCATAGCCCGCCAGCCTCGCCGTCTTCTGGCATACAATGGTTCTCTCTACATCAGTTGCTTTGATGGTTCTCTTGTCGAACTTGACACTCTCTCACTCTCAGTCTCTCGAATGACTTCTCTTGGCAGGAATCCTGAGCATTTCACTGTTGCCAACAACAAGATTTATGTCTCTAACTCCGGAGGTCTCGACTATCCTTACTATGATACTACAGTCTCTGTTGTTGACCTCAACTCTTTCTCTGAGATCAAGCGAATCTCTGTCGGCACTAACCCGGGCTGCATCGGCACTTCCGGCTCTGGCGATGTCTATGTGATTTCTCGCGGAAACTATGGTACTGAGGACTATACTCTGCATAAAATCGACACTGAGATCGACACTGTCATCCGCTCTTTCCAGGACATCCATCCTCTGGGCTTCTGCATCGAGGGGGATTATCTCTATATGTACAACTATAATTTCACTACTCAGTCTAACTGGATTCGCCGTTTCAACTGTCTTGATGACTGTTTCGACAATTGGGCAATCGACTCTCCCGCAGAACTTGAGACTCCTTATTCCATTAAGGTCAACTCTGCCACTGGGGAGATTTTCATAACTGATGCTAAGAATTTCGTGCTTTATGGAGATGTTTTCTGTTTCTCTGCGGATGGCTCTCTGAAATATCGTATCCCTGAAGTGGGACTTAACCCGAATTGTATAATCTTTAAAAAATAAAAATTATGAAAAAAATTTTCTTTTCTCTTCTGACTGCTGCTTGTCTCGTTGCTTGCGGCCCTACACCAGAACCACCAGTTGGACCTAATCCTCCTGTCGAGGACGACAACATGAGGGTCATCGATTTTGAGTCAAATCTTCCTGCAGAGGGCTTCTCATGCACTGAGTCTTTCTCTTTCGGCAATGCTATGTTCAACACTGAGTATGATGCTGCAAACGACTACTGGGAGGGTTTCGCTCTCTCTTCTCTCGTTGATACTGTCACTGGCGACTACACCAATCAGTACAGCGCTATGCCTGGCAAGGCTTTCAGCGGCAAGAACTTCGCCGTGGTCTATCAGGGCTATAATGGTTTCCCTGCCATCACTTTCGATAAGGACGTAAATCCTCAGGAAATCTACATCTCCAACTCTACTTACGGCTACCGCACTATCGCCAATGGCTCTGCCTACAGCAAGAAATTCGAGGAGGGCGACTATTTCTATATCAAGATGGTGGGAATGCGCGCCTCTTTCTCTGAGACTGACAGTGTGATTGTCTATCTGGCTGACTTCCGCGACGGTAAGTCTGAGATTCTTAAAGATTGGCAGCGCGTTGACCTCACTCCTCTCAAGAAATGCCGCTACATCAACATCAGTTTTCACTCTTCCGACATGGGCGAATGGGGCATCAACACTCCTACTTACGCAGTGCTGGATGACTTGAAGTACGAGATTGCTAAATGAAACTGACTTTTGTCATATTGGCTTTTGTCCTCAACTTTCGTCCGGCTCCGGGGCAGTTTGTGAACATTCTGCCTTCCGTCGGAACGGACGAAACGGCTGAGGCTGCTGCCGAACGGGTTCTTTCTCGCGATGGCCTGGTGTCTCTTGGCGCCTGGGGTGGCGAGATTGTCTTTGGCCTCGACTCTTCTCTGGTCAACGACCACGACTATAATTTCACCATTTTCGGCAATGCTTTCATCGGCGCTGCCGAGCCTGGCATAGTCTATGTCTCTGCCGACGAGAACCATAACGGGATTGCCGACGATACTTGGTACGAACTTGCCGGCAGCGAGTCGGCATCTACCCGCCGTAATCTCTCTGTCACTTACTATCGCCCGGCATCGGACTCTGCTGATATCCGCTATGTCTGCTCTGACGGCACTTCGGGCTTCGTCCGCCATAATAAGTACCACTCTCAGTCTTACTATCCTTCTTGGATGGACTCTGACTCTCTGGTCTTCCATGGCTCTATGCTGCCATGCAATGCAGTGGACATCAGCGGCAACAGCACCCGCTTCGACCTTCAGAACTACGATTGGGGCTATGCCGACAATCAGCCGAACAGCGATTCTCACGCCTGCAGTTTCAAAATCGACTGGGCTGTCGATTCTCTTGGCAATTCTGTCTCTCTGGACTACATCGACTTTGTCAGGGTACAGACCGGAGTTCTCTTCACGGAAGGGGGCTCTATCGGCGAGATTTCCACTGAGGTCTCCGGTTTCTCTCTCTTCTCCGAACTTCGGGATGCTCTCGGTCAAACTGCCGCCGACGACTCTTCGGTAGCGGTTCTGGACGGCAAAATCCTCTTCTCTTCGGCCACCGACTCTCCTTGCCGGATATTCTCCGTCTCGGGAGCACTAATCTGCGTCATCCCGTCAGGGGTCACGGAGTTCTCAATCCCTTCTCTGCCGTCAGGCATCTACCTCCTGCACTGGGGAAATCGCTGCTACCGATTCCATACGGGGAAACTTTGATTCTCATACCTGGCCCATACAGGGCATGCGTTGAGAATCAATTAGTTATAAAAGCAAAAATCAACCACAAAAAACCATAAAACTATGATTGTCGTTCTTACAGGAGCAGGAGTCAGCAAGGACAGCGGCATCGCCACTTTCCGCGACTCTGATGGTCTCTGGGCAAACTACCGCATCGAGGATGTCTGCACCCCTGAGGCTCTGGCCCGGAACCGAAAACTGGTCATTGACTTCTATAATGAGCGCCGCCGCGAGGTGCTCAACTGCAAGCCTAACGCTGCCCATATCGCTCTGGCGGAACTGGAGAAGACTCACGATGTCCATGTCATCACGCAGAACATTGATAACCTCCACGAATGCGCCGGAACCAAAAACATCACTCACCTGCATGGCGAGATCACCAAACTCCGCAGTTCTATCGACGAACTGGCCACAGTGCCTCTCGACGGTTGGGAACAGTCTCTCGATGCCCGTCATCCCGATGGTTCTCTTCTCCGTCCTTATGTGGTTTTCTTCGGTGAATCGGTCCCTATGCTCGCCGAAGCCATCGAGATAGCCGAGAAGGCTGATGTCCTCGTCATCATAGGCACATCGCTGAATGTCTATCCTGCCGCATCTCTGGCGACATACGTCCGTCCGGATGTCCCAATCTATATCGTTGACCCGGCAGACCCTGCCAACGTAAAATCTTCCTACATCCGCAATCCCATCACCTACATCCAGGAACGCGCCGCCGTCGGAGTCCCAAAACTCGTCGCCCAACTGCAAAAACAATACAAATAAAAAGAAGGAGTCACCGTGAAGTGACTCCTTCTTTTTTCCTTTTCGTTATTACCATCGCCCTTCAGGGCGCCATTTTCGTTTTCGTTTTCGTTTTCGTTGAAATTTTTCGTTAAAAAATTTCCCTACAAATCCCCCGCAACCGCTCCTCGTCCCGAATAATCTCCCGCAACTCCCGCAGTCCCCGCTCGTTTCTCTCGGAATGCATCCACAACTTCACGTATCCCCCTTCGCCGTATTTCTCCCTGAGATGTCTCTTGCTCCTCTCAAACAACTCCTCGAATCCGGCTCCGGGCATCTCTCCCTTGCCGTAAAGCATGGTCCGCTCGATAATCTTCCTCGGCTCTATGTCTCTGTCGGCTTCAGCGACTATCATTCCGTAAATCGACCTTGGCGGGTTCTTTCCGCTGGCACGATGGTCTTCGATGGCCTCTTTCATCAACCCCACCTCCTCGGCACTGAAATTCTCCCCCACAAAACGGTCTTTCTCGAGAATCTCTCCAGACACTATATGATGTCTCTCCCTCCCCTCTTTCAGCCCCAAATCATGAAAGGCAGCCACCAGAACCACCATCTCCATCCTGACATCCTGACCTTTAGCGAGGTTGCAACTCTCCCCTATCACCCTCAGCACATGCTCTCTTCCATGTCCGCCGTCAAAAGCGTCATACCTCGGCAGAATCTCCTTATCCACATAATCCAGCACCCTCCCCATCAACTCCTTATCCACTCTCTCCTTACCCTTTCCGCTTTCGTTATTCCCGTTGCCATCGCCCTTCAGGGCGCCCTTTTCGTTTTCGTTTTCGTTAATCTTTTCGTTTTCGTTGAAATTCCTCGCCAACTCCCTTCCCCAGCACGACAGCATCCTCTCCGGGTCAGGCGTAATGCCCACTCTCCCGAGATCCAGCCTGTCAGCGTCAATGCAGGTATCTACCGTTATGTCCCCCGAAGGCTCGCTTCTCACTGTATGCTCTCTTATCGCCTGGCTCAAAGCATCAAACTGCTCGTCGCTCAACTCTCCGAGGATGCTCTCTCTCACGCCCTTTATCTTCTCTGCAGCCCTGGGCCCATGCTCTATGTCTCTCCAGTCGTTCACTCTGCAGAAATCATGCAGATAAGCGAAAAGCCTGACTACAAGTCTGTCAACCCTCTCTTCCTTCTCAGCCATCCTCAGACCGAACATCTCCACTCTCCGCCAATGACTCAGCCCATGCACCGACCTCCACCTCTCCTCGCTCACACAACCTCTGACATACTCCTTAACTCGCTCAACAATCTTTTCCATATTCCTTTTTCGTTTTCGTTGAATCTTTTCGCCTGCAAATGTACACCTTTTCCGACAATTTCCCAAACCCCACAGCAAAAATCTTTCCTCACTTTTCCCGCCTCCTCTTTCACCCATCTCTCAAACAATAGCTGAACCATAGATTAACAATATAAACTATTAAACAAATTTTTACAATTTCTATGTTTGCTCTTCTCGCAACAATTCGAATTATTTTTTACATCAAAATCTCATAACAAATTATCTGCCAGCCTGTTATATAAATGCCAATATTTTCACTTTTTTTATTATACCATTACGAAAATCTCAAATGCAAAAATTCAAAAAACAAAATATGCAAATAATCTTATCAGAATCTCACTTTTTTTTGCCCATCGCTTGCGTATATGATTTTTTTTCACTACCTTTGCATTTCAAATATAAAAATATCTCTAAATATTAACTGGGGGGCTTTCATTGAAGGCTGAGATTACACCCTTTGAACTTGGGCGGGTAATGCCGCCAAAGAAAAAAATGAACAAAGCTTATTTAAAGTTTGACCAATTTGCATCGGAATATGATGCCTGGTTTATGGAGAACATCAATGTTCTTGAGACGGAACTTCGTCTGGTTGCGGCTACTCTCCAAAATGCCGGAGACATTTTGTCTATCGGCTGCGGAAGTGCCTTGTTTGAAACTCTACTGGCTGATCGCTACAACATCCGTATCACCCACGGCATCGAACCTGCCGAGGGCATGGCGGCCATTGCTCGCAAGCGCGGATTTGATGTGGAAATCAATACCGCCGAAGAGGCTGACTATGGCGTGGAGCTGTACGACACCGTGCTGATGAACGGTTGCCCATGTTACATGCAGGATTTTGACCTCGCTATCCGCAAGGCTATACGTGCATTGCGTCCAGGTGGTAAGGTGGTTGTGATAGATGTGCCTAAAGAGAGTCCATATGGCCTCATCTACAACCTCGCTCTGTCTGTCGGCACATGGAATCATCCGCTTCTGGATGGTTGCCGACCTAAGAATCCATATCCTATAGAATTAGTTAAGTCTGCTTTTTGGCGCACCACGGCTGATAAATCGGCCGTCATGGAGGCAAATGGACTCAAAAACCTTTCCTATATGCAAACCCTTACGTTCGATCCACTCTATTCTCATACGACAATAGAAAACCCAATGCAGGGATTCGACCGCGGCTCATATGTTGCCATCACAGGTTACAAGGAGGCTGACCTCACATAAAGTCAAAACGCCTGACGCACGATAAAGCATATCATGCAATAAAAAGCAGGGACTGCATTTTTTGTCAGTCCCTGCTTTTTATTATCTTAGAATAATCTATATTTTCCCATTAAATAGCAGAATTATCGGATACTCATCCCCCAGAAACGCTTTGTTGACAGACATGCCGAAAAAATGGTCCTCAGCCTCGCATTTTTTCATCAAAAAAACACCCCGCGGTCAAAAACGGTCATCTTTTTTTAAGCCATTTTTCATAACAGTCTGATTTCCCGCAAAATGCAGACATAAAAAATTTTGTCCGCGGTCAAAAACGGTCACAAAAAAATTTGGAGGGCACGAAAAATAGCCGTAACTTTGTAAAGCAAAACCGAAAAAACGCCCCATTTCCGACCACACATTTGTATAATATAGTTCTTCCCCCAGATGCCCATTTCGGGAGCCTCGGAAGAAATTCAATATTTATTAATTAAAAACATAAAGTTATGAAAAAGTCAAAGTATTTAGTTGTTGTTATGGTTGCTGCATTCTTTGTAGCATGTAAAACACCTCAAGGGCCAGAACCCGTAGAACAAAATGAAGGATGGTGCAATTTATATTATGATACGATTTATTCGACCGGAGTAATCGGCCTATATAAACATGTCGTTGATTTCTATATAGACACAGCTATTGTTCAAACAGAAGACTATGGTCCTTCTGTCCGTTTCCATTTCGGAAATGGT
>JAZUKZ010000001.1:0-5302 GCA_045643545.1 Candidatus Aphodosoma sp. | reverse complement strand
GACTTCAAGACACTCAAGCAGACTGATGCTAATGGTAACGTAAGCGACGTAGACATGCCTGCAACTTCTAACGTACCCCAGTACTTCACAGAAGGTGGCATCAAGGTTTCTGTTCGTCCTTCAGGTACAGAGCCAAAGATTAAGTTCTACACTGAGGTTAAGGGCGAGATGGGTTGCGCTAACTGCTACGCTTCTGCATGTGCTGAGGCACAGAAGAAGTGCGCTGCTATCAAGGCTGACCTCGGTCTCTAATCCTTCAGAAAACATCAATCTATATTCTAATGAAGAGAGGAGCCCATTCCCCTCTTCATTTTTCACGGCCCGGTAGCTCAGTTGAATAGAGCGACAGATTCCGGTTCTGCAGGTCATGGGTTTGAGTCCCATCCCGGTCACTATCTTTACTTACTCAAAACGCATTGTAACATTGTAACATTTGCAACATTGCAACATTTGCAACATTTGCAACAAACAAAACGAGGCTCGTCATTGGTGAACGAACCTCGTTTTTTGTGATTAGCGGGACTGGCAGTCCCTATGCCCCAATAGAGGGTTACTTGAGTATGCTGTCAGCAAGAGCGTCAACGTCTTCCTGGCTGATGATGCCGTCCTCGTTGATGTCGAGGGCAGCATCGTAGGATGTGGATGCATTAAACGCTTCTATGTAGAGTATGAGGTCCTGAACGGAGAGCTTGCCATCTTCATTCATGTCGCCCTTATTGATAACGCTTTCGTTGTTGTCATCGGGTTCGATGCGGAATCCTGGACGCGAATTGCTTGGCCAATATATGCAGTCTTTGAGTGTGAAATCAGGACCCGAATATACTTCACGGTCCATGTCATAAAACATTCCCGTAACCAAGAAGTACGAGTGGTCACAAACAAACTCGCTGTAGTCTGTCTCTATGAGGTAGCCTCCGTGCTCCATGTGTTCGCATGATGTCACCATCACACCTGCATCCTTGAGCGTGACTTTGCAGCCCCTCCTCATGTCAGAGAGCACGATTGCCCTTGAGTGATATTCCGGGAAATATAACTCTCCACCTGTAATCGTGATGTCGGAAGCGATGCCGACAAGTCCATATCCGGTTTCGGTGGACTGATTAACGGATGTAGAACCGGTGACATTGATGTTGAGGTCGGTAAGTACATATATACCTGCAGACATTTCATCGCCCGGCATCGGTGCCGTATTGATCTTTGCACCATCGAGATGGAGGGTGTTTGTCTCAAAATCAAACGACACCTTTCCCCACTGGATGTACTGACTCTTGATGTCGTCAGCATTTGCCGGTGTCACCTTCACTCCTCCTACATAGACAGGAACTGGCATGATGTCGATGACTCCCGTGTAGGCAATGGCAGGTGAGGATGCCCTAACAAATCCGTGCACATTGTCACTCCACTGCAAGTCGGCAGGAGTCTTGACATATTCGTCTTCCATATCGCAATGCATGATGTTGGATATTCTTGCATGTACCTTGGATTTTTCGATTTTAAGAGTGCTTTCCTCATTACCGACTATCATTGTTGCCCTGAGACTTACATTGATGATTGACAGTTTCTCGTCACACATTATTATGCTTCTGCCTTTGCTGTTGATAGCTTCGTTGAATGTCAGTGATGACTTGAGGTAACCATTTCCGCTTATCTCTACAGACCCTGCGGATTGAATAGCATGGAGGTTGCTTGCACTCGAAATGTCGAAAGTCACCTTGTTTTCACCGTTTGCCATGACGAGGAGAGCAGGAAGGTCGGTAAAGATGAATGGCTCACTCGAACTTGTACTTTCATTATATGTTACACCATCGAGGGTGAGCTGCTGCGCTGCGGGATCGTAGCTTATCCTTCCTGTGCCATTGAAAGGTATGTTGTCGCAGTTGGCACTCGTGACTCGTGTGCCCAATACCCAGATACGGAAATCTTCCTCAGGAAGTGTCGTGACGCTTTTGACTTCTGTCCTCAGAATATTGTAGCAGCGTCCAAGTATCTGGAAATTGTACTTTGTACCAGGTGTAAGCCCTGTGACTGTATATGAAGTGTCGTACAGATAGTCTTTAATCTTTTTTCCGTCCTGATACACCTCATACATAATCCTGTCAGTATTGTTGTTCTCGGCTTCCCATGTAAGTGTCACGCTTGCATCGGTCACGCTTTCTGCCTTGAGGGAGCCTTCCTTGAACTCAAATCCTTTCTTGTCCTCTCCTGTCTCAACAACGAACTGCTTAATAGGTTTGCCGAAATGGTTGAGCGTACGGGTAGAGGTATTATATGTAAATCCCTTAGGTATGGTTGACCAACATCCTGAGAAGGTCGGGTTGCTGTAGTTGATAAAGACATCATTATACTCGGAATTAAGAGCTACATTGCAGTCTTTGAATGACAGTCCGCCCGGCAGTCCCTTGCTTGTATTGTGTACGAGTGGTTCGTGGTATGCCTGCACCGTAATGTATCCTCCGTCTTCGGACTTGAAGCCAAGGTGGGAGTATGTCACGATACCGCGTCCGTTAGTCGAAGTGACATAATTGGTACCAGATGCCAATATGGTAAGCTTTGTATCAGCTTCGATTGCGGTTCCGCTATGCTTGATATTGGCATTGCAGAGAGTGAGTGTCTTTGTCTCTTCATCGTATGACACACTACCCTTCTCGGCACCGTTGGCATCGTAGAGCACATCGTTCTTGTTGCGGGCAGAGATGTAAGTGCCAGCCACCTTCACATCGTATTTATCCTCGACGATGAGGATGTCACTCTTGGACTGGGTGAGTATGCCGTCAACCGTTTCGCGGAACGCGCCATCCCAGAGCATGGTATTTCCCTGAAGCTGACAACCCGACATGGAAATCTGCGAACTATAGACAGTGAAGAGATTGTGGGTTGAGTTGATGAGCTTGGTGTTGGTATTCCGGAACACAAGCGGACCTTTGGTATGGGATATGGATAGCAGAGGCACATCGATGGTGAGGTCGGTGTTCATGATGGTCAGGATGCCCCGATTGTACTGATGGATGCCATTTGCATTGTCAACTCCGGATGCCCCCTTGATGGTCAGCGAACTGTTCTTGCTCTTACCCATGATGGTTACGTTGGAACTGCTGCTTTCATCGTTCACTCCGATGGTGATTCCTGTGCCACTGGTAGTAAGTGTCGTACGACCGACGAGCTCAATATAAGTTTCAGATTCGCCAGAAACACGGATTTCATCAAATGTTGCTTCCACATTGGTCAGCGTGAGCGTGTTTCCGTTATGGACTATATTGCCCAGCGTGAGTCCAAATCTTGTTGCAAGTTCAGAACCGGCAGCTAACTTTTCACCTTTCGACAGCCAATAGAGTTCCCCATTTTTCTTGATGGCAAAGTCTGCAGCTCCTGCACATACCGATATGCACATTGCGAGCATGATGGTTAATATTTTCTTCATAACGATTGAAATTTTGATATGATTAATATTTTTTGCAAAAGTAACAATTTATCTCATAAACTCCAAATAAAACCAAAAGAAAAAAATTCGGTATCTTATTGTGTTCCTCAGAGGTGGCAGTTCAATCTTGCTTAACGTGATTTGTTTGTTCCTAATATCTCAGGACAGGACTTGGGTAAAGGCTGTGTCGCGAACTTAGCTTCTCTTCCTATTTCCTTTTGACAATGCAAAGGTACGACAAATGGGCTATCCTACCAAGCATTTTGCACGTTGAATATCCATAACTATACAAAACCATACTTTCTCATACTTTCTCATACTTTCTCATACTTTAGCAAGTAGAAAAACGTCCCCAATCCACTCCGTAAGGGTGGCACGAACATGGCCTCACTCTTCCGCAAGAATGAGCTTAATCTTGCGGAAGAATGACCTCAAACTTGCGGAACTTTTCACTCTGTTTTGCGGAAGACTTTTTTGAGGCTGAATATGGTTGTTTTCGTGGTGAATGCGTGTGGGGCTGCTAAAATTAGGAAAAGACAAAGATTGTTGCAATGTTGCAATGTTGCAATGTTGCAAGTAGTTTTTAAGTTCCTTAATATATTATATATATAAAATAATTACACTAACAACAGATGTTAGCATAATTATTTCTTATATATATAGGCAAAACCGTGCAACAAAACTCTTGTTGCATGCAACATTGCAACATTTGCAACATTGCAACATTTTTGTGAAGAGTTCATACACCGATGAACAACGTAAAAGAGATGTTTGTATTATCTATTTGGGTAAAAAAGTCAAACAAAACCTTATTGCGTTTTTATTAAGTTATAGATAGTGTTTTGTTAATTTAATAGACATTTGTTAATATTGTTAATTTTTGTTTAATTTACAAAAAAATTTCCATTTAGACATATCAAACCTATCTTCCTGAGATATGAGCGAGGATGTGTCTGTGATAAGTACAACATGAAAAATTGATAGAGACCGATTCGAACCAGGAAGAGAAAAACGTGAACATGAAAATTGAGGTTTCAACCACTGAAGCATAAAATGCAACAGCAACTGGAACCTCATTATATTATATGTGTATGACCTGACAGGAAAATATTGAACGATGGGTGTGGAATAAAATCTTACCTCGAACTGAAAGTCTCGAAAGTACCATCATCAAAAAATATCCGAACCTCGACAATCTTGCGCTGTGGCTTCTGGAGCTGTGAGACGACACCAGTGACTATGTCGTTCACATTGATGGCAGGTGCAACAGGTTTGCGTTCGGCAAGAGGACGAGAGGTGGAACTGCCAGAAGAGGGAGCGGACATACTTGCCAACGGAGAGAACATATCATCAGGATTGGAATCAGACGATGTGGAAAATAGATCGCCAGTCATTGGGGTTGCTCCAGAGCTGGATGGGCTGACTGTAGCATCATCAGATTTCATCATCTCGCCAATGCCCATGAACATCCAGTTGGGACTTATCTCAGGAAATGCATCGATGATATTTCGAAGTACAGGAAGGGATGGGTTAGTACGACCACCAAGAATGTTAGACAGTGTTGCCTGGTTGAGACCAACCTTATTGCAGAAGGCAACATTGTTCAAATGGTAATGCGACATTATCGCTTCGACACGCTCTTTATCCGACATAATCGTAATGAAATTTTATGATCAGTAATGTAAAGAGGGCATTTTTGCCCTTCTTTGAAATTCTGTACAAATTTAGAAATATTATTTTTAATACACAAATGTTTTGATAATTATTTTAAATATAAATAGCAAAGGTTTATAAATGTCAATTTACGAATTTAATTAGATAAAGATAGAGTTTAAAGGATAAATTTATATTTATAAACATAATCAATATTTTTATATATTTTCT